>URUY01000014.1 GCA_900551115.1 uncultured Lachnospiraceae bacterium
TATAGGCCGGTTGTTGGCCTCCTGTGTAAGGCTGCTGGCCCGGCTGTACCTGCCCTGCGTAAGCCTGTTGTCCTGCCATTCCCTGTGGCTGCCCTGCGTATGGCTGCCGGCCTGCCCCATAGCCCTGTTGCACTGCTGTATAGGCCGGTTGTTGGCCTCCTGTGTAAGGCTGCTGGCCCGGCTGTACCTGCCCCTGCCCTGCATAAGCCTGCTGTCCTGCCATTCCCTGTGGCTGCGCATTCTGAACCGGCTGACCTGTATCAGCCTGCTGTACCGCCATACCTTGCGCCCCACTTGCCGGATTCTGATAACCGCAGCTTTGGCACACTCCGTCTCTTGCAAGCGCCCCGCACTTGGGACAAAAATCAAATCTGCTGTTTTCTCCCATTTGTTGTTTCCCTCTCTTTTGTCCAATTTCCGAAAAATACCGGATATACCGGCATCTTCCCCTCTTCACCTGGTTTCTGTAAATTATGCCATCAGGCATTCCCTGAGCTGTACCAGCGCCGCTGCTGTCACGCTTTCACGGATTTTTGCACGGCTGCCGCTAAAGTGGTACTCTTTAATCCACACTCTGCCCTTTACATAACAGCCTATATAGACAAGCCCTACCGGCTTCTCCTTTGTTCCGCCGTCCGGTCCGGCAATACCGGTTATGGCTACGGCAACCTCTGCCTCTGCCGCATTTGCGGCTCCTGCCGCCATTTCCTCTGCCGTTTCCCTGCTTACCGCTCCAAACTGTGAAAGTGTTTCTTCCCTGACCCCTATAAGCTTGTGCTTTGCCTCATTTGCATAGGTCACAAAACCTGCCTTAAACACCGCAGAAACTCCGGGTACATTTATCATTCTGGCTGCTAAAAGACCGCCTGTGCAGGACTCTGCCGCAGTCATGGTCATCCCCCGGGCAAGCAGCATATCCGCTACCGCTTTTTCCAGGGTTACTTCCACGTCCGTGGTATATACATGGTTTCCGAAACGCTTTTTTAACTCCTCAACCATGGGTGCAATCAGCTCCTGTGCCTGTTTATCGCTCTCTGCTCTGGCAGTCACCCGAAAATGTACCTCTCCGGTCTTGGCATAGGGTGCAATGGTGGGATTGTCCTGCGTTTCTATCAGATCCGACACCATAGTCTCCGCCCTGCTCTCCCCGATACCCGCTACCTTTACCGTAACAGAAGCTATGACTGCTTCATCCAGGGCGCGCAGATACGGTACTACACTGTCAAGAAACATAGGCTTTAACTCATTGGGCGGTCCCGGCATCAATATAATATGCCTGCCGTCCTTTTCAATGGCAATCCCCGGTGCCGTGCCGTTCTTATTTTCAATAGCCTTTGCCCCTTTGGGAACAAGCGCCTGTTTCCAGTTATTTTCCGTGGGCGTAATGCCTCTCCTTGCAAAATATTCCGCTATCAGCCTGTGAGATTCCTTATCTTCTTCGAGGGCAAGCCCTAATGCCTCCGCCACCGTTTCCTTTGTCAAATCATCCCCGGTAGGTCCAAGGCCGCCCGACAACAGTATGATATCCGAACGCTCTATTGCCGTTTTTACCGTCTGCAAAAGTCTTTCCCTATTGTCACCCACTACAGTCTGATAATAGCAGGAAAGCCCGATTTCCGCGCATTTTTCCGCTAAAAATGCTGCATTGGTATTTACAATATTACCGAGGAGCAGTTCTGTTCCCACGCAAATAAATTCTACCGTCATTTCGTTCCCTGCCTTCTATTTTACCTCTGACATCACACCTTTATTCTTCCAGATATAATCCACAAGAGAAATAACGGTAAGTGCCAGTGCAATCCACATAACAATGTCCGTCAAAAGCTGTATGGCTTCTATATTGGCAATCATCAGGCAGACCATTATCATCTGGAAGGTAGTCTTGAATTTGCCCCAGTAATTAGCTGCAATCACTACGCCCTTATCGGAGGCCACCAGTCTGAAGCCGCTGATAATGAACTCCCTGCTGATAATAATAATCACTATCCATGACGGAATACGGCCCATTTCCACCAGACATATCATGGCAGAGCAGACAAGCAGCTTGTCAGCCAGAGGGTCCATAAACTTCCCGAAATTGGTTACCAGATTATGCTTTCTGGCAATCTTGCCGTCAATCAAATCGGTCAGGCTGGCAATAATAAAAATAGCCAGCGCAATATAGTCTATATATTCCATAATACCGCCGAAAACGGCGCTAAACCAGCCCCATTCATGGAAGCCGCCAAGCAAAAGCAGCACAAAAGGGACAATTAAAATCATTCTGAAAATAGTAAGCTTATTCGGTAAATTCATGGTATATTTCTCCTATCAAATCATATTCGTTGGAACCGGTTACCTGCACCTTCACAAAATCCCCGGTCATCAGATTGGCTGTGGTATTGATAAACAGATAGCCGTCCACACCCGGCGCATCCTTATAGGTACGCGCCACATAGGCATCCTCGTCTGCAACCTTGCCCTCTACCATTACGGTAAGGACCTTTCCTACCATGTCTGCTGCCTTTTCAAAAGCAATTTCCTGCTGCAGCTCCATGATTTCGTCACGCCATTCTTCTTTTAGAGAGTCCTCAAGCTGACCCTCCATCTCTGCTGCCGGCGTATCCTCTTCCTGCGAATAGGGAAATACCCCCAGTCTGTCAAACTCAGTCTCGTCCACAAAGGCAAGCACTTCCTCATGGTCCTCTTTTGTTTCGCCGGGAAAACCGGTAATCAGCGTAGTCCTTAGGCAGATATCCGGTATCTCCTGTCTCAGTCTGCCGATAACAGCCGTCAAATCCGCTTTCGTGGTACGCCTGCCCATTCTTTTTAAGATACGGTCAGAGGCATGCTGAATGGGAATATCCAGATACTTGCATACCTTATCTTCCGTCTTGATAGCCGCAATCAGTTCCTCATCTATTTCTTCAGGATAACAGTATAAAATACGAATCCAGTAAATCCCCGGTATCCCGGCCAGTTTTTTAAGCAGCTCGGGCAGGCTCTTTTTTCCGTATAAATCCCTGCCGTAAAGGGTAGTCTCCTGCGCAACTAAAATCAGTTCGCGGACGCCGCCCTCTGCCAGTTCCGCAGCTTCATTTATCAGGCTTTCCATGGGAACGGAACGGTATTTTCCTCTGACCTTCGGAATAATGCAGTAGGTACAGTGCTTATCACAGCCCTCCGCTATTTTCAGATAGGCGTATTGACCGCCTGTTGTTACGATTCTCTTTTTGCCGTAAACCGGTACATCATCAATATCACGGTAATGGTTTTGCTTCTGTCCTGTCAGTACCTCGTCTACCGCCTCTGTCACCGCATCGATTGCCATAGTCCCTAATATGGCGTCTACCTCCGGTATCTCCGTCTGGATTTCTTCCTTGTAGCGCTGCGCCAGACACCCTGCCGCTATCAATGCTTTTAACTGCCCGCTTTTTCTAAGCTCCGCCATGGACAAAAGCGTATTAATGCTTTCCTCCTTGGCATCCCCGATAAAACAGCAGGTATTTACCACTACGATATCCGCAGCATTTTCATCATCTGTAAACTCATAACCCTTTTCATAAAGCTGCCCAAGCATCATTTCCGTATCTACCAGATTCTTGTCACAGCCTAAGGAAACAAACATAATCTTCATCAATGCATACCTTTCCTATATTGCTTTAACAGTTGCTGTTTTCATATTAGAAAGAAAGAGAAATCCCGAGTCCGGTCTTTCTCTTTTATTGGATTATGCCTGTTCTTCTTCGTCGTTGATGATTTTAATCTTGCCGTCGTTAAGCTCTTCCACAGCAATGGACAAGGGCTTTTTGCCTGTGCCGTCCACTAAGGGTTCATCTCCCGCAATAATCTGCCTTGCTCTCTTGGAGGTTGCCATAACAATAGAGTATCGGCTGCTTACCACAGGCTCCTCTCCCGGCTCTACGTCCGCATTTACAACCTTCATCAAATCAGTATAAGATGGATGTAACATATTAATCTCCTTTCGACAGAACCTTCAGTTCTTCTCTGATATTATTGATAAATTCCTCATTACGCACAGTCACTCTTTTCGCTGCCTGCACGATACTGTGAATCTCTTTCACACAGGTCCTAAGGTCATCATTGATTACGATATATTCATAATCCTCAATACCCTCTGCCTCCGAAACGGCTCTTTCCAGTCTCTTATGGATGACCTCCTCGGTCTCTGTCCCTCTTCCTTTAAGCCGGCGCTCTAACTCTGCTGCCGAAGGAGGTGTTACAAACAGAGGAAGCATTTCAGGAAACATCTGTTTTACCTTGCGCATTCCCTGAATCTCAATCTCAAGTATCACATCCTTACCGGCCAAAAGCTGCGCCTCCACGTAATCTCTGGGAGTCCCATAATAATTGCCGCAATATTCAGCATACTCTATTAATCCGTTTTGTGCAATCTTTTCTTCAAAAGTTTCTCTCGTAGAAAAGAAATATTCCCTGCCGTCCACCTCTCCCGGACGCGGGGCTCTAGTCGTCATGGATATGGACAGCGCATAGCTGTCATAGGTCTGCATAAGCTCTTTCATAAGCGTACCTTTGCCTGCGCCGGAAAAGCCTGACAGTACAATCAATATGCCCTTATTCATCTTCTTCACCATTCTCCGCGGGGCTTTCACCCTGATTTTCTCCTGCGCAGACTGCCTGCGCCCTTCCTGCTATGGTCTCCGGCAAAAGCGCTGACAATACAATCTGGCTGTTTTCCATAACAAGCACCGCTTTTGTCTTGCGCCCCTGAGTAGCATCAATCGCCATGCCCTCTTCCTTCGCCTTCTGCACCATACGCTTTATGGGTGCGGAATCAGGACTGACTATGGCTATAATCTTGCCCGTGTTCACAATATTGCCAAAACCGATATGAATCAGTTTATTCATAGCTGCGTATCCTCTTATTCAATATTCTGTATCTGTTCGCGGACCTTTTCAATCTCAGTCTTTAAATCGATAGCACGGGCCGAAACCTCTATGTCATTGGTCTTGCTAAGGATGGTGTTGGCTTCCCGGTTCATCTCCTGCGCAATAAAATCCAGCTTTCTGCCAACGCTGCCGCCCTCCAGAAGAGCCGCTTTTGTGGCTTCAATATGGCTCTTCAGCCTTACCAGTTCCTCATCCACACAAACCTTGTCCGCAAAAATGGTAACCTCCATCAAAAGTCTGTTTTCATCCACCTGTGCATTCTGCAGCAGATCCTGTACTTTATCATACAGCTTTTGCTTGTAATCCGCAATAATTTTAGGAGACAGTTCGGTGATAAACTCTACATGGGAAAGAATATCCGAAAGCTTGCCTGACAGATCGTTCTTTAAATTTTCACCCTCTTTGATACGGGTTTCCACAAAATCCTCTGCGGCTTTCTTTAACGCCTTGCTAAGCTCCTTCCAGATTTCATCCGTATCCTCCTCCTGCTCCTCCAAGGTAAACACCTCGGGATAGCGGGAAAGTGCAGATACCCGGATATCGTCATCCAGCTTAAAATCCTCTGCCATCTGCCTTAAATAGGTAAGGTATTCCTTTGCCACTTCCTTATTGTACTTTACACAGCCTACATTTTCTGAAAAATCCTCATAGGTAATAAAAATATCCACCTTGCCTCGCTGAATGTAATTTTTCAGTTCGTTCCGAATAGAGGATTCAAAGTAATTGAGCTTTTTGGGCATCTTGATATTAACGTCCAGATACCTGTGATTTACAGATTTCATTTCCACCGTGAATTTACGGTTTCCTTCCGTCAGCTCACATCTGCCGAACCCGGTCATGCTTTTGATCATTTGTACTCCCATCCGCCTGCTTTTCAGACCTCAAAATACGCTTCTCCGTATGCAGTCTCCTGTCCCATGTTTTGCTGCATATTATGTTTATTATAGTAGAAAGCCGTTCCTTAGTCAATCAGTCCTCTGCTATTTTTTATTCCCTTTGTATCCGGCACGCAAAAAGAGGCTTCCCGCTGAAATACGCTTCCGGTTCTTATGCTTCTGCGGATGCATTGATGGTTGATATCCCTATTGTTATTTCTTCCAGGACATCCAAAAGTACTCTGACTGTATCCAGAGAGGTGAATATTGTTACGTGGTTTTCATTTGCACACCTGCGGATGGCGATACCGTCTTCAAAATGGATACCTGAAAGAATTGCTCTTGTGTTAATTACATAGCTGACGTATCCTGCCCGGATAGAATCAAGGATCTCCGTACTTCCTTCACTCAGCTTCCTGCGGATACGGGTACGGATTCCGTGACTCTTCAAAAACTCGGCTGTTCCTATGGTAGCTTCTATATTAAAGCCCATATCATAAAAACGTCTGATAAGAGACAACGCCTCTTTCTTGTCTTCATCTGCCAGTGTTACCACTACCGTTCCGTAATTCTGCAGCGTGATTCCCGATGCAATCAGCGCCTTATACATTGCTCTGTGAAGCTTTGTATCATATCCGATAGCCTCGCCTGTGGATTTCATTTCCGGTGAAAGGTAGGCATCCATCCCCCCCAGCTTGGAAAAGGAAAATGCCGGTGCCTTTACATACCACCTTTCTTTCTCTGCCGGATACTGTTCATACAATCCCTGTTCCTTCAGGCTGACGCCAAGGCATACTCTTGTAGCAATGTCTGCCAGAGAGTATCCTGTAGCCTTTGACAGAAACGGGACCGTTCTGGAGGAACGGGGATTTACTTCTATAATGTATACATTTTCTTCTCCGTCTACAATGAACTGGATATTGAAAAGTCCCACAATGCCTATGCCCAGTCCCAGCCTCTCCGTATACGCAAGGATAGTCTTCTTCACCTTATCCGAAATACTGTAGGCAGGATATACGCTGATGGAATCTCCCGAATGTATGCCGGTTCTCTCTACAAGCTCCATGATTCCCGGTACAAATACCTCTTTACCGTCACAGATTGCATCTACCTCCACTTCTTTCCCGCATATATATTTGTCTACCAGCACCGGCTTATCTTCGTCTATTTCTACGGCAGTCTTCAGGTAATGTCTTAAATGCTCCTCCTTTGCCACTATCTGCATCGCTCTTCCGCCAAGAACAAAGCTGGGACGGACAAGCACCGGATAACCGATTTCTGCAGCGGCTGCCACGCCCTCATCAACGTTTGTCACAGCCATGCCCTTTGGCTGCGGAATGGAAAGAGAGGCTAACAACTTCTCAAAGCTGTCTCTGTTTTCTGCCCTTTCAATCGCTTCACAGTCGGTGCCGATTAACCTCACCCCACGCCTCATCAGCGGATAGGCAAGATTGATGGCAGTCTGCCCGCCAAGAGTTGCAATAACGCCTTTGGGGTTTTCCAGCTCTATGATGTTCATAACATCCTCTGCACAAAGAGGTTCAAAATACAGCTTATCCGATGTGGTATAATCCGTGGATACGGTTTCCGGATTGTTGTTGATAATGATTGCCTCATATCCGGCTTCTTTAATCGTCTTTACCGCATGTACCGTAGAGTAGTCAAACTCTACTCCCTGCCCGATTCTTATGGGTCCCGAACCAAGCACGATAATCTTCTCTTTATCGGAAATCCTCGATTCATTTTCCTCTTCATAGGTGGAATAGAAATACGGCACATAGCTTTTAAACTCGGACGCGCAGGTATCTATCATTTTATATACCGGAAAGATATTTTCTTTTTTTCTTACATCGAATATTTCTTCCTCCATCTGCTTCCAAAGCATTGCTACCGCCTTATCCGAAAATCCCATCTTTTTTGCCAGATACAGCTCTGTTATATTTCCCGCACTGCTTTGCAGTGCCTTCTCCCTGTCAACAATTTTCTTTATTTTATCCACAAAGAAAAGGTCTATCCTTGTTACGCAGGTTATCCTGTCACATGTACATCCCTTTCGTAAGAGCTGTGCGATTGCGTAAATCCTGTCATCCGTACCGATTTTGATATAATCAAGCAATTCCTCCTCTGGCAGCTCTTCAAATTTTGCCTTATAGATATGGCATGTGCCTACCTCAAGAGAACGAACCGCCTTTAAAAGACTTTCCTCAAAGGTTCTGCCGACTCCCATTACCTCTCCGGTTGCCTTCATCTGCGTTCCGAGCTTTTGATTTGCATCGATGAATTTATCAAACGGAAACCGGGGCATCTTTGTTACCACATAATCAAATGCCGGCTCAAAGGATGCCGGTGTATTTGCCAACTGTATTTCTTCCAAATGCATTCCTATGCTGATTTTAGCCGATACCCGTGCAATCGGATAGCCGCTCGCCTTTGATGCCAGCGCAGACGATCTGGATACACGGGGATTTACCTCAATCAAATAATACTGAAAGGAATCAGGGTCAAGCGCAAACTGAACGTTGCATCCGCCTTCAATTTTAAGCGCACGGATAATTTTAAGCGCGCTGTCCCTAAGCATATGATACTCTTTATTGGTTAAGGTCTGGGAAGGACAAACCACAATGGAATCTCCCGTATGAATACCCACAGGGTCTAAATTTTCCATATTGCAGACGGTAATGGCAGTGTCATTTGCATCCCGAATTACCTCATATTCTATTTCCTTATACCCCTTGATGCTTTTTTCTATAAGCACCTGATGCACCGGAGAAAGAGAGAGTGCATTTTTAATTAACTGCATCAATTCCTCTTCGTTATCTGCAAAACCGCCGCCTGTTCCTCCCAAAGTAAAAGCCGGACGCAGTACTATCGGATAGCCGATTTCCAATGCCGCCAGCTTTGCTTCCTCTACGGAATTTGCAATTTTAGAGGACACTACCGGTTCTCCTATACTTTCACACAATTCCTTAAACTGCTCCCTGTCTTCAGCCCTCTCGATGCTTTCAATGCCTGTGCCAAGCAGCTTTACCTGACATTCCTTCAAAATCCCTTTTTTCTCAAGCTGCATAACCAGATTAAGACCGGTCTGTCCTCCGATACCGGGCAAAATAGCATCAGGCCGTTCTTTCCGCACAATTTTAGCAATATATTCCAGGGTCAGAGGCTCCATATATACCTTATCTGCAATAGAGGTATCTGTCATAATAGTTGCCGGATTTGAATTGCAGAGAATCACCTCATAGCCCTCTTCCTTTAAAGCCAGAGCAGCCTCCGTTCCCGCATAATCAAATTCTGCCGCCTGGCCTATCACAATCGGCCCGGAGCCTATCACTAAAATCTTTTTTATATCCATTCTCTTAGGCATGGCTGTTTCCCTCCATCAAGCTGATAAAATGATCAAACAGATACGCGCTGTCCTGCGGTCCCGGCGCGCTTTCCGGGTGGTACTGCACACTAAAAACCTTATCCTCTGCGCATTCCATTCCTTCTATGGTGTTATCCAGAATATTGCTGTGGGTAACCGTAAGCGGCGTATTCTGAAGACTGTCCTCTTCTACGGCATAGGAGTGGTTTTGAGAGGTAATCTCTATCTTTCCGTTTTTCCGGTTCTTCACAGGATGATTGCCTCCTCTGTGTCCGAATTTCAGCTTATAGGTTTTCGCCCCGTAAGCAAGCGCAATCATCTGATGGCCAAGACAGATGCCGAACATGGGATACCTGCCGCGCAGGCTTTTGATGGTTTCAATTACCGGCACCACATCCGCCGGGTCTCCGGGACCGTTGGATATGAAAATACCATCGGGCTTTAACTGCTCTATTTTTTGGGGAGATACATTATACGGAACCACTGTGACATTACATCCCTTTTGAATCATGCTTCTGACAATATTCTGCTTCATACCGCAGTCTATGGCTACTACATGGTATTTTCCGTTTTGCACCAGATATCTGTTTATTTCCTTACAGCTTACCTTTTCCACCGCATCTTTGGGCTGTTCATATTCCCGTATTTTCTTCAATCCCTCTTCCAAGGATGTATTTACATTCGTTATGAACACCTTACGGGAACCCAAATCGCGGATAGAGCGTACCAGCTTTCTGGTGTCTATTCCACAGATTCCCGGTACGCCGTACTCCTTACACACGTCTGAAAGTGTCCTGACGCTTCTGAAATTGGAGGGTGTATCATTATAATCCCGCACAATTAAAGCGCCTATAGTGGGGGTTTGTGTTTCAAAATCATCTTCTGCAATCCCGTAATTGCCGATTAGCGGATATGCCATTACGACAGCCTGATATGTATAGGACGGGTCAGACAGTATTTCCTGATAGCCTACCGGTGAGGTATTAAATACAATTTCACATATTTTCTCTGTGGTATCGCCAAAAGCATAGCCGTAATACTCGCTTCCGTCCTCTAAAATCAATTTCCTGTTAAAATCCAGTTGCATAAAACCACCTCGCTCTTTTCATTGTTCTTTTGCAGACTTCTTTTCAGACCGCTGTTTTTCAGAAAGCTTTTGCTCGAATCTGTTTTTGCAGGTATTTTCAGGGATAGCCGTAGGATACCTTCCGTCAAAGCAGGCCGCGCAAAAGCCGCCTTCCCCTGCCAGCTGAGAAAGCGCTTCTGCCGGAAGATATCCCAGGGAATCAACGTCAAGCATTGCCGCTATTTCTTCCACAGTGTGGGAATTTGCGATTAAATTCTCTTCCGAATCAATATCCGTGCCGTAATAACAGGGATGAAGGAAGGGCGGTGCGGATATACGCATATGTATTTCTTTTGCACCGGCCTCCCTTAACAGCCTTACGATACGTCTGCTTGTCGTTCCTCTGACGATGGAATCGTCAATCAGCACAATACGTTTTCCCGCCACCACCTGCCTGATGGGACTTAATTTGATTTTTACCTGGTCCAGGCGATTATCCTGTCCCGGTGCTATAAAGGTCCTGCCGATATATTTATTCTTGATTAATCCTATTTCATAGGGGATTTTTGCATATTCGGAAAAGCCCAGCGCAGCATCCAGACCGCTGTCCGGCACGCCTATCACAACATCTGCCGATGCCGGATACTTTTCTGCCAGGATTTCACCGGCCCTCTTTCTTGCTTCATGGACGGAAATACCGTCTATTTCCGAATCCGGTCTTGCAAAATAGATATATTCAAACACGCAGGTCCTTTTTTCTGTCTTTTTGCAATGCTCCCTGCGTGAAATCACTGTATTGTTACTAAATACCAGGATTTCACCCGGCTCCAGGTCTCTTACAAACTCTGCGCCGACTGCCTGCAATGCACAGCTTTCCGAAGCAACCACAAAAGAGCCGTCCTCTGTTTTCCCGTAGCATAAGGGGCGGAAGCCGTGAGGGTCCCTTACTGCAATCAGCTTTTCCGCAGACATTAAAACCAACGAATATGCCCCTTCTATCCGGTTCATAGCCCGGCTCACCGCATCCTCGATGCTTTGCGAAATAAGCCTTTCTCTTGTTACCACATAGGCAATTGTTTCCGTATCGCTTGTGGTATGAAAAATAGCGCCTGAAAGCTCCAGCTCGTTTCTCAATTCATATGCATTGCTCAGGTTGCCGTTATGCGCCAGGGCCATTTTCCCTTTTTGATGGTTTACCTCGATGGGCTGACAGTTTTTTCTTATGTTTTTGCCTGTTGTGCCGTAGCGCACATGCCCTACTGCCATCCGGCCCTTCGGAAACCTGGACAGCACTTCACCGCTCATAACATCACTTATAAGCCCCACATCCTTGTAGGATGAAAAAACGCCGTCGTCATTTACAACAATACCGCAGCTCTCCTGTCCCCGGTGCTGCAAAGCATAAAGTCCGTAATACACAATACCGGCAACATCCTTTTCTGCCGGGGCACATATGCCAAACACGCCGCATTCTTCATGTAATTTGTCGCTCACCTTTTTTCCTCCTGCCTGCTTTTTACCGCTGCTTTTATAAATCCAAAGAACAGAGGATGAACCCTGTTGGGACGGCTCTTAAATTCCGGATGAAACTGCACTCCCATATAGAAGGGCCGCTCTGTCAGCTCCACAGCTTCTACCAGTCTTTTGTCCGGTGAGAGTCCGCTAAGGACAAGCCCTGCCTTCTGCAATACTTCACGATATGCATTATTAAACTCATAGCGATGTCTGTGACGCTCGGAAATTTCTGCCCTTCCATAGCATTCTTCCATTTTGCTGCCGGATTTTATCACACAGGGATAGCTGCCCAGCCTGAGGGTGCCGCCCTTATCCACATCCTCGCTTTGCCCCGGCATGAAATCTATTACCTTATTCCTACAGTCTTCCTGAAATTCACCGGAATGCGCATCCGTAATTCCCGCAACATTTCTGGCATATTCAATGACTGCCGTCTGCATTCCCAGACAGATGCCAAAATATGGCAATGCATGCTCCCTTGCATACTTTGCTGCCAGAATCATGCCTTCTATGCCGCGGCTGCCAAAGCCTCCCGGTACAATAATCCCGTCTAAATCAGCAAGCACCTCCGCCGCCGTATCCTCCGTAACGGTTTCCGAGTCAATAAAACGGATATTGACATGGGTATTTAGTTCATATCCGGCATGATGCATGGCCTCCACAACAGAAAGATAAGCATCATGCAGCTTCACATATTTACCTACCAGCCCGATATCCACCCTGTTTGTCCGGTTTTTGATATGCGCTACCAGCTGTTCCCATTCCTTTAAGTCCGGTTCCTTCGTTGTTAATTTCAGTTCCCGGCATACTACAGACGAAAAATGGGACTGCTCCAGCATCAGCGGCGCTTCATAAAGATTCTGCAGCGTACGGTTTTCTATTACACAGTCCTCTTTTACGTTGCAGAACAGGGATATTTTTTCAAAAATGGACCGTTCCAGGGGCTCGTCACAGCGAAGCACAATAATATCGGGATTAATACCCATGCCCTGCAGCTCCTTTACGGAATGCTGTGTGGGTTTTGATTTATGCTCCCCGGAGCCCTTTAAAAAGGGAACTAAAGTTACATGGATAAACAAACTGTTTTCCCTGCCGGTCTCCAGGGATATTTGTCTTACTGCCTCCAAAAACGGCTGTGATTCTATATCTCCTATGGTTCCGCCTATTTCGGTAATGACCACGTCCGCGTCCGTCTGTTTTCCCACACGGTATACAAATGCCTTGATTTCATCCGTGATATGCGGTATGACCTGTACGGTAGAGCCAAGGTATTCTCCCCGCCTTTCCTTATTCAGTACATTCCAATAAACCTTACCTGTTGTAAGGTTTGAATACCTGTTCAGATTTTCATCAATAAATCTTTCATAATGTCCGAGGTCCAAATCCGTTTCTGCTCCGTCCTCGGTCACATAGACCTCTCCGTGCTGGTAAGGGCTCATGGTTCCCGGGTCTACATTAATATAGGGGTCCAGCTTCTGTGCCGCCACCTTTAATCCTCTCGACTTTAAAAGTCTTCCCAAGGATGCAGCCGTAATCCCCTTTCCAAGACCGGAAACCACGCCTCCGGTTACGAATATATACTTTGCCATAAGCATTCCTTTCCTTCCGTGCAAACGCTGTTGCCTTAGAACATTGTTATATAAGCATCCCTCTCGGCGCCTACGGATACATACCTTACCGGGCACTCAATCATTTTCTCAATATAGTGAATGTAGGAAAGTGCCTCCTTCGGCAGCTCCGCCGCGCTGCGGCATCCGCTGATATCGCAGCAAAATCCGGGTAAATATTCATAAACCGGCTTTGCTGCCTGCAAGTCGTCAATGTTTGACGGGAAATTCGTATATCTGCTGCCGCCTGCTTCATAGGCTACGCATACCGGTATTTTATCCATATAGGAAAGTACATCCAGTTTGGTTAATGCCACATAGGTGCAGCCCTGCATCTTTGTGCCGTATTTAGATGCAACAACATCAAATCCGCCTACTCTTCTCGGTCTTCCCGTAGCGGCGCCGTACTCTCCGCCAGCCTCCCGCAGCTTATCTGCCTCCCCGCCGAACAGCTCACAGGTAAAGGGGCCCTCCCCTACACAGCTTGAATAGGCTTTCATGATACCGATGCTCTCATCAAGCCCGGCAAATGGGATTCCTGCCCCAACAGGTGCATAGGCTGCTAAGGTTGTGGATGCCGATGTATAGGGATAAATACCGAAATCAATATCACGGAGCGCACCTAACTGCGCTTCAAACATAATGGATTTCCCCTCTTTTACCGCCGTGCTTAAAAACTCTGTAGTGTCGCATATAAACGGCTTGAAATATGTACCGAATTTTTCAAGCCACTCAAAACAGGCCTCTGCAGATACCGGTTCATGGCCATACCCTTTTTCCACGCTCAGGTTCTTCCAGTCCACAATGTCATACAGGCGTTCCTTCAGCTTATCCATATACAGCAGATCTCCCATCCGAAGCGCTTTTTTCATATACTTATCCGCATAAACCGGAGAAATCCCTCTTCTGGTAGAACCAAACTTCTTATCCAGCAGCCGGTCCTCCTCCAGACAATCAAGCAATTTATGATAGGGCATGCAGATAGTTGCCCTGTCACTGATTTTTAAGTGTTCCTTTGTGACGGCAATGCCTTTTTCTTTCAGCTTCTCTGCCTCGCCGTACAAATGCTCCAAATCAATTACCATTCCCGGTCCTAATATATTCACTGTTTTTTCTCTGCATATACCGGAGGGCATCAGATTCATAACAAACTTCCCTCTTTCATTAATCACGGTATGCCCTGCATTGTTTCCGCCCTGATAACGTACCACAATATCATATTTTTCACTTAAAAGGTCAACCATACGGCCTTTTCCTTCATCTCCCCAATTCGTTCCAACGATTGCTGTCAGCATATTTTCTCTCTCCTTTAGACATTAATTTCTGCGTCAACACCGGTACGGCTGCTTTCCTTAAGCATAGGCAATACGGTTTCTGAAATGTACCTTTCGCACTGATGCTCTGCCATACCTGTAAACTTTAAGGGATTCAAAAGCGTTTTCATTTCCTCCTCACTTAAATGAAAGCTTTCATCCGCCCGGATTCGCTCAAGCAGGTCATTCTCTTTTCCATACAGCTTCACCTGTTCTGCCGCTTTTACGGCGTGTCTGCGAATTGCTTCATGCAGCACCTGTCTGTCGCCGCCCTTTTCCTTTACGCAGTACATCAGGATATTTTCTGTAGCCATAAAAGGAAGCTCTTCCTCTAAATGTTTTTTTATGACTGCCGGATATACCTTCATGCCCCGCACAATATTGATATACAGATTTAAAACGGCATCCGTTGCCAGAAATGCCTCCGGTACGGAAAGCCTTTTATTCGCCGAATCATCCAGGGTTCTTTCAAACCATTGGGCTGAGGCCGTAATTGCCGTATTCTGCAAATCACATATGACATATCTGGAAAGAGAGGCTATTCTTTCACTTCTCATGGGATTTCTTTTGTAGGCCATTGCGGAAGAGCCTATCTGCTTTTCTTCAAATGGCTCGTCAACCTCCTTCAAATGACTGAGCAGCCTGATATCATTTGAAAATTTGGCTGCACTTTGCGCAATCCCCGAAAGAACCTGTAAAACAGCAAAATCAGCTTTTCTTGTATAGGTCTGTCCGCTGACGCTTTGACATTTAGAAAAGCCGATTTTTTCCGCTATCTTCTGCTCTAACAGCACCACCTTTTCTTCATCGCCCTCAAACAGTTCCAAAAAACTGGCGCCGGTCCCTGTAGTTCCCTTGCAGCCTAACAGCTTTAAATTATGTAACTGAAAATTGATTTGCTCCAAATCAAATATAAGGTCATTTATCCAAAGACAGGCACGTTTCCCCACGGTAGTCGGCTGCGCTGCCTGAAAATGAGTAAAACCAAGCGTCGGAAGGGCTTTGTAACGCATTGCAAAGTCACTGAGCGCTTCCACTGCATTCAATAAAAGATTCTTAATCTGTAATAACGCTTCATGCATCAGGATAACATCCGTATTATCACCTACATAACAGGAGGTCGCCCCCAAATGGATAATACCGGCAGCCTTAGGGCAGGCATCTCCAAAGGTACGCACATGAGCCATCACATCATGTCGCAGCTCCTTTTCATACTCTGCTGCTTTTTCATAATCAATATGCGCCGCATGCAGCTTCATTTCTTCTATCTGTTCCTCTGTTATGGGAAGTCCCAATTCCTTTTCGCTTTCAGCAAGAGCTATCCACAGCTTTCTCCATGTATAAAATTTCTTATCGCTTGAAAAAATATGCTGCATCTTTTTGCTTGCATAACGCTCACAAAGAGGTGATTCATAAATGTCTGTTCTCATTCTCCTGCTTCCTCCATCTTCAGTCCGATTCTTTTTGCCACAGCTATGTATGCCTCTTCCACGTTTCCCAAATCTCTCCTGAACCTGTCCTTATCCATCTTCTCATTGGTTTCCGCATCCCAAAGCCTGCATGTATCCGGGGATATCTCATCTGCCAAAATGATTTTTCCCTGAAAACGTCCGAATTCAATCTTAAAATCTATCAGCTTCAGGCCTGCTTTTAAAAACTCCGCTTTTAAAAGCTCATTTATCCGGAATGCATATTCCTTAATGGTTTCCAATTCCTCTGCAGTGGCAAGCCCAAGCGCCTTTGCAAAATAGCTGTTGATAAGAGGGTCTGAAAGTTCGTCATTTTTATAAGAAAACTCTATGGTTGGTTCAGAAAATGCAAGACCTTCCTCAACCCCCAGCCGCTTGGAAAAGCTTCCTGCCGCCGCGTTCCTCACAATTACCTCCAGCGGTACAATTGTCACTCTTTTCACAGCAGTCTCCCTGTCATTCAGCTCCTTGATAAAATGGGTGGGAATTCCGTTCTCCTGCAATATTTGAAACAAGTAATTGGTCATGCGGTTATTGATTGCACCTTTTCCCGCAATCCTGCCTTTTTTCAGACCGTTAAAGGCCGTTGCATCATCCTTGTAGGAAACAATGAGTACCTCCT
Source organism: uncultured Lachnospiraceae bacterium (assembly GCA_900551115.1). GTDB lineage: Bacteria > Bacillota > Clostridia > Lachnospirales > Lachnospiraceae > Acetatifactor. The sequence goes on from URUY01000014.1 coordinate 16,743, forward strand.
CATCTTCTGTTAAAAAAACCTTCTTTGCCTTGCCTTCATAAAGCTGTTCACCTTTTTTCATCTCTGACTCCTCATCCCTTTTTTTAATAATTCTTAACAGCACAAAAAAAGACAAAGGGTCTCTAAGAAAAATTTCTTAAAGACGCCTTTGCCTTTACCCGAGTATAGTACACCTATACGGTATAAATGTCAATGTCTTTTCATGAATTTGCATCTTATTGCGGTATAAAATTTTCAGGTCATGATATATGCTTTGCTTTTACCTGTATTGCCTGTTACTTCCCGCTATCTCCATAATTTGACAATACCCGTGCAGACGGGTCGTTTACATTGCATCCTTCCCATTCTTTATTTGGCATCCAGAAATCAATTATCATTTCCGCCTGTCCCGGATAGTATTTTTCAAAAATTTCGCGATATGCCAGGGATTCTTTTGTAAATGGCCTTGCAAAATCATATTTCTTACATCCCTCCTCAAATTCCTCATCCGAGTACAGCTTCTCCGCATAGTCTTTCAAATAGTCCACCATAGAGTGTCCTACTGCATCCGAAAATGCCGCTTTTTCCCGATAAAGTATTTCATCAGGGAGATAATCACCCTTGAACGCATATCTTAACAAATATTTTCCTTTCCCATAGATATTACGTTTTTTCTCCGGGTCGATTGCCATAACATACTTCACAAAATCCAAATCCCCGAACGGTACTCTTGCTTCCAGGGAATTTACAGATATGCACCTGTCAGCTCTCAGTACATCATACATATGCAATTCCCTGATTCTTTTACAGGCTTCCTTTTGAAAGGCTTCTGCGTCCGGTGCAAAATCAGTATATTTATATCCGAATAATTCATCTGAAATTTCACCGGTCAATATTACCCTGATATCCGTAGATTCGTGGATTGCCTTACAAATAAGATACATACCCATACTTGCCCGTATTGTTGTAATGTCATAGGTTCCGAGCAATGCAATGACTGTTTCCAGTGCTGAAAGCACATCCTCTTTCGTGATGATAACCTCGGTATGCTCACTGCCGATATAGTCCGCTACCTGCTTTGCATACTTTAAATCAATGGCATCCTCGCTCATTCCGATTGCAAATGTCTTAATCGGCTCTTTGCTCTTCTTTGCAGCAATCGCACATACCAGCGAGGAATCCAGTCCGCCGGAAAGTAAAAATCCAACCTTTGCATCTGCTACCAGTCTCTTTTCCACACCGGCAACAAGCTTATCATGTATGTTTTTGCATATCGTTTCCAAATCATCACAAATCACTTCATCTACCCGGGTCATATCTCTGTAACAAATGAACTTTCCGGCTTTATAATAATGTCCCGGCGGGAACGGCATTACCTTATCCACTAGCTGCACCAGGTTTTTAGGCTCACTTGCAAAACAGATGACTCCGTTCCTGTCATACCCGTAATACAAAGGCCTGATGCCAATCGGATCCCTTGCCGCAATGTATTCTCCGCTTTCACCATCATATACTATCAATGCATATTCTGCATCGAGCATGGAAAACATTTTTATTCCATACTCTCTGTACAGCGGTAACAGAATCTCGCAGTCGCTGTCGCTTTTAAATGAATAGCCCTTTTGCGTAAGCTGCTTTTTTAAGCCTTCAAATCCATAGATTTCTCCGTTACATACTATATAACTGCCATCAAGCTCAAACGGTTGCATTCCTTCCTCTGTAAGCCCCATAATAGCAAGTCTGTGAAAGCCTAAAAAGCCTTTGCCTGTATCGATAATCCTGGAATCATCAGGACCTCTTGAAATTGTTTTTTCAAACCCCTTCTTAAATAACTCCAAAGTGGCGCCATGACCACAAAATCCCATAATAGAACACATGTCTTTATCCTCCGGCTTACATAATCAGGGCAAGTGCTGTTCTCACAATCCCACCATCCTGTACTCGCTGTCAGCGATTTCCTACACTGCTTCTCTTTTTTCAAACGCTTTTCTGTTTCATTATTCCACATCCTGAAGGGCATCATATCCCTCTTCACCGGTACGCACCTTCACAACATTTTCCACATCATATACAAATATCTTACCGTCTCCGATGTGTCCGGTATAAAGAACCTTCTTTGCCGTTTCGATTACCTTTCTTACAGGCACCTTACTTACAACAATATCAACCTGTACCTTAGGAAGAAGGTTTGTCTCTACAGGTGCGCCACGATAATATTCCGGCTTACCCTTCTGCACTCCGCAGCCAACTACATGGGATACCGTCATACCTGTAATTCCAAGTTCGCTCATGGATTTCTTCAGAGCCTCCAGCTTAGCTTCCTTACAGATAATCTGCACTTTGCTGAGTTTGGGAATACCTTCTGTTTTTTCAGTTTCTTTCTTCACAGGAACAGCCTCTGACATCGTATCTTCCTCAACCGGATTAGAAACAGCAGCTTCCGCATCCTCAGTATATTTCTCCATAGAGATTACAAAATCAGGATAAGCCATATTTCCATGTTCACCGATATCCAAACCGGCAATCTCTTCTTCTGCTGATACTCTGATTCCGACAGTCGCCTTGAGTGCCAGCCATACAAGGGAAGAAGTAATAAATGCAAACGCACCAACAGCTACAATACCGACCAGTTCTACTAAAAGAAGCTCAGCTCCGCCACCGTAGAACAAACCATTTCTTGTTGAAAGAGTTGTAACCCCTTCTTTTGCAAACAAACCAACACAAATTGTACCAAAGACGCCACAGCACAGATGTACGCTTGTCGCACCAACGGGATCATCGACTTTAATCCGGTCAAAGAACATTACTGCAAATACTACGATAACACCTGCAATTGCGCCGATAATCAGCGATGCCTCTACGGTAACATATGCGCAGCTTCCGGTTATTCCTACCAGTCCGGCCAGACATCCGTTTATTGTCATGCCTAAATCCGGCTTTCCGAGGAAAATCCATGCAACTGCCGTTGATGTAACAACTGCTGCGATAGCAGAGGTATTTGTTGTCATCAGAATATGCATAACATCTGCCGGGTTCTGAAAGCTCATGGTAGAACCGGGGTTAAAGCCAAACCATCCAAGCCAAAGCACAAATAAACCAATTACTGCCAATGACATATTATGTCCCGGAATCGCACGAGGCTTTCCGTCCTTACCATACTTACCGATACGAGGTCCTAAAATCAACGCTCCTGACAAAGCTGCCCATCCACCAAGTGAATGCACTACCGTATCACCTGCAAAATCCATAAATCCAAGATTGGCAAGCCAGCCGCCGCCCCATACCCAGTGTCCTATAACCGGATAAATGAATAAGGTGAGTACAAAGGAAAATATAATAAAGGAAATATATTTTACTCTTTCTGCAACTGCACCGGATACAATTGTTGCTGCAGTCCCGCAGAATACTAACTGAAAGAAGAATTTTCCCCAAAACGGTACATTGGAAGTCAATGTATTGTCATAAAAGGAATGGTCTTCTGTTCCGAGAATAAACAGGTGCTGTGTTCCTATAAATGGATTATCACCGCCAAACATCAGTCCCCATCCCAGTAATATGAATCCCAAAGATGATACCGCAAATACAATAAAATTCTTTGACAGAATGTTTACCGTATTTTTTGACCTTGCCATACCTGCTTCTACGGAGGCAAAACCGAGATTCATGAAAAACACCAGGATTGCTGCAAGAAATACCCACACTGTATCGATAATCATTTCTACTGTCATATTAATCAACCTCTTTCCTGTAATAAAATTTTATTTTACACCAAACAAAATTTCTCCGTAGGTCGGGAACGGCCAGTAGTCTGCTGCCGTAATTACCTCTGCCTCATCCGCTACAGCTCTAAGCTCCTGCATTTTCACAAGAACCTTGTCTCTGATGGCAGCTGCTTCTTCCAAAATACCATTCGTCTCCTTCAGGCTCATAACTGCCTTTTCCAATTCCGATATCTTTGTATCAATCTGCTCGGCAATTACGGAAAGCTTTGAAACCATTTTCTTTTCATAGGTACATGTAATGTCACCTGAAAGCGACTTCTTTGCAACAGCCACATTTGCCAGTTCTAAAGCATAGCCCTCTACAGCAGGCAGAATCTGTTTTCTTGCCATATCCACCATTGTATTTGCTTCAATGGTGACTGACTTACAATAGTTCTCAAGCATAATATCACATCTTGATTTAAGCTCTGCTTTGGTAAATACCTTATGTTCTGTGAGCATCTTCACATTCTTCTCATCCAATAGATGCGGCATACAGTCTACCGTGGTACGATAATTCAACAAGCCTCTCTTCGTTGTGGCTTCCGTAATCCATGACTCGTCATATCCGTTTCCGTTAAAGAGAATATGCTTATGGTCTTTGATGGTTTTACGAATCATTTCATGAAGCGCCGTTTCAAAGTCTTCCACACCTTCCAATCTGTCCGCATATACCTTCAGGCTTTCAGCAACTGCACTGTTTAACATAATATTTGCACAGGAAATGCTGTTGGATGAGCCAAGCATTCTGAACTCAAACTTATTTCCCGTAAAGGCAAACGGTGAAGTACGGTTACGGTCTGTATTATCTCTTGCAAACTTGGGTAATACATCAACTCCCAGCTTCATGGTAGTTGTTTCTGTACCCTTATAAGGTTCGTTCTTTTCAATGGCTTCCAGAATTGCAGTAAGCTCATCCCCAAGGAAAATGGATACCACTGCCGGAGGCGCCTCATTTGCTCCGAGTCTATGGTCATTACCTGCTGTTGCAACAGACAGTCTGAGTAAATCCTGATAAGTATCAACTGCCTTAATGACTGCACAAAGGAATAATAAGAACTGTGCATTTTCATAAGGTGTTTCGCCGGGTGAAAGAAGGTTTACACCTGCATCCGTTGCAATCGACCAGTTATTGTGCTTGCCGCTTCCGTTTACACCTGCAAAAGGTTTTTCATGTAAGAGGCATACCAGACCATGCTTTGCAGCAATCTTCTGCATGATTTCCATTGTCAGCTGATTATGGTCTGCTGCAATGTTAGTAGTTGCATAAATCGGTGCCAGCTCATGCTGTGCAGGAGCAACCTCGTTATGCTCTGTTTTTGCCAGCACGCCGAGCTTCCACAGCTCCTCGTTTAATTCTTCCATATATGCTGCCACTCTGGGCTTAATTACACCAAAGTAATGATCATCCAGTTCCTGTCCTTTGGGTGGCTTTGCACCAAAGAGCGTACGTCCTGTGAACATTAAATCCTTACGCTTTTCATACATTGCTTTGTCTACAAGGAAGTACTCCTGCTCAGGTCCTACCGATGTTCGGACACATTTCACTTCATCATTTCCAAATAAATGAAGGATTCGCAATGCCTGACGATTCAAAGCCTCCATAGAACGAAGTAACGGCGTTTTCTTATCCAATGCCTCTCCGCCATAAGAACAAAATGCAGTAGGGATACATAAGGTTTTACCTTTGATAAACGCATAAGAGGTAGGGTCCCATGCGGTATAGCCTCTTGCTTCAAAGGTAGCTCTTAACCCGCCCGAAGGGAATGAGGATGCATCCGGTTCTCCCTGAATCAATTCCTTACCGGAAAACTCCATTAATACTCCGCCATCCGGTGACGGAGAGATAAAGCTGTCATGCTTTTCTGCCGTAATGCCGGTAAGCGGCTGAAACCAATGTGTATAATGTGTTGCGCCCTTATCAACTGCCCAGTTTTTCATTGCCTCTGCAACAGCATTTGCTACAGATAAATCAAGGGTCGCTCCTTCATCAATCGTCTTTCTTAATGACTGATATACCTTTGCTGAAAGCTTTGCCTTCATTACTCTGTCATCAAACACCAGGCATCCAAAATAATCATCAATTTTTTTCATAACAATCCTCCTTGTTTTTGCGAAGCAAAAATCCGAACCCCATGTGAGGAGAGGATTTGCCTCCTTGTTTTTGCGAAGCAAAAATCCGAACTCCCACGTGAGGAGAGGATTTGCCTCCTTGTTTTTGACTATCTATAAGAGAAAAGCGCCTTTAATGTTTAAAAACATTAAAGACGCCATTGCCTTCTTCACTTATTATGTTTTCTACACAACACCCTGTGCAAGCATTGCGTCTGCAACTTTTTCAAATCCTGCTATATTAGCACCTGCTACATAGTTGCCGTCCATATTGTATCTCTTCGCTGCATCAACCATATTATGACAAATGTTTACCATAATATCTTTGAGCTTACTGTCAACCTCTTCAAATGACCAGCTCAGTCTCTCACTGTTCTGTGACATTTCCAATGCCGAGGTAGCAACACCACCTGCGTTTGCAGCCTTACCGGGAGCAAAGATAACGCCCTTTGACTGTAAGTATTCCGTTGCCTTTAGTGTTGTCGGCATGTTTGCACCTTCGCACACCGCAAGACATCCGTTTGCAACCAAAAGCTTTGCAGCTTCCAAATCAAGTTCATTCTGTGTGGCACAGGGCAGGGCAATGTCAACCTTTACAGACCACACACCTAAGTCACTGCCATCGATAGTGGATTTACCATCATGGTATTCTGCATTCGGACGGTACTTCTTATATTCCGTAAGCCTGCCTCTCTTCACTTCCTTGATTTCCTTCAATGCTGCAACATCGATTCCGTCCGAATCATATACCCAGCCGGTAGAATCACTGACTGTCACAACCTTTGCTCCTAACTGTTCGGCCTTCTGTGTTGCATAAATTGCTACATTACCTGAACCGGATACCGCAACTGTTTTTCCTTTCAGTTCAATGCCATTCAATTTCAGAAGCTCATCAGTCAGATAAAGCAAACCATAACCGGTAGCTTCCGTTCTTGCAAGAGAACCGCCATAGCTGAGTCCCTTTCCTGTAAGAACACCTTCATATACACTGCGAAGCCTCTTATACTGTCCGAACATATATCCGATTTCTCTTGCTCCGGTTCCGATATCACCTGCCGGAACGTCTGTATCTGCTCCTATGTACTTGTAAAGCTCTGTCATAAAGCTTTGGCAAAATGCCATAATCTCTCTGTCTGATTTGCCCTTAGGGTCAAAATCCGAACCGCCCTTTCCGCCGCCGATTGGAAGACTGGTAAGGGAATTCTTGAAAATCTGTTCAAATCCAAGGAACTTTATTATTCCAAGATTTACAGACGGATGTAATCTGAGTCCTCCCTTGTAAGGCCCTATAGCGTTGTTGAACTGTACTCTGAAGCCTCTGTTAACCTGTACCTGCCCCTTATCGTCTACCCAGGGCACACGGAACATAATCTGTCTGTCCGGCTCTGTGATTCTTTCTAAAATGGCATTGCTCCTGTAAAGCTTTTCATTGGCATCAATCACTGCTCTTAAAGAATTAAGAACTTCCGTAACCGCCTGTATGAATTCCGGCTGGTCTCCGTTCTTTTGTTTTACAAGCTCTAATGCCTCATCAACATATGACATGTTAAATCCTCCTTATTTTGGGGTATTTTTTCTCCCTTGATTGTCAAGCTTTTATGGTAATAACAAAAAGGGCAATGGGGCTCTAAGAATAAATTCTTAAAGACGCCATTGCCTTTATGTTGTCGATAATACACCTAACAAAAATCATTGTCAATATGTTTTTTTAGTTTTTCTTCCCGGTTTTTAATCTAATGATATCCCATAAGGCTAAAATCTACTTCCTTTGCACATTCCCTTCCCTGATGAATCGCCTTAACCACAAGAGATTGCCCGGTGTGCATGTCTCCGGCAGTATATATTTTCTCTACGGATGTCTGAAAGCTTCCCACAGCAGTCTTCACATTGCTTCTTTCATCCAGTTCAAAACCAAATGCATCTGCTGTATACTTCTGAGACCCCAAAAAACCTGCTGCAATCAGTACAAGCTGTGCGTTAAGCGTTTGCTCACTGTTTGGAATCTCTTTCATAACCATACGTCCGCTGTCCGGGTCCTTCTCCCATGCAAGCTTTACAAGCTTTACGGCAGACAGCTTTCCCTTCTCATCCTTTACGAATTCTTTTACTGTAGACTCGTAAATACGCGGGTCGTGTCCAAACAGACAAATTGCCTCTTCCTGACCGTAATCCGTTTTACAAACCTTAGGCCATTCCGGCCAGGGATTGGTTTCGCTTCTTTGCTCCGATGCTTTCGGCATCATCTCTATCTGGGTAACAGACCTTGCACCCAGACGGATGGAGGTTCCGACACAGTCATTACCCGTGTCACCGCCACCGATAATAACGACATCTTTATCCTGTACCGATACATATGCTTTATCTTCAAACCCGCTGTCCAACAGACTCTTTGTTACTCCTTTCAAAAAATCCACTGCAAAATAAATTCCCTTTGCATCCCTTCCTGCCACATTAATATCTCTCGGATTGGAAGCACCGCAGCAGAAAACTACCCGGTCAAATTCATCAAACAGCTTCTTTGCATCCACATCCTTGCCCACATCCACATTGGTAATAAATGTGATTCCTTCTTCCTCCATAATCTTCACTTTTCGTTCAATGATATGCTTTTCAAGCTTCATATTGGGAATGCCATACATCAGCAGGCCGCCGACTCTGTCACTGCGTTCATATACACAAACCGTATGGCCACGTTTATTTAACTGATCAGCCACAGCAAGCCCTGCGGGGCCGCTTCCCACAACTGCCACTCTTTTCCCTGTGCGTACTTTGGGCGGCTTTGGTCCTGCCAGCCCGTTTTCATATGCATACTCAATAATTGCATACTCATTTTCCTTTGTGGCTACCGGTTTCCCGAACAGCCCGCAGGTACATGCATTTTCACAAAGAGCGGGACATACTCTCGATGTGAATTCCGGAAAATTATTTGTCTTTTTAAGTCTGTTATAGGCACTTTCCCAGTTTCCGGTATATACCAAATCATTCCATTCAGGCACAAGGTTATGAAGCGGACAACCGGACGTCATCCCGGCTATCGTCATTCCTGACTGGCAGAACGGTACGCCGCAATCCATGCACCTTGCACCCTGCTTTTGTTGTTCCTTTCTCGTAAGATGTTCATGGAATTCATTAAAGTGCTTTATTCTTTTTTCCGCATCTTCCGCCTTTGATACTATTCTCTCATATTCCAAAAATCCTGTTGGCTTACCCATTTATATACCTCCAATCCGCTTATGAATGCACACTCGAATAAAATGCCTCTATCCGGGCTTCTTCTGCGCTTAAGCCTTTTTCCTCCAACATGGTAATGCACCTCTGCATCCTTTCATAATCATGAGGAATAATTTTCTTAAACTTCGGCAGATAGGCTTCAAAGCCTTCTAATATCTTCTTACCCTTCCTTGAGCCGGTTGCCGCCGTATGTTCCTCGATCATATTTTTAAGCTCAGCGGCATCTCTTTTTTCTGTTACTTCGCTGATTGAAACCATCTCTTTATTTACACGCATATAAAGATCGTTGTTGGCATCCAGAACATAAGCAACGCCGCCACTCATGCCTGCCGCAAAATTCTTACCGGTATCCCCCAGCACGGCAACGCGGCCTCCGGTCATGTATTCGCACCCATGATCGCCCACACCTTCCACGACTGCTATTGCCCCTGAGTTACGCACACAGAAACGTTCTCCTGCGATTCCGCATACAAAAGCCTTTCCGCTGGTTGCTCCGTAGAGAGCCACATTACCGATAATAATATTCTCATCCGGCACAAAGCTGCTTTCTTTGGGTGGGTATACAATGAGCTTTCCTCCTGAAAGTCCCTTTCCGAAATAATCATTGGAATCCCCGGAAAGCTCCAGGGTAAGCCCCTTGGGAATAAAGGCGCCAAAGCTCTGTCCGCCCCCGCCCTTGCAAATGATTTTATAGGTATCCTCTGCAAGCGTATCATCAAAACGCTTTGTAATCTCAGAACCTAAAATAGTACCAAAAGCCCTGTCAGTATTCTTTACGCTTATTTCAATACTCTTTGCTTCTCCTGTTTTCAGACTCTCCTTTAATTTTTTCAAAAGTACCTTTTCATCCAATGTTTTAGCAAGCTCAAAATCATATGCCTTTTTCTTATCAAAGGTTACATGTTCCTGTGCATAGGGATTATCTAAAATTTTGGACAAATCAAGTCTTTTCGTTCCTTTCGGAAGTGTTTCCCTGCATTTGAGCAAATCACTGCGTCCTACCAGCTCATCTACAGAATGCACGCCTAACTTAGCCATATATTCCCTAAGCTCTTCTGCAATAAATCTCATGAAATTTATGACATATTCCGGTTTTCCCTTAAATCTCTTTCTAAGCTCCGGATTCTGCGTTGCCACTCCCACAGGACATGTATCCAGATTGCAGACACGCATCATAACACATCCCATAGTTACAAGAGGCGCAGTTGCAAAGCCGAACTCCTCCGCTCCGAGCATGGCTGCAATTGCCACATCACGTCCCGTCATCAGCTTACCATCCGTCTCTATGCGTACTTTATTTCTAAGCCCATTCTGAATTAAGGTCTGATGTGTTTCTGCCAGACCCAGTTCCCAGGGTAAGCCGGCATTATGAATAGAGCTTTTGGGCGCCGCACCGGTACCTCCGTCATAGCCTGAAATAAGAACCACCTGCGCCCCTGCTTTTGCAACACCTGCCGCTACGGTCCCGACGCCTGCCTCCGACACCAGTTTTACACTGATTTCTGCATCTTTATTGGAATTCTTTAAGTCAAAAATAAGCTGCGCCAAATCCTCAATGGAATAAATGTCATGATGCGGCGGCGGTGAAATAAGCCCTACGCCTGCCGTAGAGTGCCTTGTTTTTGCAATCCACGGATAAACCTTTCCCGCAGGTAAATGTCCGCCTTCGCCCGGCTTTGCACCCTGCGCCATCTTTATTTGTATTTCTTTTGCACTTACCAGGTATCTGCTGGTAACGCCAAAACGTCCCGAAGCCACCTGCTTAATTGCGGAGCATTTATCAATACTTTCTCCTGCCGTTACCATTCGGTCAAGATCCTCTCCGCCTTCGCCGCTGTTCGATTTTCCATGCAGTCTGTTCATGGCAATCGCCAGCGTTTCATGTGCTTCTTTAGAAATTGAGCCATAGGACATTGCGCCTGTTTTAAATCTTGTGACGATACTGTCTACACTTTCTATCTCCTCTAAAGGAAGCGGCTTTTCAGAATACTGAAGCTCTAAAAGCCCGCGGATATTTCTGACACTGTCCTCATTATCAAGCATGGACGTATACTGCTTAAACATATGATAATCACCGCGCATGGTTGACTGCTGCAGCATGTGTATGGTGGCAGGATTATATAAATGCTCTTCTGCCCCGCCTCTTAGCTTATGCTGTCCCGGACTGTCCAGGGTCAAATCCGTAGCAAGGCCCAACGGGTCAAAGGCCTTGGAATGCAGCATATCAACTTCTTTTTCTATGTCCTTTAATGTGATTCCGCCTATCCGGCATACCGTATTCGTAAAATACTTATTTATCACAGCATCATCTATACCCAGTGCCTCAAAAATCTGTGAGCCCTGATAGGATTGAATCGTGGAGATTCCCATCTTAGATGCAATTTTAACAATTCCGTGTAAAATCGCACTATTATAATCATCCACAGCCGCATAATAATCCTTATCCAGCATTCCGTTTTCAATCAACTCTTTAACAGATTCCAATGCCAAATACGGATTTACTGCACAGGCGCCATATCCCAAAAGCGTTGCAAAATCATGTACCTCTCTCGGTTCTGCGGACTCTATAATCAGTGCCACACTGGTTCTCTTCTTTGTACGGACCAAATGCCTTTGCAGGGCCGATACTGCAAGCAGGGAAGGAATCGCCACATGATTTTCATCCACGCCTCTGTCAGACAGGATAATAATATTCGCGCCTTCTCTGTATACTCTGTCAACCTCCACACAGAGCCTGTCAATCGCACGTTCCAAACCGGTATTCTTATAATACAGAATCGGAACTACCGCTACCTGAAATCCCTCTCTTTTCATATGCTTGATTTTCAGCATATCCGTATTGGTAAGAATGGGATTATTAACCTTTAACACATTACAGTTTTCCTGCTTATCCTCTAACAGATTTCCGTCTGTCCCAATATATACGCTTGTAGAAGTAACTACCTCTTCCCTGATTGCATCAATCGGCGGATTGGTTACCTGTGCAAACATTTGCTTAAAGTAGTGAGATAATTGATGATGTGTCTTAGACAGCACCGGGATTGGTGAATCTACTCCCATTGCCGCAATAGCTTCACTGCCGCTGCGCGCCATGGGCAGTATGCTTGACTTTAATTCATCAAAGGTATATCCAAAGGCCTTTTGCATTCTCTGCCTTTCCTCGTTCGTATACTCATAAACTTTCACATTGGGTATTTTAAGCTCCTTAAGCGTTACCAGATTGGAATCAAGCCACTCCCCATACGGTCTTTTTAAAGCAAAAGCTTCCTTAATGGTGTCATCATCAAGCAGCTTTCCCTTTACGGTATCCACAAGAAGCATTTTCCCCGGTCTTAATCTGTCCTTCTTAATAATCCTTGCATTATCTATCGGCAGAACACCCACCTCTGAGGAAAGAATCAGCTGGCCATCATCCGTAATGTAATAACGCGAAGGGCGCAGTCCGTTTCTGTCAAGCACGGCCCCCATAATATCCCCATCCGAAAACAATATAGAGGCAGGACCATCCCACGGCTCCATCATAGTTGCATAATACTGATAAAAATCTTTTTTATGCTGGCTCATCGTTTTATTGTTTGCCCAGGGCTCCGGAATGGTAATCATAACTGCCAACGGAAGCTCCATCCCGCTCATTACCAAAAACTCAAGGGTATTATCAAGCATGGCAGAATCCGACCCCTGTTCATTCACAACAGGCAAAACCTTATGAAACTCGCGGCTTAAATGTTCCGATTCCATATTTTCTTCTCTTGCCAGCATTTTATCTACATTTCCGCGAATTGTATTAATTTCTCCATTGTGAACAATAAATCTGTTTGGATGCGCTCTTTCCCAGCTTGGGTTCGTATTGGTAGAAAATCTGGAATGGACAATTGCGATTGCCGATTTGTATTCCCCGCTCTGCAAATCAGGGAAAAATGTCCGCAGCTGTCCTACTAAAAACATTCCCTTATATACAATCGTTCTGCTGCTTAAAGACACAACATAGGTATTGTCCGTACTCTGCTCAAAAACACGTCTTGCAATATAGAGCTTTCTATCAAAATCAAGTCCAATCTCTACATCGGAGGGTTTCCTGACAAATGCCTGCATAATATAGGGCATGCATTCTACTGCCCTTTTTCCCAAAACTTCCGGTACGCACGGAACTTTTCTCCATCCGATAAATTCCATTCCCTCTTTTTCCACAATAATCTCAAACATCTTTTTTGCCTGATTTCGCTTCAGCTCATTCTGCGGAAAAAAGAACATACCTACCCCATATTCTCTTTCCTTCCCAAGCTTCAGGTTTAAAGGCTCTGCCTGTTTTACAAAAAAGCTGTGGCATATCTGTACGAGAATACCCACGCCGTCTCCTGTTTTGCCTTCTGCATCCTTGCCGGCTCTATGCTCAAGATTTTCTACAATCATCAATGCCTTTTCTACCGTATCATGGGTTTTTTCTCCGTTAATATTAACAACTGCCCCAATACCGCAGTTATCATGTTCAAACTTTTCACTGTACAACGGTGCCCTTTGCTTTTCAGATTTTGCATCAAACATTTTCCAACACTCCTTGCTTTTTTTCTGTTAAAAAAGGCAAAGAAATCTCTAATGCACATAATTGCATGAAAGACGTCTTTGCCTTTTAATATTCAGATACCTTACATATTCCCTTTGAAACAAAAGGCACCTTTAAGAGCTTCCCCTTAAAGACGCCATTGCCTTAATGGTATGAATTTTATATCCAGGATTACCAATTGTCAATATTTATTTTTAAATTTAATAATTTTTATTTTTATCTTCTAAAGCTTTTTCCCAAAATTCTTCCAAAATTTCCTCCAAAATTTTCGGAATTTCATGGCAAATTAGCTTGACATTCTGGTAACTTGCGTTTAGAATCTTTTGTGAGCAAAGGCGTTCATTTAATTCAGAAACCATATTTCTGTTACAATGGACGTCTTTATTCGTTCCGTAGCCAATGCCAATAAATATACGAGAAAGCAGGTGCCGCAATGAAATATACCCAAAATGAAGTAATGCAGTTTGTGGAAGAAGAAGATGTAAAATTCATCAGACTGGCATTTTGTGATGTTTTTGGAAAACAGAAAAATATATCCATCATGCCCGATGAGCTAAACAGAGCCTTTGAACAGGGAATTGCCATCGATGCATGGTCTATTGCCGGGTTTGACAGCCATTTGCACTCAGACTTGTTTTTATATCCTGACCCTTCCACTCTTGTTATCCTGCCGTGGCGTCCGGAACATGGCCGTGTGGTAAGAATGTTCTGCGATATCAAATGGCCGGACGGCAGCGTTTTTCTCTGCGATACCAGACAGCTTCTCAAAAAAGCCATTGCCGATGCCGCAGAAAAAGGTGTCTTTTTTCAATTTGGTTCAGAAATGGAATTCTATCTTTTTAACAGGGATGAACTGGGCAATCCCACTGCCATCCCTTACGACCAGGCAGAATATATGGACATTGCTCCGGACGATAAAGGTGAGAATATCAGACGTGAGATATGCCTTACCTTAGAGCAGATGGGTATATCGCCTGAAAGCTCCCATCATGAAGAGGGACCCGGACAAAATGAAATTGATTTTAGATATTCCGACCCTTTATCCGCAGCAGACAATGCCGTTACTTTTGCTGCCGTTGTAAAAACCGTTGCAAACCGCAACGGAATTTATGCCTGCTTCAATCCGAAACCACTGGAAAATGCACCGGGAAACGGAATGCATATTAACTTCTCCATCAAAGATGATACTGATGCAGAGGCGTTAAATCATTGCCTTGCCGGTATATTAAAATATATTCCTGATATGACACTTTATCTAAATCGCTGCATAGATTCTTATAAACGCCTGGGAAATAACAAAGCGCCCGGCTTTATAACCTGGTCTGCCGAAAACCGCTCCCAGCTGGTTCGTATCCCTGCCGCCTCCGGTATATACAAACGGGCAGAGCTTCGTTCTCCCGACCCTATGGCTAATCCCTACATTGCTTATACACTTTTGATTTATGCGGGACTGCTTGGCATAGAGGAGAAGCTTCCGCTTCCTCCCGCAGCAGACATAAATCTGTATACTGCTCCGAAAGATATTTTAAATCAGTATACCCACCTTCCCAAAACCTTGGAAGAGGCAAAGACAATAGCCAAAAACAGCCTGTTCATCAATTCCATCCTGCCTGCGCAGATTACCGAAGCATATTGCAGGATATAAAAAATCTGATGAACGGAAGGAGGTATGCCCATGCCTTTTAAAGAATATATATACAGTGTTTTGATAGTATCATCATCCGAAACCTTTAATACTTCCTTTACGGCACTGCTGCCCCAGAAAGATTACGCCCCTGTAGATATTGTCCAAAGCATAAATCACGCAAGGCGGAAAACAGCAGAAAGAGCTTATGACCTTGTCATAATAAACACGCCGCTGCCGGACGATTTCGGCAGAAAATTTGCTATTGATATCTGCGAAAACAGGCATACGGTTGCCGTACTTTTTGTAAAAAACGATATATATGATGAAACCTATGCAAGGGTTCTGGAGCATGGTGTTTTAACCTTGCGCAAGCCGACCTCCGCTTCCATTATAAATCAGGCGCTTGATTGGATGCGTGCAATCAGCAAACGGCTTGGAAAGCTTGAAAAAAAGACCCTGACATTAGAAGAAAAAATGTCCGAAATCCGAATTGTCAACCGTGCAAAGTGGGCGCTTATCGAATCCTGTAATATGACAGAAACCGACGCCCACAGGTACATAGAAAAGCAGGCCATGGATCGCTGCCTTACAAAAGGAGAAATCGCGGAAGGCATCCTGCAGACTTATAAATCATAGCCCCTGCTCTCCCGCAATCCGGTTTGGTCCATACAGTTTTTAATCTGCCTTCCAAATGCGCACATATTTTTTATAGCCTTCATCTCCAAACATATAATGGTAAATGTCATCAAGCCGTGCATAAATTTGGTCATCCTCATATTTTTCCCGCAGCGGTATGGCGAAAATGCCGAATTCCACAATATACAGCCGGCTCTTTATACCGGTTCTTACTGCACCGTTTCTTTCATAAAATCCGTTGCGGCGCACCCGGATATCATATTCCGCCTCGTTTTTTGCTTTTTGGGGTTCCTCTGTTTCCAAAAGAATAGCCGCCTTGTCTTTGTAAATTTCCTGCATTTTTTGTAAGAACAGGCTGCCGGTTCCGCCGTTTCTGAATTCCTTAAGCACTGCATAATAATCTAAAAGCAGTACATCCTCTCCCGGTACTTTTACAAAAAGAGCATAGCCTATAAGCTGTTCCTCAGAAAAAAGCCCCAATCCTGCATAACCGTCTTCCGCAAGCATCCGCTCTATTATTTCCACCGGTTTTAATTCCGCCTCAGGGAAATCTTCCCCCGCTACGCCTTTATAAATAGAAAGAATCTCCTCCTTTAGAAGCTTTCTCATTTCGTACTTTTTTACTTCTGTCACTGTCGTTTCTCCTTTTTTACCGTTAAGCCTCTCTGATACCGGATATATCCGCATCGATTGCCATGGAAAAATTGGTATAGTAAACCACAAAACCCGGTTTTGCACCGCCTGGCTTCTTTACATGTTTTTTCTGTATATAATCTACTTCCACTTTTCCCTGGTCTCTGCCTGCCGAATAGTACGCAGCCAGTCTTGCAGCCTCCTCAAAGGTCGTATCCGGCATCTCCTCACCGCCCATCCCCTTTACTACCACATGGGAGCCGGGACAGCCTTTTGCATGAAACCACCAATCGCTGCCTGCAGCAAACTTAAAAGTCAGTTCGTCATTCTGGAAATTATTTTTTCCCACATAGATATCGTAACCATCGCTGCTGATATAGTGAAAAGGCTTACTTGTTATCTTTACTCTTTTACCGCCGCCTTTTCTTCTGATATAGCCGTTTTCTATCAGCTCTTCTTTTATCTGTACAAGGTCCTCTTCTCCCACTGCAATATCAAGAGCTGCACTAATTGACTGCAGATGTTCGATTTCCGCCTTTACTTCCTTTGTAAGCTCCGCTAACGCTTCATAGGTCCGCTTCAATTTTCCATACTTATCAAAATATTTCTTTGCATTCTCACCGGGGGTAAGCCGGGGGTCTAAGGGTATGGTAATCATCTCATCCGTATAATAATTCAGCGCTTCAAAGGATTTTGCACCCTCTTCCACACCATACCCGTAGGTGTTTATTAACTCGCCGTATATCCGGTAGGTATCCTTTTTTTCCGTATCCTTCATCTGTGCCCGCTGCAGGTCATATTTTTTCACATTACGTTCCAGTGCGTTCTGTACAATTTTCCGCAAATCAACAGATTTCTGCCGGATTCTGGTAAGGGCATTTTTTTCTGCATAATAGCTTTCCAAAAGAGCAGAAACAGAAGCACAGGGCTTTAAATAATCACCGTCCCGCTGCTTTTCTGTCTCTCCACATTCTGCCGCGCCATACAGAGTCAGGGGAAACGATGCAAATTCTGTGGGTTTTCCTTTTACATAGGCTATGGCAGGCGAAAACCTGCCCGCCTTTACGTCCTCCATCATGCCGTCCCATACGCTGTAGAGCTTTTTATAGTCTGCTTCCGAAAAAGCTGCCGTAGGCTGCTCGCCGTCCAGTCCTGCCCTGTAGCACAGCTCCTGCGCCATAATAGGGGAAATGCCGGTATAGGAGGTGTAAATCGCCTTAAACACAGGCATGGGCGCCTGCGTAAGCGTTTCTGTAAATTCTTCCCCGCTTGTCTTAAGCGGATTTTTTTTGTGGGTGGTGTCCGTCACAAAATACGGCTTGCCCGGCAGCACCTCACGCACCGAGCTTACCAGACCGGAAACATGCTTGATACTGTCTATCACCATATCCTTATCATCACAGAAAATAATGTTGCTGTGCTTGCCCATGATTTCCGCAATCAGCTTTTTTTCACACAAATCGCCCATCTCGTTTAAATGCTCTACGGTGATTGTGATAATACGCTCCAGTCCCGGCTGACTGATTGCCGTAATCCTTCCGTTCTGCAGATGCTTTCGCAAAAGCATGCAGAAATTGGGCGCCGTCTGAGGACTGGGTTTGTTGTTTTCCGTCAGATAAATAAGCGGCAGGGACGCCCCTGCCGAAATAAGCAGGCGGCGCTGTCCCTCCGCCCCTTTTATGGTAAGCAGCAGTTCATCCGGCTCCGGCTGGGCAATCTTGTAAATACGCCCTCCCATAAGGTTGTCCTGCATTTCCTTTACTACGTTTGCTATTGTAATACCATCAAAAGCCATGGCTTGTTTCCTTTCTTTTCTATAAAATATGTGTGGCAGAGGCGCTCTGTTGGGATTGGTTTGCAGCTACGTCAAGAAACCTGCAAACCTATCCATACAGAGCTGCCCTGCTACAAATTTACAGCAAATGACATTTTTTAGCCAGCTTCACAAGCAGGTATCCTTTGGGGAGTGCCCGAAGCTCTGCTTCGCTGATGCCTTTTAACACGATTTCCAATACAAAGTACACAATGGCGCCTACAAGGACTGCCGGGAACAGGGCAAGCATATTGGACATATGGGACGGATACTGTCCTGCATGAAGCAGATAAGCAATACCCTGATAGGTACCGAACGCTGCCGCTCCCATAAAAGCCGCCGCTACAAGGGGCGTTACAAAGGTACGGAATATCTCCTGCCTATATCCCATGTATCTTCGGATGGAAAGCTGATTTAAGATGCACATCATGCCCGAATAAACCAGCATGGCAATCACCAGACTATACAAATCCATATCGGTAAAGTATAAGAGGCCGCTTACCGTAACAGTCTGCACCACAAGGGAAATGGCCGCATTGTGTACCGGCACCTTTACCTTGCCGATACCCTGTAATACAGTGTTTGTAAGTGTTGACAGGGAGTAGAAGATAACGGATGCGGAAAGCGCCATAAGCAGCTTTGACGCCGTATCAACAGACTCTTTCTGTGCAAATAAAAGCCATGTAATGGGGCGTGCCAGCACGCCGATTCCCACTGCTGCCGGAATGGCTATCAGCATGGTGGTCTTGACTGCCTGCCCCGTTTTTTCTCTGGCTCCGTCCATATCCCCCTGTCCTATCCTGGCAGATATGCTTGGCAGAATGGCTGAGGCCATAGCCGAGGAAATGGCAATGGGAATATTGGAAATCACCACCGCCTTACCTGAAAAAATACCGTATCCGGTAGAGGCTTGCGCGTTGGTCATCCCCTTTGTAAGGGTACATATCCATAAATAAACCGTCTGGTTTAGAAAAGTACTCAGATTGTAAATGGCTGTGCTTAAAATAAAGGGGACAACTACGCTGCTTACTGTTTTTAAAATGATTCCGTAGCTTTCTTCCTCATGCCTGTCGCGGGCAATTCTTCTCTTTATGGTCCTTTTATTCAGTCCGTAAATCCCCCACATAAAAAGCAGGGCTGCCGCCACGCCTGCACAGGTACCCAGCGCGCTTCCCACTGCACCGTAGGTGGCATGCTTTGTATTATGCGCCGTCTGCTCTGCATTCAGTGCATAAACAGGATTGCCGTCCTCATCAAGTATCACGCCGCCCTCTGCATCAAGTGCCGCATCCGCCATCTCCTGTACCACCTCACCGCCAAAGCTTACCGAATAATCCTCATTTAAGGTATACTTCTCCGTGCCGTGAAGCATGGCCACAATCAGCAGATATGCTGCACCAATGCTGACTACGGCATTTAATATCTGCTCTAAAATCTGGGAAACCGAGGTCTGTACCATAGTGCGGTGTGCCTGAAAATATCCCCGCAGTACACCCAGTATACCATATAAAAAGACCGTGGGCGAAAAGACGCGAAGCACCGTTACCGCCGGTCCCTTTGTAAGCCATCCTGCACAAAAAAAGAGTACAAGGCTGGCAATGCCGCCCACTGCCAGTACATACCACAATGCACACTTAAATATGCGGTGCGCATTAATATAATCCTGAACGGAAAGCTTCTGTGCGATTACCTTGGAAATGGCAGAAGGAATGCTGTAGGAAGAAATTAAAAGAATAATCGTATAGACATTAAAGGCCGTCTGATAATAGCCATTGCCTTCATCACCGATAACAGCAGTTAAAGGACTCCTGTAAAGGAGTCCTATCATTCTGCATATAATACCGGCGGCTGCCAGTATTCCGGCCTGTATAATAAATCCATCTTTTTTACTGCTCTTACCCATATTTACATCCTGCCCGGAACTCAGCCAATCAGCCAGTCATACATCTCCTGATATTTGCCTGCCGATACCTGCCAGGAAAAATCAGCAGCCATGCCCCGGTCGACAATCTTGTTCCATTCTCTTTTCTTATCGTAATATATGTGTTCCGCATACCGGATAGTCCGAAGCATCTCATGGGCATTGTAATTGGCAAAGGAAAAGCCCGTTCCGGTACTCTCGTATTCATTGTAAGGCGCTACCGTATCCTTCAGCCCGCCGGTTTCCCTGACAATGGGCACCGTACCGTAACGCAGCGCCATAAGCTGGCTCAAGCCGCAGGGTTCAAACAAAGAAGGCATCAGGAATGCATCGCAGGACGCATATATCTTATGTGATAAGTCCTCTGAATAATAAATATTGGCAGACACCTTATCCGCGTATTTCCAGTCAAAATGGCGGAACATATTCTCGTAACGCTCTTCGCCCGTACCTAACACCACAATCTGCACATTATCCTGACAAAGCTCATCCATAATATAGGCAATCAAATCAAAGCCCTTCTGATCCGTAAGCCTTGAAACGATTCCAATCATGAATTTCTTATCATCCTGTGTCAGATTCAGTTCCTTTTGCAGGGCACGTTTATTTTTTATCTTCTCCTTCCGGAAGCTGACCGCATCATACGGATAGGGAATATAAGTATCCTTTGCCGGACTGTACTCATCATAATCAATACCGTTTACAATACCGCGCAGATCATGTGCCCTGGCATTTAAAAGTCCGTTCAATCCTTCTCCGTAAAATTCTGTCTTAATCTCTTCCGCATAGGTATCGCTTACCGTTGTAATGGCATCTGCAAACACCAGTCCGCCCTTGAGCAGATTGGCATCCTTGTATGCCTCCAGCTTATCCGGCGTAAAATAGTAATCAGGCAGGCCTGTAATATCCTGTACTGCCTTCACATCCCATTTTCCCTGGAACTTTAAATTATGAATCGTCATAATCGACTTGGTTCCCCAGAAAAACGGATTGCCCCTGAAACGTTCCTTTAAATATACCGGAATCAGTCCGGTCTGCCAGTCATGGCAATGCACCACATCCGGTTGAAAATCAATAAGCGGCAGTGCCGAAAGCGCCGCTTTTGAAAAGTAAGCATACTTTTCTATCTCATACAGCGCATTGTCCCCATAGGGCTTAAAACCGCCGAAATATTGCTCGTTGTCAATAAAATAATATTTGATGCCGTCTGCTTCTGCTTCCAAAATCCCTACATATACCTCATGCCAGTTAAAATCCATATAAAAATGGGTAACGTATTTTAGCTTCTCCTGCATCTGCGGCTTCATACAGGTATATCTGGGAATCATAACCCGCACGTCATAATATTCCTTATCCAAACACTTTGGCAGAGAGCCTACAACGTCAGCAAGCCCGCCGGTCTTAATAAAGGGTACTCCTTCCGATGCAACAAACAAAACCTTCTTCATTGAAACGCCTCCCGAAACAAACTGTATTTTCTTTATTATACAACATGAAAGGCGCATTTAAAAGACTAATTTCTGTATTTCAACCTTATTCTGTCTGCAATCAGAGCTATAAATTCGGAATTGGTCGGCTTTCCTTTTCCCGTATTGATTGTATACCCAAACAGAGCGTCTAAGGTCTCCATTCTTCCTCTGCTCCATGCCACCTCAATGGCATGCCGGATAGCCCTTTCCACACGGCTTGGTGTAGTCCCGAATTTCTTTGCAATGGTGGGATACAGGATTTTGGTAATGGAACTGAGCATGGAATTGTCCTCCACCGCCATCATAATGGATTCCCTCAAATACTGGTATCCCTTGATATGTGCCGGCACGCCGATTTCATGTATCATATCCGTCACATCCTGCTCCAAATCCCGCTCTTCTGTCCTTTTTACTATCTCTGCGCTGTTTTTTGCCTGAATCTCCTTTTTTCCGGAGGGTACTGTAATCATAATCTGAAATTCCTTGTCGGTACTCATCAGCTGACCGATTATTTTGTACAGTTTTTCATTATCTTTGGTAGTCAACACGTTAAGCTGTTCCATGAAAAAACCTCCATATTTTACAAAACTCTATCACACTCATTATAATGTGATAGAGTTTGCAACTTCAACAGATACGCATCGTATTTATTCTACAAATTTTTATAATAATCTGCGTCCCATAAGCACGCCCATGGCAGAAGCCATCATCAGTCCTCTGGTCCAGCCGCTGGAATCTCCCAGACAGTAAAGGCCCTTTACGTTGGTATTTAACTCCGCATCCATTTTTACCTTATTGCTGTAAAATTTCAGTTCGGGAGAATATAAAAGGGTCTCCGTTCCTGCAAAGCCCGGCACCACATGGTCTACAGCCTGAATAAAATTAATAATGTTCATCATGGCGCGGTAAGGCATTGCCGCCGTAATATCGCCTGCTACGGCATCCGGCAGAGTCGGCTTTACATTGCTTTGGGACAGCTCCTTCTGCCAGGTTCTTTTTCCGTCCAGAATATCCCCGTAACGCTGCACCATAATCTGTCCCGCTCCCAGCATATTGGTAAGCTCGCCCACCTTCTGTGCATAGGCAATCGGCTGGTTAAAGGGCTCCGTAAAATTGTGGGAACACAGAATTGCCAGATTGGTGTTGTCAGATTTTAAATTTTTGTAGGAGTGACCGTTTACCACCGCCAGACCGCCGTCATAATTTTCCTGACTTACAAAGCCGCCCGGATTCTGACAGAATGTACGGACTTTGTTTTTAAACGGATGCGGATAACCAATCAGCTTGGACTCATAGAGTACGTTATTGACCTCCTCCATGATTTCATTGCGCACCTCTACCCTGACGCCGATATCCACCGTACCCGGCTTATGGGCAATATCATATCTGGCACAGATATTCTGCAGCCAGTCCGCACCACGCCTGCCGGTTGCCATAACTACGCTTTCTGCCTCATAAGAATACCGGCTGCCTTTGCATGTGGCGACAACGCCTTTGCATACGCCGTCCTCCATAAGCAAATCCTCACAGCTATAGCCAAAAAGAATCTCTGCCCCATGCTCTGTTAACCAGTTTTCTATGGCCAGATAAATCTGCTGCGCCTTTTCCGTCCCCAGATGTCTGATGGGACAGTCCACCAGCTTAAGGCCTGCCTGAATGGCACGCTTTCTGATATCCTTTACCTTTTCCGTATTGCCAAGCCCTTCCACATGGGAATCCGCTCCAAACTCCAAATAGATTTTATCCGTATAATCAATAAGCTCCTGCGCAAAGGCCTCCCCTACCAGAGAGGGGAAATCACCGCCCACCTCGCAGCTTAAGGAAAGCTTTCCGTCAGAAAAAGCGCCTGCTCCCGAAAAACCTGTCGTAATATTACAGGGCTCACAGCCTACACATTTTTTTGTTTTAACCTTCGGGCAGCTTCTCTGTTCCACGGCTTTTCCTTTTTCCAACATCAGAATCCGCTTTTTACTGCCGTTTTTCAGCATCTCCAGCGCTGTAAAAATACCTGCCGGCCCGGCTCCCACAATAATTACATCATATTTCATACCCATACCTCTCTTTCCTTCCTGTGCTGCCCAAATGCCGTCAATCGCAAAAAGGAGCATAATACATTTGTATTATACTCCTTTTTCGGCCAATGCTCCAGCATCTCTTTCATGAATATTCTTCACGAATATCCCGGCATCAGGTTTCCTGTGTCACTTTAACATACATCATACTGTTCCGTATCTTTATTATCTCCCGCCCTAAATTCCCTTTCACAAGAAACAGAAGAAATCAATTCCTCACTGTCAGGGGCATTTTCACAAAAAAGTAAAAATATATTCTCTTCTCCAACCCAGCATTCGGGAATGTAATAGGTATCCTGAGGAATCCCGGACCATATCCGCCCCAGATTATGACCGTTTATATACAATTGTCCTTTTATTCCTTCCGGCAATTTTATAAAAGCAGGCATCTGTCGGGAAAGCTTTTGCGGTTTTGCCAAATACCAGACCGGAAACTCCCCTCCGTTATTTTCTGCGCTGTCTTCCGGAGTTTGTGACCATTGGCAGTAATCCAAAGAATATCTGAGCGGAATAAGCGCAGTTAATGCAATTTCTCTGATGGCTTCTTCGCAGGCAGAAACGTATGCCGTAATTTCCACAGTATTGTCACCTTTCTGCAGCAGCCTCCGTTCTATTACGCATTCTCCGTATCCCCTGTTGGGATTTTGAAATTCGGCAATCTTACACCCGTTTACCGAAACCTGTACACAACAATTTAATTCCAAACGCAGATACAGTTCTTCTTCTCCGTCACAGACAAACGTATAAGTAATATACTCCTGCCTGCTGCCGTCAAAATCGGAAATCCAGTCTATCAGTTCCATGCTTTTTTCTGTGCCCTTATCAGCGTTCAAGACCTTGCTTAACGCCACGGCTCTTCCCTCATATATGGGACCGTAAATTCCTTTCGGCTCTCCCATTTTTGCAGAGTGATTCAGTCTTCCCAAATTATCCGATAAAACATACAGCGTGTTCTTTCCTGCTTTCAGGGAAACCTCTATACCCTCAAAGCCTGCCCCTGCACCCCATGCGCCTATATAATGTCTGGAACTGTATACCAGGCAACGGTCTTCGCTATAGGGAAATACAATATTTTTTATACATTCTTCTTTGCTTTCCAGCTCTATGCGGTACCATATATAACCGTAATAAATCCCAAGCTCATCTGCACTCTTTGGTTTGTCCAGTCTTATCCAGTCTTTTATGTTTTCCGGATTATCCGTACACAGCTTTTCCCACCTCACCTCTATGGGCAAAGCCTTTTCTGTTTTGTCGCCGCTTTCGTATACCGGTTTTCCCTCGGACAGTTTATACCTCTTTGCAGTTTTTGTATCCATAAAGAGTATCTCGATTCCGCAAAGTGTTACCGACCTCGGCTGCTCCTCAATAAAACACGCCGTCCTGTTCCCGTCCACCTCTACCGTTCCGTACTGTCCCGGTTCTCCATAGAAAATCCATGTTGTACCTAAAAGCCAGAGCGGAATAAAATTTTCACTGCTCACAACATGCCCTTTTAACAAAAGATTTTCCAAAAACATAGCTGCGCCGTATTGATTTGTCCGTTCATTGGGTTCCTGATAAAGAACTGCTTTTATCCTCTGCTCCCCTTTTTCTGCACAAATCAGGGTCTTCGTTTCATCCGTGCTATATTCTGTCCGCATTTCACACAGCTCTGTACCCAGAGAAAGCGCCAGCATATTTACCAGGCCTGCTGCATAATATTTTTCACTGCGGATTCCTCCTTCTGAAAGGGGCGCATCCAAATCATAGCTGGTAATCATATAAAAATTCTTTTCATACTGCAGACGGCCTCCCCAAAAGGAAAAATTGGTTCCTCCATGCCACATATAATATGTATACTGCGCTCCAAAGCACAGAATAGATAAAATCCGCTTATATACCTCTTTTGGCGAAACCCTTGCGAACGCCCTGCCCCAGGAGTCACAGCCGCCGCACCACAGCTCCGTTATAAGCAGAGGCTTGTCCGGCTGTATCTCTCTCATTTTTTCCAAATCCGCTAAAGGCTCGTCCCACGTATTTACACATTCCATCATGTCCAGTATACCGCCTTCAAACATGCGGTTGCAGTTTATAATCGGGATTTTAAAGCCCGACTTACGGATGATTCTGTTTATATCTTCAAAATACGCTTCCCGGCCCTTCAATCCCGGCATAATATGCTCATTTTCATTTTGTATGAGCAAAATATTTCCGCCGTGTTCTACGTCATACTTACTTAGTCTTGGTAATATCTGACTAAAATATTTCTCGTATCTTGCCTGAAACACCGGATTATCCGTACGAAGCCTGATTCCCGAAAGCGTATTCAGATAAGCCGGAAATCCTCCGAAATCCCATTCCGAGCAGATATAGGGACCCGGCCGCAAAATCACATAGAATCCGTATTCCCCGGCGAGTCTTATATACTCTTCTATATCCGCATCCCCGGTAAAATCATAGCAATCCGGTTCCTGTTCATGAAAATTCCATGCCATATAAGTGGAAATACAGTTGATTCCGTTTTCTTTTGCTTTTTTAAACCTGTCTTCCCATAGCTGTCCGGGAATCCGGAAATAATGGATTTCTCCGCATACAAGCCAAATACGTTTTCCGTCCACAAAAAAGCTTTTATCATCAAACGTCACTCTCATATATTGGTTTCCTTTTGGTTATTCTTTTACGAAGGCTGCCCGGAAACGAAAACGTGCATCTTCTTCATACCACATCACAAAATTTGTGCCCCACACATTGTTGTACAGATTGAAATAGGAACCGTTTGTTTCAGGCATTTCATCAGTAAAATTTAACAGGGACGGCTTTCCGGGGGCTACCAGTGCCGCGTCAAGGCTTTCTATTATAACATCCTTGTATTTTACCCCGAAATCCGTTGCATGAAGCCTTCTTCCGCCCTTGTTCACTATATCTTTGCAATCAATCCATTCACCCAGTTTTCTGACTGCCATATTCTTAGAAAGAGGATTTATGCCAAACCAAAGCGCCTCGGGAATTCTGCTTGCATCTTTATGAAACCACCCAAAATCCATATCTACGGAATCTTTTTCTATCTGTATTTTTAACATCAGTTCTCTGGGCGCTCCGTAGATTTCACAGGCCGTTTCTTCAAATTCCATAAAGCATATAACCGAATTCCGGTTCTTATAAGCTTTCTTAAGCCTTGGTCTTTCCGCAAAATATTCTTTTACAGCTGCTTCTTCTCCTATTTTCTGAAAATCCTCCAATGCCCAATCAGCTTTATTCGTCACATACTGACTTACAAACCTGTCGTATTCTTTTTGGGAAAACACCTCGTAAAAACAGTCTGCCCACAAATGCTTTTTATCTGCAAGGATTCTGTCCTGACAGCGCAGATATTCTATGGCGCCGTTTTCATTTAACAAAATTTCTGCCCCATCCAGCCTGCAAATCTGCCTTATGTCTGAAATTTCTTCATACCCTTTTACGGACGGCTGTACTGTTTTATACTGACTGACTGCATGAAGCGCCTCTGCTTTGTGAACGCCTTTCAGGGCTTTTACCGCATCCGTTACAAAGGCCCGCTGTTCCTCCCATGACTTTTCCATCCGGCAGAATCCCGGAAGCCCTCTGGCTGCCTGAAACTCTTTTTTGATAAAATAGCGGTATTCACCTTTTCTTTCTTCTATCCACGTACCTAAGTGTGTTTTTTCATCCATTCCCCATGTATGTTCGGGCACCAAAAGCAGCTTACTGTAAACAGCTGCTTTTTCCTGTGGCGAATAGCTGCGGACGCACCTAAGCAGCGCTCGATACCTGCTAAGCTTTAATGGGTCTGAACCAACACCATGAATCCAGCTGTCACCGATTTCTTTTGTTACAACCGGCAGATTTTTTACCGGCAATACCGCTTCTGCAATATCATTCAGCGTTCCCGCATGGATGTAAGCGTCCGGATATTTCTCTTTCAGTTCCTGATAGACTTTTAAAATACTTTCTGCTGACTGCGGCCCCAGGTTATCCCCGGTATGCGCAAAATATACCGCCGTTTCCGTTCCGGGAATCCTTGTAAAATCGCCGTAATCACAGTTATACATTACTATAATTTCTTCCCCGCTGTCTGCTCTCCACAAAAACAGTTCGGGAACATCCGGTATTGACGATGCGGGGTTGACTCCGATATGTAAAAACCGTATTCCCGCCTTATACAGAAACGGAATCATCGCCTTGGTGTGTCCCGGCACATCCGTCATTTTTGCAGCAATGGTTTTCTTGCAGAATCTTTTATCCAGATTTTTTGAAATATGCAGTCCATACGTAAATAATTCTGCATCCATCAGCTCCGTATGCGTTGTAAACGGCAGACCATTCCATGAAATTTCATTATGCCGTATAGCTTCCTCCATACTTTCTCTTTGTATGTTATCAGCCCGCTCCAAAAACTGCTCTATCAGCCATGAACCCACCGTCCAGATAAATTTTTCCTCTCTGCCGCGCAGTTCCTCTGCTACCTTCATTGCCTTGGGAATAAAGGACTGTATATATGTATCTACCACATTTTTTGCAAAATCAGTGAAGCCTACGTCCAAATGCGTCTTAAACAATACTATGATTTCTTTCACTCGCTACCTCCGCTTTCTGTAAACAGCTATTCTTTGACCGCTCCCAAAACCAATCCCGTCATAAAGAAACGCTGCAAAAACGGATACAATATCAGAATAGGAAGCATGGAAACCACAATTTTGGCCATATTCAAGGTACTGTTAGATACTTCAGTCAGCAGCAGCATTTCCTCCGGCGTGTATAACCTGAGATCATTTACGGACACAACCAGCTGTTGGATATATGTCTGCAGGGGGTAATTATCTGAATTCATAAGTATCAATCCGTTAAAGAAATCATTCCAAATGCCTACTAAGGAAAACAATGTAACCGTTGCTAACGCTGGCAGGGAAAGAGGAATATATATTTTCCACATTACAGACCATTCGCTCGCCCCGTCCATAACCGCCGCCTCATTTAATTCCTTGGGAAGATTTCTGAAAAAATTCATCAGCATAATAACATTCCCTGCAGGCACTGCGCTCGGCAGCACCAATGCCCATATCGTATTTAATATATTCAGTTTTGCTATCGTCATGTACCAGGGTATCAGTCCTCCGCTGAAAAGAGTTGTAAAAACCACCGTCCACATAAACACATTCCGCAGTCTGAATTCTTTTTTTGTCTTCGACAGGGGATATGCCATTAAAATGGTAAGAACAAAGCTCAGGCTTCCTCCCAGTATCACTCTGACAACAGATATCATCGTGGCTCTGAAAAATTTAGCGTCCTGTAATATTACGCCATATGCCTTTAAGGTAAAATCTACCGGAAAAATAGTAACCCTGCCGGCTGCTACTGCTGACTTATCGCTTAAAGAAATTGCAATCGTATTCAGCAGCGGATATGCGCATAAGGCCGCCATAATGATTAAAAAAACAATAATAAATGCATATCCTATTTTATCCGCTATTGACCGGTTCTTCATAACCATATCCGTACCTTTCTAAAAGATTCTGTAATTTGCGAATTTCTCCGCCGCCTTATGCGCTATAACCATAAGCACCAACCCCACACAGGACTTTAATAAGCCTACTGCCGCGGCAAAACTAAACTGCATACTTTCAAGTCCCATTCGGTATACAAAGGTATCCAGAATATCCACCTTATCATAAACCAAAGGATTGTACAGGTTAAAAATCTGATCAAAATTTGCATTCATGATATTGCCGATGTTCAATGTCAGCAACAAAAGAATGGTCGGCGCCATGCCGGGAAGCATGATGTAGCGCACCCTCTGCAGCCTGCTTGCTCCTTCTAAGCGCGCTACCTCATATTGGTTGGGATTGATACCTGACAAAGCTGCCAAATATACAATTGTTCCAAACCCGGCTTCCTTTATCACATCTGTCAGTATAATAAGCGGTCTTACAAAGTTACCGTCAGCAAAAAACAATATACCTTCTTCAACGCCAAACATTGACAATAAACCGTTTACCGGACCGTTTAAATCAAAAATATTCAATAAAATTCCTGAAATTGCTACCCATGACAAAAAATGAGGAATATAAATAATCGTCTGTATCGTTTTCTTAAATACTTTGTTTCCCACTTCGTACAGCATTATTGCCAGTATGACGGAAAGCAGCGTATTTAAAATAATCTTTGAAGTAGCAATAAATACGGTATTAAATATAATCTGCTTGATATCCGGTATTTGAAACAGGAATTCAAAATACTCCAGTCCTACAAATTCTGAACCCAAAATACCCTTGGTCGGCACATATTTCTGAAATGCCATTACAACCCCGAACATGGGAATTATACTGAATATTACTAGAAGTATCATTCCCGGTAATATCATTAACGTATACACAATATTTCTTGTTTTAAAACGCACAATACTACCTCCCTACAGGGTAAAACATTTACTTTACCATTTCTCTGACTTCCTGCGTAATCTCGTCTCCGCCAGCCTGCTTCCACTCTTCCACAAAGGTGTCAAAAGCATCTACCGGAAGCTCGCCGATAATAATTTTTATCACAGTTTCATCATACATTTTTTCAAGCATTCCCCACTTCAGCTCCATAGACGCGGTCTTGCCGTAAAAAGCAATTTCCTTACGGGCAATTTGTTCGCCGGAGGTCAATGCCTGTCCTTCGTATCTTGCAGTCGCTTCTGCCCAGTCTGAGCTGTTTGTTCTGGGGCTTTCCTGATTCTTTATATACGCATCATAGCCGGTCTTATAGAAGTAAGGTAAATCATCTCCGTTACCCTCCTTGATTGCATTGTCAATCGCTTCATAGTAGCGGAAAACTGCGTCTTCATAATCCAGCACCAGATTTACCGGCCATACTCCGGCAGTACCATTGTTTAAAGAAATAATATCTTTTGCATCTTCCAAAAAGCCTTTTCTTGCACATTCTACTACGTTGAGAGTCTTAATAACCGCTTCCGGGTTTTCACAATCCTTACTGATAACCAAATATTCTCCGCTGGGATTCTGGGTAACTGTCTTA
Source organism: uncultured Lachnospiraceae bacterium (assembly GCA_900551115.1). Classification (GTDB taxonomy): domain Bacteria; phylum Bacillota; class Clostridia; order Lachnospirales; family Lachnospiraceae; genus Acetatifactor. The sequence continues at coordinate 47,572 of URUY01000014.1, forward strand.
ACCTGTCCGTTAGCGTCTACCGGCGCCAGATAAGGCTTCCAGTCTGCATCCGGGTTGTTTTTTACAGAATCGTTAAGCGGCCAATACGGCGCATACCAGGGACCAAAGAAAATACCGCACTGGTCGTTAGCAATTAACGTACTTGCATCATTGCCCTGCTGCCTTACCGCAAACTGCCTGTCTATAATGCCTTCCTCGTACATAGCGTTTATTTCTGTCAGCGCTGTTTTCATTTCAGGCGCAATAGAACCATAGATAATTTCACCGTCTGCATTTTTAATCCACTGACGCGGATAAGCATCATACAGTCCAAAAACCGTATCCAATAAATACATCCAGTTATAATATCCTGCTACCTCCGGCGCAACGGGAATACCGATGGTATCATCCTCGCCATTACCATCAGGGTCATTTTCCACAAAGCTCTTGGCGATCATTTTAATGTCTTCTAATGTCTTAGGTTCAGATAACCCCAGCTTGTCCATCCAGTCTTTTCTTACCCATACAAGCATATGCTCTCCGGCAAGCTTACAGGATGGCAGCGCCATGATTTGTCCGTCAAAGGTTACAGGTTCTAATATTCTTCCGTTATAAGAATCGTAATAAGATTTAATTTCATCACACAGCGTTTTTTCATAATATTCATCCAAAGGAAGTATCATATCCGCTTCCACCAGCTGCTGCAGCGTAAGCTCATCTACAATCAGTGTGTCGGGCATGTCTTTATTGGCAATACTTAACGTTACTTTCTGGGCATAGGCATCCTGTGCCACGGTCCATGCATAATCTACTTCAACATTAATCTTGTCTTTGATATACCTTGAAAAAAGGTTGTCCTCCAAAGTATCACCTTCCGGCAGATTGGTAAGAACCGGTTCCACAATTCCCTGTGTAATCGTGACGGTTTCCGGGTACTTGCTAAAGGGTTCCAGCATATCATCCTGTGCATTGTCACCTGCAATACTTTCCACCGTTTCTTTATCCGTAGAATCCAGATTCTGCGTTTTACCGCCCCCACACCCAATCAGTGACAGCATCATAACAACTGTTAACATACCGGCTATAACTCTTTTCATCTTTTTTCCTCCTCATCTCTTAACAGGTTTACCGTGCAAATTTCAAACGCCTTTACTTTATGGCATTCCTTCTGTAACTCAAACAAAGCATTTCCGGTACTCATAATCTTATAGGTTCCGTCCCCCATATCGATTACAATCCCGATAGCCGAGCTGGTAGTACTAAAACGGACCTCCGTTCCGTTTATCTCCCGCTGCTCTGTAAAAATTTCCTTTGTGTTTCCAAAGCAGTTAAAATAGAATATATCTTCATTACTTCGCCGTACGGCAATATCCTCCATCACCCTGCCAAGCATTCCAAAAATTCCTCTGACCAGAGGCGTATGCGGCTGCGTATCATTTCCGTTCTCATCCAGCAGAAAATTGTCGGAGCCTTTCGTTGTTTCCGCCAGCCGGTATACATCTGCACCTGCGCCGTCTGCTGCCAAAACCTCGATTATGCAGTTATGCATAAACGGCTGATGTCCCGGCAATTCACTGATATGCGGCATATTGTCATCCTGTGAAAAATATTCTTTCAACTGTTTATAGGTGGTCATCTGATCATAGCCATAGGTATCTATCCCTATAAAGTCTATATAACAGGGTGTACTGGAAAGAATCTTATGCAAATCTTCATCCACCTCATAATACGGCCAAATAAAATTAACCCTTGTAAAAATATCCATATTATCCTTTACTGTCCGGGCTATTTTATTTAAGTATACCGCCAGCCTGTCTTTTGAAAACTCTATATCATCCGTATAACCGTTTTCCTCAAAAATCCGGTTGCAGGTATTGCAAAAACAGCGTTTCGTCTGAACCATGGTTGGATTGTGCTGCATAATAGAGGGTTCGTTTTCTACCTGAAAACCAATAACCACACCGTTTTTATCAAACGCTTTGATATGCCGCATCATTTCTGCAAGCAGTTTGGTTTCGCGTTCAAGCAGTCTGTCATTTTCCCGGCAAAGAGAAATTTTTCTTCCATCGCTGTTTTCATAACTTCCTCCAACCACTTCCCCATTCTCATTTAAAATCCTCTGATAGGTCTTTTGGTCGTCAATAATATAATCCGGCGTCACATTTCCCCATCCTGAGCCGCACACATCCGAACCAAACCACACAATTTCAAGCTTTAAATTATTTTCTTCACATTCGGTGATTGCAAAATCAAGATTTGTCCAGTCATATATTCCCTCAGAAGGTTCACATTCCCTAAAACATACAGGAACCTGAACCGTATTACAGTTTAAATTTTTCGCCCATCTGAAGATTCCTTTTTCATGTATGGTTTTATTATCTGCTTTTTGTTCCCGTCTCCAAAGATCCAGCCTGATTTGAATACCGTATGTCTGAAATGGTTTTCCATGAACATAAATGACCTTTTTTCCGTTAGGAAGCTTTCTGATACATGAACGTTCTTTTATTTCCTGCATTCTCCCTCCTATCCCCCATATCCAGAATCCCGGGTATCTGCATATATGAAGTATTTTTCCTACAATTAAATTATACCGACAAACACCTCTTACGGATATATAACAATATTTTGATACATATAAAAATTTTTAGATGCTTTGTGCAAAATAACAAATTGTGGAATAAAATCCACCTTATTGACTTATATTTTGACTATTGCTATACTAAAAATACTCAAATATCCTATATAAAATACACAAAAAGGAAGACTTGATATGTTACATTTGTTAATTGTAGACGACAACAAGCTGGAACTTATGGGAATCAGAAAAGTGTTAAAAGATAACTTTCCTGATTTGGTCATCTATGAAGCAGGCAATGGCGATGCCGCATTAGATTTTATTGCACATAATATAATAGATATCGTCATTAGCGATATCAAAATGCCTTTAATGGACGGCATTACCCTTAGCCAAAAGCTTTCCCAGCATTATCCGGAAATAAAAATTCTGCTGCTCAGTGCCTACGGGGAATTTGAATATGCCCAGTCCGCCATCAGATACGGTGTAAAATATTATCTTTTAAAGCCTGTCAATATTAAGGAACTGATAGCGGCAGTTACAGAGCTTTGCGCCTCCATATCCGATTCCCCCCTCTCCTTTTCGGAAAACCAGCTTTCAGAAATACATAAAAAAACACTGCTGTATAATCTGTTTTACGAAAAAGAAATCGGAGAAAAGAGCTTTAAGCTGCTGGAGGTATTTTATCCTCAGTATATAAACAAGCCGTTTTATCTCGGAGCCCTGTTTTTTTCGGCGGACGTTTTTGATCAATACGAAGAAATACCCCGCCATTTAAAAAGACTGTTTTCTACAGATTTCCTTATTTTAAACGAAACACAGATGGTTTTTTTACTTGCAGAAAACGAAGGTGCAATAGAAGCGCAAATAAAAAAAATAGAGACCAAAGTAAAATCTCTTTCCTATCTTCCGAAGGCCTCTCTTTTTATTGACCGTCTGTTTGGACTGGACGAGATTTTTTCTTCCTTTTGTCAAATGAACCAGCGTACTGTATTTCGGGAGGTTTTTTCCGTTTTTGACCTGAAAGACAACCAGCCAGACGCTGAAAAGGGTAACGAAAACCTGCAGACAGAAAAAAAGAATGAGGCTATCATAAACACCGTTAAGGATATTATTAACACAAGGTATCAGCACGACCTCTCCTTAGACAGTCTGGCCGAAAGCGTATTCCTTTCTCCCAGTTACCTATGCTCCATTTTCCACAGGCATGAGCAGAAAACACTGACTATGTACATATGCAATGTGCGTCTGAATAAAGCTATAGAGCTGCTGCTGAATACAAACATGAAAATTTCCGACATTTCCGCTTCTGTGGGATACCGCCACAGCGCATATTTCTGCAAACTGTTCAAAGACCGTTTTGGAGAAACTCCATCAGAATTCAGAACCAGGAAAAATTACGAACCGGAGTAAGGACAATGAGAGTACTATGGGATAATTTCAGTATCAGAACTAAATTTTTACTGCAGCTTTTATCGGTTACTGTTATCACGATTTCCATTATTTCAGGCTATTATATCTTTGAATCCTCACAGACGCTGAAAAAGGAGCTGATATCCGGCAATTTAAGCGTCCTTGATAAAAGTATGCTAAATGTGACCAAAGAGCTGGACACCATTGTCAACTCTGCCAATACCCTTGCCAATTATACGCCTTTAATCAACGCATTTTCCATAAATTATGAAGACGTCTTTCAGCTGCATGATGTATATGAAAAAGAGATTACTCCCATTATCTCCATTATGGAATATCCCAATCCCTATATGAATCACGTTAAATTCTATATCGACAATGATTCCTTTCATTTCTATAACATTATGCCCATTGACGAAGCCCGTGGCGAAGAATGGTTTGACTCAATATGCAGCAGCAGGGATTATTATATAACCGGCCATTATAATAATACCATCAGTATCATCAGCAAAACCGTAAGCAGTCAATCCGGCTGCATCATCTATGTACCGGTTAATATCAATCGCCTGTTTAAAGACATGGTATACCTGGACGATTCCTTATATATCATAAAGTTTGGAGATGAAATTGTAGGAACCTTTCCCGAACAGCTTCATATAACAGATACCTCCGACACATTTCTGCAGTATAACGGTAATCACTATACAAAGCTGGCGGTCAGGTCGGATAAATATGATTTGGAAATTATAAAGTATGTAAACAATTCCCATTTGGTTATTGATTTAAATGCAACCCTTTGGAAATTTTGTTTTATTATTTTTCTCCTGTTTACAGCCATATTCTTCTTATCGCTTATGTTTTCAAAGAGCATTACGAAAAAAATAAAGCTGCTAAATGACTCTATGAATATAATTGAGCAGGGCAATTTTAACCTTGTGCTTCCTAATACCAGTAAGGATGAGGTGGGACAGCTGACAGATAAGTTTAATGTTATGACGCAAAAAATTAACCAGCTTATTAAGGATATCGTACAAAACAGCATACGAAACAAAGAACTGGAGGTAAAGCTTCTCAGTGCCCAGATAAAGCCGCATTTTTTATATAACACCCTGTCAACTATAAGCTGGATGGCAACCTTTGAGTATACCGATGAAATAAAAGAAATTGTAGAAAACATCTGCGCCTTTTATCGAACCAGTTTAAATAACGGAGGAAATTTTACCACGGTTAAGGATGAGCTGTTAAATATTAAATCCTATATCACTTTAGAGCAATTTATGCATCCTGATTTATTTGACGTATCCTACGAAATCGAAGATGACGTCCTCAGCCGTCAAATCCCCAATTTCATACTGCAGCCTTTTGTAGAAAACAGCATTGTCCATGCTTTCAATAAAATGAGAACCGGAAAAGGAGGTCTTGTACTCAAGGCCGTATATTCACAAAATGAGATTCTTTTCACCATTTCCGATAACGGAATCGGCATTGAACCGAATACGCTCGCTAAGCTGCTTGTAACATCAAATCCTAAAAACAACTACGGTATTTACAATGTCAACAAGCGTCTCGAACTGCTGTACGGGACCGGTTATCCCTATATACAGATTGAAAGCCAAATCTTACGGGGCACCTGCGTTACAATACGCATTCCCGACTGCCATAAAGCCGACTGACCACAGTCAGCTTTATGGCTGGGAAAGCATTTCTTCTATAAATATACCGTAACCGCTGGTGGCGTCATTTACCAGCACATGCGTCACCGCCCCTACGATTTTACCGTTCTGTATAATGGGCGCACCGCTCATTCCCTGCACAATACCGCCGGTAATAGCAATCAATTCCGGGTCTGTTACCTGAAGCACGATTCCCTTGTTTACATTGATATGGTCCAGATGCAGCTCTTTAATCTTAATATCGTAATATTTGGGCTTTCCGTCCACTGTACAGAGAATCTGCGCTTCTCCTGCTTCTACCTCCTGCTTCAGGCCGATAGGAAGCGCCTCTTCTTCTATCTGCTCAAGCATTTCCTCATTGCAGACACCAAATATCCCTTTTGTCGTATTATCCGTAATGACGCCCAAAATATTTTTATCAGAATAATCTATCATTCCCGTCATTTCTCCGGGCTCGCCCTTAGTTCCCTTTTTGATTGCTATAATATCGGTATGATACAGCGTGCCGCTGTCCAGCTTCATAACAAGACTGGTATCCACATCATTAATGCCATGTCCCAGCGCTCCGAAATTCCCTTCGCTGTCCACATAGGTCATGGTACCCACGCCCTGGGCGCTGTCTCTGACCCAAATCCCCAGCTTATACTCGCCGTTTTGATTTTTTACCGGCACAGCTTCCACATCAAACTCTTCTTCTCCTCTGCGTATGGAAAGTACAATAGGCTTTCCGCCTGCCTTTTCAACGGTCTTCATAAAATCCTTTTTACCCGTTACCGCCTCGCCGTCCACCGCTAGAATATAATCGCCGGTTTTCAATAAATACCGGGACGGTGAAACGCTGCTTCCGTCCTGCGCAGAAAAATCTCCTACGCCGATTACAAGCACACCGTCTGTTTTTAAGTAAATTCCAATAGGCAGCCCTACCGGAAACAGGGTTTTGTCCTTTATGACCTCAATATTAACCTGTTTAAAGGGAATCCATCCAAACAGCTTTAAATTCATCTGATAACTGCTTAACGTATCTGCTTTCATTGTTACCTGGCTGCTCAAATCTATATGGATGGCATCCACCGGAATATTGGACTTGCCCTGTCCGTTTACCGTAACCGCCCGCATATTTTCTTCCTCTCTCTCTTCCAGCCTGACAATCTCTCCCTCTACAGGCAGGCAGATATCTAGGATTTGCTCCTCGCCCACCTTTAATTTAATATCACCCGGAATCTGCTCATAGATACGCAAAAGCCAGACACCAAAAAGGGTCATGCAGGTAACAAAAAATGCACCTACAAGGCATCTTCTGTATATTTTCTTTCTCTTTATAATCTTTTTTGTAGTTTCTGTTTTTCCCGCCTCTTTCACTTTTGCCTCCTTATGTTTCTGTCCATTCAAAAAAAGAGCATCCTTATCGGATACTCTTTTTATTGTTGTCACTTTTTATTTGTTTAAACCCTAAAACTGATTTTGCTTAATTTTGGAAGCTTGTTTTTTCATTTCTTCCGCATTATAAAGCGCTGCCTCTGACAATTCGTCCGCTCCCAAAAGCCTTGCCAGCTCTTCCATGGCGCCCTGTACGTCAAGCCTGCGGATACCTGTAACCGTACTGATGCCGTCTGTTTCCTTAGCTATCATAAAATGGGTATCGGCCATAGCCGCTATCTGCGGAAGATGGGTAATGCAGATAACCTGATGCGCCGCTGACAGCATCCCCAGTTTTTCAGAAACCTTCCACGCTGTCCTTCCGCTGATGCCGGCGTCAATTTCATCAAAAATCAGGGTATCCACCGCATCCTTATCTGCCAGTACCGTCTTGATTCCCAGCATAATCCGCGAAAGCTCACCGCCGCTGGCTACCATGCCGAGAGGCTTTAATTCCTCTCCGGGATTGGTGGAAATCATAAATTCCACATCATCAAAGCCGTCTGCCGCCACTTCCTTTTTCTCTATTTTAACAGTAAATTCCACCGTAAGGAAATTCAGCTCCTCCAATGCTTTTTTTAAGGTTCTTGTCAGCACCAAAGCTTCTTCCTTACGCAAAGCCGAAGCCTTTTCACAGGTCTGTATCAGCTCGTTTTCTATTTTATCATGGCTGCTTTTCAGCCCTGCCATATAATTTTCATAATCTTCCAGCTTCTCTATTTTTTCCGAGATTACGCTGCTATATTCTATAACCTCCAAAACGGTTCTTCCATATTTATCCTTTAAATGATTAATCAGATTGAGACGTTCCTCCGTCCTCTGAAAGTCAGTTCCGTCAAATTCACTGTCTGACATATAATCCGACAATTCTCTGTTAAAATCATTCAACAGCCCTTCAATTTCTGTAAGCTGGTCGGAAAGCCCTAAAAGCCTCTCATCATAAGAAGTCACACCATAAAGCTCCCTTACCGCTCTGCCCACAAGACTTGCCGCGCTTTCCTCGTCACCCCCTGTACACCTGTAGCTTATGCCCAGTGCCTCTCCGATTTTCTGGCTGTTTACCATTCTGCGGTAGCTGTTTTCCAGTTCTTCATCCTCTCCGGGGATAAGCTGCGCTTCTTCTATTTCCTGCAGTTCAAAATGTAAAAGCTCCAGCTCCCGTTTTCTCGCTGCCTCATCCATCCCGGCAGCTTCCATTTCCTCCTCTATGCGGCGTCTCTCCTGATACAGCCTTTTAATATCGGAAAGTATCGGCAAAAGTGCCTCTCCCGCATAAGCATCCAAAATTTCCCGGTGCTTTTTTTTGTGGAGCAGGGACTGATGCTCATGCTGCCCGTGAATATCCAGAAGCAGCTCTGAAAGCTCTCTTATCTGCTTTACAGTAACCGTTTCCCCATTGATCCGGCTGATGCTTCTGCCCGGCTGGATACGGCGGCTTATAGTAACGCAATCTTCTTCACAGGGCAGCTCCAATTCATCGAGCTTTTCTTTAACCCTGCCGCTCTCGTCAAAAAAGGTAAGCTCCACCAACGCAGACTCTGCCCCTCTTCTGATAAGCTCCTTATCCGCCTTTGCACCCAAAGCCAGATTCACGGAACCAATCAGTATGGACTTACCGGCGCCGGTCTCTCCGGTCAGAATATTTAAACCCGGTGTAAACTCTATCTCCGTTTCTTCAATCAACGCCAGATTTTTCACATGTAAGCTTAATAACATATATCTCCTTCCGCCTTCTGCCGTTTTACTTTTCAATCATAGCATTTATCTTGTCCATGAGAACCTGGGTTTCCTCTACCGTTCTGACTGCCATCATAATGGTATCATCCCCCGCAATGGAACCCACTATTTCCTTGAACTTTAAGGCATCAATAGCTGCCGCTACCGCCATTGCCATACCGGATACCGTCTTGATAACCAATATATTCTGGGCCATGTCCATAGAAGCAAAACCATCTCTTAAAACACGGATGTATTTGTCTCCCATATAGCTGTCATCCTGTTTTAATACAATGTACTTCTGTTTGCCGCTCCCCATGGGAATCTTGGAGAGCTTTAAGTCTCTGATATCCCTTGAAACCGTTGCCTGGGTCACCTCGTATCCCGCTTCTTTCAGATAAGCCGCCAGTTCCTCCTGGGTTTCCACCTCATGCTCTTCAATAATTTCGATAATCTTGCCATGTCTTACTTTTTTCATAGCCACACCTGCCTTTCTGCCTTTCTTTCGTTTTTTCTTCGTTCCTTCTTTCTTTTGTTCCTTCTTTTCGTCTAATTATCGCTCATCTTTTTATGTAACACTTCCAAAAAGCCTGCCTTGCTCAATTTGATAAAATCCGTTGTCCGCTCAGACTGTACAATACGGACAGCATCCCCCGTTGTAAGCTCCACACCACAGCTGTCAAAGTTGACTGCGGCACTTTGTGCCTGTCCTTCCCTTCCGGCAGGGATTTCTATCACCACCTCGTCCTCGGGAGAAAGGACAATGCTCCTTTGGTTTATGGTGTGAGGACAAATAGGCGTCAGCACCAAAAGCCTTGCTGCCGGCTCTACAATAGGTCCTCCCGCAGAGAGATTGTATCCTGTCGAGCCCGTGGGTGTTGTTACAATCATACCATCTGCCAGATATTTATTCAAAAGCTTTCTGTTTACATAAAGGTTAAAATTCAAAATCTGCTGTGTACCGGATTTACTGATAACAATATCATTTAACGCCCATATTTCCTGTCTGCTGCCGTCCTTATGATAAATGCTGCCGTTTAACATCATCCGGCTCTCCAGTTCATAATCTCCGCATAAAAGCTGCGTAAGTGCCGCCTCCAGCCCTTCCGGTTCTACCTCTGTCAGGTAACCCAGCGTGCCTAAATTAATTCCCAAAAGAGGAATTCCCCTTCTGCCGTCCACCTCTCTTGCCGCCTGCAGCACAGTACCGTCTCCGCCAAGCACCAAAACGCAGTCCGCATCCCCCGGAACGGTATCTTCCTTTTCTACCTTAACGGTAACACGCATGCCTCTCTTTTGCAAAAATTGGCAGACTCTCTCTGTGACAGCCAATTCCTTATCCTTATGCCGGTTTGTATAAATGCAAAAATGTTTCATTCCAGTTCTCCATGCGCCGCCGCTACTGTTTTACTTATCTTTGCCTGCCACTCCTCCTGTGCCGATAAACCGCTGCCGCCTTTTAAAAGCACAGAGAGGTTTTCCTCTGCCTCATGCTCCGTAAAGCCATCGCTTTCCGGCCTGCTTCCCTTATGCAGCTCCAAAAACACAAGATACTCTATATTGCCCTCCGGTCCCTTTATAGGAGAAAAATCAAGGTCCCTTACTGCAAATCCAAGACTGTCCGCAAAATCAAGAACCTTGCAGATTACCTCTTTGTGTACTGCCTGCTCCCGTACTACTCCTTTTTTTCCCACCTTTTCCCTGCCTGCTTCAAACTGGGGTTTAATCAGGCAGACCATCTGTCCGCCGTCCCGAAGCAGCGCTCTTGCAGGAAGCAGGATTTTCGTCAGGGATATAAAAGAAACATCCACCGAAGCAAAATCCAGCTCAGACGGGATATCCTCCTTTACCATATAACGGAAGTTCGTCTTTTCCATACAAACTACACGGCTGTCATTCCTAAGCTTCCATGCAAGCTGGCCGTGTCCCACGTCCACTGCATAAACCAAAGACGCACCGTTCTGCAGCATACAATCCGTAAACCCTCCGGTAGAAGCACCGATATCCATACAGATTTTATCCGTAAGGGAAATGGGAAAGCTGCTCATGGCCTTTTCCAGCTTCAATCCGCCCCTGCTCACATATTTCAGCACAGACCCCTTCACTTCTATTTTTACCTTGTCCGTATCAAAGGCTGTTCCTGCCTTGTCCTCCCGCTGTCCGTCTACAAATACATTGCCCGCCATAATAATGGCCTTTGCCTTTTCCCTGGATTCTGCATATCCCTCAGAAACCAAAATTACATCCAGTCTTTCTTTCATGCAGCTTTACTCCTGTCTGCTTATTGTGCCTGTTTTCTCTTTTTTAAGCCTGTCCTTTATACGCTCTGCAACAGCTTCTGCATCCATTCCCAGTTCCTTTTTCAAAAGCTCTGCATTACCATGTTCTACATAAGCATCCGGTATGGTAACGGAAACCACCTTTACGTGCAAATCCTTTTCATCTATAAAAGTCCTCACGCGCTCGCCAAAGCCCCCGCTTGCCACATTTTCTTCCAATGTAACAAACAGCGTATGCCCTGCCGCTGCTTTCATAAGCATCTCTTCATCTATCGGCTTTACAAAGCGGGCATTTACAAGACTGCTTAAAATCCCTTCTCCGGCAAGTATTTCATGAACCTCTTCTGCCGTCTTTACCATACTGCCCACTGCCAGCAGCACAATTCCTTTTTCTTCATAAATCCATTCACTTTTTCCGTATTCTATGGGCGCTCTGTATTCCTTTAGTCCGGCATAGGCTTCCCCTCTGGGATAGCGTATGGCAGCCGGCGCGTCCAGCTTCAGCGCAAACTTTAACATATCCGACAATTCCCACTTGTTTTTGGGCGCCATAATGGTCATCCCCGGTATGCTTGACAGATAGGATAAATCAAAGATTCCCTGATGGGTCTCCCCATCGCTGCCCACAAGCCCCGCTCTGTCAATGGCAAACACAACCGGCAGGTTCTGTATGCACACATCATGCAGAATCTGATCATAAGCCCGCTGCAAAAAAGAAGAATAAACGGCTACCACCGGCCTTAAGCCGCCGGCTGCAAGCCCCGCGGCAAAGGTTACTGCGTGTTCTTCTGCAATACCTACATCAAAAAAACGCTCCGGATACATATTCCGGAACCGTTTTAAACCTGTTCCGTCAGGCATGGCTGCCGTAATGGCCACCACTCTTTCATCCCTCTGTCCCAGCTTACACATGACAGTGGAAAAAATATCCGTATAGTTTGCTGTATTTCTGGGACTTTTAGGAAGTCCCGAATCTATTTCAAAAGGTTCTGCCCCATGGAATCTGGCAGGATGGCGCTCTGCAGGCGCATACCCTTTTCCTTTCTCTGTAATCACATGGATAAGAACCGGTCCCTTCACTCTTTTTGCTTCATGAATGACCCTCACCATTGCATTCACATCATGGCCGTTTACGGGACCAAGGTAAGTAATCCCCATATCTTCAAAAAACATCCCCGGAATCACAAGGTGCTTGACGCCGCTTTTAAAACGGCGGATTTTTGCAATGACGGATTCTCCCGTGGATGTTCCGCTCAGTGCCTTGTGAACCCCTTCCTTTAAGTCCAGATAACCGTTTGTGGTACGCACATTGTTTAAATAACTGGAAATTCCGCCTACATTCTCTGAAATGGACATATTGTTGTCATTTAGAATTACAATAAAGTTGGTTTCCAGCCTGGAAGCATTATTCAGCGCCTCATAGGCCATACCGCCTGTCAGGGAACCGTCCCCGATTACGGATATAATCGTATTTTTTTCTCCCCTTAAATCTCTGGCCTTTACCATGCCAAGCCCTGCCGAAATAGAGGTGGAGCTGTGCCCCGTATCAAAACAGTCGCATTCGCTTTCCTTTCTCTTAGGGAAACCGCTCATACCGTGAAACTTCCGCAGGTTTTCAAAGCCGTCTCTTCTGCCTGTCAGAAGCTTATGGGTATAGGACTGGTGGCCTACATCCCAGATAATTTTATCCTCCGGCAGATTTAAGGACAGGTGCAGCGCCATAGTCAGCTCTACCGCACCCAGATTGGAGCCCAAATGCCCGCCTGTCACACTGATTTTTTCTATCAGGAACTCCCTGATTTCCGATGCAAGCAGACCGTAGTCCTCTTTATCTATATACTTTATGTCATTTGCTTTTTCAATCTGCTCTAACAGCATCCGGTCACCTCATTTCTGTTCTGCCCCCAATATCTGCCGGTTATTTATTCCTGTAAATCAGATATTCTGTAAGCTTCTGTAAAAAGTCTGACTCTTTCGAGCATTCTTTTAAAAGAGATACCGCCTCACCGGAAAGCCGCCTCACCTCTTCTCTTGCATGGGAAAGTCCCATCAGCGTCACATAGGTCTGCTTGTGGTTCTTTTCGTCACTTCCCACCGCTTTGCCCAATTCCGCTTCATTGCCTGTAACATCTAAAATATCATCCTGAATCTGAAAGGCCATGCCGATGCTGTAGGCGCACTTTTCCATGGCTGCTACCGTTTCCTTCTCTGCTCCGGCTAACACCGCGCCTATCATCATGGAAGCCTGTATCAGAGCCGCCGTCTTGTGTTCATGGATAAAAAGAAGCTTATCCGCTTCTATGGAGGTTTCTTTTTCTGCTTCTATATCTGCGGTCTGCCCGCCAATCATACCGTAAATACCGGCCTTTTTTGCCAGTATCGAAAGGGCTTCTGCTGCTTTTCCATACCGCTCCGCTACCGGTATGCCGTCCACCGTACAGGAATCAAAAGCAGTAAGCGCCGTTTCAAAGGCATAATTTAAAAGAGCATCACCGGCCAGTACTGCCATGCCTTCCCCAAATACCACATGAGTGGTTTTTCTGCCGCGCCGGTATTCGTCATTGTCCATGGCCGGCAAGTCATCATGCACCAGGGAATAGGTGTGTATCATCTCTATGGCAGCCATAAATGGCTCCACGATTCTGCCTCTCCCGCCGCACATACGGTAGGTTTCCTGCATAAGCATAGGCCGCAGCCGCTTACCGCCTGCCAGCACACTGTAGCGCATTGCTTCAATTACTGCCCTTTGGAAGCCTTCTTCCTTCGGCAGAAAACGCTCTATAATCTTCTCTATTTCCTCTGCTTTTTGTGCAATCGCCGTTTCAATGGCTGTCTCTTTTGCTGCGCCCATTCTGCTGCTCCTTTTTTTTACCTTTTTAAAATCAGTGATTACAAAAATTGTGCGTGCAATTATATTCCATGAAAATCGCGCTCTCGCTCCGTAAAAAACGTAGCAGTACATAGGGCTGTAAAATACACAGCCCTATGCTTAAGTTTTTTAAGGGCTTTTCATTGGAATATAAGTTGCACTAAAAAATTTCGTAATCCTCCAACCCTCTCTTAGGAAAACTCCGTCAGTTCTCCTTCGGCATTTAACTGCAACACCTGTTTTTCCACCTTATCAATATCCGCATTGCACTGCTTTAACAGTTCCATGCCCTCTTTATATATGCGAAAGGACTCCTCTAAAGAAATGTCCTCTGCTTCCAGCTTTTTTACCGTCTCTTCCAGTTTAGCAAATTTCTCCTCTAAAGACATCCTCTTTCTCCTTCTCCAATGCCAAAAGGCTCTTTTTATCAGTTACCCTTGCAAAAATCTGCCCGTCCGTTACATGGATAGTAACCAAATCCTCAGGACGTACCTGTTCTATTTTACGAACGGCCCTGCCGTCTGCCGCTTCCACATAGGAATATCCCTGATTCAGCTTTGTGAGCGGGGACATGCCTTTAAACTGCTCAACTAAAATTGCCAGCCTGTGACGGCTGTCTCTAAGCGCTTCTTCCATCCCACGGGTCAGGCTCTCTTCCAACTTCATCGCATGAGTCTTTCTGTCTCTGATACGGCTCTGCGGGCTTAAGAACTGTATACGCAGCCGTTCTCTCTCCGCCTTTGTACGGCTTTCCTGAAGTCTTGTGCGCATCTGCTTAAACAGCTTTTCCCTGCAGGAACTGAGTGAAAACATAAGCTGTTCAAATTCACAGACCGCCAGCTCCGCAGCCGCCGAGGGAGTCGGCGCACGAAGGTCCGCCACAAAATCAATGATTGTCGTATCCGTTTCATGTCCTACTGCTGATATAATGGGAATTTCACTGTCAAAAACTGCCTGTGCCACAATCTCCTCATTAAACGCCCATAAATCCTCTAAGGACCCTCCGCCGCGGCCTACTATCATAGCATCTACGCCTTGCCTTTCAAGTGCCCGGATACCGTTTACAATGCTCTGTGCCGCTGCTTCTCCCTGTACAATGGCAGGATAAAGAATAATCTTAATATAGGGATTTCTTCTTTTTGCCACATTGATAATATCCCTTACCGCTGCCCCCGTAGGCGCCGTTACTACGCCCAGTGTATGAATATACTTTGGAACGGGACGTTTGTACTGTGCAGCAAACATACCCCGTTCCTCCAGTTCCCGTTTCAGCTCTTCAAATTTTTCGTAGAGATAGCCCGCACCATCCTGTACAATCTGTTTTGCATACATCTGGTATTTGCCGTCCCGCTCATATACATCCACGGTACCGCCCACCACTACCTGCATGCCCTCACGAAGCACAAATTTCAGCCCGTTCCTGTTACCTGCAAACATAACACAGGACAGCGTACCTTTTTCATCCTTTAACGTAAAATAAATATGTCCAGAGGAATGATATTTACAGTTGCTCACTTCTCCTCTGATAAAAAGCGACTGTAACATAAAATCCTGCATGAACATATTTTTTATATACGCATTCACTTGTGCCACTGTATAAATATTTTGTATAGTAACCACCGTGCCTTATGCAAACTTAGCCAAAACTGCGTTGACAAAAGCGCCTGCGCTCTCCTGCCCAAACTTTTTGGCGATTTCTACTGCTTCATTAATAGCTACGCTCACCGGCACGTCCTCATCAAACTGCATTTCAAAAAGCGCCAGCCTAAGCACGGTCAGTTCTACCTTACCCATGCGCTCTACGTCCCAGTTCTCAGCTTTTTTGTTAAGCTGCTCGTCAATTTCGGACAGCTTTTCCATAACCCTGTTATATTTGCCGGTAATATAGGCTGCATCTTCAGCAGAACGCTGTACTTCATCGTCCTCTAAAAACATCTGTATCTGTTCCGGCATGTCCGACAGGCTGTTAAATTCTATGCGAAACAACAGAAGAAAAATCTGTTCTCTCAGTTCTCGTCTACCCATATATAACCATCCTGCTATTATTTATTCTTCTGCATGTTGACACCGGCAATGCGGATATTTACATCTGTTACATTAAGCCCTGTCATATTTTCAATAGCTGCTTTTACTTTGGTCTGTACCTTTTGGCAGATAGCCGGAATATTGTAGCCGTATTCTACAACAACAGCCAAATCCACTGTCACATTTTTATCAAAAATATCTACCTTCACGCCTTTGTTCAGGTTCTTTACTCCTACCTTGCTCATCAGCTCGCCGGTCATATTGCCCGCCATGGCAGATACACCGTCAACTTCTCTGGCTGCCAATCCGGCTATCATCACTACAACATCATCCGCAATCTGTACTGCACCGATATTTTCATCATCCTGTAAAACAAAAGTATTTCTGTCTTCCATTTATTAATCCTCCCTGCCTTTAGACTGCCCTGTCCTTTAGGGTAAAATGATTGTCCTGTCCTTTAGGGCAGATATTCTACCCCTTTTTTAAGGGCAATCATTTTGCCCTTTTTCAAAGGGCAGTATTTCTACCCTTCTTCAAAGGGCAGTCATTTTGCCCTTCTTTAAAGGGCAGTATTTCTACCCTTCTTCAAAGGGCAGAGCCGCGAAAAACCACTGGTTTTCCGCGGTCGCTTCGCTCGCCGAATGTCTGTACGAATCTCTGTATCTGTCCAAATAAATTTGGCAGATACAGAGATTCGTACAGCCGCCCGGCTCTGCCCTTTGCGAACATTATATCACACCGTTTATTCATTCACAAGCCAAAAAGTCATGGAATGGTTGTCTGCATCTTCGGCATAAGCTATTACGCCGTCCGTGCTGTTCAGATAGTCAAATATCTTCTGACCTGTGATAAGCTGTTCATAAAATTCGTCATATACTGCTTTGTCTGAGCATTTCAGGGTTATGTCCTGTCTGCCCGTTTCATAGCCTTTTTCAAAAAAGGCCGCTACCTGTGCCGTATCATAGGCCGTAAAATAAGCACCCTCCATAATATAGTAATTGGCATCCATGGAGGTACACTCCGGCAACGGCACAACATTATCAATAACATGTGTTTTTAAAAGCTGTTCGGTGGTAACGCAGAGATAATCGTAATTGATGGCGGGCAGGGAGTCAACGCTTAGGCTCCCCTCGGACTCTACCACCTGATACGACGCATCTCCCCAGGTTGCATCTACATAATAAAAGCTGCCGTCTATCTGTACCAGATTCCATGCATGGCTTTCCCCGTTATACACGCTGCCGATAACCAAGGTGGAAGGAACAGCTAACTTTTCCAAAAGATACTGCGCCGCCTTTGCATACCCCTGACATACTGACCGTCTGTCTATAAATACCGAGCAGATATTCTGATTTTCCGGCGCCTGCTGGTCATACTCGGTATTTAACACCAAATACTGATACACATATTTTACTTTTTCATAGTCGGAGGCATCCATGCTGATATGGGACAGGCATTCATCCACTGCGCTGTCTATCAGTTGTTTACATTCCTTTCTCGCAGCAGCATCCATGGTATAGGTTCCGGAAAAGCTGATTTTCTCAGTCTCCCCGCCATATGTATAAAGTGTATAGGTATAACCCTTTACATAAAACATTTCCGGATGGTCATTCATAACGCATTGAAAGATTTTGTCGATATCCTGCTCATCTATGGCAGCATCCGTCAGCGGAGACAGAATCACATCCGTATACATACCTTCCATAATAGCGTACATATCCTCGTACCACATCTGTTCCTCCGCAGTTAAGCTTTCGTAACAGTATCTGCCGCTTTGGTCTTTCTTATGCAGAAGTGCCGACTCTTCTCCCAGTGTGACAGGCGTGGCTATTTCCTGTAACGGCTTGCTGCCCTGCCCTGCACCGCTTTCTTCCTTATAGGGGAACGCGCATGCACTCAGGCAGAATACGCACAGAAATACCGGCAGAAATATTTTATTTTTTTTAGTTTTTACCAAATTCAGAAAGCACCAGCCCTTCATTTCTGTCAAGAGTCATCCCCACGCTCCATGAATTAATAAAGAGCAGCAGCGGATTCCCCTTGAGATCCTGTATTTTTTTCATATCGGAGGTTCCTGTCAGCCGGTTCAAATCAATATCCTTATTTTCAATCCACCTGATGTGTTCGTATGGCAACGGCTCCAACCGGATTTCCACATTATATTCATTTTCCAGGCGGTACTTTAAAACGTCAAACTGCAGCACGCCTACTACGCCTACAATGATTTCCTCCATACCGGTATTAAACTCCTGAAAAATCTGAATGGCGCCTTCCTGTGCAATTTGGGAAACGCCCTTGATAAACTGCTTTCTTTTCATTGTATCAAGCTGGCGTACTCTCGCAAAATGCTCCGGTGCAAAGGTAGGGATGCCGTCATAACAGAACTTCTCCTTAGGCATGCACAGCGTATCCCCGATGGAAAAAATACCGGGGTCAAACACACCGATAATATCGCCTGCATAGGCCTCATTTAAAATCTTTCTTTCATCTGCCACAATCTGCTGGGGCTGTGAAAGACGCATTACCTTGTTGCCCTGCACATGGCGCACCTCCATGCTGGCATCAAATTTTCCTGAACAGATACGCATAAACGCAATTCTGTCCCTGTGGGCTTTGTTCATATTTGCCTGAATCTTAAATACAAAGGCTGAAAATTCCCTTTCTGTGGGGTCTATCAGCCCTATATCCGCTTTTCTGGGAAGGGGTGTGGTAGTCATCTGCAGAAAGTGCTGTAAAAACACTTCCACACCAAAATTTGTCAGAGCAGAACCGAAGAATACCGGGGTCAAATCACCGCTTCTGACCTCATCCAGATTAAATTCCGCACTGGCACCGTCCAAAAGCTCGATTTCATCATAAAGCCTGTCCGCAGCCTCTTCTCCGATAATGGATGTAAGCTCGTCCTTGTTCTCTACGGAAATTTCCCTGGTTGAGCCTTCTTTTGTACCCTTTTCCGTATCGGAATAAATCAGCACCGCATTCTTATTCCGGTCATATACGCCCTTGAAGCCTTTTCCCGAACCGATGGGCCAGTTGACGGGACAGGTAGCAATTCCCAGTTCCTTTTCAATCTCATCAAGCAGCTCAAAGGTATCGTTGGCATCCCTGTCCATCTTGTTTATAAAGGTAAAAATAGGGATTTTCCGCATTACGCATACCTTGAAAAGCTTTCTTGTCTGCGCCTCTACGCCCTTTGACGCATCAATAACCATGACTGCCGAATCAGCTGCCATCAGGGTACGGTAGGTATCTTCCGAGAAATCCTGATGTCCCGGTGTATCCAGAATATTGATGCAGAATCCGTCATATTCAAACTGCAATACGGAGGAGGTGACGGAAATACCCCTCTCCTTTTCTATTTCCATCCAGTCCGACACCGCATGTCTGGCGGTAGCCTTTCCTTTTACACTGCCCGCCAGATTAATGGCGCCGCCATAAAGCAGAAATTTCTCCGTCAAGGTTGTCTTACCTGCATCAGGATGGGATATAATCGCAAAGGTCCTTCTTCTGTTTATCTCGTCTGCATAGTTTACTGCCACGTTCTTGTCCTCCAAATTTATTCGCCGGGGCTTACGCCTCCATATTGTCTGTATAAGCCTGCCGCTTTCCTGTTTTTATGTCTGCCGCCTTTTCTTACTTCAATCAAGCATACTGCTGCCGGGAAACGCAGGCGTCAAATCAAAATATTGTAACACGGTTGCCCCGATATCCGCAAAGGTTTTTCTTGTCCCA
Organism: uncultured Lachnospiraceae bacterium; assembly: GCA_900551115.1. Taxonomy (GTDB): domain Bacteria; phylum Bacillota; class Clostridia; order Lachnospirales; family Lachnospiraceae; genus Acetatifactor. The sequence continues at coordinate 67,249 of URUY01000014.1, forward strand.
AGATTGCCCGGCTGTACCTTTTTTCCATATAGTAAAAGCGGGGTATACTCTCTCGTATGGTCCGTTGTCTCCGTATAACCCGGATCGCAGCCATGGTCCGCTGTAATCATTAACAGGTCATCCTCCTTAAGCCCGGCAAGTATACAGGGCAGCTTTTCATCAAAAGCAGCAAGCGCTTTTGCATAGCCGTCAATATCCCTGCGGTGACCGTAGAGCATATCGTAATCTACCAGATTAATAAAGCAGAGTCCTTCAAAATCCTTGGAAAGATACCCCAGTGTCTGTTCGATTCCCTCTGCATTGCTCTTTGTATACACATGCTCCGTAATCCCGCACCCGGCAAAGATATCATAAATTTTGCCTACGGCAATAACCGATTTCCCATTTTCCTTAAGCTGGTCCAACATGGTAACGGCAGGGGGCTTTAATGAAAAATCATGCCTTCGCGCCGTCCGCACATAGCTGCCGGCTTCTCCCGTAAAGGGCCTTGCTATGACTCTGCCCACGCCGTGCCTGCCTGTCAGGATACTGCGCGCAATAAGACAGTATTCATAAAGCTCCTCCACGGGCACCACGGATTCATGCGCGGCTATCTGAAAGACACTGTCAGCCGATGTATACACAATCAGCTTACCGGTTTTTATATGCTCCTCTCCAAATGCCTTAATGACCTCCGTCCCGGAATAGGGTGCATTACAAAGTACGCCTCTGCCTGTCTTTTCACTAAATGCCGAAAGTACTTCCTCGGGAAAACCATCCGGATACACAGGCAGCGGCTGTCTGGAACAGACACCCGCTATTTCCCAATGCCCTATGGTTGTATCCTTACCCATGGAAGCCTCCGTCATCCGGGCATATCTGCCCAAAGGAGCCGCTTCCCGTTCCTTACAGGTAACGCCGTCAATATTGAAAAGTCCCATTTTTTTCATGTGTGGCATGGAAAAATAAGGGCTTTTAGCAACTGTACCCAGTGTATTTGCGCCCTTGTCGCCAAAATCCGGTGCATCCGGCATAGCGCCGATTCCAAAGCTGTCCAAAACTATCAGAAAAATCCTTTTCATCCCGTATGTCCCTTTCTCTTTCCCTGTTCACAAATACGCATTATATCATATTATTTCTTACTGTACAACCGTACTGATAATGATATTTGCGGCTTCTGCATCTGTTTTTCTTTTTACAATATCTTCTATCTGCGCCCTCTGTGCATCCGTCAGTTCAGCAGCATTTACTACAACATCCACACTGTCTCCGTTTATACTCACTACCACATCAGAAAAGCCTTTTGCTTCCAGCAGGATTTCAGCACCCATTTCCTGCTCTGCAATAGTCGTCATGGCAACCATGGTGTCCACCGCGCTCTGCTTCTGCTCATCGCTTAAAGCGGTACTGTTAATGATTTCAAGCAGCGTTTCTTTATTTTTTGCCCGTACCTGTTCCTTTAACATTTTCGCTTCAGAGAGGTTGGTTACGGAAGCGGTTCCCGTAAATACTGCTTCTCCGGGTATTTCTCCTTCCGCAGGCGTTTCCACTTCACCGGAGGCTGCATTTGCCAAAGCATCCTGACCCGGTACTGCTTCCATACCCTCTTCTAAGTAATCCTCCATAATCACATCCACATCCGAATCCAGACTCTCTATCTCCGTAAGCTGCCCGGAAGAAATATCTTCCTCCGATAAATCCAATAATCCGTCCAGAGAATAGTCATCCACCACACCGTCTGCTGTAAAATTTTCCGTACCTGCCTGTTCAAGAGCCTGTGCCTCTCCCGATGCGGGCAGATACTCTTCTTTATCCAGATTGGTACCTGCAAACTGTAAGTATCCGGCCACAGCAATCATAATTGCCAGCGCGGTAATCATAAGTTGGTTCTTTTTAAGAATATTTTTCACGTCATTCTCCCCTTTACTGGCTGCCTACCAGTTTGTTTTTACTACTTTATTATATTATCCTGTTTTCGCTCCTATGCATTACGAGCTTAATTTGTGCTTTTCATTTTAATGACTTTTATCCTGTGGGCTTCTATACCGAACAGCACCTGCACGGCTTCCGATATGTCCGCACTGACCGTTCCGCCAGCCCCTTCCGCAAGCACCACGACCCCTTCTACCTGGGGACTGATGATTTTTACCACATAGGGCTCAGCTGCATTTCCGTCCGAAGAATACACCGTGTTTTCTTTTGCGTCCAAGGTATTTACCATGCGGGTTCCGCCCTCCGAATCCTCCTCTGTTGTATTGGAACGGACAATGGGTTCATCCTTTTCTACCACTTTTTCCATAGAGGAGCGAAGTGTAATAATGACCCTGACCTGTCCGGCTCCTTCCATCTTTCCTAACACTGCTTCTATCTTTTTTTCCAAATCTGCAATATACGCCTCTGTTTCTTCCATTTCCTGACTTTTGTCCGTTCCCGTCACACTTCCCGCTTCCAATAAAGAACTGTTGTTATTTATTGCATTATCTGCAAGATAGGACGTTTCCTTTTCTTCTCCTCCGGCACTTTTTTTGTTGTCGACGGGTATTGCGATTACCATAAGCAATACCCCTGCCAGTACTACCACTATCAGGTTATTCTTGCTTTTCACAAATGCTTTCAGCTTATCAGTCATCGCTTCCCACCTCTATCCTGTCAATTTGAATTGTAGCTTCGGTTTCCATATCCGATTCCTGCTTTACTGTTTCCATGCCGGCTTCCTGTTTTGCCGATTCCTGCCCGTTTGTTCCCTCTTCCAGTGCCGCTGCCTCTTCCGCCTCCTGTTCCTCCAGCAGCTTCTTATTATTAATTCTTGTTTTAATTTCTTCCATCGTCATTTCTTCCAGCAGCTTCTCCGCCGTAACATTTGTTATTTTTATTTCTTCCATGCTTTCTATAATAAACGCATCATAAAACTCAATTTTTCCCTGAAATATCGTTTTTCCCTTTTCACCGAAAATTTCCATCACAGGTATGAAGAGCTGCACCAGCACCATAATGCTCATCAGCAGCCTGATATATTTTCCGTAGCTTTCCGCAGGCTTAAAATGCAGAATCATCTGCGCACATATCATAAAAATCCCCACCTGCTTTACTACTGTAAGCAATTGTTCTCCCATATATTAAAACCCTCTGTTCGTGGTATATGCCGCAACTGAAATCGTTATCATAAATAAAAGAAGGGAGGTTCCTACTACCTTAAACAAAAGCTGGCTGCCGTTTCCCACTTTATCCGTACAGGCCGTAATTCTCTTGTCGCTGACTACTCCCAAAAAAGCGGCTGCCGCCTTTAGCAGACATGAAGTAATCAGAATCCGGATTAACGGAGCTGCCGTAATCATTAACAGGATAAGAAGCATAACCAGTCCGATACTGTTTTTAATTACCACGGCAGAACCCAGCACTACTTCCACGACGCCGTCTGCCACATCCCCCACCCCCGGTATTGCGGCAACGGTCTTCTGCAGGGTGGTTGCCTTTACTGAATCTATAGCAGGTGTTATCATTGACTGAAAGGCACTTGCTCCCGTTACCAGACCGAATGCTGCCTTTAACAGAAAACGAATTGCTTTTTCCAGCCCTTCTACTAAAAGTCCCAAACGTTCTTCTATCCACAGACCGTTTATTAAAGACAGCAGTACATAGCTGTAAATAAGGGGCAGAATCAGGGTGAGCAGCACATGCTCCACCATATAAATAATCAATATGATCAACTGGTAGCCGCTTAAAGCCGTTACACTCCCCGTTGCCACTCCCACCGACAGAAAATAGGCGGGGATAAAAATCTGTATAAAGTGTACGATATTCTGAATCGTTTCAGCCGCTACTGCCGCTGATTCCAAAAAGCTTTTCATCAGAATAACCGTCATCAAAAGATAAGTAAAGTAAAAGCCGATATCCGCAATCTGATGATTATCAAAGATTTCTATAAAATGGGATATCAGCGCCGCCACGATTCCCAGCACCATTATCCAAATAAAGATTTCCCTGATGGCATAGACCTCTGCCACCATACCGCTTATAGCCGTATGTATGGCGTTTGAAATGCTTCCCATGATATCTCCTGACAAAATCTGCGTAAATATATCTTCCAAATGAAATTCTTTTTCAGGAAACAGATTTTGCAGCTCTTTCTCCAAATCCCCTATCTGATACTCCTCCCATATCGTTCCGATATCAACCGTCATATGCTCTCCCTCTGTACTATTCCTGCCTGCCTTCCCAAACACCAGCTCTTAAGTGACAGCTTAAGGCATGTCTCTTATCCTTACATGAAGCTCTGTATCTGCTCGATGACAGCCAGAAGAATCGGCAGTCCCGCAAACATAACGGTCAGCTTTCCCAATACTTCTATCTGTCCCGCAACAGAGGAAAATCCGGCATCCTTACAAATTCCGGCACTGAACTCGCATATATAGGTAATGCCTACTATTTTAAGAAGCGTACCAAGATAGCCTTCTCCGCCGGACATATATTTTTGCAGCACCTCAAGCTTTGCCGTCAGCGAATACAGACAGCGAACCGCATAATAAAAAATAAGAATTGCCGCACCAAAGCCAATATACAGGGTATATTCCGGCTTGCTGCTCTTAAACTGTACGGCAAGCAGCACCCCAACTATCCCCAGCATGCCTATCTTTACAATTTCTATCATACTTTCCTCCCACTTACCCCTCCTACAAGGAAAACAATGCCTGTATCGTAGTAAACAGCTCATATATATACGGCACTATCCAGCTAAGTACCAGTACCAATCCTGCAAGGCTTACCAAAAAGGCCTGTTCTTCACGCCCGCTATGCTTCAATACCTGATTCAAAATAGTAACCAGTACCCCCACTGCCGCAATTTTAAATATCAGACTAATTCCCATGTTGCCTCCTTAGAAGCCATTTTCTGTTATATCAATATCACTGCCAGCAGCAGCCCGCTCATAATCCCCAATCCGGCTGCCATCCGACCCTGTTTTTCCAAATCTCTTTCACGGTTTTTTACCGCACAGACAAGCATGTCCCGATACTGTTCAATGGCCCTTATCTGCATTTTATTGTCCGAAAGCCCGCAGCCGGCAGAAAATCCCAGAAAAAATTCTTTTTCCTCCTTTGAAACCGGAACCTCCAAAAGCGCCTGCTCCATCTGCTCCCGCCACTTTTCATAAAAGCCCTGATTTCTGCTCTCCATTTCCTTATGTATGGTTAAAAGCGCATTCTTATAGGGTTCCTCCGCCTTTTGTCCAATCTGTCTGCAGCATTCCGGCAAGGTTGCCTTGCCATACCTGATTTCACTCATAAACAATTCCAAAATCTGCTGCATATAGCGCAGATGCCACAAAGCCCTGTAAAACCGGTTGCGGTACCAAAAGCCGATACCGGTACTTCCCGCTATAATAAGGCACGCGCCGATTATCCTGCACATAGCTTCCATTCTTTCTGATATACCCCCGCAACCCTGGGACATCCTCCTTCCTTATCCATAACAATGTATCTGGAAAACAGCTTGTCTTTTATCACATCTTCCATATACTTCTTTTCCTTTAATTCGGCAAGGTCAAAGCCATGCACTGTGGCAAGCAGTCTGCAGCCGCAGGCCGATACCCGTTTCATGGCCGCTGTATCTTCCATTCCTCCCAGCTCATCAATAGCCACCACCTCCGGCGCCATGGAACGAATCAGCATCATCATGCCGTATATCTTGGGACAGGCATCCAATACATCCGTCCGGATACCTACATCATTCTGCGGTTCTCCCATATAACTGCCTGCAATCTCAGACCGTTCATCCACAACCCCCACTGTCATGCCTTTGCCATAGGGATTACCGTTGGAAACCTGCCTGATGATATCCCGCAGCAGCGTTGTCTTGCCGCATCCCGGCGGAGATACAATTAAGGTATTGTGCAGCCTGCCCTGCTCATACAAATACGGCAATACAGAATCCGCCGTTCCCTTTATTTCGTGTGCAACCCTGATATTCATACCGGCTATATGCTTCATGGTTCGGATACAACCGTCATCCTCTACTACTACTTGTCCGGCTATACCGATTCTGTGTCCTCCGGGTACTGTCAAAAATCCCTGCTTCACTTCATCCTCGTATGCATAAACGGAATCGTGACAAACCTGGTTCAATACATCCTCCAGCTCTCTGCCCTCTATCAGATATGCCCTCTCCTCCCTATCGGTAAAGTTTCCCTCTGCATCCAAAAAGATTTCTCCGCCGTGTAATCTGACTATCACAGGCTTTCCTGCCCTGAGCCTGATTTCCTCCAAATTTTCATATTCAGCTGCTGCCTGTCCCAAAAGCCTGCGCAAAGACTGTGGAAATATGTATAATAAGCTCTTTATGCCATCCAAAAAAACACCTCCCTTCGCCTGCCTAAAATAGTATATGTCGGGTTGTATAAAAAAAAGAACAAAGAAACCAAAAGAAATGATAGACATCCGAAAGAGAAACTGCTATTATAAAAATATAAATAGTAATTATTATCATTATTAATTAAGGAGGTCCTATTATGGCAAAAAACACAGCACAGGTAGATAATCTTGTAGCACTTTTAGACGGCTATGCAGCAAAAGGCGGACATCACTTAAATGTCAATGTTTTAAACAGGGATACGCTCTTAGATGCGCAGAAGCATCCTGAGAACTATCCCCAACTTACTATCCGCGTTTCCGGTTATGCCGTAAATTTCATTAAACTGACTCCCGAACAGCAGGCAGACGTTATCAGCCGTACCTTCCATGAAGCAGTTTAAGTCAGGATGATTTGGAGATTCTCACCTGATAAAAAGGTGCGCTGCAAGACGCACGGCAAAAAAGGTGTGTATCGCAATGATACACACCTTTTACTCTTTTCTTTTTAAATTCTTATATGGTATGGGATTTACTGAATATTATTCAGCCCATCCCTGCCACTCTACCCAGTCTTCGTCATAGTCAAAGTACTCCAAAGAGATACCTACAACCTGACCCCACTTATCAAAGTTGACAGCAAAAACAACAACTTCTTCATACTCATCCAGTTCAGCATCGCAGAACCATACATTCTGTACTTCATAGTCCTTTAATACTTTCCACTTGCCGCCATCCTTGTAAAAACCTATATCAAGCCATACGTTGTTGTTGGTTCCGTCATACATTTCAGAAAGACTCTGATTGGTGTATTCTTCAAAGCTGGTATACTCATTCTCATCACCGGTATACAGCTCCCATACAGCATAGCCGTTCATTACGGTATAAAGCTTTTTATAATCATCCAGTGTCATGCCAAGCTCAAGGCCTCTGCTTGTTGCATATTCCTCTGCATACTCTTCATAAGAGCCGTCACTGTAGTCTGTTAAATAGCTTGCATCTTCGTATACGATAAATGCATGGTCCTCTTCAACCTCAAGCGTATCAGAGCCTGTAAATACCAAATCTTCATCTGTCCACTGGCTTTTCTTTGCACCGCCGCTGCAGGCTGTCAGACCTAAAGCCATGGTGCATGCTAAAACAACTGCAAGTACTTTTTTCATCTGTTTCTTCCTCCTTCATAAAAATGGTTCTTTCGATTACTGCTGTGCAACGTCCTTCATGGAGAAGCTGATTCTGCCCATCTTATCCTTGCCAAGGCATACTACTGTAACTACATCCCCTAACGTCAGAACATCCTCTACATGATTGATACGCTCTTTGGAAATCTTTGAAATGTGTACCATACCTTCTTTACCGGGTGCGAACTCAAGGAATGCACCAAACTCTTTGATGCTTACAACCTTACCCTTGAAAACCTGCCCTTCTGCAAATTCGGTTACGATGATTTTAATCATCTCTACAGCCTTATCCATCATTTCCTTGTCAGTGCCGCATACGGATACCTTACCGTCATCCGTAATATCAATCTTAACGCCTGTACGGGCAATAATCTCATTGATGGTCTTACCTCTCTGTCCAACAACATCACCGATTTTTTCAGGGTCAATCTGCAGGGAGATAATCTTGGGAGCGTAAGGTCCCACCTCTGCTCTGGGTGCTGCAATAGCAGGCTTCATGCAGGTATCCATGATGAACAGTCTTGCTTCGCGGCATCTTGCAATAGCGCCTTCTACAATAGGTCTTGTCAGACCGTGAATCTTGATATCCATCTGGATGGCAGTAATACCCTCTGTCGTACCGGTTACCTTGAAATCCATATCGCCAAAGAAATCTTCCAGTCCCTGAATATCCGTCAGAAGTACAAAATCATCATCTGTATCACCGGTTACCAGACCACAGGAAATACCTGCTACCATCTTCTTGATGGGCACACCTGCTGCCATCAGGGACATACAGGATGCACAGGTAGATGCCATTGACGTAGAACCGTTGGATTCAAAGGTTTCGGATACCGTACGGATTGCATACGGGAATTCTTCCTCAGAAGGAAGTACCGGAATAAGTGCCCTTTCAGCCAGTGCGCCATGTCCGATTTCCCTGCGTCCCGGTCCTCTGGAAACCTTTGTCTCGCCTACGGAATAGGAAGGGAAATTGTAGTGGTGCATATATCTCTTGGAAGTCTCGTTTTCATCAAGTCCGTCTACTCTCTGTGCCTCGGATAAAGGTGCAAGAGTACATACGTTACAAATCTGTGTCTGTCCTCTGGTAAACATAGCGGAACCATGTACACGGGGAATCAGGTCTACTTCTGCAGCAAGCGGACGAATCTGTGTGATTTCACGGCCGTCCGGACGCTTGTGATCCTTTAAAATCATCTTGCGGACTGTCTTCTTTTCGTACTGGTAAACTGCTTCACCCAACACTGCCAGCCACTCTTCGTTATCAGCAAAAGCTGCTTCCAGCTTTTCGGTAATCTCTTTGATATTGCCTTCTCTGGTCTGCTTGTCGTCAGTAAATACGGCAACTTCCATTTCAGCAGGTGTTACGATTTCTTTCATTGCTTCAAACATCTCTGCAGGAATTGCACAGCTTGTATAGGTGTGCTTGGGCTTGCCAACCTCTGCTACAATCTTTTCTATGAATGCAATGATGGTCTGGTTGATTTCATGTGCCTTGTAGATAGCTTCCAGCATCTTTGCTTCGGGAATTTCATTGGCACCTGCTTCAATCATGATAACCTTTTCCTTGGTGGAAGCAACCGTCAGGTTTAAGTCTCCGACCTTCCACTGCTCCTGAGAAGGATTGACAACTAACTCTCCGTCAATCATACCCATCTGGGTCATAGCGCAGGGACCGTCAAAGGGAATATCAGAAATACAGGTTGAAACTGCTGCACCTAACATAGCCACCAGCTCAGGACGGCATGCAGGGTCAACGCTCATAACCATATTGTTTAATGTAACATCATTGCGGTAATCCTTGGGGAACAGGGGGCGCATGGGTCTGTCTATAACACGGCTTGTCAGAACAGCATTTTCGCTTGCCTTACCCTCTCTCTTATTAAAGCCGCCGGGAATCTTGCCAACGGAATATAACTTTTCTTCGTATTCCACACTTAAGGGGAAGAAATCGATGCCGTCTCTTGGCTTGTCAGATGCAGTTGCACAGGACAATACCGTAGTATCCCCGTAGTGCATGAAAGCACAGCCGTTAGCCTGCTTTCCGACTCTGCCGATATCAATACTTAAAGTACGTCCGGCAAGTTCCATTGAAAAAGTCTTGTACATATATGTCTCCTTATAAAAAATCCGTCATTACGGATCGGTGCTTCAGGAAGCTTTCCGAAACTACTGAAAAACACACCTGCCAGATACTGCCGGTATTCTTTTCAGCGGTCTCGGGTTACTTTTGCCTGAAGAGTGAACGGGTTACCTGTTGAACAAAAGCTGTTCAACTGTAAAAGCGGAGAGGCCGAAAAAATCGGACACACTCCGCCTTCATGCTTGCTGATACTATTTTCTGATTCCCAGTTTTGCAATGATTGCACGATATCTTTCGATATCCTTTTCCTTTAAGTAGTTAAGCAGACCACGTCTCTGTCCAACCATCTTTAACAGACCTCTGTTTGAATGATGATCCTTGGGATTGCTCTTCATATGCTCGGTCAGTTCTTTGATTCTCTCGGTCAGTACTGCAATCTGTACCTCAGGTGAGCCTGTGTCACCGGGGGTTCTTGCAAATTCATTGATAATAGCTGTTTTCTTGTCCTTAGAAATCATGATAATGTCCTCCTTATTTTAAATCGCCTGATACTAAGGTATGGTCGGAGTGTCCAACGCCTGAGTATCGGCTAAATCATACTTTGTAAGCATACCATAAAACGTACTGCTTGTAAACATCTATTTTTAGTACTTCAACAGTATTGCAACCGTACTGCAACAGTGTATCACCGCTTTATCAATCCTTCTGTGCATTAGCGGCATACTTTGCAGCCTGTGCTGCAATCAGCGCCTCATCATCAAAGTAATTGATTTTCATAGCAGCCTTTACCTCGGACATGGTCTGCGCCGCTGTTTCCCTTGCCGTCTCGCTTCCCTTTTTCAGAATATCGTAAATATCGGGAATCTGCTTTTCCAGCTCTTTTCTGCGGGCACGGATAGGCTCCAGTTCCTCCTGCATAATGGCATTTAAGAATTTCTTTACCTTAACGTCCCCGAGACCGCCTCTCTGATAATGCCCCTTTAACTCATCCAGATTTGCATAATCAGGCAGATATCTTCCGAAGTGTTCCTCCTTGCAGAAAGCATCCAAATAAGTAAATACGGTATTGCCTTCCAAAGAACCGGGGTCCGTAATCTTTAAATGGTTAGGGTCTGTAAACATGCTCATAATCTTGGTGCGCACTTCATCAGCCGAATCAGACAGATAAATGCAGTTTCCTAAGGATTTGCTCATTTTTGCTTTTCCGTCAATACCCGGCAGACGGCAGCAAACCTCATTTTTCGGAATTAATGCTTCCGGCTCCACCAGTGTTTCCCCATAAACCGAGTTGAATTTCCTCACTATTTCACGGCACTGCTCAATCATGGGAAGCTGGTCCTCGCCTACCGGAACCGTAGTTGCCTTAAACGCCGTTATATCTGCTGCCTGACTGATGGGATAGGTGAAAAAGCCTACCGGAATACTGGTTTCAAAATTCCTCATCTGAATCTCGCTCTTTACCGTAGGATTACGCTGCAGTCTGGAAACCGTAACCAGATTCATATAATAGAAGGAAAGCTCTGTCAGCTCCTGAATCTGTGACTGTATGAAAAGTGTTGATTTTGCCGGGTCCAGTCCACAGGACATATAATCCAGTGCAACTTCAATGATATTCTGCCTTACCTTTTCTGGATTGTCCGCATTGTCAGTAAGCGCCTGCGCATCCGCAATCATAATAAAAATCTTGTCGTACTCACCTGAATTCTGCAGTTCTACCCTGCCCCTTAAGGAACCCACATAATGCCCCACATGCAGTCTGCCCGTAGGACGGTCTCCTGTTAAAATAATCTTACTCATACTCTTAAATCTCCTTTTTGCTTACTATTTGAAAAATACAATGGTCTTTCCTATCAACAAAAAAACTCTTATCCACACAGGATAAGAGTTCTCTTATTTGCCACCTTGTATCACATACCATCATATGCTTACCGGATAACGGCCGGATGCCGTCAATGCCTACTTGCTTCGGATTGCCCTCATGAGCCCATTCAGCCTGCTTCCACCCCTGCATCCCACCATCCGCAGGTCTCTGTTGATTTTCCCAAGCTTACTATTCTCAATCATCGGTTTCATAATCATATTTTAGAAATAGTATAGCCTTTAATCAGTTTCCTGTCAAGAACTCTGTATAATCAGGATACAGTTCTAAAGACAGCGCACCTCCCGGTCTGTCGGTAAAATATATCTTCTGCACGGAACCGGTAGCCGGGTCAAAGTTTACTACCCAAAAATAATCTTCATTTGTTTCTGATATGGGTACCCTGCCCAGTTCATCAAATACATATTCCGCAATATTTCGGGGCGGTTCATGCATTGTGGAATCCTTATTCCACATAATTGCTGACGAAGCAGGCAGTCCGCCTCCGCCGGTTCCCGGATCCAGTGTAATTGCAATCCGTTCAAAGGCATCCCTTATCTCACGGGCATTATGTACATCTGCGGTCCTCTTTGACTTTTCAACATATTTAAGATAGCTTGGCATCAAAATACCAATCAAAACAGCCATAATGGCAATCACGATTATTAATTCAAGCAGTGAAAAGCCATAATCATTCAATAAACCTTTTTCATTCTTACGCATCCTTATCCTCCTCATGCCCGCCGGCTGCCAGCCACAAAAAAAATGGGAATCTGCAAAAATATCTATATGTTTATTATACCTGACAAAGCTCTCTGCTTCAATAGCTTTTTTCGTATTTTTTCGTACTAATAATTCTCAGCCTTTACCTGGAAGTAGCTTTGGGGATGTGCGCATACCGGGCATACCTCCGGTGCTTTTCTGCCTACACAGATATGTCCGCAGTTAGAACACTGCCAGATTACATCGCCGTCCTTTGAAAATACCAGACCGCCCTCTACATTGGCAAGCAGCTTCTTGTATCGCTCCTCATGTTCCTTTTCGATTGCCGCAACCCCTGCAAACAGCCTTGCAATTTCATCAAAGCCTTCTTCTTTTGCTTCCCTGGCAAAATCAGCATACATCTCGGTCCATTCATAATTTTCTCCCGCTGCCGCATCCTTCAGATTGTCTATCGTACTGCCAACGGCACCACCGTTTAAAAGCTTATACCAAAGCTTTGCATGCTCCTTTTCATTGTTTGCCGTTTCCTCAAAAATAGCGGCAATCTGTACATAACCGTCCTTTTTGGCCTTGCTGGCAAAATAAGTATATTTATTTCTTGCCTGTGACTCCCCTGCAAAAGCTGCAAGCAGGTTTGCTTCTGTTTTTGTTCCCTTTAATTCTTTCATTGCGAATCCTCCTTCTGATTGTCCGTTTTCCTTGTGTGGCGATACCCATATGTGACAATTATCCTGTATAGCATTTTCATGGGTATCTGTTTTCCTCAGTATCAAAATGCTTTTGTACCAAAATCGAACCATTTCCTATAAGGATTTTATTAATAGTAATGATTCCTATTTTTATAAATGTATCATCTTTCCAGGCTTTTGTCAACTGCCCTGCACAGTTTGTCATTCCACTTTTTTATCAGGGAACCGTCCATTTTTAATATCCGGCGGTCATAGGTATACAATCCGTTGATTTCCTCCTCTACATCGGAAAGCTGCGTATAAACCGTTGCACTGATACCGTTCCTTACCGCAGGCAGAATCGTTTCTTTTAAAAGCGCTGTATAACCTTTTTCCAAATCTTCTTTAGAAGAAAAGGTCTTGTAGCCGTATTCTTTTTCATGGCTGGTATGCCCGGGAATTTTTCTTGCATAGCCGCCAAATTCCGTCAGTGCCAGCGCACGTACAGCCTCTCTTTTATATTTAAGCTTAAAGAAATAATAATGCAGGCTCTTTAAATCGCCGCCTCCCATATCAAACCAGCCGCTTGCCTGGTCTACGATAATGCTCTTATCCATCTTCTTTACAAGCCCGGTAAGCCTGTTTGTTTCAAACTGCCCCCAGCCTTCGTTAAAGGGAACTATGCAAACTACACAGGGGTGGTTCTTTAAGCTGCCCACCATTTCCTCAAGCTCCTGCACATATTCCTCTCTTCCGGCTTTGTCCTGTCTGGACAGTAAAATCCGATGTCCATCCCCCGGTCTTATGCCCAAAAGATTAAATAAGGTCGCCAAATAGGTCACATAAAGACTTTTATTTTTCCTGCCGCCGTTTACCATATCCTGCCATACCAGCATTCCCAGCCTGTCACAATGATAATACCATCTCTCCGGCTCCACCTTCACATGCTTGCGCAGCATATTAAAGCCCAGCTCCTTCATGGCTTTGATATCGTAAATCATGGCTTCTTCACCGGGCGGCGTATACATGCTCTCCGGCCAGTAGCCCTGGTCCAGCACCCCTACCTGCATGTAAGGTCTGTTATTTAAGAAAATCCGCCGGATTCCCTCGCTGTCCGTACCGATACTGCATTTCCGCATGGCAAAATAGCTTTCCACCCGGTCTAAAAGCTGCCCATTTTTATATAAAGCAAGCGTTACCTCGTAAAGATAAGGGCTTTCGGGACTCCAGCTTTTAAAATCCGGCAGGTCAATAAAAACGCATTTCCCTGCGGGAAGCGTTTTTTCTTCATATTCCCCGTTAGGGAAACTAAGCTTTAGCTGGTAAATTTCTTCGGTATTGTTTTGGCTTCCTGCTCCCAAAAGCCTGGTTTCCAGTTTGATTTTTCCGTCATCATAGCAGGCTTCCCAAATGACGCTTTCCAGATGTATGGCAGGAACTGCCTCCAGCCACACTGTCTGCCAGATACCACTGGTTGCCGTATAATACATACCGCCCGGGGTAAGCGTCTGCTTCCCCACACTATGATAAGAAGTGTCCGAAACATCCTGCACGCACACACTGATGGTGCAGCCTCCTTCGGCAAGTGCAGCCTCCCTGTCAAGCACATCGGTAATATTCACGGTAAAGGGTAGATAGCCACCGCAGTGATTTCCGGCTTTTTTTCCGTTTATATAGACTTCACAGCTTTGGTCCACTGCTCCGAAATGAAGCAGAAGGCTTTTTCCCTTTGCAAATTCCTCCCGTACTGCATCTTTAAATTCTATTTTTCTTTCATACCACAAATACATGCCCGGTAAAAGCTGCTTCTCTACGCCGGACAAACGGGTTTCGGGAGAAAAAGGAACCAGAATTTCTCCGTTAAAAGAGGCCGGTGCTTTTTTCTCCTGTAAAAAAGCATACTTCCACAGACCGTTCAGACACTGCCATTCCTCACGCTGCATGCAGGGTCTCGGATACTCGCACATCACCGTATTTTTATCTTCTGCCTTTTCAATCTGCAATCCCCATTGTGTAATCAGCCGGGCTGCCTCTCTCTTTTTTTGCAATCTTATTCTCCATTTCTGAGCAACTTGTCACGAAGAGACGAATAGAAATCCGCACAGGATCTTTCTCTTCTGCCATCAAAGCTATTTGCTTTCGCTCAGAAACAAACAGCCGTGTGAAAAAGTCAGCGCATACAATTACCTATCAGCTTTTATTATCTCCTGCTTCTTTAAAAACAGCCTGCATCCCATCGGTCATGGTAATATTTCCCTGCTCGTCTATAAACAAGGCTTCCGCGCCGTAGCTTTCCGCAAGCTCCATGCCTTTTTCAGCCCCCATTACGAAACAAGCCGTGGAAAGGGCATCGCTTAAAAGACCGCTTTTGCACAAAATGGTCACACTGCAAACGCCGCTTTCTGCCGGATAACCGGTAGAAGGGTTAAGTATATGATGAAACCTTTTGCCGTCAACCTCCACATAGCGTTCATAATCGCCGGAGGTAGATACAAACCACTGTCCTTTCAAAGAAAGCGTGCCTGCAAGCGATGCCGTATCTCTGGGATTTACAATGCCCACCTGCCAGGGCGTGCCATCCGGCTTTTCCCCATAGGTCAGAATACTGCCGCCTACGGAAATCACCGCTCCATAGACCTTTTCCTCCTCCAGATAAGCCGCAATCCTATCACAGGCGATACCTTTGCCGACTGCTCCCAAATCAAGACGCATTCCCTCCGGAAGGCTTATTCTGCCATCGTTTACTTCTATTTTATCATAGCCCGTATTGGCAAGCGCCTGACTGACTGCTTCTTCGTCAGGCAGGTCTGCTGTGCCGGGTTCTGTTATGCCGGGTTCTGCTGTGCCGGGTTCTGCTGTGCCGGCATCTTCTGCATCTGTTCCTGTCGGAGCAGCCATTTCCATGCCTGCACCTGCCGCCCAGGCATCTATGTTCCACAGGCTTGTCAATGCTCCCAGCGTGCAGTCAAAAGCACCGCCGCTTCTTTGAGAAACCTCCAAAAGAATTGTTAAATCCTCTTTTAATTCATCGGAAAGTATGATTTCTTCGTTCGTACCTGCTGCCGCATTGATGCGTGCTATCTCAGATTCCGGGATTCTCCATGACAGTTCTTCCTGCTCCAACTCCCTGATGATGCATTCCACTTCCTTCACCACATCATCCTCTTTGGTATAGACACTCTGACGGACTACTGTACCCATCGCAGTATTAACCGCCGTATACTTCATCACCTGTCCGCTGCAGCCGGCAAGTACAAATCCGCCTGCCAAAAGCCAGCAAAGAAAAGATTTTCCGGCAAAAAGCCTTTTCGTAACAAAGTGCCTGCAACATTCTAAAAAAAACTTTCCGTTTCTCTTCATTTCACCGATTCCTTTTGGTATACTAAAAAAAGATTGCATCAGCACCTGCCAATCGTCATATCAGCTTGTCGATGCTATCTTGAGTATAGCAAAAAGACGATGCTATTACAATATACGATGACTGCGTATGATACAGCACAAAAATAACCAGCGCGCAGAGGACAAATTGCTGTCTCTGCACTGACACTACGGCAGAAAAACACAGGGATTTAAGAAAGGGCGATATATGATAACACCTGATATTATAGATAAAACTGATAAAAAAGTGCGTTTGCGGGTACTGCTTTTGTCTGCAATACTGTTTTTTCTGTGTGCGGCTTCTCTTTTTTATATCCTGCGCCTTTATAATACAGACACCAAAAATCTGACCGCATATATTTATCAGGAAGGAAATCTTCTTGAAGCCATCAACCTGTCATCCGTTACAGTACCTTATGCTTTTACAGTCGCTTCCCCGGATGGCGGTTACAATACCATTGAAGTCCGTAAAGGCGCTATCGGCATGACCGACGCCGACTGCCCCGACATGCTCTGCGTTTCCATGGGCTATGCAGACTCTTCCCTGCTTCCGATTGTCTGCCTGCCTCACGCTCTTGTCATACAAGTGGCGGAAACGTCAGATACCGAACCGGATGTCCTCAGTTATTAAAAAAGTTTCACAATCACCTAAGTTATTCTGTTTTTTGAGAGGAGTTTCCTTCATGCGCATAAAAAAGCTTGCTACCCTGTCCGTATTTACCGTAATTGCCCTGACTATCTTTGTTATAGAAAGTGCCATTCCGCTTTCCGTGCCTATTTCAGGCATCAAGCTGGGACTTTCCAATATCGTTACTTTGATTTTGCTTCTTAATTTCAGCCCTGCTGACGCCCTTATTGTGCTTCTCGCCCGCATCCTGCTTTCCACTTTCTTTGCAGGACAGGCCATGAGCCTGCTGTACAGCCTGTGCGGCGGTCTTTTCAGCCTGATAGCCATGTGCCTGATAAACCGCTTTTTATCCGGGCGCTTTATCTTCATCACCAGCATATTCGGCGCTCTGTTCCACAATGCCGGTCAGCTTCTGACAGCTTATTTCATTACCCGCACCATCGGCATCCTTTCTTATCTGCCGTTTCTTGTTATCAGCGGCATAGTAACCGGCCTTTTCACCGGTCTTTGCGCCCATTATGCACAAAAATATCTCATGCCTTACGTGAAACGCAGGGAGCTGTAGGGGTTTTCTTTTTGACTGGCTGCTATTGATTCCGGTTAAGATATGCCAAAATGCCTCATATCCGTACTTGATTTCCTGTTCAAAATTATCCCACATATAATTATCGCCACAAAAAAGATAACGATTAGATACCATAGATTTTCAAGGCGAAAACCACTATCTAACATCAATCGGCATCCCCAAAAAGCAGGGAAAATACGCCCTATTGTTTCAAGAAAATCAGGCAGCAATTCGATAGGGAACATAATCCCTGACAGCATAATTGATGGTAAAAATACAAGTTGTGCTATCATAGTCAGCTTTGCCTGATTTTTACAACCAGCCCTAATATACTCCCTATACTCAGTGATACAATGATGTATATAGCAAGCGCAAAAAAAAAATGGAAGCTGCACCGGCAAGTTTGCCTCAAACAGTACAGGGGCAAGCAACAATATAATAACGCATCTAATCATCAAATGCACAAATGCTGAAAGAAACATTGTAACAAGTCCTAAATAAACAGGTACCCCATTTGCTTTAAAAACTTTTTTTACATCACTTCCGTAAGTTTCAATCAATGATGGGGGCAATCCGATAATTCAACCTGATCTTTATCGTTCTGACATATATTGATGTACTTCACCAGAAGTCAATTTTCGTATTTGTGTATTTGCGTATTCTTTATATTCTCCAACAGTAAAAACCGGTTTCATGCATTCACATAATTTACCTTTATTCTTTTTCAAGTATACCTGCAAATCCTTATCACTTGCAAAAATTTTATAGGAATGTCTGCCCTTTTCATTTTCTATTTCATAAATACCGCAAGATTTCTTCATACTGTAATCAGCAGTACGCAAATACATTTTTGCAATCTCCAATGACTTGAAAGGAAAATTCCATCTTTGCAGCCCTCGCTTAGGGTCACGTTCAATACAGATACATCGCCCACAAGTTCCGCAAATATATTGCGTATGGTTCTGCAAACATTCTATCGGATTTAACAACGGAGTTATTCTAGCTTCATCAATATAACATTCAATACACACTATAATTTCACTTCCTTAAAAAATCACACTTTCCCACCAACAGACAGAGAGATTTTTGCTTGTCGGGAACCTCCCAAACCCTTGCACACAACCGGCTGTTTTAAATGACTCTATAAGTTGAAATTGTATCTACTTCCGTATCACATAAATATACCTTGCCATTGTTTCTTTAAACTGCTTTAATGTTTCTGTGACACATTCTGTTTGCCCTATCAACATATCAAACCATTCTCGATATCCCTCTTTTTCAAATTCAGTTTGGTGAGTTAATGCTGATATTCGTTTTTTCTTAAGTAATTCATATGTTTGCTCGGTTATATCTACTACCTTATAACTCATGTCGTTCGCCAATAATGCCTTTGACAGCATAGTGGTATGCATACTTTCCGTTTTGAGCATTACATCACCCTCCTGATATCCAACAAAAAATACTCCTTCGGTTTCAACCACCTTTTTACTTGTGCTACAAAAGCCGCCATATCTTTTGCAAAATACATAGTATCCATAGAAATAATAACATCAAACATTTCTTCGGGATAATCTATTTCTCCAATTATTACTTCTCTAAATTCTACAAACTGGGAGTTGTAAGTTTCGTTATTGTTTGTTCATAGATGCGACCATCTCTGATGATTTCACAGTCATTTGAACCCAAGCAGGTCTAAATCCGCTCCTAATCGCGTTTCTGGCTGATTTTATATTTGACCATGCACAACAATAAAATGGTACCTTTCCGCGATTAATAATTTCGATAGCCAATCTACTCGTAAGTGCTGATGCAATTCCTTGTTTGCGATACTCAGGTAGCACATCTACACCAATTTGCCACATAGTATCACAATCAGCAGAACATGCCGCTAATCCAATCAATCTTCCTTTCTCATACGCACCGACTCCAAGTACATCAAGTTCCTTTCTTTCTTCGCAAAGGGCATTACTCCATTCTGTCTTGTATAAATCCTTAAAATCCTCTGCGAAAAGAACTTTCGTTTCATACTTACATGGCAATGCTACTAAATCTTCAACATCAGGAAGAAAATATTCTGCCATAAAACAAACTCTATAGCCGTCTTTTTGAAATGCATCATTAAGGATATGCATATTAGGTGTTTCAAAACAACGTTCTACTGCATATGTATTGATATATTCTGAAACAGTATCCATATACTTTTCATCTACCGTTGCAACTATATTATTTCCATATGAAGTCAAGTCACAAATATGTGGAAGTTTTAAGTATCTTCGTGCATTAATATTTTCTTTCGATACCGTGACAACATTTTGAAACTGTTTAAAATCTTCCATCTTGCAATTCGAGTCTATAGCAGATTGTTTCATAGCAATCTGAATAATCATTTCATTTGTCATAATAATCCTCTTTCAATTATACAACTTCATATTTGTATGATTAGTTATACCCCTTTTGCATTAACAACACATTTCCGAAAAGGGACTTTCCAAAAGCATCTTTACAAAAATCACAGAATGCATTTGCTTTTTCTGCCATAGCATAAAAAGCTTCATAAGCATCATAAAACAATAAATCTTTTTTATTCATATAGTTCATCCTTTGCTTATAAAGAAACACCCAATTTGTCAATTTGTATGCTTAGATTACACCAATCATGCGGTTTTGCGCCCTTCTACACATCTGCATTCTAAATTGTTCTTCTACTATTTTTATATAAAATAATTAATTCCTCTCCATCAAATAAATGCTAAATGCTTCTCCCCATTCTTTATCTTGTTCAGCATACTTAATACTGATTCTATTTTCAGATTCTTTTTTTATGATAACATACATAGTATCTTCCATGTGAGGAAATGACGGCAGCGAAAAATGAATTTCCCTATCTGCAGACTGTTTTTGCACATCTGTTTCATTTGAAATAATATTGAGTACTGTCACATCCAAACCTGTTTTGCTACCAAGATATCTTTTTATCTCCAGTTCAATATGCCACTTTTCGCCTAAGTCTTCTATATGTAATGCCACCGCAAGGCGGTCATAAGAATCCACTCCGTTCTCTCCATGGGTATATTCCTCTCCGTAATAATCTCCTTCCCATGATATCTCTCTGCTCCGCATCATCCATAAAGTAACGAACAGAACAAGCATAATTAAATTAACCAAAAGCACAATGTATATTTTAAACTTCTTATTCAAAATGCATTCTCCTCTGACATATCCTATGCCGTATGTGAAACGATGGTAAATTGTGCAACTCCTATCATGATATACATTAGGCGGTTATACTTCATGCAGTCATCACCTGTTACATTATGCAATTGCCCCGCCTGCAACACAATCTTGCCTGTTTGACCTTTTAATCCTCATTTCTAAGAGCCATGTCGAAGAGGCAAAGAGAAATTTGCGCAGGCGATTTCTCTGCTGCCATCAGAGTTATTTATTTTCACTCAGAAACAAACAGCCTTGTAAAAAATCAGCGCATCAGCGTGATTTTTCACACTACTTTTCTTTCTTCTTAAGGTATGTGAAAAAAGCCTCACATCCCTCTTTGACGTCCGCATACGTTGTATCAAAGTCTCCCGTATACCACGGGTCTGCTATTGCTCTCTGTTTACCCGCAAAAGAAAGCAGCATATACATTTTCTTCTGCCCGTCACCGCCTGCTATCCGCAGCATGTTCCTTATATTTGCTTCATCCATTCCTATCAGATAATCATATTTATCATAGTCTGCCCTTGTCATCTGTACTGCCCGATGCCCCGTACAGGAAATGCCTTTCTCCTGCAAAATCCTGCGGGTCCCGTAATGGATGCCGTTGCCTATTTCTTCCGTGCTGGTAGCAGCAGAATCAATGTAAAAATTGTCACTTTCACCTGCACGGTTCACAATATCTTTCATTACAAATTCTGCCATGGGGGAACGACAGATGTTGCCGTGGCAGATGAATAGTATTTTTATCATGTTGTTTTCACTCCTCTTTTTCGTTTCCACAAGGGTTTACAATTCCTTGCAAGCCCTTGGTTTATCTGCGTTTGTGGGTGTTTCTTCATTCCTTTGCATTTATGTTTCTGCCATATTCTCTTTTACCGTATCTTGGCATAAATCTTCATAATTCTTCGTATTTTTACAGTCATTTGGTGTAAAATTGGTGTAAGTAAAATGTGCCTGCAATCCGCTTAAACAGCGGTTATTTGAGCCATTTCATCTGCAACTTTGGTGTAAGAAGCATGGGTGTACACATTTAAAGTCACCGTAATATCAGCATGTCCCATGAGATATTGCAGTGTTTTTGGATTCATTCCACGCTCTGCCATCCGGGTACAAAAGGTATGCCGAAGCACATGGGGTGTTATTCTCGGTAACTGCTCCTCGTGGGTGGCATTGTATTTATCAAGCAACCGCTTCATTACATGCTCCAGATGCATTGCTACCTTAGGCCTACCATCTTTGTCCAACAATAGAAATCCCCTGTAACCATCCACTACCATTTCTTTGCTTGGTTTCTGCCTGTTTGCGATGATATTCAGCAATGCCTCCTTTACCTCATCCGTCATGTAGATAAAGCGAACACCATTCTCCGTCTTGGTTTCTTCCACATAGTATTTGCCATTCCGAGTTCTGGTTAGCTGATGGTCTACCCTTATTTTTCGTTCCTCGAAATCCAAATCTGAAAAGGTAATTCCCATGAATTCACTAATTCACATCCCCAAGCAGCACTATTATCTCATCATAGTACCGACTGAAATGCTCGTCGTTTCGAACATAGTCCAAATACCGTTCCTGTTCTTCCTCGGTCATTGCCACTCTCTTTTGGCTGTTATTCGGTATCAAGTCCATCCTGAAATCAAAAGGATTTTTCCTGAGGTAGTCATCATTCACAGCCATCTGAAAAGCAGGTTTTAACACACCTTTGATGCTATTGATGCTACTGTAACCCCGTCCTTTGTCATAAAGATTTAGCAAAAATCTCTTGGCATCTACCACTCTGACTTTGCTTAACTGCTGGTATCCGAATTCCTCTTTGCGTAAAACATTCAGTACAAAATTGTACCCGACTGTGGTGTTGTATCGCGCATTTCTTCTGAGGCTGACATATCGCTCTACCAGTTCGATTACAGTATAACGATACATGTATGTCAAATCTTTTCTTTAGCTCTCTCCCGCCCTTAACAGCCTGCCTTTGTTGTCCTTTCGCTTGTTCGGCATCTATTGCCTCCTTTCCTTCAAAAGCCTGTAACAGACTTTTCTTCTACGGAACGAGCCTCAAATGCAGTATTTATATCATACCATATGAGGCTCGTTTTATCTAGACATACAACTGTGAATATGGTCTATATCGCACTAACCTGTTCCAGATATTTTTCAAATTCCTTCCGCTTTATCAACCGTTTTGTGCCAATGAACAGGACAAAAGTACACTTATGATTGTTGGTAATCTCCCGTAGTTTGTGTTCTCCAATGTTAAAATACTCTGCCGCCTCCGTCAAAGTCAGGTTAGATTTCTCCCAAATAGGAATACTTTTGTTCTTTTGTTTCTCCACTAATACCTCCGTTTCTTTCTCTGCTTCTTACTACAAAACAAAATACACTTGGTACAATCTGAACTGTCTTTGGCATAGACATCACAGGAATTTCACCTCCGCCACTGCGTGCCGGCTATCTCAAGGAGTATCATTATTCATTATTCTGCTCATCGCACATTCCTGCCACGGAATGCTATTGTCCGGTTTGAAATCGCTCCACACCTTACTATCCATTTCACAAAGACAGAGGAGAAAATATATCTTTGCAGATGTCTCATGGCGCACCGGCAATCAGCTCCCAGAATAATTTCTGTATTCAGATTGCTTCCCTATGAACGGATGCTGATCCGTTATTTGTCAAAGTTCAGCGGGAAGTTTCTGTTCCTAAAAACTTCCTCTCATAAGGTACTCACAGAAAAATGCGTTTTGACCACCCTGTGATAAGAAAAAATTTCCCCCTTCATTAAGTACTCACACAAAAACGCTTTTTGACACCCCTCTGAAGGTAAAAAAATACCCTCTCATTAAGTACTCACAGAAAAGTACGGTTTGAGAGGGTATGGAAATATAAAATTTTTATAAAATGCTATTTTTTACAGTAATTCATTTAATAAATTTATACATTTAATTTTCTGTTGCATATTGGCACTGCCGTAGACATTCAATGTTAATGATACATTTTTATGCCCGCAAATTTCCAAAGGAAACTTTACATATCATTTCTTATGTATATCAAGTCTGCCATCCACTTTCCAACTGCATCCTTAAAGGAATTCTGCCCCTTATGCAGATTAATGTTATTCTCTAAAAAAGCACAAATCGCTTCCTTAGACATTATTCCATTATTGATTGCATCCTGAAGAATTTTCTGCCTGCCAACGTCCGATAACCCTATATTTTTTGCCACAGCATACCCTAGTTGCTTAAAGGCAGATTCGGATTTCTTAAAATCAAATTTGCCAGCAACCTCTGCCACTGTTTCAGCCACATCCTTCAGTGTCTGATTGTTCAGCACTCCATGGCTAGTGCTACTCAATTGATTTGTTTTTATTTTTGAATCAATCGCTTTACCAGCAACAGCCGTGACAGCTAATCCCAACCCCACTTCCGCAACAGTTGTCAATACAGGATGCTTGTCAGAAAAATCCTTAACGGTGTTTGCAACATTTTTGAAACCATCAATTACGGATACTTTGGAAACTCGATTTGTGTGCAAACTCTTTGCACAGTCACGAGCAGAAACATCTTCTACAACAGACTGTTGTGTGTCTTTGATTGTTGGATCGGTACCAGAACCAGTCTCATTATCCGCCTGGTCAATCGATTCCACCACAGTATCTACATTACAAGCATCAATTGTAATAACCGGATTACTCAATTCGATTATCTTACAAGGAGTAAATCCATCTTCATCAAAATCATACGTTATTCCCGTTGCGTAATCATAATAGCCATTGGTAGGTTTTTGCCATCCTCCATGAGCTCGGGTATGTTCTGTACGAGTTAGAAACTGTATATTTTCTAGATTCCCTTGATATTCAGGGTATGCTTCAGCACTTTTCATATGATGACCTTCAAATGCTTTTCCATCCTCATCATATGCTTTTCCTTTGTCTAGATTAAGGATGGCTTTCTGTTCCTCCTCTGTCCAGTCACGAGTTCCTTTTCCTTCTCTTACTAACTCTTGTTCTCTTTCCCACGCTAATCTTATAGCTTTACTTGCCTCTGCTGTTCTCCTTGACATAGGATCACTCTCCTATCCCAAGCAATTCATTAAGATCACTCAAAAAGGCATAGAAATTCTGATATATTTCATCTTCTTCAATTCTACTAGCTTCATGATTGTAGATAGCAATCTGTTCTCCGCCCTTTTTGCATAGAATAGGATCACCAGAAGCAAGTGCACCGATAACCACATATTCTTCATTTGGTCTATCGCTATCATTCACGTCAATCACAGGTTTATGTGCAACACCATACAATTGAACTCCAGCGGGCAAAAAGAATTCCCCACCATCCGAATATTCTAACCATTCTTTATACTGTACCGGAAGAACTATGCTATTCTTATTTTCAAATGCAAAAATCTGTTCTTTGGATACGCCTTCAAAAAAACACATTTTCCCTTGTACAGTTATGTTTTCAAGAATATTTTTCAATTCATCCGAAATCATAATTTTCCTCCGTTCTTTTTCAACAAATACGAAACTAGCACATCTTAAAACTTCTTACTCCTTTCAGCGTAAGAAAGTAATAGGCGTTTGCGAAACGCCACAAGCCGCATAAATACGGCATTTTTTGTTGCTAAA
>URUY01000015.1 GCA_900551115.1 uncultured Lachnospiraceae bacterium
CTGTAGGCGCTTCTGTAGGCGCTTCTGTAGGTGCTTCTGTAGGCGCTTCTGTAGGTGCTTCTGTGGGTGCTTCTGTGGGAACCGGTTTTTCTACAGGAATCAGATAGGTTCCATATAACGCGATTGTATAGGTCGCTTCCGTTTTTCTGGCATTTTCCAACACTGTTTCTGTCATCAGTTCCTCAATACTGCTCCCCTGACTAAGCACAATGCTGTTGCCTTCCTTTTCCAAACGCACTTCATACCCCGTTATTGCATACTCAGAATCAGGAATCTTCCCATATGTCCACTGCAGTTTCACTGCATCTTCCTGTTGTATGGCTGTCAAATTATTTATTACCTGGTTAGTTTCCTCTGCTCTGGATACAACCGGCAAGTACTGTAATACGGCAATTAAGAGCAATATCCCGGCCAGCCCCGCCGCCAGCTTTCTTTTTTTGCTTTTCCGCATCTTTTTCTCCGGGTTTTCTTTTATCCTTTTTTTCATCCTGCTTTAAATTTTCTCCTTTGAATGTACGATTACAATGTCAAGCGTCTTTAAAAAGCTTCCGTTTTTCTGCTCAGACCGGATATTTACCGTCTCTGCCAAATCATTTACAAGCAGCGTGGTTTCTTCCGCCACAGGCATTCCGCTATCCTTATGCGTCAATTTTGTGGTCGTTCTTCCCCGTTTTACTTTTATTTCTCCGCTGTTTTCCCTATTTCCGCCATTACGCAGATTTTCTTTAGACGTTTGATTTTTATCACCATTTTTTCTGATATTCCGTTTTGCACTAAGTCCGCTTAGATTTCCTATGGCTTTTCCGATTTTCAAATAGAAGAACAGAAACAACGCAAGTAAAAAAAACAGTAAAAACAATATCAGTCCGCCATAAAACATAATTCGGTAACTCATAAACCGTTTTCCTCCGTTTCCGCTCCTGTATAGTCTTCAATGGTATAATCCATTTCCAACAGTGCGGCTTCCAGCTTCTGCTTTATTTTTTTATACTGGAGGTTATTATTTATTTCCGGTATCTTTTCACATTCCGTATAATGTGCAAGCAGCTCCTCCATATTCCATTTAGTATAGTCGGACCCCTTTTCTGCTTCCAGATTATACAGAAATTTCAAATGCCCTACATACAACGCAATATTTTCCGTTACTACCGCCTTTTCTCCCTTTTCATACTCCTCCTGTGCCTTTTGGTTTTCTCCCATTTCAGCATACATTTCCGCTATATCACAATAAATTTGGGCACACAGCTTTGGATTTTCCTTAGCCGAAACCAAAGTCAATACATTCCTGCTGTATTCAATGGCCTGCAGGTAATTTGCCGCCGCCTTCTTTTCTGTTTCCGCTTCCTGCGCCAGCTTTCTATATCCTACTGCCAGCTGTCTGGAAAATTCCAATTCATATAAAAACAGAAGGCTGTCATCTTCTATATAGGAAAGGTAATCAAAAGCATCCTCTGCAACCTTAATACTGCATTCTGCAGCCTGCGGAATATAGTTGATATACGATGTGTATACCTTTCCAAGCGCTCTGGCATTAATCAGTCTGGCATTTACATCCGTCACCGCTGTGTTATATTCCTGAAAGGCTGCAAGCTGCTTTCCGATTTCTTCATAGTCCAGATTCAGTTCACTAAGGGCCATGGCAAGACTGCTGTAATAAACAGCCTCCGGTATTTCTTCGCTGTTTACCATGCGGAAATATTTTAAGCTGCTTTGGTAATCATTCAATTCATTAAAGTAGGTAATTGCGACCTGATAGACTACCTCGGAATTTTGCTGAATGTTATGATAACCCGAATTAATATAGCCCTCTATGCGGCTCAGTCCCTCTTCTGTTTCCATATAATTCTTATATAAATTTAAAAGCTGCAGATATGCTTCTGCATTTGCACCGTCTACCTCTGTAATGGCCTGTACATATTTTTCCGAAGCCAGAAGATACTCTCCTGCTATCTTATAATTATTTGCTTCTTCGATTAAGGTTCTATAATCCTGCTTACGCTCCGTTTCCATGCCGTTTTTACCGTATATGCAAACAAAAAATGACAGCATGCATAAAAAAGAACACACTAAAAAGGAAAAGAGTTTCCTTTTTTCCTTTTTAATAAATGGCTGTTCTAATTGTTTGTAATGCTCCAGATTATATATCAGTTCTGCTCCGCTCTGATACCTGTCCTCCGGGTTTAGCTGTGTGCATTTTAAAATAATTTTTTCCAAACCCGAAGACAGGGATATATCCCACTCCCTGATAGGACGTATTTCATATGGCGGCTGTGCCGGGTTTTTACCTGTCACAATATGATACAGTGTGGCTCCCAGGCAATAGATATCCGTCCTAGCATCTGTCTTGTAAATCCCCTTGCCCAGCTTGTCTCCGAATTGTTCCGGAGCAGCGTATCCTCTGGTTCCCAAAGCTGTCGTATCTGCAATATTTTCTGTTTTATATTCTTTAGCAGTACCAAAATCTATCAGCTTCACCGTTCCGTCCGGCTTAAGCATGATATTAGAAGGCTTCATATCACGGTAAATAATGGGCGGGTTCATTGTATGGAGATACTCTAACGCACTTGCGAGCTGTTTTGCCCACTCGATTACCTTCTCTTCCGGCTGTGCGCCTTCTTCCTCTAAAACCTTGTCAAGAGCCCTGCCCTCTATGTAGTCCATGACAACATAGACAGTGCCGTCTTTGTCTATAATATCTACAATTCTGGGAAGCACAGGATGATCTACCCGTTTTAAGATATTGGCTTCCATTTCAAGACCTTTAATCAAGGTCTCTCGATTTTTTGAGGTGTCATTCTTAATTTCCTTGATAGCCCATTGCTTGTTCAGACGAATATCCATAGCAACATAGACTATACTCATTCCACCCTGCCCTATTTTCTTTAGTATTTCATACTTACCTTCTAAAATTGTTCCTGTACGGTCTTCAAAACTCATCTTTAGCAGCCCCTATCCACTATACGCATAAGACAATATTTTTTAATTCCTTGCCCCTAGATTAACAAGCAGTTCTCCTCTCTTCAATAGCAACGGTATTTTTAACCACTTTAATGTAATATTTGTAAAGGTTTTTTACCTGTTTAGCCTCTTTTACTTTGGATACCAGAAATCGCCGTCTTCGTCTTTGTCCAGTTTGGTATATCCATACTTCTTTTTTAAATATTCCCACTCTTTATACAGGGCTTCGTCTTTGGATGCCTCGTTCGGATCGTGGGCATATACGATGGTTTTTCCTGACTGTATCGCCTCGTCTAAAGCCGGCGCGTTGAATAGCCTGAACATATCATCATCTGTAAATCCATATTCCTTCTGTATTCTGCTCCACTCACTTCCCATATCAAAATAATTTGCACCATGCTTTTCTGCATAGTCAATATAGTTAGGAGATACCTTATAGAAGCCCAGTACAAAGAGATGGTCCTCATCCCCCTGCGTTCCCTGTTTTACAGAAGCAATCCTTGCTTCCACATATTCCTCTACCGGCATCTTGCCTTCCACCATGCCGTTAATAACGGGAATGCCGTCCAGTTCATAAATATCGGCACCGGCGTACTGTGAAAGCTGATACCGCCATTCGCTTTCTGTAAATTCCGAAGTATCCATATATTTTTCAACTTCAAGAATAGCGGCCTCACCATATTCCTCAATCATTTTCTGACGGATTTCTTCCGGTGTCATAGGCGGTTTTTCTGTCTCTTGCGGTGTTTCCTCATTACCTCCCACCATACCGCTTTCTAAGGGAGCTGCTTCCCATGCCCTTGTCACAGCCGCCTGCCTGAAATGCAGTGTAATGTCGTGATTTAGCAGGGTAATAATCCGCACCTCATAATCGGCCACCAAAATAATGTCGTTGCTTCCGTTCAGCATGAATACGGAATCAGAAAGATCAATGCCGTCAATTCCCTGCTCAACACCCTTTCCTTTCAGAAATGCATCCGCACTTCCGTCACTGTAGCTGATCAGATTTTTTTGAATCAGTCCCTTTGCTATTGCACCGCATATGCGGCCCTTGACCTCCTCTGCCGCCTCATTTCCCACCATGCGCAGAAAACTCATTACCCAGGCAGAACCCTCTCCTGCCGCCTCTGTTATGGTAGTTTCTATCGTTTCTAAAGAACCGGTAAACTGTTCCGAAGCATCCTGAAAGGAGGCATCTCCTCCCGCAAAATCAGAAATCCCTTCATACATATCCGATATGCCTGCCACAACGGTTCCGATATCCTCCCGCGCCATTGCTGCACTTTCATAATTTCCCTGTTGGATATCATTTACACCGGATAAGCTGTAAATATACGAATATTGTGCAATTTCCTTTGCTGCCGCATTCAATGCAAGACCTATCTTCTGTTGCAAGATACAGATATTGACAAGACTCAAAACCGTGACAATAAAAAACATGAAGACCGTCAGCGACAGTGTTGCTTCAATCACCACCGCTCCTGCTTCATGTTTTCTTTTTCTCATTACAATATTTTCCTGCTGCATCGCTATTCTTCCCCTAAAATGGATTTTACAGTTTTCTCCATAGTTACATATCCGCCGTCTTCATCCTCTATCCCATTCTGCTCCATATACTCATCAAAAAATGAAATATCAATGAATTGGCTGATACTCAGGGTATCAATAGCCTGCTCAAATTCAACAGGCTTTTCTTTACCTGCAACAATATGCTCCGCAGCCTGAAACGAAACATTCATAAAATATATGATATAGTCCCACTTTATTATTGCCGCTATTACAGCTATCGCTCCTAATACGCCTGCCGCTTTCAATGCATGCTTCATTGTATCCCCCTGGCATCAAACATTTGTTAGATAATTAATATATAAAATAAAAAATTATCCTTTTCAATGCATTTAACACAGCAAGCACGGTTACTGTAATTTTTAACCATTCCGCTCTTTACATCTTCTTCTAGACAACTGTCACAGAAAGCTCTGCAATGCTGTCAAAATAATATCTGCTCCCCCTTTCCTGATAGATACCGGAAGGGTCTATCTTGATATGAAATATCTCATAGGGCAGTCCCTTTCTGTTCCCGGCGTATTTTATGATTTCATCATAACAGGCCTCTCGCATCTTCTCAAGGACGCCCTCTGCCTGCAGTGCTTTCATATTACTTCCTTTTTTTAAAAATACATAGATGTTTTCACCGTTAAAATCTGCCTCCTCTACTTCCGGAAAACGGCTTTTTAGTGCATTCTTCCATAATCTATATGCTTTATTTACAAAAAACTTCAGCCTGATATCAAACGTATCCTCAATAACTGCGTGAAGCATATGCTCTCTTGCACCGGGCAGCGGATATCTTTCCAAAGCCTGATAAAAGCATGTAAAAACCGGATGCTCTTTGTCTTCCTCCACCCGTTGTGAAATAATACGTTTTTCTGATGCCTCCGCCGGATATATGGTTATCATAAGCAAATCTGCCCAACCTGCTATGGGATTATATGTAATCTTACAATTCAAAATATTAAAATGCAGTCTCAGGCTTAAAAGCTCTTTATAATATTTAACAAACCGATACCTGAAATCTCCCGGTGCATACTCCTGCATCATATAGTTATACTCTTCCCCCGGTCTGCATCCACATGGTTTAAACGGATACTTTTCATCTTCCCTGCAATAAATCAACGCACTCTCCATACCTGCCTCCCATCCCCTAAACGGTATTTTTCTAAGCGTATCATAGAAACAGGAATTTTTCAATTACCCTGTAAAAGCACCAGAAAAAGTCAATTTCGGGTATCACGTCAATGGTTATGATTTCATCTGTGCGCAGGCACTTTCCCCCTGCCATATAGCAGATTGTTCCCACAACCTGCCCCTGCGCCACAGGTGCCAAAAGGCTCTTTTCCACCTGACAGAACACCTCGATTTTTTCATCCTTTGATAAAAGAAGCCCCGAAGCTTTTTCCTCCTCTGCAGCTTTTTTCAAAAACTCCAGACTACTATATTGATTCTTTCCTTCTCTTACCGCTAACTGTGTAAAAGCAGTCCCTCCTATGCGTTCTGTCTGGCCGTTTTCCACAGACAGGGGTAATAGTATATCAGGGTCGTAAGAAGCCTCGTTTAAACTGTGGTATTCAAAATTTTCGATGCCGTAATTAAATAATTTCCTGGAATCCGACCATTTATAGGTTTTGTTATTTGGCCATCCGCAAGCCAAAATCGCTATGGTAAAGCGTTTCCCATCCCGTTCCAGCGCCCCCACATAACAATACCCCGCCTTGTTGGTAAATCCCGTTTTTCCCGAAAGCGCTCCGTCCATCATACCCAAAAAAGCATTGTGGTTTGTACAGGAAAAGCTCCTGCCTTCCGCATTGGAAAAACCGTAGGAAGCCGTCCGTGTTATTTCCAAAAAGGCTTCTGCTTTCGGTGAGAAAAAAGTACAATAAGCCATAATCCTGGCAAGGTCCTCCGCACAGGTTCCGTGTGAAAGCTGTATTTCATTTCCGTTCTCATCGGTTATCGTCTGTGTAGCATCCAGTCCGTTAGGTGTTATGAACCAGGTATTTGTACACCCAATCTGTTCTGCCTTTTCATTCATCATTGCCGCAAAGCCTTCCATGCTCCCCCCTACATACTCCGCTATGGCAACTGCCGTATCATTGTGAGATTCCAGCATCAGAGAATACAGTAAATCTCCCAGTTTAAAATGCTCGCCCTGTTTCATATACAGTTTTACTTTGGGCATGCTCGCCGCGTAGGCCGATATCTCCACCAAATCTTCCGGCGCAGCATTTTCAAGCGCCAGTATGCAGGTCAGGATTTTCGTAGTGCTTGCATTTGCCATAAATGCGTCCTGATTTTTACCGTAAAGAACCCTTCCCGTATCGGCGTCCATAAGCACTGCCGCCGTTGCATACAAAGACGGCTCCTCCGCTCCCGATACGGAAAGAGGAAACATCATAAAGCTTAGTAAAAAGGTCAGAAGCAGGCAGGCACAGCGCTTTTCTTTTTTCTTTTTTTTCGCAAAAAAATACATAGCAGCAACATTCTTTCTCTTCGTTGCTACTATGTATATGTATTTTAAACATATTTTAAAACGTACTTTTATTCCTCTGCGCCTGCCTGCATAAGTCCCGCTTCTGTTTCCGCCTGCTGTTTAAATTCTTCTACCTGTATAGTAGACAGCTCCGGCAGCTCGTCTAATGATTTTACGCCAAAACAGCGCAGAAACTGTTCTGTAGTACCAAATAAGAGCGGTCTTCCCGGCGCGTCCAGTCTGCCCAGCTCCGTTATCAGGTCATATTCTAAAAGCTTGTTTACCGCATGGTCGCAGCTCACGCCCCTGATACGTTCAATTTCCAGCCTTGTCACCGGCTGCTTATAGGCAATAATGGAAAGCGTTTCTATCACCGTATCCGTCAGTACCATTTTTCTGGGTGTCTTTGCAATTTTAATCAGGTACTCGTACATTTCCGCTTTTGTGGAAAGCTGTACGCTGTCCTCCAGCCAAAGCAGTGAAATCCCCCTGTCTTCCCTCTCATATTTCTCCTGCATACTCTCCAGTATTTCTTTTACTTCCTTTACGCTCAGCTCAAGCACCGCCGCAAGCCTGCTTACTTCCACGGAATCACCCATGGTAAACAGAATTGCCTCCAATACCGCTTCGTTTTTCTGTCTGTCCATTTTAACCAATGCCTTTCTCTCTTCGGGTAATGATAATATCATCAAATATGTTTTCCTGGGCAATGCTGATTTTCCCTGTTTTCATCATTTCCAAAATCACTAAAAAGGTAACAATCACTTCCATCTTGCTGTGCTGCTTTTCCAAAAGCTGCCTGAAGCTGAACCGCTCATGGTTCTGTACATATTCCTCTACATAGACGGTTTTTAAGTCCATATCCACTTCATCTTTTTCAATATTGCCGTAATTGCTTCTGATGGGGTCTATTTTATCTTCCTGTTTTTTTATAATAGACTTAAAAATATCCTGCAGCTTCTGCAGATTCATTTCTCCAATCAGCTCTTCATAGTCTATGGGCTGTCTGTATCCTGCCACTTCCTTGGGGAGCTGCTGTTCTCTGAACAAATACTTTCCTGCGTCTACCTGTCTGTCCCGCAGTTCAAAGGACATAAACTTGTACATTTTATATTCCAACAGGCGCTGTACCAGCTCTGCCCTGGGGTCCTCTTCTTCGCCTTCTTCGTTTACCTCTTTGGGAAGCAGCATCCTGCACTTAATATCTAAAAGGGTTGCGGCCATAACCAAAAACTCACTCATGACATTCATATCCGCAGTCTGCATCTGCCGTATGTAGTCTAAATACTGCGCCGTAATTTCCACGATGGGAATATCATATATATCTATTTTATTTTTATCAATCAGGTGCAAAAGCAGGTCTAAGGGTCCTTCAAACACCTCCAGTTTAACGGATATTGCCATGTTAACTCCCATCTCGCAAAAATGCGCAAAAATAAACTCCGCTGTTTATTTTACCTGTTTTTGTTCGGTATTGCAAGCAGGATTCAAATCAATTATCAAAAGCTCCGCCGGGTTAAACAGCCTGACGCGGGGACTGTGGGTGCCGATGCCTCTTCCTAAAACCATGCGGGATTCTCCCTCACAGAATAATCCCCCGTCATACTTAGGGAAAAAATGAACTGACGGTGAAATCAGGCCGCCCAAAAACGGAACCCTTACAATACCGCCGTGTATATGCCCGGACAATACCAAATCCGCTCCCCACCCGGCATACTCCGGGAAATACTCCGGATTATGCGCCAGCATAACCGAAAAGAACTTTTCATCCTTTTTGCCGACAAGTCCCTCTACATACTCCCCCGGCATAGGTTTTTTAGTCAGTCTCTGAAAAAATTCCTGTCCAATCTCAAGACCGTAAACAGAAATCCCCCTGTCGGGAAGATCCACATGCCTGTTCCTTAACGGTACAATGCTGATATCGGCAAGCCCTTTTTCAAACCGTTCTCCCATATCTCCATATCTTTTCTGATACAGGTTAATTTTCTGTTCATGGTTGCCGTAGGCGTAATATATCGGATATTTTTCTTTAAGGCACTTTAAAAAGTCCAGTGTCTTATCGAATTTTTCACTGGTTTTTGCCGTAATCATATCCCCCGCAATCACAATCGCATCCGGAGTGGCTTTCTCAATTGCCGCATATAATTGCCGGTTATCCCTGCCATACTGGTAATTGTGCAAATCCGACAGCATAACCAGCCTGGTTTTCTTTTTTATTTTTGCAGATTCAAAGCTATGACTAACCGTTACAAACCGGTGGCTGTCATATAAAATAATCCAAATCCCCACTATTGCCAGTATGAAAAAAATGGTACATATCACTGAAAGCATGCAGTCTGTTCCCTTTCAAATCCCAAGGCGCACAGATACCTGCAGCATAAAAAGCGCCCGGGATTTTTATTATGTATATCTGTTTTCAAGTATAAAAAGTATATCATATTTTGTTTTGCTGCACAAATATTGTTACAGCAAAAAGCTGTCAAATATTTTTAACAGGTAATCCTTATATAATGCCCTTTCCACCCCTTCTTCATACACTATCTGTACTCTTCCGATTTCATTGCCGTTAAGCCTGTATACCGCTTCTCCCGCTACCGCCCCTTTTTCTACCGGAGCCTCAACCATTTCCGGCATTTCAAAAGATTTTTCCACCTTACTCAGGTCATTTCCCCCAAGGTCTAAATACTTAAACTCCCCTGCATAGGAAAGCAGCACCCATTCTTCCACGCCGCCTTCTACCGGGAGCGGCGTCAGTATATCCTTATTTTCATCCAGATACACATTACTCACACTAAAGCCATAGTTTAATAATGCCGCAGCATCCTGAAAACGTACCTTGTAATCCGGCGCTCCCATGATAACAGCAATCAGTTCAATACCGTCCTTTGAAGCAGTAGCAGACAGGCAGTACTTTGCCTTGTCCGTAGAACCGGTTTTCAATCCGGTAGCCCACTCATACTGCTTTAGCAGCTTGTTTGTGCTTGACAGCGTAAACTGACTGGTTCCTCTCGCCGTTACGTGCGTGATATCCTCCATCCAAATCTGTGAATAATGAAACACCTCCGGATATTTTGTCGTAAGCTCTCTTGACATGATTGCCACGTCCTTTGCCGTTGTATAGTGATTGTCGGAATTACTCAGACCGCAGCAGTCCTCAAAATGCGTATCCAGCATGTTAAGCTCTGCCGCTTTGTCATTCATCATTCCTACAAAGGCTTCCTCCGAACCCGCAATGTGTTCTGCAACAGCTACAGACGCGTCATTGCCGGATGCCACCGCTATACATTTTATCAGTGTTTCCAGCGTCTGAATCTCTCCTTCTTCCAAAAATACCTGAGAACCTCCCATAGATTTTGCATGGGCACTGGTTATGACTTCATCCTCCAGGGCAATTTTTCCTTTTGCCAGTTCTTCAAAGGTAATAAGCAGTGTCATTATCTTGGTAATACTGGCGGGGCTTCTGCGCTCCGTTGCATTCACTTCATATATCACCTGCCCGGTAGACGCTTCTATCAATATGGCAGACGGCGCCGAAATGGATACATTGGCCGATACGGTAAAGCTTCCCTGCAAAAGCACTAAAACCATCAGCAGAAAAGCCATCCAACTTTTTCTTATTCCTGCAAACAAAAAGGCTGCACTTCCCTATCTCTCTTTACATAAAGATATGGGAGTACAGCCCTTTATATGACCTTATTTTATGCCTAATTTCCTCTGGCTCTTATGCCTTTATACCGTTCTATAACAGCTTCCTTCTGTTTGCTCAAATCTACCTTAAAGGCTTTTAAAAGCTGAATAATATAGTCTACGGATACAATAAGCAAAATAACCGTAATCACGATTATCCCGATGTTCGGTTTTACCAAATCAATGGCCTGATACACCTTGTGATGCAGAACATACACGATACCCAGTGCATAGAATCCCCATGCCACGGTACTTTCTAAGCAGATAATCCCCTTATAATTGAAGGGTTTCTCATTATAATCCCACCAAAGCTCGCCAAACAGCCTTATCATCAGCTTTCCTACTAAAAACTCAAAGACAGTTGCCAAAATGGCACCGGTAAAATACAGAAGCACACCGTTGCCGCGAAGGGGATTGAGTACAAGATAGCCTATCACCGCCCCAAAACCATAAATAGGGCAGAAGGGGCTTTTTGCAAAGCCTCTGTTGGTAAGTTTTCTGTTACAAAATGACATATAGATAGACTCTACAAGCCATCCTAACATGCTGTAGATTACAAATGCCGCAACAAGATGATATACATCTGTTCCAAGCAGCTTTATCGTCCACATAATATTGTCCTCTCCTCATTTGCACTAAAAAACCACAATAAATTTCCTGCTTCTCTTAATAATTTGTCAGAAAACAGAAGTCCCGGATCAAGAGACCTAGGACTTTGCTGATTAGTTATATTTGCGTTTTCTTGCTGCTTCAGATTTCTTCTTACGTCTTACACTCGGTTTCTCGTAATGCTCTCTTTTGCGGATCTCCTGCTGGATACCTGCTTTTGCACAGCTTCTCTTGAAACGACGTAATGCGCTATCTAAAGTCTCGTTCTCTTTTACGATTACGTTTGACATGATTACACCCGACCTCCCTTCAGTCCCTTCAAGCAACTCGACTGATATGGGTTAATATATGTACACGCAAATCCTCATGCATTCTTGCATCAATCCGCATGCACAATAATCATTATATCATAAAATTGTACGCCGTCAACTATTTTTTTTATTTTTCTCTGTTATATTTTATGCCAGCATACTATTCAGCACTTTTTCTGCTTCTGTTATGGCTGCGGGGATGCCTGCAGGGTTCTTGCCGCCTGCCTGCGCCATATTCGGTCTGCCGCCGCCACCGCCGCCAACCAGACCGGCAATTCCTTTTATCAGGTTGCCTGCATGGGCTCCCTTTGCTACGGCTCCGTCCGTTGCCATGGCAACCAGGTTTACCTTATCTCCCTGTGCGGAAAGAAGGATTACCACGCCTTCACCCAGTTTTTCCTTTAAGGAATCGCCCAAATCACGAAGGCCGTTCATATCCACATTTTCCACGCTGGCTGCTAAAAGCTTTGTGCCCTTCACTTCCTTCACCTGATCCATGACATTCCCCAAAGCTTCTTTAGCTGCCTTTGCCTTCAGGGATTCATTTTCACTCTGCATGCTCTTAAGCTCTGCCATCAGATGCTCACACTTTTCTACCAAAGTGTCAGGAGTAGCCTTTACTGCCTTTGCTGCTGCTTCCATGGTTTCTTCCAGCTTCTTATAGTAGGCAATCACACCGTTTCCGGTCAGTGCCTCTATTCTGCGGACGCCTGCCGCAACGCCGCTTTCAGATACAATCTTAAAAATGGAAATTACACCGGTGTTGGCAACATGAGTACCTCCGCACAGCTCAGTAGAGAAATCTCCCATGGAAACCACACGTACCTTTTCCCCGTACTTTTCACCGAACAGCGCCATTGCACCTGTCTTTTTGGCTTCTTCTATCGTCATAACCTCTGTGTTTACAGGAAGGGCTGCTGCAATTTTTTCATTGACAACAGCTTCTGTCTTTGCAATTTCCTCTGCGGTCATTGCTGCAAAATGGCTGAAGTCAAACCGAAGTCTCTCACCGTCCACAAAGGAACCGGCCTGCTCTACGTGGGAGCCTAATACTTCACGCAGTGCCTTCTGTAAAAGATGGGTCGCACTGTGGTTTTTGCAGGTATTGCTTCTTCTGTCTGCATCTACCGTGAGGGTAACCTTATCCCCCTTCTTCAATTCACCGGCTACCACGCTTCCTACGTGACCGATTCTGCCGCCGGGCAGCTTTACCGTATCTTCTACCCTAAACTCGCCGCCGGCACTCCTAATCACGCCGGCATCTCCCTGCTGTCCGCCCATGGTTGCATAGAAGGAGG
Organism: uncultured Lachnospiraceae bacterium; assembly: GCA_900551115.1. Lineage (GTDB taxonomy): Bacteria > Bacillota > Clostridia > Lachnospirales > Lachnospiraceae > Acetatifactor. The sequence goes on from URUY01000015.1 coordinate 12,894, forward strand.
TCACAGGTACAATTACGGTACCCTGCATGCCTGTGGTAAGCACCTCTGTAAGCGCCTCGCCATCTGCCAGTGCCGTAACAGTACTCTCCTCTGTAAGGGTATCATAGCCGTTAAACTCACTGACAACACTCTCTTCCAGGCTGTCATAAATATTGCCGGACGACAGCTTGGCTGAGAAGTTCTGGTTTTCTCTTGCCTTCTGCTTCTGAGCTTCCATCGCATCAGCAAAGCCTGCTTCGTCCACGCTTAAGCCTTCCTCACCTGCAAGCTCTGTTGTCAGTTCGATAGGGAAGCCAAAGGTATCATAGAGATAGAATGCGGATTTACCGTCAATCTCCTTCTCTCCTGCTTCGCGCTTGCCCTCCAAAATCTTATTAAATTCTTTCATGCCGTTCTCTAAGGTACTCTCGAAACGGTCAATTTCCTTCTTCAGTTCATTTAAGATGAACTCTCTGTTCTTTACAAGAAGCGGATATGCCTCTGCATAGACATTATCAATGTAGACTGTCGCAATATGAAGGAGATTTTCTTTGGTTAAATTCAGCATACGTCCATGGCGCACTGCACGGCGAATCAGACGTCTTAACACATAGCCTGCTCCCGCATTGGCAGGAATTAACTTTGCCTCGTCACCGATTAACATGACACCGGTACGGATATGGTCTGCCACGATACGCATGGAACGGGTTACCTTCTCCTCGGCGCCATACTGCTTGCCGGACTCCTTCTCAATATAAGCAATCGCAGGCGCAAAAAGGTCTACCTTATAGACATCATGGGTACCATTCAGGAAGGCAAGGTTACGCTCCAGGCCCCAGCCGGTATCTACGTTCTTCTGCTTAAGGGGGGTAAGAGTACCGTCCGTATGCTTCTCATACTGCATAAACACATCATTACCAAGCTCTGTATACTTGCCGCAGTGACAGCCGGGACGGCAGTCAGGACCACAGGCAGGCTTGTCTGCAATGTAGAACATCTCACTGTCAGGACCGCAGGGACCATACTCTAATCCCCACCAGTTGTCCTCAGCAGGTAAATAATAAATATTTTCTCTCTTAAAGCCGGACTCTACACGGTACTCCGCAGTCTCATTATCTCTGGGCGCATTCTCATCCCCTTCAAATACGGTGGCTGCCAGATGGTCTGCGTCAAAACCGAACACCTCTGTCAAAAGCTCATAGCTCCATTTGCAGCGCTCCTTCTTAAAGTAACTGCCAAGACTCCAGCTTCCCATCATTTCAAAGAAGGTAACATGGCTTTCATCACCAACGGAGTCAATATCGTTGGTACGAACACAGCCCTGTACATTGCAGAGCTTATCGCCCATGGGATGCTTCTGTCCTAAAAGGTAAGGCATCAGGGGCTGCATACCGGCTACGTTAAACAGTACGCCGGTAGAACCGTCGGATACCAGGGAAACTGCTCCTACATCCACATGTCCGCGCTCGATATAAAACTGTATCCACTTTTTTCTAAGCTCATCCGAAGTAAAACGTTTCATAGTAAAATATCCTCCAATCAGAACGTGAATTTATCTGCAAAATAAGCATCCAGCTCGGCAATCGCTACTCTTTCCTGTTCCATGGAATCACGGAAACGTACCGTCACACAGCCGTCTGTCTCAGAATCAAAGTCATAGGTAATGCAGAACGGTGTACCGATTTCGTCCTGACGGCGGTATCTCTTACCGATAGCGCCCCTGTCATCAAACTCACAGTTGTATTTCTTACTAAGCTCGGCAAAAATCTTTTCCGCGCCCTCGTTTAACTTCTTGCTTAAAGGAAGCACGCCGATTTTTACAGGTGCCAGTGCCGGATGGAAATGCAGTACAGTACGCACATCGCCGCCCTCTAACTCTTCCTCGTCATAGGCTGCGCAGAGGAAAGCCAGTACAACCCGGTCTGCACCCAGAGAAGGCTCTACCACGTAAGGTATGTATTTCTCATTCTTTACATCATCAAAATACGTCATATCCTGACCGGATACGTTTGCATGCTGTGTCAGGTCATAATCGGTTCTGTCGGCAATACCCCAAAGCTCACCCCAGCCAAACGGGAATAAGAATTCAATATCGGTAGTGCCCTTGCTGTAAAAGCAAAGCTCCTCGGGGCTGTGGTCACGCAGACGCATTTCTTCTTCTTTCATGCCGAGAGATAACAGCCAGTCACGGCAGAAAGCTCTCCAATACTGAAACCACTCCATATCGGTACCCGGCTCACAGAAGAATTCCAGCTCCATCTGCTCAAATTCTCTGGTACGGAAGGTAAAGTTGCCCGGCGTAATCTCATTACGGAAGGATTTACCAATCTGTCCGATACCGAAGGGAAGCTTCTTTCTGGAAGTTCTCTGTACATTTTTAAAGTTTACGAAAATACCCTGTGCCGTTTCGGGACGCAGATAAACAGTATTTCTTGCATCCTCCGTAACGCCCTGGAAGGTCTTGAACATTAAGTTAAACTGTCTGATATCGGTAAAATTGTGCTTGCCGCAGGTAGGACAGGGAATCTGGTGTTCTTCCACAAATGCTTTCATCTGCTCCTGACTCCATGCATCAACACTTTCTTCAAGGGTAATTCCCTTTTCCTGACAGAAATCCTCTATCAGCTTATCTGCCCTGAAACGCTCATGGCATTCCTTACAGTCCATAAGCGGGTCTGAAAAACCGCCCAGATGACCGCTGGCTACCCAGGTCTGCGGATTCATTAAAATTGCACAGTCCACACCTACGTTGTAGGGATTTTCCATGATGAATTTCTGCCACCATGCTTTTTTCACATTATTCTTCAGCTCTACGCCCAGATTACCGTAGTCCCAGGTATTGGCAAGTCCGCCGTAAATTTCAGAGCCCGGATATACAAATCCTCTTGCTTTCGCCAGCGCTACGATTTTTTCCATTGTTTTTTCCATAATAAATGTCCTCCCTATTTCATAATAACGTAAGTCAGACCATCGGTCTTTTGTACGTTAATGCTTTTACTGTTTATCAGTTCCGTTCCCGCGGTCATATACAATACCTTTTGGGGCAAAAGCACCTGCATATTTTCCCGGATAATCAGAATATAGCTGTCGGCCATGCCGGCAATATCCTCTTTTGTGATTGTTACTGCCGCGTCAGAAACGCTTACAAGCTCCACATCAAGCTCAAACCCTGCCGCTTCTGCCTCGGCTACCGTCCCAAAGAACAGCTCCTGTTTGTTAAAATCCATATAATCTTCATCGGACGCATACTCCATGGTAACAAGCACCTCGTCCTCTCCATATAGCTCTGCTGTTTTTAACAGGATGGCCTCCGGATGATTTGCATTATAGGCTGTTATCTCTTCCTGTATCATTGCATTCAGCCCTTCTATCGTATAAAACTCCTTTTCAAAGGTTTCTACAATATTACTTGTGACCCTGCCATCCTTCCCTATCTGCAGACCCGTAATCTGCGTACCGTTTTTTTCTTCTCCGCAGCCTGTCAAAAAAAATACAGAACACAGAACGGAAAGAACGGCAGCCAGTTTACCTGCATATCTTTTTTGCTGCATATTCTATTCTCCTTTATTGCGCCATACTGCCTCGCTAAAAGACGCCATTCTTTATTATAACGGACTTATAATGGTTTTTCAACACAGACTTTCTAATATTTCAAGACTTTTAAACGGTCTGTCCATAAACCTTTTTCTGTATTTCTCCGCAACAGCAAGAAGCTCCGCAAGCACCGTTTCCGATACCGTAAAAGTATACAGCTTTTCAATGGTTGCATCTCCGATAAACAAAAGCGCGTAAGCTGCCGATTCGCTCAGGCTCATATCCGCAGGAACTCCCGGATATTCACCGTTTACCGCCAATGCCTTCAATTCAAATATACATTTTATCAGTTTGTCAGGAATCGCCGGATGAAGCAGTGCCCGCATTGTCTGGTATAACAGCTTCAGCATTTCCTTCTCGTCATTGTTTTCTCTGGTATAGTAGTCCGCAATTTCCAAAAAATACATGCCGTAATAAGCGCCTATGTAATCCGTTCTTAATTCTTCAAAATACTGGCTGATATTGGTTTCTGCCACATTATAGGAGCTTCTTCCCTGATACAGCTTAAACTGTCCAAAAGAAAAAGGGTTGGTTGCTGCCATAAAACGGCTTCCCGGCCGTCTTGCTCCTTTTGCAAAAGCAGAAATCTTCCCTCTTTCTTTCGTCAATATAGATATCCGTCTGTCATACTCACCCGCGGGAGCCTGGCTTAACACCATTCCCGTCACCATAATAAAATCCTGCATAAGGATATTCTCCTTCGGAAGCTTCCGTACTTAAGGAAGCCTCCATTCCACCTACATAATTCAGGTAATCTCCTACCTTGCCGCTTGCCATAAACTGCTCCCAGTAATTTTCGTTGTTCATCCTGCGCCCCCTTTAATTTCTTCCTCGAATATGCAGACTGTAACTCTGCCTCGTACAATATTAGGGTTCGCTTATTTTGATTTTCTATTCGTTATTCACCGGTAACTTTTTCATTATAGCCAAAGTTTTTTAAAAGGAAATCGCTGTCTCGCCAATCCTTTTTCACCTTTACCCAAAGCTGCAGATTAACCTGCCTTTCCAACAGGTCTTCTATTTCCGGACGCGCATAAGACCCAATCTTTTTTAACATGCTGCCGCCTTTGCCGATAATAATACCCTTATGGGAGTCTCTCTCACATATGATAGTCGCTTCTATATCCGTCAGATTCTTACGGTATTTCATGCTTTCAATACTGACAGCCACACCGTGAGGAATTTCCTCCTCCAAAAGCCTTAACGCCTTTTCTCTGATAAGCTCTGCCACAATCTGACGCATGGGCTGGTCCGTAACAGTATCCTCATCATAAAAAGCCGGACCGTACGGCAGATACTTCATGATACATTTTACCAGTTCATCCGTATTATCTGCTTTTAATGCGGAAACAGGTACAACTTCTGCAAAATCAAGCTCTTTTCTGTAGGTATCAATATACTCCAAAAGCTGCTCCCTCTTTACGGTATCAATTTTGTTGATAACCAGTATGACCGGCGTTTTGGTCTTTTTTAACTGTTCAATAATATGGCGTTCTCCCGCGCCGATGAAGTTGCCCGGCTCAACCAGCCATAAAATCACATCCACCTCGGACATCGTCTTTTCTGCCACATTCACCATATAGTCGCCCAGTTTGTTTTTTGCTTTATGAATCCCCGGTGTATCCAAAAATACAATCTGTCCCTCTTCCGAGGTATAAACAGTCTGTATCCTGTTTCTGGTTGTCTGGGGCTTATTTGATGTAATGGCAATCTTCTGTCCGATAAGACAGTTCATCAATGTGGATTTTCCTACATTGGGTCTTCCTATTAAAGTAACAAAACCCGATTTAAACGCTGCATTTTCCTTCATTTATCCGTTTCCTCTGTTTTCACTGTTGTCTGTCCGTTGCCTGCCCTACTGCCTGCGGGGCTGCTCCCTGTGCCTGCCCTCCGGCCTGCGGGGCTGCTCCCTGTGCCTGCCCTCCGGCAGGAAATACTCCCTGCTGCATATACTGTCCGTTCTGTCTCATGTATTCCATCTGACGCTTCTGCAGCTCTTCCATTTTTTTTCTTCTTCTGATATTGCCTCTTTTAACACTGAGCAGAATAATAGCCACAATAATCAGCACAATAACCGCAAACAGTACCAGATACGGAAGTGCAATGACAAAACCGATAAAGAATTCCTTCATGCCGTTGCCGATGCTCTTTAAGCTGTGCATAAAGCCTTCGCCAATCCGTTCCCATGTGGTCTGTTCTTTTGTCTGTACCGGCGTCAGCTCCACTACCTCCGTAATGTTTAAATAAACGGTGCTGTATTCAATCTGGTTATCAAAGGTACGAAGCTGGCTTTCCATGCTTTCAATCTGATAGCGTATCTCGGAAAGTCTTGACTCCAGGGTAATGATATCCTCCATGGTTGCCGCCTGCTCTAACAGGACAAGAAGCCTTTCCTGCTCTGTTAAAAGAACCTTTTTGTGGCTTTCCAAATCCACATAGGAAAGCGTCACATCCTGTTCCCGCTCGGAACGGCTGATAATATTGCCGTTCTCTTCTACCCTTGTCAAAAAGCTGTCCAGATTCTCACTGGGAATGCGCAGGGTCAGACTGGCGGTCCTGTCATTGCGGTAGCCGCTCCCGCTGTAGGTATAGTTGTCATAGCTGCTTCCGTTGTAGGCATTCATGCTTTCCACATAACCGCCAAGCTCCTTTGTCTTTTCCTGCACATAGGAAAGCAGACCGTCAAAATCCATGGTTTCCACTTCCAGATTTGCCGTTCTGATAAGCTTCCTGCCGTCACGCACGCTATCCTCCGTCTGCATTGCGCTGTCAGTGCTTTCATAATAAGACTCCTCGCCCACAATCGCTTCCGGTGCGTTGTCTCCCAAACTGCCTGAGGACATGTTGTTTATCTCTGCCTTGCTGTCATAGGCCGAAGAATTTGTACTGCTCCCGCATCCCGCCAGACAGATTGCCACGAACATCCCAAAAAATAACGCTTTTTTTCTCATTCCCTTCATACACCTTTCCTCCCTTTTCACTTTTGTTTTTATACCACGAGATTCTCTATCCTGTCAAACAAAGCTCCTGCCTCTTCTATCTTTTCTGCATTTCCGACCACACACAGACAGTCTTCTTCCATAAATGCCCTGATATAATCTGCCGTTTTCCTTAAATCCTCTGCGGTTGTATGAAGAAGCTCATCCCGCTCCTTCTGTAAATCCGAAACCGTCAAATCCGTCATAAAGCCGCTTAAGGAAAAGAGGCCCTTTGCAGCCGGATTCATAGGCATATCCAAGTCACTTACGGCACCGATAATAAACTGGGTAAGCATTCTCTCATCCGCGGAAAAACCGGCGATATAATCTGCTGCCTTCTCATAGACCTCTATGGTATTTTGCAGATTCGGATCCCTATAAGAAACAAAATAGCTGTCTCCCGACTTGCCGAAGGCGCACATGCAGCCGTAGGCACCGCCCTTTATCCGCACCTGGTTCCAAAGATAGTCATACCCCATCATCACCTTTAAAACCTTTAAGGAGCCGTTATAAGGCAGACCCTTATGCTTGAAATTGCCTGCGCGGCAGACATACTGTACCTGCCCCGGCGTCTTATAGCCCTCCTTCTGCTTCTTTAAAGCAGGAGTAAAATGACCCGTTTCCACCGGTTCGGTATACAACACATCCTTAAGCGCCCCTATCATATCCGGCAGAAGCAATGCCGCCTCTTTACTTCCCACAAAATCCACCATCAGATTCTCCGGTCTGAATACCGTTTTTGCCAAAGCCTTTAATTTTGTAACAAGACCGTCTGCCTCTTCTTCAAACCGGCCTGAAAGCCTCTCAATAAGTCTGTAAAACTCCATACCGGACAAGGTTTCATTGATTGCCGCTGTAAGCGACACCCCGGAAAGCGCACGGTTAAGGGCAATACCATGGGCTGCTGAGGTCATCTGTCCCTGCATTCTGGATTTTCCTTCAGCAAGGATTTCCTTCAGCCTCTTTTTATCCGTGAAATCAGAGGTCAGCACGATTTCCTGCATCAAACTAATCGCCTTCTGCAAATTTTCCTGCAATACCTTTGCCTTTAATTCCAAAGTCACCGTGCATTTATTTTCATCCAGATAGCTGCCGTAAGCATTATTTACAGCTGCCATACCGCCAGTCGTGGTATTGATTTCATTATATAAATCCGCATAGCCGTAATGCTCTGTATTCAGCAATCCCAGTGTCCCCTTTAAGATTCCGATATACGGAAACAGCTCTCCCGGCACCTTATCCAGTTTAAATATGAGCCTGACATAACCGATACCGTTGGTAAACAGGTCATGGAACAGAAAATCCGTATCTCCGATTTTTCGCAGCTCATTGACAAAGCCCGCAGCCTCTTTCTTCATGTCGCCTACAGAAAGCAGCGGTATTTTTAAAAGGTCTTCCTCTGCATCGGGCGCATCCTGATAGGCGATAAGTGCCTCCGTCTTTTTTATGATTTCCTGCAATGCATTCTTGTCAAGTCCGGCTTTTAAAGCTTCCAGCCTGTGGGAAAGCTCCCTGTCCTTTTTCTCAGTCAGTCCCTTTTTCGGAACCAGTACCACAATGGATTTATGAGGATTGTCAAGCAGGTATTTTTTTACCAAATCCTCAAAATAGCTGCCGGCTGCCTTTTCCTTCAGCACCGCATAGGTTTCGTTTGCTTCCACATGGATAAACGGTTTCTTATCGTCATAGAGCCAGCTGTCCATAATCTGAAGGCCGTACATCAGTCCCTTGGGATAAGAGCCGAAATCTGCCTCCCTGTGTTTAAATTCATAGTAATTTAATCCGGCAAGCAGCGCCTTTTTATCAAAGCCCTTTTCTGCGATATCCAAAAGCACCCGCTTAATAATGGCAAGGAACTCTTTTTCCTGTTCTGCCTCCGCATTTTTGGAAACAATGCTGAAATAAGGCTGCTTAATACCGTTTTCAAAGTTACTGTAAATATCCGTGCCGATACCGGCATCGGTGAGTGCCTGCTTTAAGGGCGCACCCGGCGCGGAGCAGAGGGCATAATCAATTATCTGAAATGCCACGTAAAGCTCCCTGTTTAAGGTATCCTCTACGGACATATTATAGGAAAGATACGCATTGCCCTTTTCGTCCTCTTCGCTGCCTATGGGATACTCCTTTACCACTCTGTTTATATCAGAAAATACAGGCTGTGAGGCTACCGCGGACCTTACCTCCTCCGCCTCAAAAGCCGAAAGGTATTCCCTGTCGATAAACTCAAGCTTTTCCGCCATATCCATATTGCCGTACAGGTAGATGTAGCTGTTAGATGGATGGTAGTATTTTTTATGGAAATCCAAAAAGGCTTCATAGGTGAGTTCCGGAATGTTCTCCGGGTCGCCTCCCGATTCATAGCCATAGGTGGTATCGGGATACAGCGAATTCATCAGCTCCCTCTCGAAAACATCATCCGGAGAAGAAAACGCCCCCTTCATTTCATTGTATACAACACCATTCAGCTTAAGGGCATCCTTTTCATCCGTCAGTTCATAATGCCAGCCCTCCTGTCTGAATATATTTTCTTCCTTATAAATATTGGGATAAAAAACAGCGTCCAAATAGACATGCATCAGATTTTGAAAATCCCTGTCATTGCAGCTTGCTACCGGATACAGGGTCTTATCAGGAAAGGTCATGGCATTTAAAAACGTATTTAAAGAACCCTTCGCCAACTCGATAAAGGGGTCCTTTACCGGGAAATTTTTAGAGCCGCAGAGTACGGAATGCTCCAAAATATGGGCAACACCGGTACTGTCCGAGGGTGTCGTCCGAAAACCGATATAAAAGACCTTATTCTCATCATCATTAGAAAGAAGCACGACTCTTGCTCCCGTTTTTTTGTGACGCAGAATACAGCCTTCGGAATTCAAATCCGAAACCTTCCTTTTTTCAATCAGTTCATAGCTTCTTAAATCTTCTATTCTCATATAAATCCTTCCTTTACATTCCCATAAGCGCCAGCTTGGAAAAACTGATTTCCTGTATCATGACGCCCTTTTTTTCCTTTTCCGCAGGTGAAAGCTTTACAAAATCCTGCAGCTTAAAGGTCTGTGCCGCATATGCCGTACGCTTTCCGAACAGCCCCTTCTTTTCCTGTAACACACTGCATTTTACTTTTGTCTTAAGCTGCAAAAAGGTCTGATAGGCAAACCCTTTTTCCTCCATATAATAGAAATGGCTTTCTATTGACAAATCTTCTCCCGAAAGCTCCGGTTTAACATACCGGTTTACCAGTGCTTTAATCTTAAACGGAATATCTTTTTCCTCTATCAGCTCATCATAGGTGTATTTTGCCCCCAAATATACCGTGGATACGTCCTGCATCACATATTTATAGTCCCTGTTGTCCTGCTTTATGGCGCTCATCCTTCCTTCTCCAAATCTTCTATTTTACCGCCGCTTACGCGGATGGCATCCTTTATCGTCTTTAAAGACAGTTCTCCCTCTGCCGCCAGTTCTTCTGCACTGACCTTTCTGCCGTAAGCCTTGGACAGTTCACGCGCCGCATCTGCTACTTTATTGACCTTTTCCGCAATATGCCTGTCCTTTTTCCCTTCCTCGGCATTTTCGGAAATATATGCTTCCATGGCGTCCATCATCATTTTCCCTAACATGCCCGGCACTTCGTCCGCACGCTCAAGGGCTCCCAACATCCTAACGCCCATGGCAACAGCTACATTCCCTTCTCCGATAAGATCCTCTATGCAAACGCCCTGACCTGCATACAGCTTCGCCACATCTGCCACCTCCGGCAGATAGATATGGATAAGCTTTTCCTGTGCCGCCGTTTCTCCTGCCATGGCACTTAAGGTAATTGCTTCTTTTTCGCCTTCGCTCACCGTATCAAGTGCTGCCACCTCGTCCAAATACAGCTGTAAGAAATTCTTTTCTCCGTCTGTCAGATATTCTGTTTCGTCCACAGGCTCACCTACGCCGATATTATGCTTCCTTAAGTAATCATATACCATATTAAGCTTTTCTTTATCCAGCGAAAATTCCAAAAAGGCTTCCTCTACCTGGGCTTCCGTCACCAGATTTCCCTGTGCCTTTGCCGTATTTCTGATTTCCTGCAGCTTATCTGCAAATAACAATTCTCTTTCCATATAAAGCGGTATCCTTTTTTCAATCGACATATTTATAATGAAATGCCCGGCCCGGCAGGCTGCATCTGATGTGTCCTAATTTACATGCTGATGCGTAAACAGATGGTCCTGACAATACTCGTAATTGCCGTTGCATTTGGAGCAGAACCGAAATTCCAGTTCCGGATTTGACTCACTTGTCCTGCCGCAGACAGCACACTTATGCTTTGCAATCGTGCTTGCGCTCCTGTGTACCTCCCGCTTAAACTCATGCTGCCTTTTTATCTGCTTCGGACTTCTGATAATCCGGTTTCTTGAAGTAAAAAAGAAGATAATGAAATTAAGCAGGGAAGCTAAAATTGCCGTCCGTGAAAAGATGCTCAAATCCAATACGACACTTCCCATAATGGGTATCTTGGTGCCTTCAATAAAGCCCCACAGCGCCATTACGGCATAAACAATCCCCATCCATTTGACCTTAATGGGTACAATGAACATAAGCAGCACCTGCATATCCGGAAAAGTAGCGGCAAAGGCCAAAAAGATGGACATATTGATATAGCCTGTGCTGAAGAAAATCGAACCTGCGCTAAACAGGGTAGAGGCTCCCAGAACAGAAAGAAGTCCTCCCGTCCCTCCGTGAACAAGATACATAAGCCCCATTGCCACAAAGCTGCCTAAAACGGTAAACAGCATGCCCGAAAAAATATAGACATTGTAACGGTAAGTGCCCCATGTACGCTCCAGCGTACTGCCCAACGACCAGTAAAAATACAGCATAATCAGCGTTGTAAAAATACCTCCCATGGAAGGCGGCACTACTACCCAGGTAAACACTCTCCAAACCTGCCCGTGCAGAATCTGATAAGGGTCAAGGGTCAGATAGTTTAAAAAATCTCCGTTTATAAACTGAATCAGATATCCCACTGCATAACACATCAACAATATTGTAGATAAATTCGGTATGGCATACCTGCCGAATTTCTTTTCAAATTTTCCCATTTACTGTATTATTCTCCTCCGCTTTTATTCATTCTAAAATAAATGACTGCATATATTCTATCATTCCTGTTTTCCAAAGTAAACCAATCCCGAAACATTTCACACAAAATTTGTAAAAGTTTTAGAAAATTTTTCCTGTTCCCTATATAAAGATTCAACGGTTTCTGCGTTGCATTTTGACATATCCTGTCGTATAATAAGCTTTGTATGCACACTAAAGAAATATGCACTTAAAAGAAAAAGGAATGATAAATATGACCTATACGCTTGGTATTGATATTGGTTCCACGACAGTCAAAATTGCAATTTTAGATGAACAGCATTCAATTTTATTTTCCGACTACGAGCGGCACTTTGCAAATATTCGGGAAACGCTTTCTGCGCTTTTAAAAAAGGCCTATGAAAAGCTTGGCAATATTACGGTTCATCCCATGATTACCGGCTCCGGCGGTCTTACGCTTGCCAACCATTTAAAGGTGCCCTTTACTCAGGAGGTAATTGCAGTTGCTACATCCTTAAAGGAGCTTGCGCCCCAAACGGACGTAGCCATTGAGCTTGGCGGGGAAGACGCTAAAATCATTTACTTTGAAGGCGGAAATGTAGAGCAGCGTATGAACGGCATCTGCGCCGGCGGTACCGGCTCTTTTATTGACCAGATGGCTTCCCTGATTCAGACAGACGCTTCCGGTCTTAATGAGTATGCAAAAAATTACAATTCTTTATACACTATCGCCGCCCGCTGCGGTGTATTCGCAAAAACGGATATCCAGCCCTTAATCAATGAGGGCGCAACCAAAGAAGACCTCTCCGCCTCCATTTTTCAGGCGGTGGTGAACCAGACCATCAGCGGTCTTGCCTGCGGAAAGCCCATCAGAGGACATGTGGCATTTCTAGGAGGTCCCCTGCATTTCCTTTCCGAGCTGAAAAAAGCCTTCATCCGCACCTTAAAATTAGATGATGCTCATATTATAGATACGGATAACTCCCATCTTTTTGCGGCAATCGGCTCCGCTTTAAATGCAAAAGAAGAAATTTTTTATTCCATGGAGGAAATGGTTGCAAAGCTTTCCACCGATATTAAGATGGAATTTGAAGTAGAACGTATGGAACCTCTTTTTCAAAACGAGGCTGCATACCAGTCCTTCAAAGAACGTCATGACAGGCATCACGTAGGTACGGCTGACTTATCCTCCTATCGCGGAAATGCCTATTTGGGTATCGATGCCGGTTCCACCACCACCAAAATTGCTTTGGTTGCCGAGGACGGTTCTTTGCTTTACTCCTTCTACAGCAACAATGACGGCAGCCCCTTAAAGACTGCCATACGTTCCTTAAAAGAAATCTACTCCCTCCTTCCTGAGGGTGTAAAAATCGTCCGCTCCTGTTCTACCGGCTACGGAGAAGCCTTAATGAAGGCTGCTTTTCTGCTTGATGACGGAGAAGTGGAAACGGTAGCGCACTACTATGCCGCTGCTTTCTTCAATCCGCAGGTAGACTGTATCCTGGACATCGGCGGACAGGATATGAAGTGCATCAAAATCAAAAACAACACCGTAGACAGCGTGCAGCTCAATGAAGCATGCTCCTCCGGCTGCGGTTCCTTTATTGAGACCTTTGCCAAATCCTTAAATTATTCCGTACAGGATTTTGCCGGAGCTGCGCTTTTTGCAGAGCATCCCATTGATTTGGGTACCCGCTGTACTGTTTTCATGAATTCCAAGGTAAAGCAGGCACAGAAGGAAGGTGCCTCCGTTGCCGATATTTCAGCCGGACTTGCTTATTCCGTTATTAAAAATGCATTGTTTAAGGTAATCAAGGTTTCCGATGCCTCTGAGCTTGGCAAAAATATTGTTGTCCAGGGCGGCACCTTCTATAACGATGCCGTTCTCAGAAGCTTTGAGAAAATTGCAGACTGCGAAGCCATCCGTCCTGATATTGCAGGTATCATGGGTGCTTTCGGTGCTGCTCTCATTGCCAGAGAGCATTTTGAGGAAGGCTACGAAACCTCCATGCTTTCTTTCCGGAAAATCTGCGACCTGCAGTTTGAAACCAGCATGGCAAAGTGCAAGGGCTGTACCAATAACTGCCGTCTTACCATCAATAAATTTTCAGGCGGACGCCAGTATATATCAGGCAACCGCTGCGAACGCGGCCTTGGCAAATCCAAAAATGCAAATAATGTTCCCAACCTTTTCGATTACAAATTGAAAAGGCTGTTTTCCTATGAATCTCTTGCGCCTAACGAGGCAAGGAATGGCAAAATCGGTATTCCCAGAGTGCTTAACATGTATGAGAACTATCCTTTCTGGCATACCTTTTTTACGATATTAGGGTTTCAGGTTGTGCCCTCCCCTATCTCCAACAGGCAGATTTATGAACTGGGTATCGAATCCATTCCCAGCGAATCGGAATGCTATCCTGCCAAACTGGCTCACGGTCATGTCACCTGGCTGATTAAACAGAATATACCCCTTATTTTCTACCCTGCCATCTTTTATGAGCGTGATGAGGTAGAAGGTGCCAACAACCATTACAACTGCCCCATTGTTACCTCCTACTCTGAAAATATCAAGAATAATATAGAAGAAATCGGACGGGGCGAGGTGGATTTCCGCAATCCTTTCATGTCTTTCAGAGATACCGATACCATTTCTTCTGCACTGGTAAAGGCTTTTCCGGAATTTGACCCAAGCCTGGTCCGCTCAGCTGTTCTTATTGCATGGGCTGAACAGGAAATAGCCCGTAAGGACATTCAGAAAAAGGGCGAAGAAACCCTTGCCTGGATGAAGGAAAACCACAAGCGGGGTATCGTTTTAGCCGGCAGGCCTTACCATATTGACCCCGAAATCAACCATGGTATTCCTGAGCTGATTACCTCCTACGATATTGCCGTTTTAACAGAGGATTCCATTTCCCACCTGGGAAAACCGGAGCGTCCCCTGATTGTTTCCGACCAGTGGATGTACCACTCCCGTCTCTACGCGGCTGCAAGCTATGTAAAGACCGTTGATAATCTGGATTTAATACAGCTTAACTCCTTCGGCTGCGGTCTGGACGCCGTCACTACCGACCAGGTAAACGACATCCTCTCCGGCTCCGACAAAATATATACCTGCTTAAAAATTGATGAGGTAAACAATCTCGGTGCGGCACGTATCCGCATCCGTTCTCTTCTTTCTGCTCTCCGCGTCAGGGAAAAGCAGAACAAGCAGAGAACCATCCGTTCCTCAGCCATAGAAAAAGTGTCCTTTACGGAAGAAATGCGTCAGGATTACACTATTCTCTGTCCGCAGATGTCTCCCATCCACTTTGAAATCTTAGAACCGGCCTTTAATGCCTGCGGCTATCATTTTGAAGTTCTTAACAACGACAACAAGCATTCCGTTGATGTTGGCTTGAAATACGTCAACAATGATGCCTGCTACCCTTCCCTTCTTGTGGTAGGGCAGCTTATGCAGGCACTGCTTTCCGGTAAATATGACTTAAATAAGACGGCTATTATCATGTCACAGACAGGCGGCGGCTGCCGTGCTACCAACTATATCGGCTTTATCCGCCGTGCCCTTGAAAAGGCAGGCATGGAACAGATTCCCGTTATTTCCCTGAATCTTGCCGGTATTGAAAGCAACCCCGGCTTCCACTTAAATGCCAATCTTTTAATGCGTGCCGCATACGGCGCTGTTTTGGGTGATATCTTCATGCGCTGTGTATACCGCATGAGACCTTATGAAGCAGTCCCCGGCAGTGTCAACGAAATGCATAAAAAATGGCTGAAAAAAGCACAGGACTTTGTTTCCGGCAAGCACTTAAGCTTCTTTAAGTTTAACCGCCTCTGCCGCGAAATTATCCGTGACTTTGACGCCCTGCCCATAAAGGAGGACTTAAAGAAGCCCAGAGTAGGTATCGTTGGCGAAATTCTGGTAAAATTCTCTCCTGCCGGCAACAACCATCTGGTAGAGCTGTTAGAGTCCGAAGGTGCCGAAGCCGTTATGCCTGATTTAATTGACTTTATGCTCTACTGCTTCTACAACCAGATTTATAAAGCAGAAGAGCTTGGCATGAGCAAAAAATCTGCGCGCATTGCCTCTTTAGGCATTTGGGCTGTTGAAAAGCTCCGCGGCGCGGCTGCAAAAGAATTTGCAAACAGCAGGCATTTTACACCGCCTGCACATATACGTGACCTGGTGGAATATGCAAAGCCTATCGTATCCATCGGCAATCAGACCGGTGAAGGCTGGTTTTTAACCGGTGAAATGGTAGAGCTGATTCATGCAGGCGTTCCCAACATTGTCTGCTGTCAGCCCTTTGGCTGTCTGCCCAACCATGTTGTAGGAAAGGGCGTTATCAAGGAGCTGAGAAAACAGCATCCGTCCTCCAATATCGTAGCCATCGACTACGACCCCGGCGCCAGTGAAGTAAACCAGTTAAACCGTATTAAGCTGATGCTTTCTACTGCGGTGAAAAATTTAAAATAGACAAAGCTGTTATTTTAAAAAAGCTTTGTCAAAAAAACAGTAAGAAACGGTGCAACCTCACAAAGAAGCTGTACCGTTTCTTTTTATCCGCCAAAGCGGTAGTTCTATAAGTTTAAATTTTTGTGCTATTTATCATTCCTTATCTTTTTAACATTTCTATTCATCAGATGTCTTCCCACATTTCTATATACAAATGCCTTAATGCGGGACATTTTCTGATGATGCTCTTTTAATAAATCATCAGGACTATCATACACGCCAAAGTCATTATTGATACCTTCGCTTTGTATGTAGGTGTTATTTCTATCAAAATCAATAACCGGATTTTTGAAATCCTTTACAGCAACACCATAACCACAAAATGCACCCGTACAATCACTATTCAGTTTCTGCAAGCTTTCAAGGTATGGTTTATCTAAAATAAAAGCCTCTAATTCATACCATTTTCCTTCAAGCAATACCTCTACCCAACTATGAAATACATTTTGGGGGGCTAATTTATAAACAACGCCTGTCATTGCTCCTTTTTGCAACTTTTTATCAATGGTAAAACCATGTACCCTGCAGGGAATATTACAAGCCCTTAATAAAGCCATAAATAATGTACCTTTTGTATTACATTGACCGTAACCGTCAGACAATACTTTAGATGCAGGAATGTTATCATCAACATTATATCCAAATAGGATCTCATCTCGTACAAAGGCATAAATCTCTTTGATACGCTCAAATTTATCAAGGTTTTTCCACCCCTGCGATTCAATTAACTGCTGCATTGAAATATTTGAATAATCAAGAAGTGGTGTTTCCAGAATATATCTATCCATCTTGCTCCTCCCCAGGCTTCAATTTACATGCTTCTTAGTCTTTGTATAAATACGAGCCTGCCATACCGCCTTCCAAAAGATATCTGTCAAAGACTGCATACACTGAATTGATATAGTCATACAACTGGTAATATTCGAGCAAATGTTCAAACTCAGGCAAGTTGAAATTTAAATGAATAATATTGTGATTCAGAACATTTTGCTCAATATAATCTTTAAATGCTTCAAGCGGCTTTGATTTACCGCTACGACGAATGCCGGCAATTACCTTTATACAGGTGTTCCGATTACGCCTATAAGTTTATCTAAATACATTTGTCGGTTTATCAATTTCATAATAATCACCTCACGCCTATATTATGCCTATTTTGTTTACCAAAATCAACATATTTTCAAAATTGGCAAATAGAATTGCAGGGCGATAAAATACCGGGAAAAACTTTTACGGTTTTTCTCGGTATTCATCATGTTTCACGATTGCCTTTGCAATGCCGATAATTCAGCATATTTAATATTTTCTAAATACTTCCTTATCAGACGTTAGCAAAGCCATACTGTTTTTGTTTTATCCGATTATATGATATTCCTTTAAAAGCTTTTCAACCTCTGTTCCTTCTATTTTCTTAAGTACTTCTTTTAAAGCAATTTTTTCTTTAAAGCCAAGCTCCATGTCCGTAATCTTTTTCCCGTCACGCAAAGCAACGGTAGCATTCAGCAGGTCTCTGATATCATATACGCTGCCCCATACTTCAGGCACACCACGGTCAATCGCAAGCAGTGTATAAACGGCTTCCATAGCAGTACGGATAGAATACTCTGTAGTGAAAACCGTATCCCTCGGTGTCTCTGCAAAATTTCCGATAAACGCAAAGTTTACAGAGCCATCAGGCACAACTGCCGGTCTGTCCCCCTCTTCGCGAGGCTGGAAATAGGCGCTGGCAAAGGGCATCATAACAGGAACTGTATTGGCGCTGTTCCTTGCCATCTCTTCAATCTGCTCTTCGGGAACACCCAAATGATAAAGCCATTCCTCACAGATTTCCATCCCCGTACAATCACGCATGGTCTTTTTAATAAAGTTACCCGGTCTGTCTGAGAACATTCCGTAAAGCCATACCAACACCTGCCCCTTAGACTGATTCCGGTACTGGGGCTGACGATTAATAGTCCAGCTAAGAAGCCAGTTAGAATCCTTTACGGTAACAATACCTCCTGTCACCACCTTACCTGACAGGGGATCTCTCTTACAGATTTTCTGAATATACGGCAAAATTTTCTCGTCAAGGGTATTGACGGTTGCACTAACCCAGTTACTGTCTTCAGGGTCAGTACAGAACTTGTCAGGATGTCCAAAGCCGGAATCCTGCTTTGCAATCCTGCGCCACAGTGCAAAGCTGCCGTCTGCGTGTATCTCGCTGTCCATGCCGGTCGCTTCTGTCTGACTTCCATAAGTGGAATTTTCAACATTGCTTCCATTTGTATAGAATACCAAATCATTTTCAGTCAAATCAATATTGCCGCTCTTTTCGCCGTCTTCCAAAACAATCGTCTTTGCGATTTTCCTTCCGTCATGAATATCGAAAATCACATTCATAACCTTTGTATTATAATGAAACTGTACATCGTGTTCCTCAAGATACTTAACCATGGGAAGCACCATAGACTCATATTGGTTGTATTTGGTAAAACGCAGGGCTGTGAAATCAGGAAGCCCGCCAATGTGGTGGATATATCTCTGCATATAACGCTTCATTTCAAGGGCGCTTTGGTCATCCTTGAAAGCAAACATAGTCCGCCAGTACATCCAGAAATTGGTGTCAAATACTTCCTTGTCGAAAATTTCTGTCATTTTTACATTTGCAAGCTTTTCGTCCGGCGTCATGAAAAGTTTCATGATTTCCATACTGCCCTTGTCAGACAAACCAAATTTTTTATCCGTGTGAGCATCCTCACCCTGATTTTGAGTCGCTCTGCACAGAGAATAGTTAGGATCCTTCTTATTCAGCCAGTAGTATTCGTCCAAAACACTAATGCCGTCTGTTTCAATAGAAGGAATCGAACGAAACAAATCCCACATACATTCAAAATGGTTATCCATCTCACGTCCGCCGCGCATAACATAACCTATATTTGTAAAAAAATCACCGTCAAGGGCGCCGCCGGGGATTGAATTTTTCTCCAAAATATGAATATGTGTTCCGGGCATCTGTGCGTCACGCACAAGAAAACAAGCTGCAGACAGAGAAGCCAGGCCGCTTCCAATCAGATATGCAGACTTATGTTCCACGCCTTCCGGCTTTTCAGGATGTGCAAATGCTTCATAGTTACCGCTTGAATAATACATAATAAATACCTCCGTAGTTTTTAATTTATGGCATCATTATAGTAATTGTCCAAAACATCTGCAATAAACAGAAAAACCGTCATGATAAAAGTTTTATCATGACGGTGAAACTGCTAAATGTTTTATCAAATCGGCAACTTTGTTTAGTTTCCGTCCGTGCGGTACGCCTCCAAAGCACGCAAAAAATTTCCATGCATCAGCAAAGAAAGCTTATTCACTATTTTTGTGGGGTCTTCCTTCATGTCTCCTCTAATCCAGTCAAGCATCAATCCGACAAAAGCATATTTGTAGCAGTTTGCAATAAAAGCTTTATCTTCTTCACTGACCTTCATCTCTCCGGCTTCCTCGTTAACAACATTAATCAATAAATCATATGTAACTTTATACAAATAGATTTCCACCTGTTCCCGACTGACCGAACGATATACATTCATAATAAAGGGCTTGTTCTCTTTGACTGCTTCAAATATCTGCAAAAATCCCTGTTGCCATGTGCTATAGGTCTTTTTCCCTTCCAACGCCTTGGTTGCATCTTCAACACAGGACCATTCAATCAAATCATAGATATCCTTAAAATGGTAATAAAAGGTCATGCGATTTATTCCGCAGTCCTCCGCAATATCATTTATCGTTATTTTATCAAGAGACTTTTTGAGAAGTAAATTTTTAAGCGATGCCTCCAGCGCCCGTTTTGTTGTCTGTGACATGAGCAAGCTCCTTTCCGCTTCATCTTTTAAATCATACCACAAAAAAACAAAAATTTCACGCCAAGTTCTGAATGCCTAATTTCCTACTCTTCTTTTTCTTAACAGAAAATAAGATGCCGCAAAAAGTACTGCTGCTATTACTGCCATGATAATAATCTGCCAGATATTACCCATACGCTTTATTTTTCCAGCCAGAGCAATAAACTCACTCTTTCCCGTTCCTGAAGGTGTCATTCTAAGCCATACTCCAAAAAGCATCATAGCCGCCCACAGCACCCAGAACACCTTCATTTTAAATATAATGCACAAAGCACCGCCAAAAAGCCTAACAGCCGGTACTAAAAGCCAGGCTCCCAAAAGCACTTTTGCATTTAATACAAGCCATGCAAAGTCAATTTCACAGGTATATCCCTTATAAAAAACAGCTGCCACCCCCTGTTCCAGATACGCCAGTCCCACAATGACTGCCAGCACAATTCCGGTATTTATCAGATTTACAACCGCATAGGATATAAAAAATTCTTTTCTTGTTCTTCCCATGGAAATCATCATGTCAAACTCGCTCTGGCATTGGAGTATTCCCACAAAAATGCTTGTAAACAGAAACATCATAAAGGCAAACATTGCGCCAAACATCGCATAGGTCCGTTCATCCTTAGAAGTGATACAGGCTACTATAATGAACACCAATACTATTGTGGCAAGCCCGGTAGTTACAGTAACCCCCAGAATCTGCAAAAACTCTTTTGTCATATAAATCCACGTATTTTTAATCTGCTTTAACATATTTTTACTCCCCCGCTTATACCTTGACTTCTATTTTTCTGGCTACCAGCCAGTGAAGGGCAATGGTCACTGCTGTAAAAACAACTGCCGCTGCCATGGTCCAGCCGCTGTTCAAGAGCTGCAGCAATTCCCCCTTATATGCCACTGCGGCATAAAGTATGACTCCCAATCCCGCAAGGGTAAGCAGCAGATAAACCACAACACCTACAATCCCTCCAAACCTTAAACAAAAAAGGCTTATCAGGTTACCCATTCCTACCGTAATAATCATAATTACTATAGAAAACAAAAACAATTCTGCCGTATCCGGTCTTTTTTCATTTTGAGCCAATATTTCATTAGAGACAAGTCCCCCTGCAAGCATCTCCAGCTCCAGTACAAAAAGCATGATTTCCATAGAGATAAAGCTGTCTCGCCTTGTACTGCCCATGGATAAGGTAAAAGGGATATAGGTAATGGCTGCCGACATCGCTATCATAATTACTGTCAAAAAATTTATCATCAGAAAAAGATTGGCAAACTGTTCTAAGAACAGTTTAAAAAAATTTCTGTTCGCAGAAAGTCCGGTTACAACCGAAACAAAAAATATCATAACAATTACCACACCGGCAATCATTTCCATGGTATAGCCCCAATACAGTAAATTTCTTTTTATTCCCTTCATATCAGTTCCCCTCCTTGCCGCTAAGAGCCACAAACAGCTGCTGCAGATTAACAGACTGTACGGTTACCTCTGTATGTGCAGGCAGCTTCTGTCCCTTAGAAAGCAATACTGTAACACCTTTACTCCTTCCTATCTTCTCCTCATGCATGCAGGTAAGGTGTGCTGTCACAGCGTCCACTTCCTCATCCTTTCCGCTTATATGAAAGGCTCTTTCTAACAGTTCCTGGGTATTTTCCTTTAAAAGAATCTGACCTTTATCCAACATAATGACCTCGTCAAAAATCCCTGCCGCTTCTTCGATAATATGGGTAGAAACAATAAAGGTCCTGCCGCTTTTTGTAAACTCCTCCAGTAAAACCCGGTAAAAATACTCCCGCATCACTACATCCAGTCCGGCTACCGGCTCATCCAAAAAGGTATAGTCAGCCTTGCTCGCCAGTGCAATAACGATAGTCAGCATGGACAGCATACCCTTTGACAGCTTTGCCACCTTCTTTTTTACGTCCAGCTCAAATTCCTTTACCAGTCTGTCTGCCATCTGTTTATCCCAGTTCGGCATATACCAGGAAGCCGCGCGCAGATACTCCTTTACCTTATAGGAATTCGCTACTGTTCCGTTTATGGCAATAGGATTGATTTCCCTTGAAAAACAGATATGGTCAAGAGCCTCTCTGTTTTCCCATACCGGCATACCGTTTACCGTAACAGTTCCTGCCGTTGCAGGATTCTGTGCGGAAAGAATGGATAACAGTGTTGTTTTTCCCGCTCCGTTTCTTCCAATCAATCCGTAAATCTTTCCCTTTTCCAGCTCCAGACTGACCTTGGAAAGAACTTCCTTTTTCCCATAGGTTTTTGTAATATTACTGCAAACTATTTTTTCTTCCATTTCTTTCTCCCTCTTTACTCTGTATTTTACAGTCTATTTGCTCTTGGCAATCATATTTATCAGTTCTTCCTTTGTAATGCCGATACTTAACGCTTCCTCTAAAAGCTTTTTAACATAGTTGTCAAAAAAAGCTTCCTGTCTTCTCTCTTTTATACTGTTTTTTGCACCTGATGCCACAAACATGCCTATCCCCCTTTTCTTATATAAAACGCCGTCATCTACCAGTATGTTAATCCCCTTAGCCGCCGTTGCCGGATTAATCGCATACAGCTTCGCCAGTTCATTTGTACTGGGAACCCGTTCCTCTTCCAGCAGAATATCCCGCAGGATATCATTTTCTATCATTTCACTGATTTGCAGATATATGGACTTCTCCTGATTCAGAATCTCATTCACATTTTTCCCTCCTTTCCCTTTTCTTGGTTGTGCGGTTCATTACTTATGTAATTAACCATATCACCAGCAGACTGTATTGTCAATACTTTTTTTAACTTACTTTTTAATCTTCTTTTTGTACCGCCGCCTTTATAGAAAAAAGAGCGTTTTCACGCTCTTTTCTCCGGTTTTTCAGTTATTTACTTATGCTCATCCTTTTCTTTATTTTCGGCCTATTCTTTATTTTCGGTCTTTTCCCTATTTTCGGCCTTTTCCTTGTTTTCAGATGTTTCCTTTTGCTTTGTCTGCTTTTTTACCGTTTTGGGTTTCGACTGCCTTTTTTGTGCTGTCCTGCCATTTTTCTTTTCCGGCGCAGGCTTTTCAGAAAGTTCTTTCTTTACGTCTGCTTTCCCCAAAGCCTCTTTCTCGGAAAGCATTTTCTCAGAAGCCGTTTTCTCAAAACCTGCGTTTTCAGAAGCTTCTTTTTCGGAAAAAGCTTTTCTTACCAACACCAGATTTACATCCTTTTTAGAAAGCTCAATTCCCTGAAAGGATTCTACCATCTTGCTGAACTTGGAAAACTTATAGACACGGCAGTCAAAATCAGGATACCGCTTCTGTAAGATATTCCCCAGTTCGCCAAGGTTCATCCACTCTCCGTCTTCCGTCTGCTCGTCAATAATATCCATTACCGTCTTTCGTATGGTTTTTAAGCTGGTAATGGGAACTGCCTCGGCATCGCTGCCATTCTGTTTCCTGCCTGCCCCACCGGGCAATTTTTCTTCTTCTGTCGTCTCTTCTGTCAAAACAGCTTCCTTCTCAGATGCTTTTTCACTCTCGTACAGCACATCCAGCGTTTTAAACTGTTCGCAGGCCTGAACAAATGCCTTGGGGGTCTTGCTTTCTCCCATGCCGATTACCATTTTGCCGTCTTCTCTAAGCCTTCTTGCCAGCGTGGTAAAGTCGCTGTCCGAAGTAGCAATAATGAATCCGTCCACGTGGTTGCCGTACAAAATATCCATGGCATCAATAATCATGGCGGAATCTGACGCATTTTTTCCTACCGTATAGCTGTACTGCTGTATCGGCGTCAGGGAATTATGAAGCAGACATTCTTTCCAGGAGCGCTTGGAATGGTCCGTCCAGTCTCCGTAAATCCTTCTGACACTGGCAATACCGTAGTTTACCGTCTCCTTTAATATAATATCAATATACTTTGGTGAAATGTTATCCGCATCAATCAACAAAGCAAATTTTCTGTCATTTTCCATTTTTTCAACCTTTCTTTATCCGCAAAACTGACTTCTTTCGTTTCGCTTTTCCATATAGCTTTTCCATATAGCTTTTCAATGTATCTTTTCAGTCTGCCTCTTATTCTGCATTTCTGATTACCTTTTTTTTCGCAACACAAGAAGGATTCTTATTGGCAAGGGAATGCAGCTTCGCAGCAAGTAAAAGCTGTTTCCCCTCCTGGCTTCTTGTATAGTGCAGATTATAACTGCCTATATATCGTCCTACCTTGCTTTGAAACAGCAGCGCATCCTCTTTTCTTTTGCCGAAAAGCTCAGGAACACAGTAATATCTGCACAGCTTTGATACACTGTACCGTGCTTCTAAAAGATATCTCTGTTTATCTACAACACCGAAAAATTCACAGATGCATTTGGCAAAAACATCTTTTTCCCGCTCGCTGCCTCCGCGCAGATAAATAAAA
Organism: uncultured Lachnospiraceae bacterium; assembly: GCA_900551115.1. GTDB lineage: Bacteria > Bacillota > Clostridia > Lachnospirales > Lachnospiraceae > Acetatifactor. The sequence continues at coordinate 37,313 of URUY01000015.1, forward strand.
TTCATGCCTTCGTCACCCACTTCGTCTACGGCTGTTTTCACATCACAGCTCAAAATGGGACCGAATTTTTTAAGTGCTGCCAGCATACATTTTCCGATAGCCTGCATATAGCGTCCGGGAGTCGCCGTTCTGATAAGATAAACCGTTCGTTTTCCTGTCCATGCCCCTGTAAAAACACCGCAGATTCCCCAAAAAGCCACCGATAAGGCATTAAGGAATCCCTCTCTGCCGGATATTACAAGAGAAAGTGCCGGGAAGAATTTTACCATACTGACAACAAACACCGCACCAAATAAAACAGCCTCTGCAAGCGTCTTGTAAAACCGAAAATCCTTTTTAAAAAATTCTTTGGAAACACCGGCCTCTATAACCGCTTCCATTTTGGTAAGTGGCGCCAGACAATCCTCCCATTTCTTTTTCAGAGCCTTCCTGTCCGCTGCCATTAAAAGCATCTGTCCGTTTATCTTCTCAAGCATTGCGCCTGTGTAAGGCCCCTTGATATAGCTTAATCTCTGCAATCCGTTCTCGATGCTGTTCTTTTCATAATGAACCCCTAAAAATCCGTCAAAACGTCTTCTTAAGGTAGCAAAATCCTCTGTTTCCGCTTCCCCCTTTAAGGGGACTTCTTCGCTGTCCGCTCCTGTTTGGATTTCCTTAAGTCCGGCTGTTACGTTCCGTTTACTCTGCTGCCCGGCTGCCGTTACTGCCTGCACACTCTCCGGCTGCATACAGATTAAATGCCAGATATTGCTGACCTTATCCGGATTGCCGCGCATCACACGGATTGCCCTTCCTCTCATCTGATTGCTCAGCATAAAGGAACCTACAAAGGAAGCCAAAATCAGACTGTTAATGCAGGGGGAATCCCACCCCTCGCCAAGCAGCGATTTGGTACCGATAAGCACCCTTACCTCTCCTCTGTTAAAAAGCTCCGTTACCAGACTTGAGGCTGTATGCTCCGTACCGCTTATGGTCACCTGATAATAAGCACCCTCTGTCAGCTCCTTCATGCTGCCCTTTACCTTGCGTTCATCCATAATCTCCTGCAATGCCTCTTTTGCATTTGCCGGAATAATCACGATACTGCCGGAAAGCACGCCGACACGCAGATTTCCCGCAGTAATCCGCTCTCCTGACGAGGTGGTATTTTTCTCATTTTTCATACCGGAAAAGGTTCTTCTGATATTTTCAAAAATAGGAATAACCCCCAGCTCATCAACACCCTTCTCTGCATTGCCCACTGCCTGCATATACTCTTTTTTAATATAGTCGGTGAGGATTAAAAGCCGCAGGTCGCTTCCCAAATTCTCATATTCTGCCCGTGTTACTTCCAGAATACTGTTCAGCTTCCCCTTGGAATTCATAAGCAGCTTATTAATTGCATCATTTTTTGCCAGACAAACCGTATTTTTCTGAATCAGACCACGCGCCTTTAAGCTGGCAATCAGATTTTCCCTGTACTCTTTGGTACAGCTGTAGCTTTCCGTATCCTCATACAAAAAGCCCTGAAGCAGAAGCTCCATCCAGCTTAAGGTAAGAGCCGGCAGACGGTTTCCCTTTCCCAGCATCTTTAAAAGCTCTCCGGAAAAGGCAATATTTTTAGCCTGTAAAAAAATTAACAGCGCTGACAAATATTCCGGCTTCTCCAAAAACAGATCCGCACACTTTTTAGGTGCCAAAAGCCCTCTGTGCGTACTGATAAGGTTTGCAAACTCCTCATCCCCAAACAGCTCTGCAGCTTTTTTTGCCGCTTCCTCTGCAAACCTTTTAACCGCCTCCTCTTCCTCTTTGGTAGGCATATTAAAATATACATAATCCTGATGGGGGCAGAGACTCCCCTCCTTTACTAACTCCGGCACAATGATTTCCTCGTCAATGGGACCGCATAAACCGATATAACGCTCCCACTGGGCGGGTGTAGAATCATAGGGTGGCGTAGCCGTCAGGGAAATCACCGTACATTCCGGCATCTTTCCCACCATTTCTTCAAGTGCCTTCCACCATTCACTGCGCAGATGATGCGCCTCGTCCAGACAAATGGTCTTGATGCCGTTTCCTTTCACCGTAGCAAAAAAATCAAAATCGGAATAATCCGTTTCTTCACAAGCAACCTCTGTCATCGGTTCCTCGGCACTGCTCTTTGCTGCTTCTTCTGACGCATCGGTTTCCGCCTCTGCTTCTTTCCCCTTCTTTTTTGTCATACCACTGTGCAGGGCCTGATAGGTAATGGCTGTTATCACACCCGGTTCCTTGATACTGTTTGATAAAAGACCTTCGGTTTCTGTTCCCTCCGGTATGTAAGCCTCTCTGATACGGGACAGCCATTGATCCCTGATATTGACGCTTGGAGACAGTATCAGGGCAGGTGCGTTCAGCCTCCTGATAAGCTCGATTCCAAGCGTTGTCTTCCCGGAACCGGGCGCTGCCACAATATGCATTCTTTTATCTGCAAAATACTGTGCCGACTTGTCCAATACCCGTTTCTGATAGCTTCTCCATTTTCCGTTAAAATGTAAAATGTCTTTTATCTGCTGCACTGCCGTAACCCCCTTTATTTTTTACATACTGCCCTTTTCTTTAATCAACCACTTCCACACTTTCAATAACCGGTCTGTTTTCCGCAGGAACAATACCGTTGATATCCTGTCCTGTGGTATTTTCACAGATATCGTCCACAATATCCATTCCCTCCGTTACATAGCCGAAAGCTGCATATTCTCCGTCCAAATAAGTATTGTCCTGATGCATAATAAAGAACTGTGAGCTGGCGCTGTTATAATCCTGTGAGCGTGCCATGGAAATAGCTCCTCTTGTATGGGACAGGGGATTGTCCACACCATTTTCCGAAAACTCTCCGGTAATAGTATTTTCAGAACCGCCCGTACCGTTTCCCAAAGGGTCTCCGCCCTGCATCATAAATCCGTCAATAATACGGTGAAAGGTAAGTCCGTCATAAAAGCCCTCTTCTGCCAGCTTCATAAAATTCGTCACCGTAACAGGCGCACTGTCCGCATCCAGCTCTACGGAAATCGTCCCCATATCCTTGATATGGATATTTACGTGGTGTTTGCCCGTAAGCAGCTCTCCATCGGTCTGTGCCACACCGTCCTGCGCTGTATCGCTCTGTACCGTACTTTCCGCCCCTGTCTGTGCTGTACCTTCTGCCTTACTGTCCTGATTCTTTTTATCGCCGCAGCCGGAAAGCAGCATCATGCAAAAACTTCCTGCCAGACATAATATCATAAATTTTTTTCCAATCCTTATACGCTTCATTTTCTTTCCTCTCTTATTCTTCTTATGCTCTTTTGTTTTTTTCTTTTTACAGTTCGTGTTTTTTTACAGTTCGTACGGAGTCACCTGATATACATAATAATTTAGCCAGTTGCTGTACAAATTGTTGCTGTGGGAACGCCACTGCAGCAGGGGTTTTTCATCAGGATTGTCGTTGGGATAATAATTATGGGGAATATGAATGGGCAGTCCCTTGTCCAAATCCCTGTGATATTCATTATTTAAGGTATAACGGTCATATTCGGGATGACCGTTTACAAAAATCTGTTTTCCCTCGTGGGCAATGGCTAAAAAGACGCCTGCCTCCTCCGACTCTGCTAACACAGTGATTTCAGGACATGCATGGATGGCTGCCGCCGGGGTTTCCGTATGTCTGCTGTGAGGCGCTAAAAAGATATCGTCAAAGCCTCTGACAAGCGGTACCTTCCTGTTTGCCACCCGGTGCGGATACACGCCAAAGAGCTTTTCTTTAAGCTGCCTTTTCTGAATCCCATAGTGGTGGTAAAAAGCTGCCTGCGCTCCCCAGCAGATATGCAGCGTGGAGGTTACGTTTTTACAGGACCAGTCCATGATATCACAGAGTTCCTCCCAGTAATCCACCTCCTCAAAGGTAATGTCCTCTACCGGCGCTCCCGTAATGATAAGACCGTCAAACTTACGGTTTCTGACCTCATCTATGGTAGTATAGAACTTGTTTAAATGGTTTGCAGAAGTATTGACAGAGGTATGGCTCTTTACGTTTAAAAAAGTCACGTCTACCTGCAGCGGTGTGTTGGAAAATGCCCGAAGAAGCTGTAATTCCGTATCCTGCTTTATTGGCATCAGGTTTAAAATACAAACCTGCAACGGGCGTATGTCCTGATGCAGAGCCCGGTTCTCATCCATCACGAATATATTTTCATTTTCCAGTATTTCCTTTGCTGGCAAATCACTTTGTGTCTTAATCGGCATTGCTATTTCCTCCAAGATACTTTTGTATAAAATCTTCCTCCGACAAAATCGGCACAGCAAGCTCCTTTGCCTTCTTATTTTTGGAGGAAGCTGATGTAACATCGTTATTAATCAGGCATTCCGTTTTACCGGTAACGCTTCCCGTCACCTTGCCGCCCAAACGTTCAATCTCTTCCTTTAAATCACTGCGGCTGGCATAATGGTTTAAGCTGCCGGTCACAACAAAGGAAAGCCCGCTTAAGGTCTGGCTGCCCTCTTCTATAACAGGGACTTCTATAATAAGCTCCCGGCAAAGCCTGTAAAGCCTTTCCCTGTTGTCTTCCTTACTCATGTAATCCACAAAAGCAGCGGCAATTACCTCTCCTACTCCCTCAATGGCGCTTAATTCCTCTGTATCTGCTCCCATCAAAGCATCTAACTGATATCCAAAATGACGGCACAGCATTTTTGCATTAACTAAACCGATACCGGCAATCCCAAGGCTGTAAATCACTTTAGGCAGCGTTGTATTTCTTGCCTTTTCTATACTGCCGGTCAGGTTTAAATAGGACTTTTCCCCAAAGCCCTCCATTTCCACAATCTGCTCCCTGTACTCTGAAAGATGAAATAAATCCGCAAATTCATGGATAAAGCCCATGCCGATAAATTTTTCCAATGTAGCTTCAGACAACCCGTCAATATTCATGGCGTCCCTGCTTACAAACAAAGTAAACGCCTTGATTTTTTTAGCCGGGCAATCCGGATTTGCACAATACAGGCTTTCTGTATCGTTGACACGCTTTACTTCCGTCTCGTGGCGGCATGCCGGACAGATTTTCGGGATTTCCACGTTATCGGAGCGGGTTAAATTTTCCGCTATCTGCGGAATAATCATATTGGCCTTATAAACCGTTATCCGGTCCCCGATTCCAAGCTGCAATCCACGTAAAATACTGATATTATGAACAGAAGCCCTGCTGACGGTAGTGCCTTCCAGTTCAACCGGCTCAAAAATGGCTACCGGATTGATAAGACCGGTTCTGCTGGGGCTCCACTCAATTTCCGTAAGCGTGGTTTCCCGAAGCTCATCCGCCCATTTAAAAGCAATGGAATCCCTTGGAAACTTAGCCGTCCTTCCCAATGCCTGTCCGAAAGCAATATCATCATAGGAAAGCACAAGCCCATCCGAAGGGACATCATAATGCTCAATCTTTTTCTCAAAATCGGAAACTGCTTCCAAAATGGTTTCCGGCGTTACCCGAACATACTCCACCACTTCAAAACCCTGTTCCTTTAAAAAAGCAAACTGGCTTTCTCTGGAATTGGAAAAATCAACCCCGTCTGCCTTTACAAGGGAAAAGGCAAAAAAGCGTACATTACGTTTGGCTGTAATTTCATTATTAAGCTGCCTCACGGAACCGCTGCACAGATTACGCGGATTTTTATACTTGGCTTCCGCCTCCGGAATTTCCTCATTTATCTTTTTAAAATCAGAATAGGTAATAACAGCTTCTCCCCGTAAAACCAACTCTCCCTGATAGGAAATAGCTACCGGCAAATTTTTAAAAGTACGGGCATTTCCTGTGATTACCTCACCTACTTCGCCGTTTCCGCGGGTAACTGCTTTTGCAAGTTTTCCTGCATAGTACGTTAGTACCACCGTCAATCCGTCCAGTTTCCAGCTCAAAAGTGCAGACTTTCCTTGCAACCAATCCTGCAATTCTTCCCTGCTCTTGGTCTTTCCTAAGGAAAGCATAGGCTTCTCGTGGCGTTCTTTAGGCAGTTCCTCCACAGACTCATACCCCACGTTGACAGTAGGGCTGTCAGATAAAGTAACACCTGTTTCTTTTTCTAGGCTCTCCAGCTCATCATACAGCCTGTCATAGTCAAAATTGCTCATAATTTCGCGGTTTTCTGCATAATATACCCTGGCGGCCTCGTTCAGCTTCAACACCAGTTCTTTCATTCTGTTTATTTTTTCAGCTGCCATACAACCTCTTCCTTTACTGTCTTTTTAATCCGCACTTATCATACAATAACGCCAGTTCTTCTTCCGTCAATTCCCGAAACTGTCCAGCATGCAGGTTTCCCAGCACAATATTCATCACTCTGATTCTTTTTAAATGTCTTACCTCATATCCAAAGGCCTTACACATTCGTCTGATTTGTCTGTTGACCCCTTGAGTCAATACTATATGGAAGGTAAATTTGCCATCCTGCCAAGTTTTACAGGGTTTTGTCGTAATACCCAGCTCTTCCAGGTAAACACCGGTCTCCATTTTCTTCAAAAACTCCGGCGTAACCTCTTTATCTGTTTTTACAATATATTCCTTTTCATGGCCTGCGGAGCCTTTCATCATGGTCTGAATCAATTCCCCGTCGTTTGTAAGAAGCAAAAGCCCCTCCGAATCCTTATCCAGACGTCCTGCATAAGTAACCCTGACCGGATATTTCACCATATCCATGATAATCTTTTCCGCATGCCGGTCTTTTTCCGTACACACTACTCCCTGAGGCTTATAAAAAGCCAGAACAACCCGTTTCTTTTCTGTTCTGGCTTCTTTTTTCCCCACAAGCACCGTGTCGGTTTCTCCTACGCGGTCACCCATTCCGGCAATTCTGCCGTTAATGGTAACGATTCCCTGTTCTATCAGCTTATCTGCATCTCTTCTTGAACAGATACCGCTCATGGCTAAATATTTATTTATCCTGATTTTTTCCTGTCCTTTTGCCTGCATGTAACTCTCCATATTCCACGAATAAAGCTATTATATCAAATTACAGGGCAAAATTCCATATTATATGGAAACTTTTATCTTATGCCTTTTATCTTCTATCTTCTATCTTTTATCTTTTATCTTACAATCCCTTTATGCTCTTATCCGAAGAAGCCCGTTTTTACGAAAGCCTGCTTCTACGGTTCACCTGTGGCATCACAGTATTCCTTACTTCCTACATCTTCCCATGCATGTCTGCCTGACGCATATACATCCCCTGTTTTCTTGTCCACAGCATACATATCCAGAATATCGGTGGTAAACTCTTCCCCATCTTTATAATAAGTCCGGTAATATACAAACAAATGGCATTTACCATTTTTCGATTCTCTGTCATATACTATCGTTTCCGTATAGTCATAAGTTCCCGGTGTACTTTCCAGTTCACCGCTTCCCTCACATAAAAAGGCATAGAAATTTCCCTTTGCATTGTAATCGTAATCATAGGCATAGCCGTTGTCTGCAAAAAGCTTATCATACAGCACCTTATAAGCGCCCTCTGCATAGAGCGGCGAGGCTTCATGCTCCTTTGCAATTTCTTCAAAGGTCTTTTCCGTCCCCTGTTCTGCAAGCCTGTCAAAGCACTGAAGCAGTCTTTCGTATACGTGCTTTTTATCCGTATAGTAATCTGCTGCATAACCGCTTACCATGCCGTTTCTGTAATTTCCAAAAAAGATTTTGGCCGTCTCTGTTTTTCCTTCGCTGTCCATACACTCTACAACAAGCTTAACCGTCCGTCCTTCCTCTGCAAAGAACTCGTCCTCAAGTACCTTTTTTATCAAAGCCGCTGTATCTTCTGCACAGGCTTCCATATCTTCTTTTCCCGCACATTCGATTGTAATGCAGCCTATCAGAGGCTTCAGCCCGTCTGACTCACTGACTGTAAGTTTTCTTTCAGGACAGATTTCTGCAAGTGCCTCTTCCATAATATATCCTGCCCTGCTAACGGCATAATCATCCAAAAAAGCTCCCTCCACCTCACGAACTCTGAAAATCCGGTCCGGATTTTTCACCGGGTATACATAATACAAGACCAGCCCATCTTGTACTCCTGCCGCCTGCTGTTCCGACATTTCTTTTTCTAACGCAAATTTTTCATTATATTTTTTTTCAAGAAATAATAAGACGATATCTGTCATCGGCTCATATTCCTTTTTAACAAAAAGCCCCATATCCTCCTGATAGGAAAAGCTGGTAGAAGATGGACCGATCAGACTTTTTTCCGTTACAATAATCCCCTCTTTAAAGGTCGTTTCACTTCCGATAGCAAGGCTCATGAACAGAATTGCCAAAATAGCAAAAAAGGTATAGAAAACAAACAAAATCAGTCCGATTACGGTCAGCACAACACTAATCCCCTGATGCGCTGCCCCGGCTTTTTTCCACAGCAGACACAAAAGGAATATAATAAATGCAACCGGCATCACCAATAGACTCCATACCAATCCTGCAATCTGCAGCCATGCCCTGTATTCCATCCCTTCCGGAAGCAGTGCCTCGCAAAAAAAATAAACTGCCATGACCAAAAGAGTAAAAAACCATATATATCCGCATACTAAAACTGCTTTTCCAGCTTTTTTCTTTTCCATCGCCTTACTTTCCTCTCCTTTTCTTAATCATTACATCACTATCTGATACAGGTAATATATTCGTCATAAAATCAACTTACTTTCTTCAATATAGTTTTTTCATCCTACACATATATTATATAAAAATGTGCTGTAAAATTCAACGTAGACTTTTACAGCACATTTTGTAAAGACAAAAACAAGAACGAAACTAACGTCACAATAATCCATATTATTGCTGACAACATTAATGATTTTTGTATATATTTCTTCACATCTACACCTCCTTAAAAATCTTTCTTTTTATTTCCGGAATATAAGTTCTTGAAACAATTATTTTTTCTCCATTAGACAACTCCGCTTCCAATCTACTGTTGGCTAACGCCTTTATATGTACAAGCTCATTAATATTCACCAAACAAGTTCTACCTACTTTCACAAAATCATATTCTTTCAGTTCATTTTCTAACTGGTACAAGCGTTTTTCGCTTCTGAATACCATTCCCTTTGTATATATAAAAGTACGCTTATCAATGCTTTCTATATAAAAAATATCCGGCACCAAGACCTTATAGTTTCTGCCATTCTCACTACCAATTAAAAACTGTTCCTCTGTTCTCAGTTTCCGAATGATGCGTGATACTTGGCTACTCTGCTTTGGATATTCTACGGTCACAGTTAATTCCACATCTGAATTTTCCTTAAGTATTAGTTTCATTACGTCACCTCCTGTACATATCATATATACTCGCTCGCTTAATTTCAACCATCCCGCAACCAATCTACAAAACATCATAACTTAGTTACAAAATATACTTACTATTTCTGAACACAGCCTTTTCTATCAATTAACTCGTTCCTATACATTATTTATGTATCAACGGTTGCTTCTTCAACATCGCCTTCTGCGTTCTCCACACCTCGCCTATAATCTCCTTCACTTCCTTCATATCCGCCTCATACCACGTGTATATAACGACATCAAAATAACATAAAGTATTTTCTATTTATCAATATTCTGACAATTCACATGTCTTTCAATACATAAAAAAAGTCCCGGAAATTCAGCATTTCCAGGACTTATCAATATCCTTTTTATCTTAGAAAATCAGCTATTATACAATACCCTGCGCTGTCATAGCCTCTGCAACCTTTAAGAAGCCTGCAATGTTGGCGCCTGCCACATAGTTGCCCTCCATACCGAACTTCTTTGCTGCTGCGTCCAGATTATGGAAGATATTTACCATGATGCCCTGCAGCTTACTGTCAACCTCTTCAAAGGTCCAGGAAAGACGCTCGCTGTTCTGGCTCATTTCCAGAGCGGAGGTAGCTACACCGCCTGCATTGGCAGCCTTGCCGGGACAGAACAGAATGCCGCTCTTCTGCAGGTATTCTGTTGCTTCTAAGGTAGTAGGCATATTAGCACCCTCTGCCACTGCGAAGCAGCCGTTTGCCACAAGTGCCTTGGCATCATCAAGGTTAAGCTCATTCTGGGTTGCACAGGGAAGTGCAATATCCACTTTAACAGACCACTGATTAGTGCCTTCACAAGCCTTGTCATGATACTGCGCTGAAGGTCTTGCTGCTGCATACTCGGTCAATCTTGCACGCTTTACTTCCTTTACTTCTTTCAAAAGTGCAACATCTATTCCTTCAGGATCATAAATCCAGCCTGTGGAATCAGAGCAGGTAACCGGCTTTGCTCCTAACTGCTGTGCTTTCTGAATTGCATAAATTGCTACATTACCGGAACCGGAAACGGCAATCGTCTTATCCTTGATATCCTTGCCATTGCACTTTAACATTTCTGCGGTCAGGTATAAAAGACCATAACCTGTTGCCTCTTTTCTTGCCAGAGAGCCGCCATATGTAAGACCCTTACCGGTCAGTACGCCTTCATATAAACCGGTCAGTTTTTTATACTGGCCGTACATATATCCGATTTCTCTTGCACCGGTACCGATATCGCCGGCAGGAACATCGGTGTCTGCACCTATATATCTGTAAAGCTCATTGATAAAGCTCTGGCAGAATGCCATTACCTCTCTGTCAGACTTGCCCTTAGGGTCAAAGTCAGAGCCGCCCTTACCGCCGCCGATAGGCAGTCCTGTCAGGGAATTCTTGAAAATCTGCTCAAATCCGAGGAACTTAATAACGCCCAAATTTACGGAAGGATGCAGTCTCAAGCCGCCCTTGTAGGGTCCGATTGCACTGTTGAACTGTACACGGAAACCGTTGTTCACCTGTACCTGTCCCTTGTCATCTACCCAGGGAACGCGAAACATAATCTGTCTCTCCGGTGTGCAGAGTCTTTCCAATAAAGCGTCCTTTCTATAAGCTTCTTCATTTGCTTCAATCACTACACGCAGGGATTCCAGTACTTCTTTAACTGCCTGATGAAATTCCGGCTGTGCAGGATTTTTTGCAACTACAAGTTCAAATACCTCATCAACGTATGACATCTTTATGTCCTCCTTCAATTTGTGACATCTTTGTCCCACGCCTTATTATATAATGTGATTTTTTAATTGTAAAGCACTTTATCTCATTAAATCGCAAAAGTTGACTGATACAAAAAATTACAGGTACTTTTTCATAATATTTATATTCTTTTCTTCAAAATCCATCAGTTCCTTCGCAAGCTCCACTGCATAGGAACGGCTTATGGCCCCATCACCCGCATTATGATTCAGTGCCTTGCACATTTCCGTAATCCCCCGGTTGCTTCCCTGAATCATCATTTCAGCCAGATGGCTTGTGCTGGTATCAAAAAAGGTGTTCATGTGTACTGCTCCCTTTAACATCATATCTGACAGATGATTTTGATGCACCGGCTCTGCCTTTGCCTCTAACAGCTTATTCATGGCACGATTGCGGATATCCGAATACTTCAGTGCCTGTCTGGATATCTGCAGGGCAAAATCGTCCTCATAGGTTTTGTCGCTTAAGGTTTCAATGGCTTTTATAGCCATCTCTGCATTTTTTTGTATTTCCCTGTATACATTTATTTCTTCCGGTTTCATGGTGTCACACTCCTCATCCCAGTATTCCTCTACAGTATGGCACCATCCGTTTTATTTTATTCAAAAGGATACTTTACTCCCCACTGTTCTCTTAACATATCCATCAGCCGCATAATCCGCAGCGTTTCTGCATGGGGCATTTGGGGACACTGCACAAAGCCTTCTTTGATTGCCTTTACGCATGCCTCTACTTCGTATTCATAGCCGCTAATCTGCTTCGGTGCTTTATAGCATGCAACTTTCTTATAAGAACTGTCATACACCGTCATGCTTGCAAAATTATTGATATTTTCTACAACTGCATAGCCTTTTGTACCGCATATGCTTCCTATGCGGTCACTCTGCACAGCCATGGACGCATGCAGAACCGCCATTGCTCCGTTTTTATAGTGGAGGGTAATGCTTTCCTGCCTGTCCACGCCTGAGGGCAGCAAATCACAGGAAGAGCTTACCTTCTCTATCTCGGTACCGAGTATCATGGAAGCAAAATTGATTGTATATACACCCAAATCAAGAAGCGCTCCTCCTGCCAGCCAAGGGTCGGTCAGCCTGCTTACTTTTTCAATGGCATACCCTAAACTGGCGCTTACCACGCGCACCTCACCTATCATGCCGCTGTCTAACACCTCTCTGATAGTCCGGTAAAAGGGCATGTAACGTATCCACATGGCTTCCGCGACAAGCACCCCTTTTTCCTCTGCAAGACGCAAAACCTCCTCAGCCTGTGCCGCATTGGCGGTAAAGGCTTTTTCGCAAAGCACCGGTTTTCCATAGCTGATACACAGCTTTGCATTCTCATAATGCATAGCATGTGGCGTGGCAATATATACCAGATCCACCTTTTTATCCTGAAGCATTTCTTCATAAGAGCCGTAACACTTTTTAATACCATGGGCCGCGCCAAAGGCTTCTGCCTTCTCCTGTGTACGCGAGGCTGCCGCATAGCACCTGACACCCCGCATTTTATTTACCGTATCTGCCATTGTCCCTGCAATATTCCCGGTTCCCATAATGCCTAAATTTATTTTCCCCAACATATAAAACCCTCCTGCTGTATTTTATAAGCCCTTTTTCTTCTATAAAAAAACTATAAAAAAATTATAGCATGAACGCAGTGTCCATGCTATAAAAGTTTACTGATTATATTGTTTTTAATTGCTTTAAAAAAAGAATTTTGTGTAAGGCTACGCTTACTATATCCGGTTATTCCTGTACATATTCTGCTTTTACATAACCAATCTGTCCGTTATAAATAACCTTATACCATTCTCCTTCTTTTGCTACCAGCTCAAGCACATCCCCGCCGGCTGCAATACCCAGCTTTTCTGCTGTCTGGCTGGCTGCCGCACGTATATTGACATTGGCGGTTGCCGTTACCGTGCCGATAGACTCTACGCCGCCTGCGCTTTCTGCAACATTTAAGAATTCCGACTTAATATAACCTTCACCGTCTTCATAGACGATTCTGCTCCAGCCATTTGCCTTCTGCTCCAAAACTTCAACCTTGGTACCGCCTGAAACTTTTCCCAGCCTATCGGCCTCTTCGCTGTCTGAGCTTCTTACATTTACTGTTGTGGTAGCAGTTGCATATACGGGCCCGGTCTGTTCGGGAGCCACCTCCGTACCGCTGCCGCCATTTTCTGTGCCACCGTTTTCTGTGCCGGCATCACTGCCGCTCACCGCATCTGCGTTGCCGCCGCTTACCGTCACATCACCGCCGCTTACGTTTCCTGCCTGCTGCTGTGCCAAAATCTCTCCTGCAGCAGCCTTCACCTGATTTTCCACCTCAGATATATAATTGAAAAGTTCGGGCTTCGCCACACAAATATCGTTGTATTCTACCGTAATTTTATTGCAAAGCTCAACCACATCATCCTGCAGAATCACTTTCCTGATATATTCCGAAACTTCTTCGGGTACCTGTTCCTGATTAATGTAGAGTGAGCCGTCCTCTCTGGTACATACATAGAAAGACACGTAACCGGGCAGATAGTCCTCCGGATAATAGGACATAATCACTCTGGTATAGGCAATTACAATGTAGGAATTTGCTTCCGGTCCCGGTTTGGTATATACCTCTACCGCCGGATAGCTTTCGATATACTTGCCAAGCTCTTCAATACGAATCCGCTCCATATCGTCCAAGCTGCTCTGTATAGATGCTATCGTATCTGCATCACCGTTTGCCATGGCATCATAATAAGTTAAAATCAGCTCATTAACCTCAGGATATGCATTTAATTCCAGGGGCACATCCGGTACCTCAATCTCTGTTCCTGCTCCATTTGCCGAAAGAGCCGCCGGTTCCGCTTCCACTCCCTTTGCTGCTTGTGCTTTATCAGAATTTGCTTTCAAGGCAATCGCTACCGTAACGGCAACTGCAGCAATCAATAATACCGGAAGCACTATCTTACCGTGAGCCAGTATAAACTCGCATACCTGCAATGTTTTTTCTTTGATTGTCTTTTTCACATTTTCACCTTTCCTTATTGAATGAATACGGTCTGTGGTTGTTTAATAACAGCCCCAGACCGATTGTCAGAGTGATGTAAATACAGCCGACAGGAATCGAACCTGCATTAAAGGCGTCGGAGGCCTTCGTTCTATCCATTAGACTACGGCTGCAAATATTACAAATTTGTTACATCACTCTGACTATGATATCACAAAAGGTCTGTTCTGTCCAGTCATCTTTTTTCTATTTTTTTGGTTTTTTCTGGTATATTTTTTAAGACTTTCAGATTAATGATACTTCGTTTTTAGATATATCGAAATAATAGATATTGTCAGACAGCTGTTCTTCCAGTAAAACATGGTCAGCATTAATCTCCCGCACCATATTTTTTAAGGTTTCCGGCTCCTCCCTGCCGCTTTCGGGTATCAGTATCAGTTCATGGACGGAGCTTGGCAGTATGTAAAAGCTTTTTCCGCATCTGTCGGAAAAGCTTTTCAGCATTTCTTCAAAGCAGATGCACGCAGCACCGAAATACCGTCCCCGCAAAGTCATGATGTACATGGGAATTTCCTGCTCCGTACGATTGTCCAGCATGTTTTTAAGCTGCCTTGTATCTGCCGTCTCAAGCTGCTCCTCCATCATTTCCAACAGTATTTCATCCATGCTCCGTACTTCCGCTCCCAGTTTTTTAAGCGTATTTTCTCTTGCGTCCGCAAACAGCTCTTCTTCAGAAATCCCCCATTTATCCAAATGTCCGATTTCTATCTGGATGGAGCCTCTTCCAAGGAAATCATTCATATACGCATAATAGCACACCACCGCCAAATCCAAAAATCGCTTGTGGGGCAGATTGTGAAGCAGCTTTCTGTTTTTATCGTAATGAATTACTTTTTGGAAAATTCTTCCTCTCACGGCATTGTAATCCATAAAAAAATCCAGATTGATTTCATGGCTCACCTTATTTTCTTCATATATTTTTATAATTTCATGGACAATACTTCCAAAGGGCTTGCCCCGTCTGTATTCCTCGTAAAAGGCATCCAGATAAATCGTCGGGGAAATTGCCTCTCCTGCCCCCGTAATAATAATTCCGTGCAGGATAACACCGTTATTTTTTATGACTTCTTTTGTTTCCGCACTTCCCAAATCACCTAAAAACCGACAGATACTGTTTTTTGTTTTTTCAATAAATTCATTAAACTCCATACATTTTCCTCTCTTTTTTTAATATATCAATATATAAAAGCAAAAAAAGACAATAGAAATAATTCTATTGTCTTAACGGCTTATTATTTATGGAAAAGAAAACCTATACTCTGGAGAGATATTCACCTGTTCTGGTATCAATCTTTATCTTGTCTCCCTGGTTTACGAACAGGGGAACATTTACGTTTGCGCCTGTTTCTACAGTTGCAGGCTTTGTAGCGCCTGTTGCGGTATCACCCTTAAAGCCGGGTTCTGTATCTGTAATCTCCAGTTCTACAAACAAAGGAGGCTCTACGGCAAATACGTTGCCGTTGTGAGAACATACCTTACACATCTCATTCTCTTTTACGAATGTCAGCGCATCACCAATTGCATCGCTGTTTAATGCAATCTGCTCATAGCTTTCAACATCCATAAAGTGGAATAAATCTCCGTCAGAATATAAATACTGCATATCTTTTCTGTCAATACGTGCCTGAGGGCATTTTTCGGTAGGTCTGAAGGTCTTCTCCACTACACCGCCGCTCTTAATATTTTTCAACTTGGTTCTTACAAATGCTGCACCTTTACCGGGCTTCACATGCTGGAACTCAATAATCTGGTAAATATTGTTATCTAATTCAATCGTAATACCATTTCTGAAATCACCTGCAGAAATCATAAAAAACATTCCTCCTAAAATTGTCACGTTTTAATTCATTTTATAGTGTATACTAAGAAATACTATTTTTCAACTCTTTTTTTCAATTCTTTCGTTATTCTTTACCTTCTGATGCCAAAAGAATCACTTTATCTATGGCAAGGAGATATCCTTCAAGCCCTTTCCCGTAAATCTGCTCATCGCATGCAGGTCTGGTTACGGAGGTTCTGCGGAACTCCTCTCTTGCCGTTATGTCGGAAATATGGATTTCCACCTTTGGCACAGAAACGCTTTTCAAGGCATCATGGATGGCATAGCTGTAATGGGTATATGCCCCCGGATTGATAACAATGCCTTCCGTCCCATCAAAATAAGCATCCTGAATCCTGTCAATAATAGCTCCCTCATGGTTGCTCTGGAATACCTCAATGGTACTGCCGGTTTCCTCTCCCTTGCCCGCTATCATATTTAACAGATAATCATAATCCTGCGCACCGTACACATTTTTTTCCCTGATTCCCAAAAAATTAATATTAGGTCCGTTAATTACCAAAATTTTCATCTTTCAGTCTTTTCCTCCTGTCACAATCCCCTTTGTCTTTATTTTTTTCTGAATTTCCGCCAGCACCTGTTCCATATTTTTGCCGTCCACGTCCACAATGATATCTGCCGCTTCCTCATAGACCGGTTCTCTTTTCTTCAGAAGCTCTTCTATCTTTTCATATGGATTTTCACATTGCAAAAGCGGCCTTGCGGTATCATTTTTTAACCGCTCCCACACACCCTTTGCAGAAATCCTAAGATAAACCACCGTTCCCAATTTTTTAAGAAGCGCATGGTTTTCTTTCTTCATGGGAAGCCCGCCTCCTGTTGCAATAATCTTCTTTTCCTTTACCGCAAGCAGCTCCTTTAAACAGTCTGTTTCCATCTGTCTGAAGGCAGTCTCTCCCTTTTCCCGAAAAATATCAGCAATGCTCTGCTTTTCCTTTTTTTCAATCAGCTTGTCCGTATCCTCCACAATCCGGCGCAGCCTGTAGGAAAGACGGATGCCCACCGTAGATTTTCCGCTTCCCATAAATCCAATCAGAATTACATTTTTCATATGCTTTCCTTTAATCTCTCGTAAACCGCGTCTGCCTGTGCCTCTGAAATCTTACAGTCATTCCACAATTCAAATGCAATAATCCCCTGATATAAAAGCATTTTTAAGCCGCAGAACGCCTGTCCGCCCGCTTCCTGCACCATTTTCATAAATCGCGTCTTAAAGGGGTTATAAATCAAGTCATAGCCTGTATGAATACACTTGTAAAAACCGCTGTCGGTAATCACAGCCTCCTCCGTATGCGGGTACATTCCCACATTGGTTGCCTGTATGGCAAGATATTTTTCACCGGAAAGCTTTTTGTATTCTGAAAGCGCAAGAGCTTTGGCTACCCTTCTGCCTGCATAGCTGTTTACTTCTTCTGCAATAGCTTCTGCCTTTTCTGCTGTCCGGTTTAATATATAAATCTTTTCTGCCTTATCACAGAGCATAACGGCCACCGCTCTGGCTACTCCGCCGGCTCCCAATATAATGACCTTTTCTCCGTCCACCCCTATGCCATCGCTTAACATGGCGCGGTATAATCCCGGCATATCCGTATTATAGCCCTTATATCCGTCTCCGGTCCTTACCAGTGTATTTACTGCGCCGATTTTTTCTGCCAGTGCATCTAACCCGCTTAAAAAAGGCAGTACCTTTTCCTTGTGGGGAACCGTTATGTTAAGCCCTTGTATATTTAACGAAAAGGCGCCTCCTACTGCATCCCCAAGGGCTTTTGCTTCTACCTTAAAGGGTACATAAACCAGATTTTTTCCGGTAATTTCCGCCAGCGTATTATGGATAACGGGCGAAAGCGTGTGTTCCACCGGATTTCCGATAAGTCCGCAGGTCTTTGTCAGTCCGTCTGTTTTCATGCCTATGCCTTTCTTCTGTGATAAAAAAACAATACGATTTTTTCCAGATACCGCTTTAACACAATCTGAATTTCTTCCTTCGGGTGGATAGGGCTTACCAGCCAGGTCTCTATGCCTGCCTTTTTTGCGCCCCAGACATCCGTAAAAAGCTGGTCACCTACGAACATGGTACTCTCAGGCCGGGTTTCCATTTTTTCCATTGCCCTTTGATACCCTTTTACTCCCGGCTTTCCTGCCTTATATATATAGTTTACTTTTACCGCATCATTAAACAGCTTTACTCTGGGTTCCTTGTTGTTTGACAAAAGCATAATACGGAATCCCCTTTTTTTCAAGCGCTCAAAAAGAGCCACGGCCCGCTCGTCTGCAGGCGCTCCGTGAGGCACCAGTGTATTGTCGATATCAAAAATAATACCGCGGAAGCCGTCCTCATACAGCTTCTCATAATTTATGGTATATGCTGATTCCACCTCATGATGGGGATAAAATCTTTTAAACATGTCCGTTCCTCATTCCCGTTTATTTTTGCCGCATTTTCCCTGCTGCAGGGAAGCGTAAAAAACAGCATGTGCAAAACACATGCTGCTTCAGTCTTTAAAATTTTAAAAATACGCTGCCATCTTCTCCGTTGTTTTTCGGAAACAGATTTTTCGCATTCCCTACAAAATACTGATACTGCTGCAACACCTGATCCTTCTGCATATCAGATATGGCCTTCTGCATATCCAAAGAAGCAATGTCACTGTCCCTTCCAATATATCCGTAATCTTCACCGGCATTAAAGGTAAGGGATATCTCGTTTATATCTACTGCTTTAGGCACTGCAGGCTGTTTTTCTTCTATGGAAAGGTCGATGCCCGGGCTTAATTCCTGTACCCTGACATTTTCATCCTGTACGGTCTGCTCTAAACCGGGAACTGCTTCTGCCTTTTTTAGCTGCTCCGGGTCCACAGACGGAATCTCCGGCACCCTGTAATTGTAAAACAGACTGCTGTAATCAGATATTCCTCCTACTCCCATGACATCACCTCCTTCACTCTTTTCTCTTTGCAATATGTATATCGGTTCGCCTTATGCAGACTTTAACCCCGCTGCTATTTTTCTTTTAAAACACTCTTTAATTCGTCCATAAAGGTATTGATATCTTTAAATTCACGATAGACGGAAGCAAAACGGACATACGCTACCGCGTCAAGATCCTTTAGCTTATTCATAACAAGCTCTCCGATTGCCTGACTGGGAATCTCCTTTTCTTCCATATTGAAAACCTCTGTCTCCACCTCGTCTACAAGCTGTGTAATCTGACTGGCACTGACCGGTCTCTTGTGACATGCCCGAAGGACGCCTGCCTCAATTTTAGCCCGGTCATAGGTTTCCCTGTTGTTATCCTTTTTAATGATAATAAGCGGAATCGTTTCAATCTTTTCATATGTGGTAAAGCGCTTGTCACATTCATCACAAACACGCCGTCTGCGAATGGAATTATTATCCTCCGCCGGTCTGGAATCAATTACTCTGGTATTTTCATGGCCACAAAAAGGACATTTCATGCTCCCTACCCCCTGTAACAATTCGGGCAGACTCCTCCACCCTCTTTTTCATTTATTATATTGCACCCACAAAATTATGTCAACTTTTTTCAGTCTTTTTCTGCTTTTTCTCAATCTATGCAGATATCTACCAAAATAATATCCGGCCCTATCTGTTTGATATCCCGGCAGAGAATCTCATAATCGGATTCACACTTAAAAAAGTTCTCCCATTTATTGCCTCTGGGCACAAACAGCTTGCAGATACAGCAGTTTTTTTCATCAAACTCCAAATCACTTACTCTTCCGAGCAGTCTGCAGTCCCTTATATTTATGACCTTCTTACATTTTAACTCCGAAAAAAGCATGGCCCACACCTTGCTGCATCAGTAAAAAAAAGCTCCGATGCAGTCCTTTTTTTACAGTATATGACCGGCGGAAGAATTTGACACACCTTGCGGCTGCCTGCATAAAGCATCCCTCCGCCGCGCATACTATAACTGTTCCGAAGATAAAAAAACAAATACACTCCCGCATGCAAAAAAAATTGGAGGCATTAAAACTATGGCACAAGGTAAAGTAGAAATCTGCGGCGTCAACACGTCAAAGCTCCCCCTGTTAAAACCCGCAGAAAAAGATGCTCTCTTTTCCCGTATTGCAGAGGGTGACAAAGAGGCTCGCGAACAGTACATCAAAGGGAATTTGCGTTTGGTACTAAGCGTTATCAAACGGTTTTCCTCAAGCAATGAAAACGTGGATGACCTGTTTCAGATCGGCTGCATCGGACTGATAAAGGCCATTGATAATTTCGATTCCACTCTTAATGTGAAATTTTCCACCTATGCCGTACCCATGATCATCGGCGAGATAAGACGGTTTTTACGGGATAACAACGCCATACGTGTTTCGCGCTCTTTAAAGGATGTAGCTTATAAGGCTATTTATGCCAAAGAAGCGCTTATCCGTAAAAACTTACGGGAACCGTCCATTGAAGAGGTTGCTTCTGAAATCGGCATTGCAAAGGAGGATATCTCTTATGCGCTGGATGCCATCCAGAATCCCATGAGCCTTTACGAACCGATTTATACGGACGGCGGCGATACCCTTTATGTCATGGACCAGATCAGTGATAAAAAAAATAAGGAAGAGACCTGGGTGGAACATCTCTCCCTCAGTGAAGCCATGAAACGTCTGAACAAAAGGGAACATGAAATCATCTCCCTGCGTTTCTTTTCCGGTAAAACCCAAATGGAGGTTGCGGAAATGATAGGTATTTCCCAGGCACAGGTTTCCCGTCTGGAGAAAAACGCCCTGCGCTGTATGCGCAGCTATCTGACTGTATGACGCTATTTTGCAGCCTGTAAAAATCTCTCCTCCTTCATTTCAAAGAGCCGGTCATTCATCCAGGCAACGGCGTCTGTGATACCGTCCTCGGAAAAGTCAAATTCTTCGTGCTGCTTCTTGTCCCCGGGAGTAGTCACGAAGTTAAACGGCTCCGGCCAGACTGTTGCAAGAAGTCTTTTACCCGTTTCCTTTGCCGCTCCTTCCAGCCTGTAGCGCATTCCCTCATGACTGCCCGTATATTCTGTCTTTTTTAAATATTCAAGTGACAATACGTCTTCTCTTTTAATCATAAGTATCTCTCCTCTTCTTCTAAGTATAGCATATCCTCTCCCTTTGTGCAAAATCATGCCTTCACCATCATCCCCCTGAAAATGCGCAAGCTCAAATCACTGCCGCTCTATCTCTCTTTTCAGCTGCTTCATGATTTTCTTTTCCAGTCTGGAAATATAGGACTGGGAAATTCCCAAAAGGGCTGCCACCTCCTTCTGGGTCATCTCCTGCCCGTCCGGCGTTCCTAAGCCAAAGCGTAGATTGATAATCGTTCTTTCTCTTTCAGACAGCTTATCAATAGCCTTCATAAGCAGCTTCTTTTCCACTTCCATTTCTATATCCCGGTAAATAACATCCTCATCCGTTCCCAAAATATCAGACAAAAGCAGTTCATTTCCGTCCCAGTCTACATTTAGGGGTTCATCAATGGAAACCTCCATCCTTGTTTTGTTATTTCTCCGTAAATACATCAAAATCTCATTTTCTATACATCTGGAGGCATAGGTGGCCAGCTTGATATTTTTTTCGGGATTGAAGGTATTAATGGACTTGATAAGCCCGATGGTTCCGATGGAAATCAAATCCTCTACCCCTACGCCCGTATTATCAAATTTTTTCGCTATATATACCACAAGCCTGAGATTATGTTCTATTAAAATAGATTTGGCGGCATCCTCATATTCCGTTCCCAAATCACTGATAACTTCGTTTTCCTTTTCTGTCTCTAACGGTGGCGGCAGCACCTCACTCCCGCCTATGTAATGCACATCTCCCTGTCTTGCTCCCGCTCCCTGATGCAGCCTGAAGAAGTTTTTCTCCTTCTGTATCATTTTAAACTGAATCTTTCTCGGGAAAGGATTTCCCGGAAAAGGGCTGCCCGGTATTGCTACTTTTAAAATCATATATGATAACCTCCATTTTTTAGTATTTTCATAAGTCCTACAGACAATCGTTTGCCAACTTACTTTTCCAGCAGTTCAGGATGTAAAAGCATCCGATAGCTTGCTGCAGAGGATACCGCTCTCTCGCTTACCCCTACATACACATTCCGGCATACCTTTTTTATTCCATCCTGTTCAATCGTCATTTCGGGGAGTAAAAACCCCTTCATAATTCCCCGTTCACATCCTACGCTCCGATAGGGAATTGCCCTGAATCCCTCCTGCGGTCCTTCTTCCCCAAACAGACTGTCAAACACTGCCTTCTCCAGTACGGATACCGGTTTTCCGCTGATAGGCTCCTTTAAGCTGTTTCCCGTATCTACAATAGCCTGAATAGTAATCCGGCTGCCCTGCTTTCCGGAAAGGACCACCTTGCAGGATACTTTTTTCTTTTCCCTGCGTCCTTCTGCCAAATGCGAAAAAACAAGCATAAAGATACCTCCGCAGGCCAGGATGCCCGTCACGGACATCATATGTTTTCTAAAGGGCTTCACGTGGTTTAATAAGAGCAAAAAGCCTCCGCCCATCAGGAAGGAATATAGGAGCATTGTCTCAAATGTTTTAAAAAATGCCTTAACGGAACAGGGCCTGAACACAAAAAAAACCATTCCGCAGTTTACAAGTACTGCCGCAGACACTGTTTTCATCACCGCTCCGAAGGGCAGAAGAAACATCAGACAATACCCTGCGCCTCCCATTGCCGCGCCTGCAAACAGCCTCTTCCGCGTGGCAGCACGGTTCAGACTTTTGTTTACCGGCATGAGCAGGTAAAGGTTCATGGTAAAATTCAGCAGAAACAGGCTGTCTATGTAGACCTCGTAATACAAAGCCTCCTCCCCTTTCCGGTATTGCAAGATTTCAAACCACCTGATAACCATTATAAAGGCCTGCCTCCAAAGAATTTGTCGTATTTATTCTATGAGCCGTCTTATTTTTCAGGCTTTTTTCGACACCACGGCGGCCAAAAGCGCCGTTTCTATACTGACCTCAAACAGCAAAAAAGAAACGCAAAAAGGACAGCCGTTTTAGGCTGTCCTACATTTTCAGCATGCTATGATACGGTACTATTTATTGCCCCGCTGCAGGAAATCCGGAATCTTAAGAGATTTTTCCTCTACGGAGGAACGAATATCCGCCGGCTTTGCAATACCGTTTAATATCGGTTTGTTTACAGGCCTTGCCTGCTCGTCCGCACTGCGCTTTAAGCCTGCATCTGCCATACCGGTCTGATAGGAAGCGGGCTGGATGAAACGGCTGGCTCCTGCATATGCACCGAATGCGCCGGGCTTAGCTCCCAAAACGCCCTTGGCCGCAGGCACTTCCAGTCCCGTTGCAATAACGGTAATGGTACAGGTATCCGGCTGGGATGCGTCATACATAGCACCGAAAATAACGTTTACATCATCTCCGGTCAGCTCCCTTACATAATCGGAAGCATCTGAAGCATCGTTTAAGGTAATATCACCCGATACATTAATAATAACATGGCTGGCGCCCGTAATCGTAGTTTCAAGAAGCGGGCTTTCCACTGCCATCTTAACTGCTTCAAGAGCCTTGTCATCACCCTTGCCGGTACCGATACCGATATGGGCAACGCCTTTATCCTTCATAACAGTCTGTACATCGGCAAAGTCAAGATTAATGACTGCAGGTACGTTAATAAGGTCTGTAATACCCTGTACAGCCTGCTGCAGCACTTCATCTGCTTTCTTAAGTGCTTCAGGCATAGTCGTACGCTTGTCCACAATTTCAAGAAGCTTGTCATTGGGAATGACAATCAGGGTATCTACATTTCCTTTTATATTTTCAATACCGTTTAATGCATTTGACATACGTGCCTTTGCCTCAAAACGGAAAGGCTTTGTGACAACGCCTACTGTCAGAATCCCCAAATCCTTTGCGATTCTGGCAACTACCGGAGCTGCACCCGTACCGGTACCGCCGCCCATACCGCAGGTAACGAACACCATGTCCGCCCCCTTCAATGCCGTTTCAATCTCTTCAGCACTCTCCTCGGCAGCCTTCTGTCCGATTTCGGGCTTTGCACCTGCGCCCAGTCCCTTTGTCAGCTTTTCCCCAATCTGCAAAAGCTTCGGTGCCTTGCAAAGCTGCAGTGCCTGCTTATCGGTATTTACACCGATAAAATCAACTCCGTCAATATTCTCATCTACCATTCTATTTACAGCATTATTACCTGCGCCGCCTACACCGACTACGATGATTTTAGCAGCAGATTCAGCGTCGTTCGTCTTAATCTCCAGCAAGGGTAATTCCTCCTTATTCCCAAATAAAATCCATATAGACTATCATATAATCATTTTAACAATTAATCAACACATTTTTTACATTTCATGAAAGGTTTTTACGGCTTATCCAACAGGTCTGCCATTTTATGAATCAGGTTTAAAGGGTATCGAACCTGTATTTTCATCATAATTCTGTAAATTCAGCGTACCGCTCTTTCCTTCCAGCTTCGGAAGCAGACTCTGAAGCAGCACAATCTTCTCATCCAAGAGGCTGTCCGTCCCCATTGCCACCTTCACCGTTCCGAAATACAGGGTCATTTCTTTTCCCGAACTAAAGTAAATGCGGTCAGCCGTAAGGGAGTACTTTGTCAAGGTTTTCGTCACCGTCAGTATCTTATAAAAAATATCGGAATCCTCCACCGGCAGCGGCTCTCCCAGCACCACATGGTCAAAAGACAGGCCTGTTATCTGGGGAACGCCCGCAGTCTTAACCGAGGAGCTTTCCACCACGGTTCCGTCCTTGTCAAAATACATATAGCGTCCCAGATATTCCACATACCCTGCCAGGGACTTTTCATACACTACTATCTTTACCGTATCGGGGGACAATACCTGTACATTCATTGACGCAATGAAAGGAATATCCGTAATCTGCTTGTCCTTATAGACTAAGGACAGGTAAAGAGAGTTGCCGGAAAGAGGCCCCGTCATTACCATATCCTGTATCTCTTCCTTCGTATAATGGATATTGCCCTCCACATAAACCGTCTTGATGGTCCGCGTCTGCAGGAAATAATAAATACCTCCCAAAAGCAGGGCAATCACTGCAAGGACAGAGAGTATCATTATGCTTTTTCTTTTCCTGCGCCTGTTCTTTTCTGCTCTATACACCGTAAATACGCACTCCTAACTCTCTTAAGTCCCGGCAGATGTTTTCATAGCCGCGTTCAATATACTTACATCCGTCCACCACTGTTTCTCCCTTTGCTGCCGTTCCTGCTATAATCAGTGCAGCGCCGCCCCGCAGTTCTTCGGCCGATACCGTGAAGCCGCTTAAGGCTTCCACCCCTTTTGTATATACATGCCGTTTGTCCGTCTGGGTTATTTCCGCACCCATGGCATTCAGGTACGGCACGGTATGAAACCTGTTTTCAAATATATTTTCCTCCACCATGCATTCGCCCTCCGCCAGCGCAAGGACCGATAAAAACGGAGACTGCATATCGGTAGGAAAACCCGGATAAGGCGCCGTAATCAAGCTTCCCGGCGACTTAAGCCTGTCATGTCTCTGCACATACAGCCCTTCCGGTGTTGCCTGAACGCCTGCTCCCATCTGTCCTGCCGTAAAAAGCACGGACCGCATCTGTTCTACGGGAGCCTCCTCTAACAGCACCTCTCCGCCCGCCGCCAGACAGGCGCACAGATAGGTTCCTGCCACAATCCTGTCTCCGGGTATGTCAAAGGCTGCTGCGGTAAGCTTATCTGTTCCCTGAATGATAATCACTGAGCTGCCGCCTCCTGTTATATCCGCCCCGCAGGCCGTAAGGAATGCACAAAGCGTCTCTATTTCAGGCTCTCTGGCCGCTCCGTGTATCACAGTTCTCCCCTTTGCCTTCACTGCCGCCAAAATCAGGTTTTCCGTAGCTCCTACACTGGGAACCGGCAAAGTAACCTCCGCCCCGCGCAGTCCTGTTGTTCCTGCAAGCAATCCGTAAGACTTCTCTTCAAACTCTACGTTCAGCTTTTTTAAAGCCTCGATATGCAGGTCTATGGGGCGTTTTCCGATAACGCAGCCCCCGGGGTATTCCATTCTTACCTCTCCTGTCCTGCCAAGCAGCGCACCTAACAGGATAATAGAAGAACGCATCCCCCTTACCGCATCCTCCGGCATACCGCCAAGCGCATGCAGGATATCTACGTCAGATGCATTCACCTTGAGCGTTCCTTTGTCCCTTACCACCATGCAGCCGAGGCTTTGCAGCAATATCTGCATATGATATACGTCTGTCAGCCTGGGACAATTTCCAATCACATTCATCCCTTCAGTCAAAAGGGTTGCCGCTAAAACCGGCAATACCGCATTTTTAGAACCCTGTATTCTGACCTGCCCCTGCAAAGCTATTCCACCGTGAATATAAATAGATTCCAAATCGCTCCTCCAGCTTAAGAGACCTGTTATATCTTATCATATTCAAAGGCGGATAAGAGGTTCCGTTATTATACTTCTTTTAGCTGGATACGCTTTGCCACATTTAATACCAGCCCGATTTCCGCAAGCTGAAACAGCACCGCCGTACCGCCGTAGCTGATAAACGGCAGGGAAATACCGGTATTGGGTATGGTTGCGGTAACAACGGCAATATTTAAAATAACCTGTATGGCAATATGCCCCATGACACCCACCACCAAAAGGGCACCGAACAAATCCGGCGCATTGTTGGCAATCACCATAAGACGCCATATCAGCATGACAAACATTAAAATAATGGCAACTGCGCCAAACAGCCCCAGCTCCTCACAGATAATGGAAAAAATCATATCGTTTTGGGCCTCCGGTATGAAACCCAGCTTCTGCATGCTCTGCCCCAGGCCCTTGCCCCAGATACCGCCGGAACCGATGGCATAAAGCGCCTGCAGGGTCTGATATCCGGTATCGCTTACATATGCTTCGGGATTAAGCCATGCCAGCACACGCTCGCCGCGGTAATCCAAACCGCCATCACCCGCTGCATTTACAATCAGAAAAACAACCAGCGCTGCGCCTGCAATCCCCGTCAAGCCCATCAGGATAAATTTTTTATAATCCGGGCTTGCCACGAATACCATCAGCACCGCAATGCCTAACACGATAATTGCCGAGCTTAAGTTGGAGGTCAGCTTCCAAACCATTATAACAACCGGCATGGGCGTCAGCATTATCGCAATAAATCCCTTAAAGGTCCGTATGCCCTTTCCCATCTTACATATCATCACTGCCAAAAACAGTATCATGCACAGCTTTGCAATCTCTGAAGGCTGTATGGATAATCCGCCGATACGGAACCACCGCTTCGCACCGCCTGCTTCGTGTCCGAAAAACGGAATCAGCCCCAGCAGAACCACTGATACTATGTATCCCAGTCCATAAAACTTCTCCCAGAAGTGATACGGAATATTGGCTACCACCATCATGCCTATCAAGCCTAAAATCGTTGCCTTTAGCTGCTTTCTCAGATAATAGGTTGAACTGCCGTAATTCTGAGCCGCTTCATAGGAGCTGGTGGAATAAAGCATCACCAGACCGAAGCCCAGTAAAAACAGCACGATAAACAGCAGACTGTAATCGAAGAAATATTCGGATTGTCCTTGCTTTTTTCTTCTTTTTACCACATCATCACTCCTTCAGTGCATTTACATATTCTTTAAAAATCCTGCCGCGTTCCTCATAATTAGGAAACATTCCCCAGCTTGCGCAGGCAGGCGACAGTAAAACGGCGTCTCCGCGCACGGCTTCCTCCACGCATAAATCAAAGGCTTCTTTAAAGGAATCCGCCATCTTAATATGGGTAAATCCGTGCTTTCTTGCACATTCTGCTATTTTCTCCCTTGTCTGCCCCAAAAGCACCAGACATTTCACCTTACCGTCAAAGGCCTCAATCCATTCGTCAAATTCGCTGCCCTTATCATAACCGCCCCCTATCAGTACCGTGGGGCGCAGCATGGCGCGTATCCCCTGAATGGCTGCGTCCGGGTTCGTCCCTTTAGAATCGTTGTAATAGGTCACGCCGCCCTTCTCCGCCACAAATTCGATACGATGCTCCACTGCCTTAAAATCCTTAATAACCTGCAGGGTAACAGAAAGCGGTACTTTCATGCTTTCTGCAATGGCAAGCGCCGCCATAACATTTTCCACATTGCATTTTCCCACCAGGCGCATATCCTCATAAATGTTTAAAAGCTTTTCCGTCTTACCGTCTTTTGCGCGGCAGATAAAATCGCCCTCCTGATAATAGCCGTCAGTAAGCTTATGTTCGGAGGAAAAGAAAATCACCTCTGCCGGACATCTGTCCGCATACGCCCTCAGATATGCATCCTCGTAATTCAAGACGCAAACATCTGCTTTCGTCTGATTCTTTGCCACAGATTCCTTTACCGCCACATAATTTTCCATGGTATGATGCCTATTCAAATGGTCCGGTGTAATATTTAATATGGCTGATACAGCCGGATGGAAGGCATCTGCCGTTTCTAACTGAAAGCTGCTGATTTCCGCCACAGTCACGGAATCTGCCGCCGTATCCTGCACCTCTAAGGTATACGGATTGCCGATATTGCCTACCACGAATACCTTTTCAAAATATGCCTTCATGATTTCTCCGGTAAGGGTAGTCGTAGTAGTCTTGCCGTTCGTACCGGTAATGGCAATTACCCTGCCCTTTTCAAGCAGATATCCCAGCTCGATTTCACCTATAACCGGTATCCCTCTTTCTTTAAAGCCTTCCACAAACGGGATGTCCACGGGCACTCCGGGGCTTAATACCAAAAGCGATACTGCCTGCTCTTCCGACTTGGGAAGGCTTTTTGCATAGCAGGGCGCACTCCCCGGCTCTATCAGCTTACCTTCCATTTCTTCGGCAGAAAGCTTCTCGCTGCTGTCAAAAAGCACCGGATATGCCCCTGCCTTTCTTAAAAGCTCCACAGCCGCAATTCCGCTCTTGCCGGAGCCAACCACCAAAACCTTCTTATCCTGTAAAACCATATTTCCTCCTTATAATCCCATCAGTGCAACCAGTGATAAAATTGCCGTCACAATGGAAAATACCGCCACAACCTTAGCCTCAGACCAGCCTCCCAGCTCAAAATGATGATGCAGGGGCGCCATGCGGAAAAAACGTCTGCCGCCCGTGGCTTTAAAATATATTACCTGTATCATAACCGAGATTACTTCAATCAGATACACAAAACCCACAATCGGAATAAAGAGCGGCAGCTTCAGCGCATAGGCGCTTGCTGCTACAAAGCCGCCGAGGGCAAGGGAACCCGTATCTCCCATAAACACACTGGCCGGATGCACATTGAACAGTAAAAAGCCAAGAAGCGCGCCTACCACCGCACAGGTGACCGGTTCAATCCCGCTTTCCGTCCCTATGGCCACCACCGTAAAAAAGGTGGCTGCTATTACGGTTACGCTTCCTGCAAGACCGTCAAGGCCGTCTGTAAAATTCGTACCGTTGACAGTAGCTATCACAATAAAAAACAGTACGGGAATATTCATTACTCCAAAGTCAATCATCTTATCCCCCGAAAAGGGAATTTTCATGGCAAGCTCCGTCCCCGTGTAATGCACCATGTAAAATGCATAAATACCTGTAACCAAAAGCTGCAGCACCATCTTCTGAAGGGGACGAAGGCCCATGGCGCGTTTCAGCACCACCTTGATATAATCATCCAGGAATCCCACCAGGCCAAATCCCAGCGTCAGAAACAGTATGGGAATCATCTTCGGATAATCATGCACATAAAAAAGAGAAGTTGCAAGTATCGCAAAAAGAATAAGAATGCCTCCCATGGTCGGTGTTCCGTTTTTTTTCAGATGCGTCTGCGGACCGTCTTCTCTGACAGTCTGCCCCACTTTCAGTCTCTTTAGGAAGGGGATAACAATCGGTCCCATCAAAATACTGATGACAAAAGAAATCATCACCGGCATGATACGAAAGCTGTTCATAGACTCCTATCCTCTCTCATCCTTACGCCATGGGTTACGAAATGCCATAATTATTATAATCCATAATCCCCAAATAAGGAAGAATATTTTCAAAAAGCTGGCGGATTATAGGCGCTGCTATCTGTCCGCCGTAATAAGTCCCCTGTGGATTGTTGATAATAGCAATGGCTATCACCTGCGGATTGTCAGCCGGTGCAAAGCCCACAAAGGACGAAATATACTTGCCGCTGTTCCTTGGAAGCGTCTGGCTGGTAGCCGTCTTTCCCCCAATCCGTACGCCCTCAATATAGGCATTTTTTCCGCCGCCCTCACTAACCACCAGCTCCAAAATCTCACGCATGACAGCAGAGGTTTCCTCAGAAACAATATCTTCTGTTACAGGATATGTAAAGGTTTCAATCAGGTTTCCTTCCCGGTCTGTTACTTCCACGCCGAAATGCGGGGTAATCCGCCTGCCGCCGTTTATAATGGAGGCTGCCGTAGCAAGCAGCTGTATGGGTGTAATCTGAAAGGACTGCCCGAAGGAAACAGTTGCCAGTTCCACCGCACCGATATCTTCCTTCTTGTGCATAATGGTGCCCGCTTCCCCCGGCAGGTCCACTCCGGTTTTTTTAAGGAGACCAAACTTTTCAAAATACTCGTAAAAGGTTTCCGGCCCCATCTTAAGCCCCACCGCTATAAATGCGGGATTACAGGAATTCATGGTAGCGTGGACAAAATCCTGTGAGCCGTGTCCTCCAGCCTTGTGACAGCGGATTTTTCTGTCCTCCACTACGGCAAAACCCGGACAGCTGAAGGTACTTTCCGGCGTTACCGCACCGCTTTCCAAACCGGCAGCCGCCGTAATAATCTTAAAGGTAGAGCCCGGCTCATAGGTATCGTTGATGCAGCCGTTGCGCCACATGGCATTTAGTGCATTTTGTTTATCTTCTGCGGAAAGGGACTCTGCATCCGTCAGCTCATAGGGGCTGTTCAAATCAAATTCCGGCACATTTACCATTGCCAGGATTTCTCCGTTCTGGGGATTCATTACAATAATGGAAACACTCTTTGCCTGCTTGGTTTCCATGGCCTGCGCTGCAAGCTGGGTCGCATAGCTTTGTATATTCATATCCATGCTGATATATAAATCCCCGCCGTCTACCGGCTCTATCCTGCTTTCCCCCGCCGCCTCCACTTCAATGCCTTTCGCATCCGTAACCGTTAAAATTGTCCCCTTTTCTCCCTCCAGATACTCCTCATAGATAACTTCAAGTCCTATGATTCCCTGATTGTCGCTTCCGGTAAAACCAAGCACCTTAGAGGCAAGAAAGCCATACGGGTAATACCTTTTATAATCCTCATCCACCTTTACGCCGGCAAGATCGTATTCTCTGATTTTATCCCCGATTTCCTTTTCCACGTTGCTCTTAATCCGCTCAATGGAGGAATACTTTTCCACTCTTTTGCGCACGTATTCCTCGGAAAGGGACAATTCCTTTGTCAGCATGGCGATAACAGCCTCCTTATCCTCAAGCTGACTGTGAATGACGGAAATCGTACATACCGTTTTATTATCGGCTATGACGTTTCCGTTGCAGTCTATAATACGTCCTCTGGCCGCTTTGATGCTTCTTTCCCTCTCATGAAGCTCCACTGCCTTACCGGCATAATAATCTGCCCGCGCAACCATAAGATACACCAATCTGAAAAACAAAAGAAAAAGCGCTGCCGCACATAATAGAAATACCACTGTGATTTTTTTTCTGTGATAAGTCCTGTTTCCGCTCTCTAACATGAAAACCTCATAAAAAAGGTATTGATATACTTTATTCCCTTTTTTATGAGGTTATGATTTTATCTGTTGTGTTTCATACCCTTCCTCAGGTCTATTCCTGAATAGGGTCAAAATTACCGTCTATGGCATCCCCTGTTTCAGGGTCTAAAAGCTGTCCCGTATCCGGATCCTTTAAATATCCTGTTGCAGGGTCTTTTTCAAAATCCTGCCACGGAATCTTGGTTTCAGTATTGCCCTCTGATACATCTCCTGTATTTGACGGCTCATCTGTTTTTGCATCTCCATCGCTTACGGTCTGGGAATATTTTCTGGTATCCTCCAGTTTTTTCTCCTCAAGCTCTAAGGCCTCTTTCTCTGACAGCTCCTCCGTCATAAAGATTCCCATATAAGGAAGCACTTCCGTAAGTACATTTCTGACAATACCTGTGGCACACTTTGTTCCAAGGCTCTGATTTTCCATATTGGGTCTGTCAATCACTACATAGATAGCAATCTCCGGGTCATCTGCCGGTGCAAAACCAATGAAGGAAACCACATATTCGCCGTTACCTCTGGGAAGGGTCTGCGCCGTACCGGTTTTGCCGCCGATAGCATAGCCTGCCGGTCTTGCGGTCTTTCCTGTATTCCCATCATAAGCAGGGTCGCATACTGCAACGCAGTACTGCCTTATCAGTTCCGAGGTCGATTCCGACACGGTCTGCTTTAATACTCGCGGCTCTATATTCTCCACTACGGCGCCGCTTGTAGTACGAATCTGCTTCACCATATGCGGTTCATAGTAATAACCGCCATTTACCAGGGAAGAAAATCCTGCAACCATCTGAATCATGCTCACATTAAAGCCCTGTCCGAAGGAACCTGTAGCCAGCTCCGTGATGCCCATATTCTCTGCGCTATGCAGCATGGTTGCCGTTCTGGCCTCGCCGGCAAGGTCTATATTGGTCTTTAATCCGAAATTGAAATTTTTCTGATATTCCGCAAAGGTATCTGCACCCACCGCAAAGGACATTTTCATCAGCGCCACGTTACAGGAGCTTGCCACGGCCTTTTCCACGGAAACGGTTCCGTCTCCCCAGCGGTTATGGCACCTTATAGGCTTTTCCCCTTCTACTACTACAAGGCCGCCGTTACACTCATAGGTTTCGTTGCCCGTTATTTTTCCGGTTTCAAGCCCCATTGCCACGGTAAAGGGTTTAAAGGTGGAACCGGGTTCATAGGTGTCTGAAATACAGAAGTTTCTCCACAATCCGTTCAAGGTCTGATAGTAGGTATCCTCCTCTTTCATGGTGTTTATCTGTTCTTCCGTATAATAAGCACTTAAATCATAGGGTGAATTGAGATTAAAGTCAGGATAGCTTGCCATGGCAAGGATTTCCCCCGTATCCACTTCCATAATGATACAGCCTACATTATCGGCACCCGGACCTTCCGTATAATTGTTTGTATATTCTTCATTAAACTGCTTTAAGTATTTTTCCACGATGCTTTGGATATTCACATCAAGCGTACTCACCAGTGTATAGCCGTCTACTGCCGGCTTGGTGGTCCTTTCCAAATCGGAATCCCCGTTCAGATAACCGTATTCCCTGCCGGTGGTTCCTGAAAGCACATCATTATAATATTCCTCCAGGCCGTACATTCCTATCCCGTCCGAGGTGGTAAAGCCTATAGCGTCACAGGCCAGACTGCCGTTTGGATAGGAACGCTTATATTCTTCCTCAAACCATATGCCTTTTATATAATTGCCGGGACCGGGATTGCCCTCTGCATCCTCTGCCTTATCATTCTGCATCTCTACAAAGGCACTGATTTCATTATAGGTAAGCTTTTTTAACGGTACATAATAACTGCTTTGAGGATGCTCCTCCACATACTGTCTGACAGCCGTCATGTCAAGCTGCGGAAAACAGCTTCCCAGTGCGTCCAGCGTAGATTCTACATAGATGCCGTCCCTGGTCTGCATTACCTTTGCATCAATAACCAGATTGTACACCTTTTCGCTGACTGCAAGGCTGGTGCCGTTGCAGTCCACAATATCCCCTCTTCTGTATGGCAGTGTAATGCTGTCATATTTCTGTTGGGAAAGCACCTGCTTGCTGTACTTCTCCCCCTTTTCCCTGCCTATCCACAAAAGCCGTATGCTTAACCCTACAAAGGCCAATAAAATCAAACAGAAAAGAACCACCAGTTTTTTTTGCATTCTGATGGTAAATTTCTGCGTCTTTTTCTGACTTGTCTTTTCTTTTGCCGGGTTCTGTTCTCTGTTTTTTCTGTTCTTTTTCTCCAACCCTTACACCTGCTTTGTTTAAATTTACTGCTTCGGGATATCTCCAAGCTGTCTTACATAATCGCTGCCTTCATTCGTATAGCCCACAATCTGTCCCTCTGTGGCATATACCATGCCTAATTCTCCGATAGCAATCCTCTTGATTTCTTCCAAATCAACGCTGCTGTTAATGCGGATAAGCTCTTCATCATTGGACAGCTTCAAGCCGTTTAGCGTACTCTCCAAAGAAGCAATCTGCTCTACCTGTGTCGTAAGGTCTGCCTGCATCTGTATGTAACCGATAAGCACGTAGCCTGCAACAAACAGCGCTGCCACCAAAAAGGCCACGTATCCCAAATTCATGTGATAAGCCCTGTCTCTGTTCTTCCTGGTTTCATTACTAAGCTGTCTTTTGGGTTCCTCATAAATAGCTTGTCTTACATCCAGCTTTCTTGCGGTATTTCCCTCTATGTAGTTAAGCCTTTGTCTTCCCTGACTTCTTGCCATAACATTTCCTCATTTCTTTATTTCTTTTCAAATACTCTTAATTTTGCACTTTTGGACCGGCTGTTTTCTTCCAGTTCCTCTTTTGACGGCAGAATCGGCTTTTTTGTAATAACCTTTCCCTGTGGCTTTTTCCCGCATACACATACCGGAAATTCCGGCGGGCAGGTACAGGGATTTTCCTGCTTTTTAAAAGCGGATTTAACGATTCTGTCCTCTAAGGAGTGAAAGGTAATAATACATAGCCTTCCTCCCGGATTTAACAATTCAATCATCATATCCAGCGAATCCCTTAAAACATCCAGTTCCCTGTTGCATGCAATTCTGATTGCCTGAAAGGTTTTCTTTGACGGATGTCCGTTCTGACGCATCTTAGCCGGAATGGCTGCTCTGATGATTTCGTTTAATTCTCCTGTTGTTTCTATTGGCTTTTCACTTCTGGCCTGTGCAATATGCTTTGCAATATTCTTAGCAAACTGGTCTTCTCCGTAATCGCGGATAATACGGTACAGCTCCATTTCCGGATAGCCGTTTACGATATCCCTGGCGGTAAGCGTCTGACGCCTGTCCATCCGCATATCGAGCGCTGTATCAAACCGATAAGAAAATCCCCGCTCTTCCGTATCTAACTGATAAGAGGATACACCCAAATCCAAAACGATACCGTCAACCTTCTGCACACCATGTTCTGCAAGAGCCGTTACCATATTGCAGTAATTGCTGCGGATAAGCGTCACTCTGTCGCTATACTCCAAAAGCCGCTCTCCTGCGGCTTCTATTGCCGCATCATCCTGGTCTATGCCAAAGAATTTTCCGCCCTCAGAAAGCCTTTTTACGACTTCAAGAGCATGTCCGCCTCCGCCTAACGTGCCGTCCACATAGATGCCATCCGCCTTGATATTCAGATTTTCAATGGTTTCCTCCAGCAATACTGAATAATGCTTAAATGCCATCTCGTCCCTCTCAAATATCTGCAGGTCTGCCTGCGTAATTTACTATATGCCAAGTCCCAGCTCCGACATGTGAAGTGCAATTTCTTCCATATCGTCATAGGTAACCGTTCCTTCGTATCTTTCCTTACTCCAGATTTCCATACGGCTTCCGACGCCAATTAACACCACATCTTTTTCCAGTGCCGCAAATTCCTTTAAGCTTGAAGGAATCAGAATACGTCCCTGCTTGTCCACCTCTACCGTGGAAGCGCCTGCCATGAAAAAACGGATAAATTTACGTACATCAGGATTTGTCAACGAGGGAAGTTTCTGCAGCTTTTCTTCAAAAGCAGTCCATTCGGTGTTATCAAATACAAATAAGCAGCCATCCAGTCCTTTTGTTACCACGAATTCATCTCCCAGAATCTCCCGGAACTTAGAAGGAATAATCAACCTGCTCTTTGCGTCTATCGTATGATTGTATTCACCCATGAACATTGCAATCACCCGCCTTCAGAAAGTAGTCTGCCACGAAAAGCTGTCTAAAATCTACCACTTTGTACCACTAGACACCACTTCTCACCACTTTTACTATGATTTTATACTAAAATAGCCTATTTAGCAAGGAAAATCAATGAATTTGGGCAAAAAAAAGCATTCCGATACTATTTTTCGGAACGCAAAAAGAGACGATACAACATCTTGTACCGTCTCTTTTTACACCTACACAATATAGTTTTTCTTATTTTTCCTGTTTCCTGTTATATTTCCCAATTTTCCATATACCGAAACCGGCCAAAATAAATCGGAAGCAATTTAAACATTAAATCTGAACAGGATAACATCTCCGTCCTTTACCACATAGTCCTTGCCTTCCATACCGACTAGCCCTTTTTCTCTGGCGGCGGCAAGGGAGCCCTGTTCTAAAAGGTCCTTATAATTTACTACCTCTGCCTTTATAAAGCCTCTTTCAAAATCCGTATGGATTTTGCCTGCTGCCTGAGGCGCCTTTGTACCAATCTTAATGGTCCATGCCCTTGTCTCATCCTCTCCGGCAGTCAAAAAGCTCATCAGTCCCAAAATATGATAGCTTGCCTTTATCAGCTTCTCAAGACCTGATTCTGAAAGACCCAAATCCTCCAGGAACATAGCCTTTTCATCATCATCAAGCTCTGCTATTTCCTGTTCAATCTGTGCGCAGATAACAAATACCTCGCTGCCCTCGTTTTCCGCAAACTCCCTGACCTTTTCCACCATGGAATTATTCACGCCGTCATCTGCCAAATCATCCTCTGCCACATTAGCAGCATAAATAACCGGCTTATATGTAAGCAGATTGTATTCCTTTAACAGCGCCAGCTCATCCTCGTCTTCTGTCTCAAGGCTCTTTGCCATTTTACCGGACTCTAAATGCGCCTTGATGCGGGTAAGAAGAGCCTCTTCCTTTGCCATGGTCTTGTCCATACGGGCTGCTTTTGCTACCTTTGCATATCTTCGTTCCAAAACCTCAAGGTCTGAGAAAATCAGTTCCAAATTGATGGTTTCAATATCCCGCAGAGGATTGACGCTTCCGTCTACATGAATGACATTGGTATCCTCAAAGCAGCGTACTACATGTACGATAGCATCCACTTCCCTGATATTGCTCAAAAACTGGTTGCCCAGCCCCTCTCCCTTGGAAGCTCCTTTTACAAGTCCTGCGATATCCACAAATTCAATAACCGCCGGCGTTACCTTTTTGGAATGGTACATGTCCCCCAAAAGCTTAAGCCTCTCATCCGGTACAGCCACAATCCCCACGTTGGGGTCGATGGTACAGAACGGATAGTTGGCTGATTCCGCTCCTGCCTTTGTCAGAGAGTTAAACAGAGTACTCTTCCCTACATTTGGTAAACCTACGATTCCTAGTTTCATTTTATTTAAATTCCTCCTTAAAATCCTTTATTTTATAGGGTTTGTGCGCTTTTGGCTTTTACCGAGTGCCACAACGAGTGCCACGAGCCATGCAAATATATCAACGTAATTCCAATATTAGAATGCCCTGGAATCTTCTGCAATGTTTTCGGCATCATACCACCTTCAATACACCTTGTTGCAAAGGTATGTCGAAGTACATGCACGGAAAACCTTTTTATTTCTGCCTTATCACAGATTTTGAACAAGTGATATTCTCGTCTGATATATCGTACTTGTCCTATATCCTTCTTCTGCCATGTTGGTAAAAATCTTTTGGCAATGAATCGGCTTTACTTCTGACAGAAGTTTTTTGCCTATTACTTTTTGGATATTTTTATAATAGCGTTCCGAATACCTTCCATAAAAGAAGCCCCAATATAGCAACTTATAGATTACCACAATGGGGCTTCAAATTCAATGAAAATTATGAAATTAACGATACTGACAATATATCAGAAGTCCTTATATTTCTATACTCGCTTCAATAAATCGCTCAAATTCCTTTCTTTTCACTAGATTGTATTCTTTTCTATATCCATGGAATCCTCCTTTCCTAAAATCACATATTTATATCCTACTCTTTTTCCAGCAACCAATCAGCAATATCAAACACTTCTATCCCTTCATATGTGTATTTCGGATGCTTTGTTCTTGCAATAATCATCTTTGGATAAGCATCCTTTATTTGTAGCAACGGAGAATACTCTCGTTCAAAGGTTTCCGGATTAGCTATATTGTCGCTGACTTGTATATATATTTTCTCACTACCACGTTGTGCAACGAAATCAATTTCTTTTTGATAGAGTTTACCAACATATACTTCGTACCCTCTACGCAGAAGCTCCACGCATACGATATTTTCATATATTCGCCCATAATCCATATTTCGACTGCCTAATATTGCATAACTCATTCCGGTATCACTCATATAGAACTTATCCAAGGTTTCCAGATATTTCATTCCTCTTATGTCGTATCTCTTAATGTCATAAAATATAAATGCATTACATAAATACTTGATATATTTTCCTATTGTCACATGATTTGTCGGCACTTCATTAACGGTCAAAATATCACTTACTCTATTCGGAGAAGTCAAATTACTTATATTGTCCATCAGAAACTCACTCAACTGACGAAGCACCTGCGTATCAGGCAAATTATATTTTTGTACCAAATCTCTGTTTACAATGTTTTCATATACTTCTTTGATATAAGTTGTTCTATCCAATTCAGTGCTATAAGCATACGAACCTGCCAAGCCACCCTTTACAAAATATTCTTCAAATAATTTATCCCTATCCGTTTTGTCACTATAATATTCACAATATTCCTTAAAACTAAAAGGGAACATATGAATTTCAATATATCTTCCGGTAAACAAAGTTGCCAAATCAGCACTAAGCAAAAAAGCATTGGAACCAGTTATATAAATATCATATTTATTTTTTGAATATAGACTGTTGATTGCCAACTCAAAATTTGGACATAACTGCACTTCGTCCACAAATAGATAGTTCTTCTTTTCCTTATCATACCTATCTTCCGCATACTTGTGCAAAGCGTGATATTCCTTTATTTCTTCAAATTCCAAATCCATAAAGTCAATAAAAATAATATTAACGTCAGCAAAATTGCATTTTAAATAATCTATATATGCCTGCATTAAATTAGATTTTCCGGAACGTCGGATACCGGTAATAATCTTTATATCAGGAGTATCCTTTAATGCTTTGATTCTTTCTAAATATTTCTCTCTTACAATCGTCTTCATATCTTCACCGCTTTCGAAACTTTAATTTTTTTGCTATTTTGAAACCAATTGTATTATAACACCTTCTATACAGTTTATTCAACCTTTCACTTTCGAAAGATATATGGTATCTTTTCCAAACACAAAGAAACCCATGCACCTGTATTTTTGCAAGCACATGGGATCTACTCCATTCCACTCTTTATTTCATATTTGCTCGTAGAGGCATTAATATAACACCTATTTTCACCTTTTTATAACTTTTCAAGAAATCTACGCACCAATTACGTACCAATTTCCGTAGTAATTACATAAAGATATATGTATATCTCCTTCTCGCTATTTGTTTGCTGTTGTTTCTTTTATTATCGGTACGCTAGTTACCACTTCTTTTTGGCCTTCAATTCTTCATATAAAAGCACATAATTGTCATAACGGATTTTGCTGATAAGTCCTTTTTCCATAGCAGCCTTTATGCCGCATACCGGCTCGTTTATATGGGCACAGCCTCTGAAGCGGCAGTCTGCTTCAAAGGGAGCAAATTCTCGATAGTAATACGCCAGTTCTTCTTTTTCCACATCAAAAAGAGACAGAGAACTGAAGCCCGGTGTATCCATAATATAGGTTTCTCCTCCCATGGCAATCAGCTCCGAATGTCTGGTGGTGTGCTTTCCTCTGTCTATCTTTTCACTGATAATGCCTGTCTCCATCACCTTGCCGTCCTGTAAGCGGTTGATAAGCGAGGACTTTCCTACGCCACTGGGACCTGCCACAGTGGTAGTTTTCTGCTGCAGGGCTTCCCGCAAGGCATCAATCCCTTCCTGCCTGAGTGCGCTTACGAACAAAACCTTGTAGCCGCATTTTTCATAGGTAGCGGCCAAAAGCTCTCTTTCCTTCTCTTCGGCTATATCCTGCTTGTTAAAACAGATGATACAGGGCAGTCCCTGCTTTTCCATCATAATCAGAAAGCGGTCTAACAGATTCAGGCTGGGCGCCGGCTTTGTAATGGAGAAAATCACAAGCGCCTGGTCCACATTTGCCACCGCCGGACGAATCAGCTCATTTTTCCGTTTCAACAGTGCCGTAATATTGCCCTTTTTCTCCGCTTCGTCCAATACGCTCACTGTAACGTCATCACCGACTAACGGTTTTTTGTTATCCTTACGGAAAATTCCCTTCGCCTTACATTCAAAACAGCCTCGTCCTTCTACATGGACATAATAGAATCCCGCAATTCCCTTTACTATCTTACCCTGCATATTCTATCCTTATCTTTTTGCTTATCCGTACTGCCGCTGTTTATTCCGGCACAAACTCTACTGACCTGGAAAACGACCTTAACTCCGTAGTACCGGGAACCGTGACAGTCTCTCCTGCCTCGTTGGTAGCTGTGGTGCTTTCCGTTGTTACCGAATAGGTAAAGGTAATGGTTCCCTTCGGCGAAGTAATCCCATAATAATTAG
Organism: uncultured Lachnospiraceae bacterium; assembly: GCA_900551115.1. Taxonomy (GTDB): domain Bacteria; phylum Bacillota; class Clostridia; order Lachnospirales; family Lachnospiraceae; genus Acetatifactor. The sequence continues at coordinate 77,844 of URUY01000015.1, forward strand.
CTGCCAGCGGGAAAGTCGTGGTTGTGGTATCCATCAGTATCTTACCGCTGTCCGCTACTATCGTTACGCTTACAGAGGTCCCCGTTACATAATCCGGCGCTTCCTCCGGCGTAGGCCCTTCTATGCTGGCATTGTATTTATAGGTAATATTCTCCGGTCCGAGACTTACCTTTAAGTCCACCGATGTGCCGGGGTCTAAATAGGAACCGTAGGAATAGCTCTGATAACATACCAGTCCGGCTTCATAATCAGCGGAATTCATCTCTCCGACAGAACCTATTGCAAGACCTGCTTCAATCAGCTTTGCAATGGCCTCATCTTCGGGTACTCCCATCAGATTCGGAACTCTGACCTTATTCTCCTCCTGCCCCAGACTTACGTTGACTGTGATAACAGAACCTGCCGGCGCTTTCTGTCCACCTACAGGATTCTGTGAAATAACATTGCCTTTTTCCACACCGGAAGAATAGCTTTCCGTTTTATTTACGGCAAAGCCCTTTTCTGCCAGCTTATTTGCTGCGTCTTCATAAGAAAGTCCTGTAATATTCGGCACTTCCCGTCCTTCCGTCCCTGCGCTGACTGTCAGGGTAACCGTACTGCCCGCTTTGATTTCAGTGCCCGCCGTCACATCGGCGCTGATAACGATATTCTGCTCGTAGGCTTCGGATTCCTCATATATAACCTCTGTCAGAAGCCCCATTTCCTTTAATTCCTTCTGCGCTTCTGCTATAGACATACCTGCTACGGCAATCATTGTCACCTTCTCGTTGTCAGAAGGCAAGCTGCTCTCTTCCGTAGTCTGTGTTTCGCCGCCTCTGCCGCCGAACCCAAACACGCCGGTAATTTTTCCTACAAAAAAGATAATGACACAACAGATAACAATACCGGCCACTACCGTCAGTATGGTTGTAATCCGCTCCATTCTGGGATCATAATCCTCTTCGTAATCCTCTTCTGCATACTCCTCTTCCGCAATCGGCCCTGTGTCGTTCTTTAAACGCAGCGTTTCATCCATATAATCCCTGCGCTCCGACTGTTTTTTTATCTGGGCCATATCGGTATCGGATATGAATCTGGTAGCCGCATCTGCATCCGGATCATGAAAAACCACAAAACTCTCATCGGGATTAAGAAGCGACTGCTTTAAATCCTCAATCAGCTCTGCCATGGACTGATACCTTCTGTCAGGGCTCTTCTGACAGCATTTTAAAACAATCTGCTCCACACCGGCAGGAATTTCCGGCACAAAATCCTTAGGGGAAGGCATCTCCTCCTGAATATGCTTAATGGCAATCGCCACCGTTGTTTCTCCGTTAAAGGGCACGCGTCCCGTAAGCATCTCAAACATGGTGATGCCTAACGAATAAATATCACTCTTTTCGTCACTGTAACCGCCTCTTGCCTGTTCCGGCGATGTATAGTGTACAGAGCCCATTACATTGGAGGTAATGGTATTGCTGGTAGCCGCCTTGGCAATACCAAAGTCCGTTACCTTTACCTTTCCTTCCTTGGAAATAATAATATTCTGAGGCTTGATATCCCTGTGAATAATATGGTTATTGTGGGCAGCCTCAATTCCCATGGAAATCTGAATTGCTATGCTGACAGCTTCTTTATAGGATAATCTTGCTTTTTTTTCAATGTACTTTTTCAGGGTGATGCCTTCTACCAGCTCCATTACAATGTAATAGATGCCGTTTTCCTCACCTACATCATACACATTTACAATATTGGGATGCATAAGCCCTGCCGCTGCCTGCGCTTCCACACGAAACTTAGATACAAAATTGGCATTTTCGGAAAATTCCTGCTTCAGTACCTTTACCGCCACAAACCGGTTTAATTTGTGACACTTTGCCTTATATACATCTGACATGCCGCCTGTACCTATTTTTTCCAGTATTTCGTAGCGGTCTCCAATCATCATTCCAATCTTAATCATGCTTAACTCCTTAACTATTCTGCAAACGGCTCAATAAGCACCACAGCTATATTGTCCTTACCGCCGTTATTGTTTGCGGCCTTAACCAGTTCTTCTGCTTTTTCCACAATGTCTCTCTGCCCGTTTAAAATCATACGGATTTCTTCATCCTCAAGCATATTGGTCAGACCGTCAGAACACATTAACACAATCTCCCCGGGCACAAGCTCCACATGGAAGAAATCAATCTCTACCGTTTCTGCAGCGCCTATTGCCCTTGTAATGATGTTCTTGTCAGGGTGGTTGCGGGCAGCCTCCCTGTCTATACCGCCCATACGAATCATTTCTTCCACCAGAGAATGATCTCTGGTAATCTGCGTAATCTTCTCTCCGATAACATAAAGTCTGGAATCCCCTACATTGGCGACTCTTAAATACCGGCCCATACAGGTCGCTGCCACAACGGTAGTACCCATGCCTTTAAAACCGGCATTTTCTTTGGACAGCTTTATTACCCGCTCGTTGGCAACCTCTATTGCCTTACCCAGTATTTTTTCCGGATTTACCTCAAAAGAATCTTCTATCTCCTTTACAATGGTTTCCACTGTAAATTTTGATGCATAATCGCCTGCATTATGTCCGCCCATACCGTCTGCCACAATAAAAACATTGGGCAGATTCCCCACGGGCCTCTCTGATGTATAAACATAATCCTGATTCAGTTTTCTTCTCTTTCCTATGTCAGTTATGGAAAATGTCTTTAACACCGTCTGTCTCCTTAGGTTGCATGTGTCTTCGTCTTAGCTGGCCGCAGGCTCCGTCAATATCCCGCCCCATTTCTCTTCTTATAGTAACATTAATTTTGTTTTTTTCAAGTTTATTTTTAAACGCCGTAATCCTTGCAGCCTCTGACTGGACAAAATCCCTCTCTTTTATGGGATTGACCGGAATCAGATTGATGTGGCAGCAAAGAGGCGCTGCAAGGCGGCTAAGCAGGGCTGCGTCCTCGTCCGTATCATTAACACCGCCTACCAGACTGTACTCAAACGTAATCCTTCTGCCTGTCTTTTCAAAGTAATTGCCGCAGGCCTCCATCAGCTCCTTTATGCTGTAACGGTTCGCCACAGGCATCAGCTCTTTTCTCTTTTCATCAGTGGCTGCATGCAGGGACAGGGCCAGGGTAATCTGCAGTTTTTCTTCTGCCAGCCTGTACATCTGCGGCACCAGACCGCAGGTGGAAACCGTAATATTTCGCTGGCTGATATGCAGCCCTTTTTCGTCCGTCAGCAGTTTTATGAAACGAAGCAGATTGTCATAATTGTCAAGCGGTTCTCCCGTGCCCATCACCACTACATTGGATACACGCTCCCCTGTAAGCAGGGTAATTGCATAAATCTGGTCCAGCATTTCTGAAGGCATCAGATTTCTGCAAAGTCCGTCCAGCGTGGACGCACAGAATTTACAGCCCATGCGGCAGCCTACCTGTGAGGAAATGCACACGGAATTGCCGTGCTTATATTTCATCCAGACGCTCTCTACCACATTGCCGTCAAAAAGCCTGAACAGGAATTTCCTTGTACCGTCTATACGGGATTCCTGTACTTCTACAGCCTCCAGCGCCGTATACATATAGTTATTCCCACATTTTTCCCTGAAATCACCGGACAGGTTTGTCATTTCTGCAAAACTGCGTGCCAGCTTTACATGCATCCACTCATAACACTGTTTCGCCCTGAAGGGCTTTTCTGACATTGCTGCTATTTCGGCTGCAAGCTCTTCATATGTCATTGATTTAATATCTTTTTTGTCCATTTTATCTGTTTTCCTTATATCTTAAGCCTGTACAGGCAGGGGCTTTCTAAGCCTTGCAAAGAAAAAACCGTCCGTATCATGCACATGGGGCAATAACTGCATATAGCCTTTCTCTGCAGTTTCACTATCCGGCAGCTTCGGAAGTAAATCCAAAACAGGCTCTAAGGAAAAGTGCAGCTCCCTGCAAATCCATTCTGCCATTTCTTCGTTTTCCGCAGGATTTATGGTACAGGTGCTATACAATAAAATACCGCCCGGCCTCACATAGGAAGCGGCCTGACGCACAATTTCCTTTTGCAGGGAAACAATACCCGTAAGGGCTTCTTCCTTCTGCCTGTATTTGATATCCCTCTTTTTGCCCATAACTCCCAGGCCTGAGCAGGGCACGTCTGCCAGCACCACATCTGCGCTTCCTGCCGCCTCTGCATCAGGCACGGTAGCGTCCCATTCCTTTAGGCTCACGTTTATAAGCTGCATACGGCTTACATTTTCTTCTATCTGTGATACTTTGACTGCCGAAACATCCCTGGCTTCTACATGACCTTCCGCTCCCGCATATTCTGCCGCCAGCATGGTCTTGCCGCCCGGTGCCGCACATACGTCCAAAACCTTATCGCCGCTTTTTATGCCTGCTGCCGCTACCGCCAGCATGGAGCTTGCATCCTGTACGGTAAAAAAGCCTTCCGCAAAGCCTGTAAGCGATGCAATATTCTCACAGTTTTCCAGATAATATGCCTCCGGGACAAAGGGATGCCTTCGCACCGCAATGCCGTTTTTCTGCATATCATTAAGAAGCTCTTCCTTTTTTTGTGCGGTCAGGGAGCCGGCAAACCGTATGGTAACCTGTCTTACCTTTAAAAGGCCTGCAAGCAGGCATTTTGTTTTTTCATAAGAATACCGGGAAAGAAAATGGCTTACAATCCATTCCGGCATGGAAAAGGTTACGGACAGAAACTTCTCCGGCTCCTTTTCCTCCGAAGGCATGCCGATGCTACTTCCTTCTGCAGACAGCTTACGCAGCACACCGTTTACAAACCCTTTTAAATTGTGAAACTTTCGCTTTACACAAAGCTTTACCGCTTCATTAACCGCTGCCGAAGCCGGCACGCCGTCCATATACAAAAGCTGATAGGCACTCATACGCAGAAGATTGCGGATAAGCGGCTTCATTTTCTTCACCGGCACACTGGATACGGCATTTAAGCGGTAATCCAGTTCTATCCGCCGCTCTGTGGTTCCTTCAAAAAGCCTCTTCATAAAAGCCTTTTCCTGACTTCCCAGATAGTCATATTTGGCAAGGACCTCCCGGATAACCAGGTGGGAATATGCCTCCTCCCGCTCGGTTACAAGCAGCATATCCAGTACGATTTCTCTTGTATTTTCTGCTGCCATTGCTTAATCCTGCCTTTTGTTGCCGCCAAACAGCAGTATCAGACGCAAAAGCTGTAAAATAGAGGACGCTGCCGCTGCCACATAGGTCATGGCTGCCGCTGTCAGCACCTTTCTTGCTCCTGCCTGCTCCGTAGTGCCCAAAAGACCGCTCACCTCCATGGACTGCATGGCTCTGCTCGATGCATTAAACTCTACCGGCAGTGTGACCAGCTGAAACAGTACTGCCAGTGCAAATGCCCAGATACCAATCTGTATCAGAACCTGGTTCCAGCTTAGGATAACGCCCAATATAATCAGGGGAAGACCCAAATAGCTTCCGATATTCACAATGGGAACCAGTGCCGAACGGAATTTTAAAGGCGCATAGCTTTCCTGATGCTGTTTTGCATGACCGCATTCGTGGGCTGCTACCGCTACCGCCGTAACCGTAGGATAGTTGTAATTCTCATAGGAAAGCCTCACTGTTTTGCTTCTGGGGTCATAATGGTCGCCGCCGCCCTTTCGCAGGCATTCTACCCTGACATCATAAATTCCGGCATCCCTGAGAATCTGTTCTGCTGCCTGGCCGCCTGTAATTCCTCTCATGTTCCGCACCCCATGGTACTTTTTCATGGAGCTGTTTACCCAGATGCTTGCAAAAATGCAGATAACTGCACCAATCAGCACCAGTATATAAGTAGGGTCAAAATAGTAATAATAATATGGCATATTCCTCATCCTTTCCTTTTATCCAAGAATCATTCCTGTCTGCATGGCGTTTCCAAGTAAAAAATCATGTGTACACATTCTCTTTTTTCCCTCAAGCTGCAAAGAATTTATCCACAGCACCTCCGTTTCACATGCCACTGCAAAACGGTTCTTTTCTATTGCAACTACCGTGCCGGGTTTTATTCCTTTTAAGTCTTTCTCCTCCAAAGAACCGATGCCCGTATCCGCTTCCCAGATTTTTAACTGCTTTCCTTCAAAGAAGGTATATGCGCTGGGCCAGGAATTCAATCCCCGCACAAGCCGCTCTATCTCCTCTGCGCTCTTATTCCAGTCAATCTCTCCCATGGCCTTACTAAGCATTACCGTGTAGGTGGCATCTTCTTCCTTTTGGGGAACGGCTGTCAGTTCTCCTTTTTCCAACAAAGAGAGAGCTTCCGTAATTGCCTCGGCTCCCAAAACGGAAAGCCTTGCAAAAAGGGATTCTCCCGTCTCTTTTTTATCAAGATAAATCTCTTTCCGGTAAAGAACATCCCCTGTATCAATGCCTTCATTCATCTGCTGAATCGTTACGCCTGTTTTTTCTTCTCCGTTAATCACTGCCCACTGTATAGGGCTGGAGCCCCGGTATTTGGGCAGCAGAGAGGCATGAATATTCAGGCAGCCATACCTTGGCATATCAAGAATCTCTTTGGAAAGAATCTGTCCGAAGGCTGCTACGACAAACACATCCGCCTCGTATTTTTTCAGCTCCTCTACAGCCTCGGTACGCTTTATCCGCACCGGCTGAAGCACCGGGATACCAGCCTCCAGGGCACATTCCTTTACCGGTGAAAAAGAAAGCTTACCGCTTCGTCCCTTTGCTTTATCCGGCTGGGTCACTACTGCCGTAATTTCATGTCCGGCTGCAAGCAGGGCCTTAAGCGCACCTACCGCAAAATCCGGCGTTCCCATAAAAACTATTTTCATTCTTCAAAATCCTCCGCTTCGGCGGTATCCATCAGCGCACCCTCTACCTTTTCCACATAAAGGTGACCGTCCAAATGCTCCAGCTCATGGCAGATAGCTCTGGCTAAAAGCTCCGTGCCCTCCAGTTCATAAGGCTTCATATCAATATCAAGCGCTTCTGCCTTAACGTAATCAGGGCGTGTTACGATACCGCATTTTCCCGGTACGGAAAGACATCCCTCCTGCCCCGTCTGCTCGCCGCTCATTTCTATAATCCTTGGATTAATCAGTACATATGGGTCCTCACCTGTGGTATCAATGACAACGACTCTCTTTAACACGCCAACCTGAGGTGCTGCCAGCCCTACACCGTTTGCCTCATACATGGTATCAAGCATATCCTCTATCAGTTCCCTTAATCTGGGTGTCATTTCCTTTATTTCCTTGCAGCTTTTAGTTAAAACCTCGTCTCCGATTTCCCTGATATTTCTCAGTGCCATATCATTCTTCATCCTTTCTGTAATCTGTAGCCTTATCTCTTTACTTATCATATTTAAAATGCATTGACAGGGTTAAAGTCTATCTGCAGTATTTCATTTTTAAGCTGCATAGCCGATACCCTTTCTTCCAGCTTATCTTTTACTTCCACCAGTTTATCATATTTTTCATATTTTACATAGAAAACAAATCTAAAAATATCATTAACCTTTCCTATAAAGGCCGGTGCCGGACCGATAAGCAACAGTCTTTTCTCCATCCGCTCGCTTTCATCTGCAAAGCTTTTTGCAAGCAATGCCAGCTCCTCTGCCAGTTTCAGCCCCCGCTCCTCTTCCTTTGCAAATATCTGAATCGCCAGCATATTGCAGACCGGCGGATACCGTAAAAGCTCCCTGTAAAGAATCTCTTCCTCATAAAAGCCCTCATAATCCTGCGCTGCCGCATGAACCACGCTGTAGTGGTCCGGCTGGTAGGTCTGTATCACCACTTCTCCGGGAAGGCTGCCCCGTCCTGCCCTGCCTGCCGCCTGTGTCAATAGCTGAAAGGTACGTTCCGCTGCCCTGTAGTCCCCAACGGATAAGGATAAATCCGCTGCCAGTACGCCTACAAGCGTCACATTGGGAAAGTCATGGCCTTTTACAATCATCTGGGTTCCGATTAATACATCTGCCTCTCTGGCTGCAAATGCTGCAAGAATCCGCTCATAGCTGTCCTTGTTTTTGGTCGTGTCCGCATCCATGCGAAGGATTCTTGCTGCCGGAAACAGCTCCTTTAGTTTTTCTTCAATCTGCTGGGTACCTGCCTTAAAGCCGGAAATATATTTGGAACCGCATTCAGGACAAACGCTCACTGCCGGTTCTTCATAACCGCAATAGTGACAGATTAACCTGCCTCCTCTGTGTTCGGATAAGGATACGTCACAGTGGGGACATTTCATTACATGCCCGCAGGCACGGCAGGAAATAAAGCCTGCATACCCTCTTCTGTTGATAAAAAGCATGGTCTGCTGTTTTTTATTCAGTCTGTCAGCCAAAAGCTCCTGCAGCTTTCTGCTGAAAATGGAACGGTTGCCTGCTTTTAATTCTTCCCGCAAATCCACAGTATAAACACCGGGGAGCTGCCCCCCTGTCAGTCTTTCTTTTAAGGTAAACAGGGTATATTCTCCGTTCTTTGCCCGAAAGTAAGCCTCTAAGGAAGGAGTGGCAGAGCCTAATACCACGCTTGCCCCATGCATGCGTGCCACCTCCTCTGCCGTTTCTCTGGCATGGTACTTGGGAGAGCCTTCGCTTTTATAGCTGCTCTCATGCTCCTCGTCCATGATAATCAGGCCAATATTGGGAAACGGGATAAACAAAGCGGAACGGGGACCGATAATCACATCAATTTCCCCGCGCTTTGCCCGCTCGCACTGGTCGTATTTTTCTCCTGCCGAAAGCGTGGAATTCAGTACCGAAACCCTGTCGCCGAATCTTGTATAGAACCGCATCAGAGTCTGATAGGTCAGGGCAATTTCCGGTATTAGTACGATTGCCTGTCTGCCTCTTTTTAAGATGCCTTCTATGAGCTTCATATATACTTCCGTCTTACCGGAACCTGTGATTCCGTGAATCAGATAGGTCTTTTTCTCCCCGCCGTCAAAATCAGAAAGCACCGTATCTACAATATGCTGCTGGGCGGCGCTTAACTCTTTTTTTTCTGCCGCCCCTGCTTTTATCCGCACCGGATTACGGAAACGGCTTTCCGTTTCTATGGAAATCACCTCCGCCTCTCTAAGCGCCTTTAAGGTGGGGGCTGCAATATGCAGTTTGCCGGTAACCAGAGGATAGGGCAGGCTTTCTACCTGTAACAGTTCTCTTAAAAGCCTTGCTCTTGCAGTCTGATGCTTTTTTTCATATTGGAGAAGCGCTTCTTCTGCCGCTTTTCTGTCAAGCTTTAAGCTTACCGTCTTCTTTTCCAGTGACTTTACGGACTGCTTTGCAGGAAGGACCGTCTTTAGGGCCTGTATCATGGTAGAGCCGTAATTGCGCTTTAAAAAAGCCGCTAAAAGCATCTGTTTTTCTTCTACGGATACACCGCCTGTCACAAGATGCGTGATTTCCTTTATCTTTGCAGGGTCAAACTCCGGTGTATCCTTTATGGCAATGACATAGCCTTTCAGCTGCTTATTGCCTGCGCCGAAGGGCACCGTTACGCACATGCCCTCTTTAAGCGTCTTGCGCATATTTTCAGGAATCCGGTACTGAAAAGGGCGGTCTACCTTTTCATGGGCAATATTTACAATCACATCCGCATACAGCCTTTCCATACCGGACCTCCTTTCTCTGCGGTGGCAGGCAGCTTATTGTTCCCCAAATACTTTATACTTTGTTTTATCCTGTTCTGTTATTTCACGCAGAACCCTGCGGGGCACACCTGCCGCAGTTTTTTCTTTCTCCGTCATTGTGTCACCTTCAGAATATCCGCAATCAAATCCCTCTCATCCATGGGATATTTTACCCCTTTGATTTCCTGATAATCTTCGTGGCCTTTGCCGGCAAGCACGATAATGTCTCCGGGTTCGCCGTGATGAATGGCATAGGCTATAGCCTCCTTGCGGTCACAGATTTCCACATATTTTCCGTCAGTCTTTGCCATGCCGATTTTAATATCTTCTATAATATCCTGCGGCTCTTCAAAACGGGGATTATCTGAAGTGATGATGGTAAGGTCTGACAGCCTGCCGCTGACCTCCCCCATCTCATAGCGGCGCAGTTTGGAACGGTTGCCGCCGCAACCAAACAGACATACCAGTCTGTGGGGCTCATACTCCCGCAGGGATTTTAAAAGGCTCTCTAAGCTCATGGCATTGTGGGCATAATCGATAAGCAGCGTAAAGGTATCCGATACCTTTACCATTTCAATTCTGCCTTTTACTTTGGCTGCAAGCAGGGCCTTTTTCATATTTTCTTCCGATACGCCGAAATGACGGCAGATTGCCATGGCCGTCAGGGCATTATAAACACTGAAGCGTCCCGGTGTCGTAACCTCCGCTTCCATCTCCAAAAGTCCTTTTGTCGTAAAAGCAACACCCAGCTCACCGGGCTTTTTCACTAAATGCAGTTTTTCGGCACGAAGGTCATTTTGTTCCTGCAGGCCAAATTTTTCCAGAGTACAGGTATGCCCCGCCGTTACTGCGTCACAATGTGCATCATCGCCGTTTACAATGCCTATCCTGCACTGTTTGAACAGAAGTCCCTTGCATGCCATATACTCTGCAAAATCGGCATGCTCACCCACCCCGATATGGTCCGGCTCAATATTGGTAAAAATACCGTAATCAAAGACAAAGCCCTGGGTACGGTGCAGCATAAGTCCCTGAGAGGAAACCTCCATTACTACCGTATCGCAGCCCTCTCTCACCATTCTTTCAAAATATTCCTGCACCAGATAGGATTCCGGCGTGGTATTGCCTGCATGAATATGGGTATCGCCGATAATGACCTCAATGGTACCGATAAGTCCCACCTTATGTCCTGCATTTTCCAAAATGGATTTCACCAGATAAGTTGTTGTTGTTTTCCCTTTTGTACCGGTAATACCGATGATTTTCATCTTTTCAGCCGGATGTCCGAACCATGCCGCTGCAATAAACGCCATGGCATACCGGGTATTCGCTACCCGAATCACCGTCACGCACGCATCCTCCGGCAGCTTTACATCTCTTTCCACCACAAGTACACCGGCGCCCCGGGATACGATTTCCGCCGCGTGGTCATGACTGTCAAAGTTCATGCCTTTGATACAGATAAACAGACATCCCTCCGATACCTTCCGGGAATCATAAACCACCTCGCTCACGGATACCGCAAGGTCTCCTCTCTCACAGGTATAGTCCAATCTTTTCAGTAATGACTTTAATTCCATCATAAATCCTCTTTTCCCATCCCTTTGCACGCATTGGGCAGCTTTTTACATAATTATTTATTTTACTCTATTTGGGATATGTTTGCCACCCTAAAAAATAAAAAAAGAGGGGGCGTTGCAAAATAGGTGAGTAATCACCTATGGAGCAGCGCTCCATTTTTG
>URUY01000016.1 GCA_900551115.1 uncultured Lachnospiraceae bacterium
CGTTGTGGGCATTTCCGTGGGGATACAGAGCATCATGTTTTCCGTCCTCATGCTTTTCATCATAGGCATAACCCGCCAGGGATTCCGTGGCAGTCTCCCCAGTGATAAAGCCTCTTTCATCATAGGTGTAGACATACCTGCTTACCACCCACTCACATTCGTCACAGACATTTACAAGCTCTGTTATCTGATTCCTGCCGTTGTAGGTGTTATACGTGCTGATGCCGTTGGGACGGTGGATTTCCGTAATCCTGTTGATGGCGTCATACTCGTAAGTAGTAGCGTTTCCATCCCTGTCGGTTACTTTTACAAGGTTGTCATTTAAGTCATACTCATAGTGTACCGCCTTGCCGTCCGGGTAGGTAATGGCAGCAAGGTTTCCTGCCTCGTTATAGGTGTAGGTAATGGTATCCCCACCTGCACTGTCTGCATTTTCTGCTGTCCGGCAGGTGGTGACAGATGTAACTCTCCCCAAAGCATCATAGGTGTATGTGGTATCGCCGGTACTGTCGTACATGGAGACTCTTTCTCCTAAGGCGTCATAGGCGTACTGCACGGAGGGTACTGCTGTTTCTCCTGCTTCATCGGAGTAGGATTTTTCCACCAGACTATTTAACTTATTGTAATCATAGGTAATGGTGCTGCCGCCGTTGCCTGTATAGGAGGTAAGTCTGCCTGCCTCGTCATAGGTAAGGGTTTCCTTTCGTCCTGAGGCGTCCGTAATGGAGGTCAGATTTCCCATAAGGTCATAGGTATAGGCAGTGCCGGTGCTTACGCCTTCTTCTCCTGTCACAGAGTATGACACTCTTGTCAGGTTATCCATCACGTCATAGGAGTAGTGTGCCGTAATACCTGACGGGTCCGTTACGCTTTCCATCCGGTCTTTTAAGTCATAGGCATAGCTGCTCACCAGACCGGAAGGGTCCGTGTAAGTAAGCATGTTGCCATGTGCATCATAGGTATAACACTCCGCAAGGCCCATCTTATCCGTGTAAGCAGTAAGCCGGTCTGCGGCATCATAAGTAAACCCTTCTGTCTGTCCCAAAGGGTCTGTTACACCGATCAGTCTGTCATCTTTATCGTAGGCGTAGCCATAAACATAGCCTTTCGGATCTGTTACCGAGACTACGTTATAGTTACCGTCATAGGTATACGCCGTGGTTCTGTTTCCGGGCAGGGTGATGCTTTCTGCATTACCCACTCTGTCATAGGTAACGGCTGCCACCCGCTCCTCCGGGTCCGTAACGGCAATCATCCTGTCTGCTTTATCATAGTCATAGAAAAAGGTATTGCCAAGCGCATTGGTACCGGCTGTCCGGTTTCCACGCACGTCATAGGCATACGCAGTAACGCCGCCCTCTGCGTCCGTTACCTGTGTCAGGTTGTGGAGGATATCATATTCATACAGGGTAGTCCTGCCCAGACTGTCCTCTTCTTTTATGATGTCATCCCCCACGCTGTAGGTAAAGGTCTTTTCATAGCCGAGAGGCGTAGTGATACCGGTCAGTCTGTGTACGGCATCATAGCTGTAGGTATAGACACCGCCGTTTGGCAGGGTCATGCTTCTTACCAGACCGTCTGCTCCTGTTTCATAGGCAGTGACTGCCCCCAGAGCATCGGTTACACCTGTTACTACATCATGGCTGTCATAGGCATAGTGTTCTTCTGCGCCCTGCGGGGTCGTCTTTTTTATCAGGCGGTACAGGTTGTCATAGGTATAATCTGTGGTTTCTCCCATGCCGTCTGTTACAGCAGTAAGATTGCCTGCCCCGTCATAACCGTAATGTTCCGTAATGCCTTCGGGGGTGGTAACGGATAACAGATTGTCCCTGTTATCGTAGGTATACAGGGTTTTCCCGCCGTTTCCGTCCGTATAGGACAGCAGGCGGCTTAAGGCATCATACGCATAATAAGTGTCTGTGCCGTTACCGTCTACAGTCGAAACCAGACAGCCGTCTTTGTCATAAGCATAGGCTGTCTCTGCTCCTTCTGCATCTACTTTTTTTACCGGGCGGTTTAACCCGTCATAGGCATAAGCGGTAACTGCCTCTCCGGGTTTTACGGTCTGAATCAGGTTACCGGTCCCATCATATGCATAGGTAGTCTCATTTCCTGCCGCATCCGTGACGGATACCGGTCTGTCCAGAGCATCATAGGTATAGACGGTTTCTGCGCCGTCTGCCTCCGTGATTTTCACAAGCCGTCCAAAGGCATCATATTCATAAGCAATGCTTCGTCCCAGCGCATCAGTAGTTTTTATCAGATTTCCTGCCCTGTCGTAGGTATAGCTCTCTTCATTTCCTGTGCTGTCCGCGCGCTTTATGAGCCGTCCCATTTCGTCATAGGTGCAGGTGGTTACAACGCCGTACCTGTCTGTTCTGTTTAAAAGTTCTCCTGTTCCCAGATAAGTATAGGTTTCTTTTTCTCCGTTTGGATAAATGTCTGTAAGCAGTCTGCCTTCTGCATCATAGGTGTAGGTATGGCTGTTTCCTAATGCATCCGTCATGACACTCATGCGGTCTTCTGCATCATAGGTATATTCCATAACCGTACCTGCCCCGTCTGTTATGTGGGTAAGACGGCCTAACGCATCATAAGTGTAGGCAGTCTCCCTGTATGCCTCTTCCTCACAGAGCCCTTCCGTCAGCTTTACAAGCTCTCCGATAGCATCATAGGTATAAGCAGTTTTCCTGCCTTGTGGTGTAATAGCGGTAAGAAGTCTGCCTTCTTTATCGTAGCTATAAGAGGTCACGCCGCCTTCTGCATCCGTCACTGTTATAAGTCTGTCTGCACTATCATAAGCATAAGCAGTTGCACTTCCCCTTTCATCGGTAAACGAAATAAGGTTTCCTGCCCCGTCATAGATATAACCGGTTACGCCGCCCAAGGGGTCTTTTGTCTGAACGAGCCTTCCAAGGGCATCATAAGCATAGCTGTAAGACCTTCCTTCTCCTTCTGTCAGAGAAATAAGGTTTCCGCAGGCGTCATAGGACAGCCTTGTCACAGTGCCCAGCTTATCTGTCACAGCTGTCATCTGCCCCAGCCTATCATAGGTATAGGAAACTGTGCTGCCGTCTGCATAAGTAATTTTTTCCACTCTGCCGCAGGCGTCATTTTCATAAAGGGTCACGTTCCCCCTCTCATCTGTTTCTGAAAGCAGGCTTCCGGTTACCTTGTCATAGGAATAGCTTCTCTCATAGCCTCTTCTGTCTGTAACCGTAAGGACTCGGTCCGCCCCGTCATAGATATAAAGAGTGGTTTTTAAAAGCGCATCGGTTACAGATACCGGGCGGTTCATGGCATCATAGGTATAGGAGATTACGTTTCCTTCCGCATCAGTTTCTGTCAGTTTGTTGCCGTTTTTATCATAGATATAGGAAAGAGTGTTGCCTAAGGGGTCTGTTCCTTTTAACATCCGGTTTAGCTTGTCATAGATAAAGGTGCTTGTTTCCCCTTCCCTGTCGGTGATGGCAATTACGTTGCCTGCTCCGTCAAATTCATAAAGGGTAGCATTGCCCGCTCCGTCTGTTTCTTTTATGCATCTGCCTTTTGCATCATAGGTTTTTTCTGTGGTACTTCCTTCAGGGTCTGTGGCTGTCAGTTCTCTGCCGCAGGCATCATAGCTATAGTGCCAGGTGTTTCCTTCGGCATCGGTTTTTTCTGTTACACAAGCTCCTTCATAGGTATAAACGGTCACAGCGCCGTTTCCGTCCGTCATGGAAATCAGACGGTTTTCCGCATCATAGGCATAGGAAACCATATTGCCTTCCGCATCGGTCAGGGCAATAAGACGGTTCTTTTCATCATAACCATAACGGGTTACAGCACCGTCATAGTCTGTGAAGGTTTCTATCTGTCCTGCCGGAGTGTAGGTATAGCTTCTTTTTGTCCCGTCCTGTCTTGCTTCCTCCAGCATATGCCCGCCTGCGTCATAGGTATAGGCAGTGGACGTACCCAGTCTGTCTGTCAGAGAAGACAGGTATCCCGCTTCATTGTAGATACGGCTTTCTGCGGTGCCGTCCGGGTATTCGATTTTTGTGGTCCGGTATGCGCTGTCATAGTAATAAACGGTTACATTGCCTAAGGCATCGGTAGCCGTGGTCGCACCTTCCCCATAGGAGAGCGTTACCACACCGCCTTCTGCATCGATCTGTTTGATAACGCGCCCCTGTCCGTCATAGATGTTTGTTATAACAGTGTGTCCGTTTTCATCCTGCCAGCCTGTCATCCGGTGGGCTTCGTCATAGGAAAATGCACGGGTATCTCCCGCTTCATCTGTGACTACGGACAGGTTCCCTGCCCCGTCATAAGTGTAGGTAATTTGTTTTCCGTCCGGCAGGGTAATGGCAGCAATACGGTTTTCCTTATCCGTCGTGATGCCTATGGTTTTGCCCGAAGGTGAGGTTATGGCACTGAGGCGGTAGTCCAAATCATAGGAAAGAACGGTTCTGTTTCCGCAGATATCCTCTATGGCAGTAAGCAGACCATAGGCGTTAAAGAGGTGTTTTTCATTTGTATTCCTGTCAAAAACAGTATAGCCTTCCCCGTCCTGTGTAAGGGTATAGTCACAGCCTGCCGGTGCAAGGTAACCGTCTCCGTTTTTTGCAAAGGTAATGATACTTCCGGTGCCGGTTCGCCACAAAACAGAGCCGTCTGCAAGTTCTCCCAGTCTTTCATCATAGGGTGTACTCCAGCCGTACCCGAACATGCCGCTAAACGCAGCGCCTTTTGCATTGTACTGTCTGGTAAAGGTAAAATCCCCTCCGATATCGATCATGGAAGCATCCGTCTGTTCCATGTAAAAGTTACCGGTATTTAAATTTATGGGCTCAAAAGCGAACTCGCAGTTTTCTGCCCTGCCTAAAAGCAGACCGTCTATCATTGCTTTATAATAATCCGACAATTCCCCTGCACTGTAGGGTGCGGTATTCTGCGGATTTCTGATAAAGAGGCGGTTCCCTTCTTTTGTCAGGGCGTCCTGCATCTGCATGTCCGCCATGATGATATTGACATCCACACCGTAATGATTGGCTATCCGGGGAATCAGGTCAAAGGCGCCTTCTTCGTAGATAAGGAAGGGTTCTGACTGGACTTTGTTTCCTATTTCTCCCAAAAAAGAAGCTTCTGCAGTCACGTAATAGACCTGTCCGGGAATCAGGTTCGTAAATAGTTCACTCTGCCAGTTGGAGAGTCTTCTGTTATAGGCAAGCGCTGTTGGAAAGCTTTCCGCATAAGCTGCTGTGTCCGGATATTGTAAGCTTGTCTGTGCCTCTGTCTCTCCCGTAGTGCCGTTTACAAGGCTGTAGGTTACCATACTTCCGGGCTTTGCCAGTCCGTGAGCCGCTACGCCTATGGTATTGGTGGATTTATCACCGTTTCTCTCTACTACCGGGTAGATGTCTATGGTGGTATCAAAAAGGGTAAGGGAAGCAAGGTCTGTGGGTTCTCCGGTCCAGGAAAGAACCAGCTTGGGCGCATATCTTGCAGAGGCATTGTTATAAAATACCTCGCACTGCATTTTTACACCGTCTGCTGCCGCTTCTTCATTAGGAGCTTCCGTCATAGCCTTCAGCACAAGGCCATGATTTTCTGCCGTGCCGTTTATCCATGCACTTACTTCACCTGTCACATCAAAGGCAAGGGCTTCTCCCCTTTGTGTGCTTGCCATTTGGGAATCTAAAAAGCAGTGGGTATAGGCAAGCTGGTTATTCCAGGTAAGGCTTGCTGCTTCCCACGGTTCTTCTACTCCAAAAATACCAAACTCACTGTTTCCCCTGCTCCACCGGGTTTTCTGGGTTACAAAAAAGGTTGCCTGCGTGATTTCTGCTTCTGCGCCCAATGCCGCAAAGTCATAGTCAATTGCAAAGTAGGAACGGCAGTTTTCATGCCTGCTTCCAAAGCCTGACAGGTTTCCTGAGGTAACGCCGTCATCATACCCCACGTAAGGGTACTGATTGTCTCCGATAACAGTATTCGGGCTTCCTTCTTCTGCACAGGCGATACGGATAGCGCTTCCTGTCACTTCTATCGCCGTAGGGTCAATACGCACAGGGTAAGCGCGTTCTGCGTCAGCAAGCCATGCTTCATTGGCTGTGACGGTTACAAGATATAGTCCGTTTTCTTCTGACAGGGAAAGCTTTAAGCCAAAGCTTATTTCTCCGTTTGCGTCTTCCATTTCCGGCGCTTCTAATACAAACACGGCTGCTGTTTCGGGGTCTGTACCTGCTTCATGCAGGTACAGGGTGTTGTTTATAAGGGCTGCTTCTAACCCATAGGCATCAATATAACCTGAGAAGCTGTTTTTTTCTCCTCTTTTCAGCAGAATGATATCTTCTTTTACGCTGTTTCCAAGAACGGTATACTGATAGTCCACATCAGGAAATACATTGCTGTAACGGATGGCGTTTTCTTTTACCAGACTTTCGGCATAATTTCCTTCTGCCGGATACATGGTAAGCAGATAATCTCCGCTTAAAATGGTGATGCCGTTTCCTTCTGCTGCTTCCGCTTCGTCACCTTCTGCCTCTTCTATCGAGTTGGTAAAGCCGGGCGCTTTCAGAGTTTCCGGCAGATATACGGTATAGTCATTGGCACGGTTTATGTAGCTTGTCTGCTGTTCTCCCCACATACTATAGGCAGAAACAGGATTTTCTATCAGGGTGTTGTCTACAGACCTTAAGCTGCCCTCTTCATCTAAGTAGGTAGCACTGTCATTTCCCACAACAGTGATATACCTGTTTTCTTCTACATGGTAGGTTCTGCTGTAAGCATCATAGGATACCAGTTCGCCGTAATTTTCCTGCTCCGGTTCTGCATGGAAGGGTTCCGGCTCCCTGCGTTCTCCTGCTGTGGGAGCATCGCCGTCTGATACGGTGGCGTCTCCTGCGGATACACTGTCGCCGTCCGATACGCTGTCACCGTCTGATACGCTGACCTCTCCGTCCAAGATGCTGTCGCCTCCTGATACACTGCCACCGCCGTCCGAGTTGCTGTCGCCTCCTGATACACTGCCGCCACCGTCCGAGTTGCTGCCGCTGCCTGATACAATATCACTTCCTGACAGGCTTGTTTCCACAGCTTTTACCATGGTACTGTCTGTCATCAAAACAAGCAGCACTAACAGTGCTGCCGTAAGTCGTCTGCATAAGCTTATTTTTCTTTGGTTTTTCATTTTGTTCTCCCCCTAAAAATATTCCGGTTTTCTCCTTTTTACAATTCCTGCAATTTTTCTTTTTTTATTTCTTTATTATGCTACCACTGCATTGTAGTAGTGTAACATGGTACTACAATAACATCTTCATACAATAATGTCAACCGTATTTTAAAGGGAGGATTTCCTGTTACAGCAAATTGCATTGCAATTTCTATAAAGCAAAAAGAAAACAGGCAGTGTCAACCTCACTCTGCCTGTTCATATAAACAAATCCGGTCACCATATACGCTTTCTCTGACAAGCTCCTCCGTCATTCGATAGCCATACCGGTTCTCTAAATATTCTTTTATCGGTTTTGAGCAAAGCCCGCCTTTTACCAATACTACCACCGGCTCTCCCGCATCAAGCACCTCATCTGCCGTCCGCTCTAAAAGTTCAGCCGGCGTTACTAAAAGCGTCCTTTCGTATTTTGTAAACTCTATCAGATTTTCATAATAGCCGGAGCCCTCGTAGACGCAGATGCAAGGATACTCTCCATACTTTTCCGCCATACTTTCCTGCAGCTGATACCCCCGATAGAGATATTCCCCGTCATAGGAAAAAAGCAGGATAAAAAAGCCTGCAGCCACAGCCATCATACCGGCAAACGGCATTTTCAGATGTACGAGGGCTGCAACCAAAAGCAATGCGGCAAAAGGAAAAACTGCCATAATATACCGGTCTACCAAGTAAGGGGACAGCTTTGCTGCCAGCAAAAAATAACCGATAACGGGCACAATGAGTATGGCTTTCACCCATCCGTCCGATGCTGCAGCTGCAGCCGCAATGTCTCCGGTACTTTCCGGCACTTTTGCATGCTCCGTTTTTTTCTCTGCCGCCTTAACAGTCCCGGATTTTTTCTTTTTCATAAAACGGAAAATCCACGTTACCGCAGCCACCCCTAAAATAAGCAGAATACCTGTCATACCGCCAAGCACACGTTCTGTCAATATTTTTCCAAAACCAAGCAGCCGTTCTCCATATTCGGCAAATCCGCTGCCCAGCTTCTCTAACGCCTCCACGCCTCTGCTGCTTCGGAATACGTCACTGACTGCAAAAGGAAAACACACAAGCCCTAAAGCAGCAGCCGTTACCATAGACAGCACATATTTTTTTAAATCTGCAAATCTTTTGCGGTGCAAAAGCCCTGCCGCCATTACTGCTGCCAGTATCAACATATAAAAGAGGAAAAAATACTGCGTCCAAAAGCCCAGTACCGTCACAAGCACCAGCGCCTTATTGTGTGCAAAATCCCCGCTCTTCCATTTTTTAAGATGTATATAGAGGGCTGCCACACAAAAAAATGTCAGTACGCCATACATCCGAATCAAAAGCTGGGTTGCCACCGCCCCCGAGGACATTCCGTACAGCAGTGCCGCCGCAATCCCATACTTTTTATCCTGCCACAGCAGATTGCCGATTTTCATAAGCAGCACACAGGCGCCAAGTATTGCCGCTAAATTAATAAGACCTCCCATAAAAGGAGCAATCTGTCCCTTAAAAACAGAAGAAACGGTATGCAGAAGCATAAAATGCAGCGGCGGGTGATTATCATCCTTCACGTTAAAATAAACGGACAGATAATTAAAATCATCCGTCCCGTCCACCGTCAGGTAGTCCGTAAACGCCTGTCTGTCAATCCACACCGGTTCCTCATAGACATCTGCCTTGTAAGTTGCCAGCTTGCTGTTCCCCTTGTTTACCGCCACGTCCTTTACTGCCTCACAGAGATTTTGAAGGGTCTTTGTAAAACTGTTGCCGTCAATTTCTTCATGGACAAACTTCGCCAGCCTACCTACCGGCTGCGTAGGCACAATCCATGGATTATATTCTGCATTGGACAGCTCAAAGGATAAAAGCTCGTCCATATGGTAGCCCTCTTTCTGCAGCATGAAAGTACTTAGGACTCCTGCAATCAGGCACAGCGCCAAAATATTCCATTTATAAAGTTTCAGCTTCCCTATCAGCTTTTCGGATAATTTCATAATCTGCCCCTTTATTCTGCCGTATATAATACAAACTTATCATTTTCAAATATTTTTTCATATCCGTAACGCTCCATAAAATCTGACAGCAATATCATCTTTTTATCGACTTCCTCATATGGCAGGCTCTCTTCTTTTTTGGGCAAACCATCCTGTATCTGCGCAATCAGGCTTTCGCTTTCCCTCTCCAGTAATACCACCGGCGCCTTTTCTCCCTGCGCCATCGCCTCTTCTGCCTTCCGCATATCTGTCTCCATTACCTCATAAGTGTAGGAAGGCAGATCCGGCCATGGACTGATGGCAAAGGGCATATCCAGATAATAGGACAGTGCCGGAATGTTCCCATATAAAATAATTTTCCTGTCACGTAACTGTTCTTCCTCCAAGCAGGTATACAGCTCCTCTAATACCGCCGCCCTGTCCGCAGAAGTATACATGCCTGAGAGAACAGGATTCCCTTTAACCGGCGTATGCAGGTCCTCACCGCCGTTACTTTCCGAAAAAACATATCCGAAGCCAAAGCCCACGCTCTGCACAAGCAGCATGGCAAGAATCATGCCCGCCATGCCCTTTACGGGAAACATGCTCAGCCTTATTTTTCCATGCAGGCAGGCAATTTCCCCGGGAAGCCGCTTTAAGCAGAGCCATAATGCATACAGTGCCACCGGTGCCGCAAAAAACAGGTTGTTGATACTGGAATACAAATGATTGTTGCTGCCTAAGGGCGTAATCACGATAACCAGCATGGACATACCGCACAAAAGCTTTATTCTTGCCTCGGTTTTTGAAAAAATTAAAACCACGCCGGTTATCATCATAAAGCTTAAGAGCATGACCGCCCACTGGAAAACCGACAGCTTGGTGCTGTATTTAAAATTGAACATATTCTGATTCATCAGCCAGTAAAAAACAGGAAGAATACAAAGCAGATAGCCTGCCTTCTTCAGCTTTTCCAATTTCCCCGGCAGCACCATGAAGCCCAAGATTCCCAAGGCTGCAAAGGGAAGCATTTTTCCCAGCCAAAGCAGATTCTGCCAAAAATTTTGAAGCTGCGATACCACCATGGAATAAATGGTATAATCCGTTGCATAGGAGGTCATGGCAAACAGCCGTTGTACGGCATTTACATAATCAGCAAGACCGTACCGGATGCAAATCCACAAAAATACGCCGCCTGCTCCCAGCACATAACCCAATATGCAAAGACCGGTTTCCTTTAAAACCTTCTTTACCGGCTTTTTCGTTATAAGGGCATAAACCCACACAGTCACAATAAATGCCATCTGCGCCAAATTGGGAAAACGCACAAAAACATTGATACCCAAAAAGATGCCTGCCACCGTAAAAAGCCATGGCTTTTCTTCTGTAAGCGCAAGATACAGGCAGCACATTCCCGCAAACAAGAGCAGATAGGTCAGATAATTGTACAAAAGCGCTGTAGGACACCAGCAAAGACCTATTGCTATCACTTCGCCCAAAAACACAATGCCTGCCGGAAGCTTACCCTTTTTTACAAAAAAGAAATACGCAGACACGGATAACACACTGACGGTCAGTCCCGTGTATACATTCATTCCCAGCATTGTATCCCCGAAGGGAAGCTTTGTTAAAAAACTGCCGGCAACATTAGCCAGATAGGTCGAAAACATCCACATGGAATCCATCTGCTCTAAAAATCGGAAATTACCGTAATTGTAACCGGTATCCCACCATTCTACGCCATAGCATATATGCCTCAAAGAATACAGAAACAGAATTAAGGGAAATACAAGGGCCGAAAAGATTCTGTATACCCTTTTCCATTTTCCGTCATTTATCATACCGATACCTCCAGTCAGGCGTAAATACGCCTACAGTAAAAGATTACCATGGACTGCAAAAATTGTGAAGTGCTACTTCATCCTGCTTTTCCCCTCAAGCAGTCCCGGCAGTTCAAAAAGCGTTGGTATACAGGCATAGAGCTTCTCCCGCAGTGCCTCGTCCGGCAAGGTCTGGTCCGGTATCATCACCACCTTAAGCCCTGCTGCCAGCGCAGAATTTACGCCGTTTGGAGAATCCTCCACTGCCAGACATTCCTCCGGCAATGCGTTAAGCTCCCGGCAAGCAGCCAGATATACATCCGGAGCCGGTTTGCCCTTTTCCACCTGAGAGGCGCTCACGATTTTTTCCAGATAACCGTCCAGTCCTACTTCCCGAAGCTGCTCTGCCGCCCGCTCCTTTGGCGTAGCGGTTGCAAGCGCCGTCCGATAGCCCTGTTCCAAAAGCCACTTAAGAGCCTGATTTGCACCGGGCTTTAACTCTATGCCCTCAGCATCCAGCAGCTCTTTCATCATTTTTCTGCGGCATTCCCGCACTGCCACATAATCAAAGCCCTCTCCGTACCATTCTTTTAACAGCGCCGGCGCATAGGGACGTCCCAAACTCCTTAGCTGCAGCGCCTGCTCCTCATTCATGGAATAACCGAATGCAGCAGCAGCCTTTCTCCAAAATATTTTAAAATATTTTTCCGTATCTATCAGTGTTCCGTCTAAATCAAAAATTATTGTCCTTATCATTTTGCTCCTATCTGTGTGCCTTGTATACCTGCCACCGCAAAAACAGCATTACTTATAATTTAATACACTTTCTCCATACAAACAACCTCTCCTTAAAATATTTCGTACAATCCGCAGAATATTTCATACAAAAATTACCATACTATATAAGACAGTCATACAATGCAAGGAGGTACTATATGCCCAATATCCTGCCGGTTACAAATGAAAACGGTTATTTTGAAATGCGTTTGGAGAGCATTGGCGGATTAGGCGCCAACCTCTGCGGAAAAATGTTAGGTGAGCTGGGCGTTCTGAACCTTTCTCTGAATGCCTCCAGCTTTTCCGGCTACGGCTCTGAAAAACGGGGCTCACCGGTAAAAGCATACATTCGTTTTTGTGATGCAAAACAGCCAATCCGCATCAACAGTCCCGTAGTTACTCCACATATTCTCTGTATTTTTCATGAGGGTCTTTTAGGAAAACTGCCTGTATTGGACGGTGTAAACACCGATACGAAAATTATCTTGAATACACCTCTTTCTCCCGAAGAAGCCTGTGCGAAATGGGACGTGGGAGAGGGCGCGCTCTACTGTCTGGATGCTCTGAAAATTGCCATGGAATGCCAGTCCCGCATCAATATGGTGCTGCTTGGCGCCATTGCAAAGGCTTCCGGTTTTATACCCCTCTCTGCGGTGGAACAAATCTGCCGGGATACCATCGGACAAAAATATCCTGCTCTTATTGCTTCCAATTTACAGGGCTTGCGGCAGGGCTATAACCTTCTTTCAAAAGTATACCGCCCCTCACACCGTACCCGTAACCCTGAAAAAAACTCCTATCTGTGGGGATGGGATAATGCCCCCATCGGAGGCGTCAATCCTCGCTTCGGCAGTACAGTTTCCAACGACCTTTCTCCTTCAAGAGAAGGCTATATTCCTCTGTTTCTGCAGGAAAAGTGTATTAATTGCGGTCTGTGCGATTCTACCTGCCCCGATATGGTGTTCCAGTTTACAGAAGGCATTTACAAGGGTAAGCCCGGCATGGTCAATACCGGTCTGGATTACCGTCACTGCAAGGGCTGTCTGCGCTGTGTGGACGTCTGCCCCACAGGCGCTCTCGTCAAGGCCCTGGAAAAGGACTATCCCGAAAAGACCCGGTCCGTAAAAAACAAAGAGCTTTTACCTGATTCCATTACTTACGAAGAAACAGGCCCAAATTCCTATATAACCGGGGATTCCTATCTGGATGAAAAACGTGTGGACGGAGGTGTTGTGTAATGGAAGAACAGAAAATTCTGTACGAAAGCGGAAATGAACTGGCTGCCTACGCCGCCAAACAGATAAACTATCACATTATGGGCTATTATCCTATTACCCCTTCTACGCAGATTGCTGAAAATCTGGACCTTTTCGGCGCGCGGGGCGAACATGATATCCTGCTGATTGCCGCAGAAGGAGAACACAGCGCCGCCGGTATCTGCTACGGTGCTTCCACAGGAGGCGGCAGGGTGTTTAATGCCACCAGCGCAAACGGCCTTTTATATGCCATAGAACAGTTTCCCGTCCAGTCCGGCACCCGCTTTCCCATGGTAATGAACGTTGCCTGCCGTACCGTATCGGGACCGCTTTGTATCAAAGGTGACCACAGCGACATCATGTATATGCTCAATACCGGGTGGATTATCCTGTTTGCAGACGAGCCGCAGGCTGTTTACGACATGAACCTGCTTGGCTTAAAGCTGGCAGAAGCCGTGAACCTGCCTGTTGCCATAGCCTTTGACGGTTTTTATACCAGCCACCAGAAACGCAGATGTCAGGTTTTTTCAGATAATGAGGTAATCCGCTCCTATATCGGAGAGAAAAAAAACCATACAGACCTTCTGGACCTTGCACACCCTGTCACAGTGGGCTCCTATATGAACGAACCGGACGTGACAAACAATAAATATCAGCTCCACCTTGCCATGGAGGATGCCCAAAGAAGTCTTCCCGGTCTGTTTGCGGAATATGCCGCCCTTTCCGGCAGAACCTATTCCTTTTGCAAAGGTTACCGCCATGAGGATGCCGATATACTTCTCTTTCTTTTAGGCTCTGCCTTTCATACCGCTATGGAAGCCGTGGATATCCTGCGAAAGGAAGGGATTGCAGCAGGCGTTGTCACCTTAAACGTTCTGCGCCCCTTCCCCGGAAGGGAGCTGGCGGCGCTTTGTCAAAAGGCCTCTGTTATTGTGGCCTGTGACAGACAGGACAGCTACGGCGCCGGCGGCGGCAATATGTCTTTGGAGCTAAAGGCCTGTTTGCAGCAGGAGGGCTGCGGGGCATCGGTAATCACCCGCATTTACGGACTTGGCGGTCAGGACTTTTTTGTGGAGGACGCTGTCAGTCTGCTGAAAGAAGGACTGGCTGAAAAGGCTGTCCCCTTTGGCTATTACGGCATCGTACAGGGAACGGAAGGAAAAAAACAGCCGGTTTACTTCAACCCCTTGTCTGCGGAAGATACCCTTAAAAACATTACCTCCTGTACCTATGACGAAAGCAGGAAATGTATGCAGGTACAGGGCGGTCTTTTACGGAATGCCACCGCCATGCCTTACCGGCTTGCTCCCGGTCACGGCGCCTGTCCCGGCTGCGGCATCCCGGTCAATGTCAACCTGCTGCTTAAGGGAATTGAAGGCAATGTGGTTTTACTTTTCCAGACCGGCTGCGGTATGGTAGTCACTACCTCCTATCCCAAGACCTCCTTTAAGATACCCTATCTCCACAACCTGTTTCAAAACGGCGCCGCTACCTTGAGCGGTCTTTGCGAGATGTTCCATCAACGGCAGAAACGGGGAGAATATCCCGAAGGAGATATTACCTTTGTTATGGTAAGCGGTGACGGCGGCATGGATATCGGTATGGGCTCCGCCCTCGGTACAGCCCTTAGAAACCACGGCCTCATTATCTTTGAATATGATAACGGCGGTTATATGAATACCGGCTACCAGCTTTCCTACTCCACCCCCATGGGTGCTAAAAGCGCCACCTCCCATGTAGGCAGCACCCGGTACGGCAAGACCTTTTTCCACAAGGACACCCCGGAAATCATGGCAGCCACACACATTCCCTATGTAGCTACGGCGGCTGAATCCAATCCTTCCGACTTTATTAAAAAGGCGGCAAAGGCGGCTGCTTACGCCAGACAGTTTGGTACAGCCTACATGAAAGCACTGTCGGCCTGTCCCTTGAACTGGAATGACAGACCGGATACAGAAAGACGTGTCATCTCTGCCGCTGTAGACTGCTGCTATTTTCCGCTTTACGAAGTGGAAAACGGCATCACCTCCTTAAGCTACAATCCGGAAATAACCGGCAAAAAGCTTCCCGTCACCGACTGGCTTGCCATGATGGGACGAACAAAACATCTGACCAATGAAAAATACCGGGATATCACAGAAAAGATACAGACCGAAATTGACCGTCGTTTTGAACGGTTAAAAGCAAAATCAGAGCATCCGCTATTATAATGAAAGAGGTAGACACATGGGTTGTCCAATATTTTTTGAATGTAAGGATAAAAACGGAATTTTAGGACTGATTACAGGTTCCAAAGAAAAGCTGTCAGAATGCATCGGCAGCAAGTTTGAAGAGCTGGATGCCGCCAAAGCAGAAGGCGCTTTAGAAAAACATCTTCCGCAGGCAAAGGTAAACTCCAATCTGGTTACCGTAACCGTGGGCAGTGTTGCTCATCCGATGACGGAAGAACACGGTATCGACTGGATTTATCTGGAAACCAGTCAGGGCAGTCAGCTAAAAAAGCTGAAACCGGGCAGTGAGCCCCAAGCACAATTTGCCCTTGCACCGGACGACAAACCGATAGCTGCATATGCATACTGTAATCTGCACGGCTTTTGGAAAACAGAAATTTCATAAAAAGGAGACGAAACATGGCAGTAGATTTTAAAAACAGT
The DNA here is from genome assembly GCA_900551115.1 of uncultured Lachnospiraceae bacterium. GTDB lineage: Bacteria > Bacillota > Clostridia > Lachnospirales > Lachnospiraceae > Acetatifactor. Next base: position 15,664 of record URUY01000016.1, read on the forward strand.
GAAACAAAGGATAATCTGATGCGTGCATTTGCGGGAGAAAGCCAGGCCAGGAACCGCTATACCATTGCTGCATCACAGGCAAAGAAACAGGAGCTGCACGTGATTGAGGCAGTCTTTACCTTTACCGCTGAGCAGGAAAAGGAACATGCTTCCATTTTCTACAATCATTTAAGCAGTCTGGGCGGTGAAAGCATCCATATCGATGGTTCTTATCCTGTCGACATTCATCAGGATGTGGTACAGCTTCTGCGTTTTGCACAGCACAACGAGTATGAAGAGCATGACGATGTGTATATGGCTTTTGGCAAAAAAGCGGCAGAGGAAGGCTTTTTGAATGTGGCAGCTTCCTTTAACATGATTGCTTCGATTGAAAAAACACACGGAGACCGTTTCGGCCTCTTTGCCGACCTGTTAGAACAGAATAAGCTTTTTATATCTGACGTGGAGACAGCCTGGATGTGCTTAGAATGCGGCAATATCTACCGCGGCACCTCCGTACCGGAGGTCTGCCCCGTCTGCCACCACAGTAAGGGGTATTATGTGCGGCTTGAGCTGGCGCCCTATACCGGCAGCAAACCAAGTGTCTGACACCGGCTGCGCCACACACCTGACCGGCGGCTTAACTTACAATATAAACCTTTATTACCGGCCAGCGCCTAAAAACGCTGGCTCTTGCTTTATTTAAAGCTACTTCCTTGACAGTGGTTCGGTCAACCGATATAATATTGCTGAGGTGATACTTATGTATTTGAATGATTTACTAACACACAAAAAAATATCCCGCTACCGTTTAGCCAAGGACAGTGGTGTAGCACAGACCACCGTTATAGATATTTGTTCCGGCAAGGCGCGTATCGAAAAATGCTCGGCTGAAACCTTGTATAAGATTTCAAAAGTACTCGGCGTTTCTATGGAAAGCCTTATTGAAGCAGAAATGACAGCAAAGAATTCTGTGCCTCACCGAAGCTCCTTTGAAGTATTTAAAAGTAATGTCTGCCACTTTGTGAAAACAAAAGGTGATATCGATTTTATTATAGATACCCTTGAAGATGATGAAGTACGCAGTTTGTATAAACGCAAATGGTATCCCGAAGCATTTTATCTTCTTGCAATGGTAGACTATCTGTCCCGCGAAAATAACATTCCGTTGTGTACTAATTACAGTGATATTCGCAGTCAGCGTTTACAGGAAACTATATATCCGGCAAGTGCGGTTCTTTCTGATGCAGCTATGAATACAGATAAACACAAAGCAGAATGTCTGCAAAATGCAATCCCTGAATTCATGCGCTTTAATATCATAGAAAGCGAGGTGCGAAATGTCTGCTGATATTGTCTTTACGAAAGACAACCTGGATAGTTGTTTACGGGCTCTTGGTAAAGAGTTTCACCGCTTAAACGGCAAAAGAGTTCCTGCCGAAATTATTTTGATTGGAGGAGCCGCCGTTCTTATAAACTATGGTTTTCGCGATATGACCTATGATATTGATGCTGTTATTCAGGCAACTTCTGCGATGAAAGATGCCATCAACACAGTGGGAGATTCTCTTGGGCTCCCTAACGGATGGATGAATTCTGATTTTATAAAAACAAAATCTTATTCTCCAAAGCTATCTCAATGTTCTGTTTACTATAAGACTTTCTCGAATGTTTTGACTGTAAGAACTGTTTCCGGCGAATATCTGGTTGCAATGAAGCTGATGTCCCAAAAACAGTACAAAAATGATATATCAGACATTATCAGTATTCTTTGGGAACAGCAGCAACGAGGAAAACCGATTACTATATCTGATATTGACAGAGCTGTTACAGAATTATATGATGGCTGGCAAAATATGCCGGACGAATCGCAGCAACTGATTAAAAGCATCTTAAAAAGCAATAATACTGAAAAACTGTATCAGCAATATCGCAGTGAAGAGATAGCCAATAGAGAAGCCCTATTGGTTTTTGAGAAAGACTATCCCGACATTACAAAAGAAGATAACCTGAAAGACATTATCGCAAATTTAAAGGCCAGAAAACTTAAAGAACATGAACATTAAAAAAGCCTGCAGGTATTAAAATACTTTGCAGGCCTTTTCTGTTTATTTTTCTATGTTTTTACTTGTACCCACATTCCCTGCAAGCAGCAGCCCACTGGTAATTGCCGTCAGCGGTGCTACAGTCACAAGCCCGAATGAACCCACAATAGTATGGATAATTTCCGCAGCTACATATTTATAATTAAAGATAAACTCAATGGGTGTTCCCTGTGCCATAAATACCATGAGTAAGGCTATATAACTGCCTGAATACGCAAGCAGCAGTGTGGTTGTGGTAGAACCGCAGGCGGCACGGCCCACTGCAAATCCGGATGCAATGGCCTCACGGGGGGAAATATCCGGACGCTTGCAGACCACTTCATATACTGCCGAACAGATATCCACAGACAAATCCATTACTGCGCCCGATGAGCCTAAAAAGATAGACGCCACAAAAATCCTTGTCAGATCAAGATGCTGATATCCCGCATAAAGCAGACTTTCGCTTGATTCCATTACCGCACCGTGAATTTGAAACAGGTCCGTAAACACAAAGCCCAGTACCGCTGTTACCGCAATGCCCAACGCTGCGCCCAAGGTTGCGGCAAGGCATCGCCTGTCAAAGCCATATATCAGGCTTAAAATTAAAAAGGCCAGTACCATTACGATTGCCAGCGCAACCCATATGGGATTAAAGCCCTTTAAGAAACAGGGAATCAAAATCTTCCACATCATCAGAATCGTAACAATAAAAGACAATATGGCTCTCAATCCGGTACGTCCTGCAAAAAGCAGCAGCAAAAGCAGAAACAGACCGGCAAGTATCGCCTCTTTATCCAATCGATAATGATCGGTCATGGTCACGGTGGTAATCTCTCCATTACTATGACTGACTGCCACAAATGCATAGTCTCCCACTGAAAAGAGCTTATCCTGTGCTAATGAGCCGTTCAACCGGTTTACCGCCTCCGTCTCTTCACCTGCAAACTGTCCTCCCATTATCCGGATTCTGCACCGCTGTTCTCCGGTACGCACCAGTCCCGTATCCACAATATCGCTTTCATCCGTTTCAAGCACCAGCGCCTTTACCCTGTCAGCCCCTCTGTAGGTCAGTGCCCCTTCATATCCGGTAGGCAGGAGTAGAAGCCCAATCAGCAAAAGAGCCGCAAGCAGCACCGGCATCAATGTGGAGCGCTGCTTGCGAAAATATTCTGTTTTCATTATTTTATTACTTAACATCTAACAAAGCTGCCATTTTGTTGTAAATTTCGGTATTGTCATAGTAACCGCCAAAATCCTCTGCACCATTTCCCTGTGCAAAAACCGCCACCGGAAGGCCTGTGTGGGAATAGCTTGTAAAATCAATACCGGATTTATTGTTTAATATATGCGTTACCGTAACGCTGAATGGGTTATAGGTACCGTACAACACATACTGTTCCTGGGTAAATGCTGCTACATCATAATCGGAAACTGCCAACTCATAAGCGGTACGCAGGCACTCAATTTCATACTCTGTCAGTACCATGCCGTCACCCTCATCACCGGACATCTTTAAACCGAACAGGCTTTCCACATCTGCCATAGCGGTCTCAAAATCTGTCTGATTTTCTTTATAGCCTGCAACATACTGCTCGTCAAACTGTGCGTAAGAAATTTTCTGACTGGTCAGATTGCTTAAGTAGGTATCATAGTCCGTTCCTGCAAATCCAATTGTCAGACCACCTGTTTCATGGTCACCGGTTACTAAAATTAAAGTCTCCTCCGGATGCTCCTTTGCAAAATCAACAGCAACCTGTACGGCGTCAGCCAAAGCCAGCGTATCGGTAACGGTTGCCCCGGCATCATTTGCATGGCATGCCCAGTCAATCTTACCGCCCTCGCACATCATAAAGAATCCGGTATCATTATCCAGCACTTCGATACCCTTGGACACATAATCAGCCAGTGCCCATTCACCGCTGTCTCTGTCCATATCATAATCCATGGCATCAGAATCCGCCAAATGCTCGTCAATCAGAATCACCTTGCCGTCATCAGCAGTAACCGCTTCTGCATCTGCCTGCGTATAGGTTACCTTATAGCCTGCAGCCGTTGCCAGATCATACAGACTTTCCTGATTCCCGTCATTTCCGGTAACTTTCTTTAATGCACCGCCTGCAAAATACTCAAAATCAGAATCAATCAGCTCCAAACCGATTTCATAGTAATTGTTTCTGCTTGCCTGATGTGCATAGAATGCAGCCGGTGTCGCATGATTTAAGTTTACGGAGGAAATCACACCGATCTTCCAGTCTTTCTGCTCATGCAGCTTTTCTGCAATTGTTTCATAGGATATGGTTCCTGTTTCATCCACATTAATCATACCGGAATAGGTCTTGTAACCGGTAGCAATGGAAGTAGCGGTAGAAGCGGAATCCGGTGCAAAGCTGCAGGAATCATAGGTAATGGCAGAACCGGCTACCGGGAACTCCATAAAATTTAACGCAACCGGACCATCCAGAACTGCACCGCCGCGCTCGTCATAGCTGACACTGGGAAGTGCCTGCGCATAATCGGCATCTGCAACTGCGCCCAGATAATCTGCTGCTGCCTGAAACTGCGGATAGCTCATACCGTCTCCGATAAACAGGAATACATACTTAGGCGCACTCTCCTGATTCTGTGCTTCTGCAGTATCTTTCTCATCAGCTGCCGTGCTGCTCTGCGGCTGACTCTCTGCCACGGAAGTCCCCGGTGCGGCATTTACCGTATCCGTATTTCCGCAGCCTGCCATGCTAAGGCACATGATGCCTGCAAGTAACAATGCAATGATTTTTTGTTTCATAATAGTTTTCTCCTCGTTTATGTAGTATTTTTCCAGTACACATGCATTGTACTATTACCACCTAAACGGTGAAACCAGTTTTATGTAAAACTCTCGTGCAGCTCATGTAAAATTGCGCCTGCCTTACCTTGCTTTATTATCTCCCTCCCGAACCATCATAGGCATTTTTCTCAACATATGCCATCATCCTGTTATACAGGATAAGGTAAAGTGCTGCGCCAACGAGTACACCGATACCGCTTATATAATACTTTTCTGTAAAAATGCCAAAAGCCATAATCCCTAAAACCAACATAACCGATAAAAGCCTTGCTGCAAGGTGGTCTTTCTTCCACTTTTTCTGAAAGAAGCTGCATTTTTCTTTCAGGGAAAACGGGCTCTTTTCCAAAACGGACAAAATAACTTTTTCTGCATTTTCCCTGTAATCCGCTTCATCAAGTCTTTCTCCGCAGAGCAGCTCGTTAATGCTTACTGAAAATTCCCTGCTCAATATCTGAAGCATATCCACACCGGGCAGGTAATTGCCGTTTTCCCACCGGGAGATGGTCTTGTTTGTTACCCCGATTCTTTCCCCCAACTCCTCCTGGGTATAATTTTTTTCACGGCGAAGCTTCGCCAAAAATTTTCCGATTTTAATTAAATCCATGTAAAGCCCTCCATCCTGAGAACATATTTTACCACTTTTTTTCTCAAAATGTCTTCCCCACAAAACGCGAATCCCATTGGACATACGCCTGGACAACTGTTTTATTAAAAAGCTCTCTTTCCGGGAAAATGTTTCTGTTGTCTAATTTTACAAACTGAGATTTGCATGAGCCATGCACCGACAAAAATCAAGCGGATGCGTCATGCTTGCATGTAAGCAGACGTTTGATTTGTTGACGGTATACGGCGAAGCCGTACATGAAATAAATGCGAAGCATTTATGAATGGGCATGGCTCAACAACTCACAAAACTGGAAGTTGTTACTTTGAAGCGTATAACGGATTTGCTTCTCTAACCTGTCCTGTATATTCCTTACACAATTCATCAAAAGCATTTCTAACGTCTATTGGGATTTCTACATGTGCAATAAATCCTTTTCCACTTGGACCATATCCGTTTTCATCATCAGACAATCTTGGTATCTCACCCATTAAGAGACTAATGTATCTTTCCATATCCCACATTCCCAAAATTGCTTTTTCATATGCTAATGAGCCATTTTCTACAATCACTTTCGCAGAATAAACTGCATAATTAATAATCTGTATATCGTTACCAACATATCTTTTCAATCCAGCTTCCATCCGATTCTGCATGGTTGCATCCTGAGAAAGAATGATACTTTTATATGTGATTTCATTTTCTTTTAACAAATCCAATAAGTTTGTGATATTATTTCCGCAGTTTGTGGAATTACATTCGAGGAAATCAGGTTCCAGACAATATCGATGCTTCAAATATTGTGCAAATACTTGTGCTTCTGACAAATTAGCTGTTTCAATATTTGGAAATTCTTTATGCATTTTTACTCGCAATGTTTCAGTTGTATGCCCTGCTCCTCCAACAATAACATATGTTTTCGCAATCCCTTCCTTCATTGCTTTTGCCAAAATATCTCCACCACACATAATGCTTCCACCAAAAAGAACCATTACGTCTGCCTGTGCAATTCCATATTTACCTTGCAACTGTTCAGAGGTTAATTCTGCAATATCTCTTTTGCCGCAAAACTGTCCTAATATATTTATCGCTTTTGCAATATCCTCCACTATAGTTACACCTCCACAAATTCCTGTTTGTATACCTTGCATGATTAATTGTACTCCCTTTCCATAGACAACACAATTCCGAAAAGGGACTTAAAAACAAAACGCACTCTCCCATATCATGAAAGAGTGCGTATATTATCATATTATATTATAGTATTTATTCTGCTGTGTTTTCTGTTGAAGCGGTCTCTGTTGAAGCTGTTTCTGTTGTTTCATCAGAAGCTGTTTCGGTACCTTCATTTCCTGCTTCTGTCGCAGTGCTTTCATTAGCCTGTACCTTCAGGTAAACAAGGTGTCCCTTAGGGTCCTCTACGGTGCATGCTTCCTTGATACCGGTCAGATATTCGCCCATAACCTCACTAAGCAGCGTGTTTGCAATCTTTGCCTGCCACTCAGGACGTCCGTTTTCTACAAAATATAACACGTAGGTATAATTATCTTCTGTAAGTACGGTAGTATCACCTGCTTTACGGCCTTCCGCAAATATCCAGTCACTTAAGGTACTCCTTAAAGTGGATTTTGTCAGTTCTTCATACAAACCGCCGTTTGTATTGGTGTAAGTATCCTCACTGTATTTTTCAACCAAACTGATAAATGCTTCCTCTGTGCTGCCGGCATCCTTCCACTCAGTCAGAATCGCTTCGCCGTTTCCTCCTGTGGTCATAATAGCACGAACAGTTGCCGTAGCAGTCTCATCAAGATATCTCTTTTCAAACTTCAGTACATAATATTTATGACTGTCGGTATCCTCAATAATTGTGGTATCCCCTTCTTTTCTTGCCTCATCAAACAGCCATTCATTATACTTGGTGGAAATAGCGGACTTTAATACACCGGTTTGTTCTGTGCCTTCTTCATCAATTACTAAAAGCGCTTCGTCAGCTTTTTCTTTGGCCACATCCATAGCTACCTGGATTTCTTTCTCTGTAGGCTCTACAGTCGTATTGCCTCCGTTTCCGTCAGATACGGTCTGTGCTTCGGGAATCTCTGCCGCCACTTCTGTCAGCAGGAAATCCACGCTGTCATAATCTGCCGCGTTTTCATCATAATAAGCCTGAATCTCCTCTTCGGGAATCTCATTAGCCTCTGCTACTGATTTGTAATAAGCAGCAGCCAAATAACCTTCTTCTACATAAGGCTTAACAGCGGACGCCGATGCGTATCTGCCAAAGGTCATCTTGTAGTATTTACCAAGTGATACGCTCTCTGAGGATGCCGAATCCTTTAACGACTCTTCAAAGGCTGCATAGTCCTTTGCCGTATCATAGGTAAATCCGGCTTCTTTTGCAGCATCTATAAGTGCCTTGTTCTGGCGAATCTTGTCCACTGCAAGCTGGTCAAAATAATCCTTCCAGGACATATTTTCGCTGTAGCTCTGAGACGCAAAATCGCCGGTTAAATTAAGTCCCATATAGGCCAGATAATTGCCGTAGGTATTGATATAGTCAGTGCTTGCCAGATTGTAGTAATAGTCAAACTCTACCTGGGTAATGTCATGACCGCCCACCGTAATATAAGTGGAATGGGTTGCAATATATTTTCTTATCGGGATAAAAGCCAGTCCGATAATAACTGCTGCCAAAATTACAATACCGACAATTCGGTCTATCATCTTTCTCTTCTTTTCTTTTAACTCAGCTTCTTTTCTTCTCTGTACTTTTCTATCGTACTTTGTCACAATTTTCTGAGGTACTTCTTTTTGTGATGTTTCTTTTTCTGACATGGGAATATCTCCTTCCTTTTCCTCACACGGGCATCCGTTTCTGCTTTCAGCCGCCGCATGCTTTACCATTATAATCTATCTTGTAAAGAAAAGGTAGTCTTTTCACGCAATTTTCATAATTTTCTTTATCTTTGACCTTCTGCACGAAAAAAACCTCCCTTTTTCACATCCTGTTAAAGATACGAAAAAGAGAGGAAGTTTTATGGATTTTTATGATATTTCTTACTTATTTAAAAATTCTTTTACGGACTTGCATACGCCCTTGGCATCCAGACCGTATTTTTCAATCAGTGCTGCTGCAGAGCCCGACTCGCCGAATACATCCTGCATACCAATCTTGCATACAGGCACGGGATAGTTCTTGCAAAGTGCGTCGCATACTGCACTGCCCAGACCGCCGATAACGGAATGCTCTTCTACGGTTACGACCTTGCCGGTTTTCTTTGCGCTCTTTACAATAATCTCTTCATCAAGAGGCTTAATCGTACAGATATTTACAACCTCTGCATTGATGCCTTCTTCCGCTAACATGGCTGCTGCGCCCAGTGCAGAATCTACACAGATACCGGTTGCTACAATAGTAACGTCCGTACCCTCTTTTACTACGGTACCCTTGCCGATTTCAAAGTGATAATCGGGTCTGTCGTTGATAACAGGTACTGCTGCACGGCCAAAACGCAGATATACGGGGCCTTCATACTCCAGTGCCGCACGTACTGCTGCCCGCGCTTCTACGTCATCAGAGGGACACATTACTACCATACCCGGAATTGTACGCATCAGCGCCAGGTCTTCATTACACTGGTGGGTTGCGCCATCTTCTCCTACGGAGATACCTGCATGGGTTGCACCGATTTTTACGTTGAGGTGAGGATAACCAATAGAGTTACGCACCTGCTCAAATGCACGTCCTGCTGCAAACATGGCAAAGGAACTCATAAAGGGAATCTTGCCCACTGTAGCCAGACCTGCTGCAATGCCTGCCATATTACTTTCTGCTATACCGCAGTCAATATGTCTGTCGGGATATGCTTTCTTGAAAATACCGGTCTTGGTAGCGGCTGCAAGGTCAGCATCCAAAACTACCAGATTGGGAAATTCTTCCGCAAGCTCTTTTAATGCATTACCGTAGCTTTCCCTGGTTGCCACTTTCTTTACAATCTTTTCTTCTGCCATTACTGTTCACCTGCCTTTTCAAGCTCTTTGCCGATTTTCTCAAGGTCTGCCATAGCAACGGCATACTCCTCATCGTTAGGAGCTTTTCCGTGCCAATCCACATTGTTTTCCATGAAGGATACGCCCTTGCCCTTTACGCTGTGCATCACGATACAGGTAGGTCTGCCCTTCATTTCCTTGGCTTCGGTCAATGCGCTTCTGATCTGATTAAAATCATGAGCATCGATATTAATTACATAAAAATTGAAGGCTTCAAATTTCTTATCAATCGGATACGGAGAGCATACCTCTTCCACCGTTCCGTCAATCTGCAGGTTGTTGTTGTCTACAATAACACAGAGATTGTCCAGCTTTCTGTGGCCTGCAAACATGGCTGCTTCCCAAACCTGACCTTCTTCCAGCTCACCGTCTCCCAAAAGAGTGTAGGTACGGAAATCCTTACCGTCCAGCTTAGCACCCAGTGCCATACCGACTGCGGCAGAAATACCCTGTCCCAAAGAACCGGAAGACATATCCACGCCCGGAATGTGAATGCAGGGATGTCCCTGTAAATAAGATCCTAAATGACGCAGTGTGGGAAGATCCTCTACCGGAAAAAATCCTCTGTTTGCCAACGCGGAATACAGACCGGGAGCGGTATGTCCCTTGGACAGCACAAATCTGTCCCTGTTTTCCATCTCAGGATTTTTAGGATCGATGTTCATTTCTTCAAAATAAAGAAAGGTGAACATGTCTGCTGCGGATAAAGAACCACCGGGATGTCCGGCTTTTGCACCGTGAACTGCGGTAACAATGCCCTTGCGGACTTCATTCGCCATTTTTTGCAGTTCTAAATTATTCATGTTAATACCCATGCCTTTCCTACTTATTTTTATATATGGTAACGGTTATGCAACCGCCCGTTTCCTTTGCCGCTTTTACTCTAGCATATTTTTACCTTTACGTCCATAGATAACTTCCCCGAACCATAGTTTTTGCTTCTCCTAACCATATTTTTTACGGTAAATTGTATTCTCCGCATTTTTAAGGAGCAGCTTACTGGAATGCAGATTTTTCACAACTATATCATTCACACACCGAAAAAAAGAACATTTTGAGAATTTATATGCCATTTTCGGACATAAATGTCCGCAACTGTCCTACAAATTCTTCAAAAAGTTTTTTTAACGGTGCATTTCATTGATAAGTGTGTGAAAAATCAGTCGTTTCCCCGTATGACCCTAAAAATGCGGAGAATACAAAAAGGTATACCCCTGAGGCTTCCTGCATATATATTGAGAAAAAGCAAACAGGTCACACTATGCTTCGTCACTTTCGTTCCAAAAAACTGCTTCCACTGTATCTTTTACTGCCCGCCCTGCTCCTTCTGACTTTTTTCCTGTTTTCCTTTGGCAGCGACAAAAAAGACTTTGATAAGCTTACTGCCGCTATCTTTAAAGAAGAATTGTCCGGCAACACCTTAAATCTGCATTACACGCTCGCCTATCCCGAAAACTTCGGCATAGAGTACTATGCTCCCGTTCTTCCTTTTTATTCCAAATCCGCAAGAACAGCGTCCGAAAAAGCTCTGGAGGATTACATAACCGGACTGAAAAAGATAGACCCTGACCGGTTAAATGAAGACCGGCAGTATACCTATACGCTTTTAAACCGCTTTCTTATACATACGCAGGAAGGGAACCAGTTTCTTTACTATGACGAGCCCCTTTCTCCTTCCTCCGGCATGCAGTCCCAGCTTCCCATTCTGCTTGCCGAATATACCTTCCGTTCCGCACGGGACGTGGAAGACTATCTCGCCCTGTTAGATCAGACAGACGAGTATTTTAATGCGCTTCTTACCTATGAACAGGAAAAGAAGGCTGCCGGTCTGCTTCAGGCAGACACCTCTTTAAAAAAGGTTCGTGACCAATGCTTTTCCATTCTTTCCAAAAAGGAACTGACCGCAGGCACCCATTTTCTGCAGACTACCTTTGCGGAACGGATACAGGCTTTATTGGACAACGGGCTGATTACGAAAGAAGACGCCGTCCGGTATGAAGCCCAGAACAGCAGACTTCTTACTACCGTCATGCAGCCTTCCTATGAAGCTTTGGCCGATGGGCTCTTCCTCTTAATGGGGGACGGTACTTCTTCTCCTACAGGACTTTCCTCGCTTCCCCAGGGCAAGGACTATTATGTATGGCTCGTAAAGAAGAATACGGCTTCCTCGCTTTCCATGGAAGATATCAAAGCGCTGCTTTATCCGGGCTTTGATTCCCAATACCAAAATCTGCGGGCTCTGCTCTTATCCCGGGATGACGCAGTGGACGTATGGAGTAAATATTTGGGTGAAAACTTTTTCCCTCTGTCTGCACCAAATGAAATCCTGTCTGATTTACAGAACCGGATGGCTGCCGATTTTCCTGCTTTTCCCACAACGGATCTGGCTGCCGGCACTCTGCCCTCCCTGACTGTAAAAGCCGTATCCAAAAGTCTGCAGGACTACAGCGCGCCTGCCTTTTACCTGACGCCGCCCTTAGACGATACCAAAAACAATGTGATTTATATTAATGAAAAAAGTACCCCCATCGGATTAGAGCTTTATACCACGCTCGCCCATGAAGGCTATCCGGGGCATCTCTATCAGTCCGTATACAGTCAGATGTCCATGCAGAAAGAAAAAGAGAATCCTGTACGGCAGATTTTATGGTACGGCGGTTATCTGGAGGGCTGGGCGCTCTATGTGGAATTTATTTCTTATGACTATGCTGCAGCCCTTGCTACAGAACAGGGAAATCCTGATGCTGCCTTTGCCTATACATTAGAAAAGCATAACCGCAATATGCAGCTATGCCTCTATGCTCTCTTAGACGTATCCATTCACTATGACGGAGCCTCCTATGAACAGGTACACAATGTACTCTCTGCCTTTGGTATCTCCGAACCTGCAATCACCAGAAAAATTTATGATTACATAGCGGAAGAACCCTCCAATTATCTGAAATACTACCTTGGTTATCTGGAAATCCTGCGGCTTAAGGAAGCTGCCCGCGAAAAATGGGGAACGGACTACAGTGACCTGCGCTTTCATTCCTTCTTTTTAAACTGCGGTCCGTCTGACTTTACCACGCTTTTTGAAGCCCTTGACAGGTATTGACCGTTTGCAGCCCTCCATGAGCTTTACCAATCCTTCCGCTTACTTTTGGGGCTTACGGAAAAGCTGCTGCTTTTCCTGTTCTGCCCTGAAAAAACGGGTCAGCCTGCCAAGTGCCTTTTCTAAAATCACCTGTTCCTCTTCAGAAAGCTCTTTGGTAACGGCCTCTACCATATCCTCATGGAATTTCTGATGGTTTATATAGGCATTCCTCCCTTTTTGTGTAAGGGATATCAGCACCACCCGCCTGTCCTCTTCGCTGCGGGTACGTTCTACAAAGCCTTTTTTTACCAGGCTGTTTACCGAAATCGTAAGTGTCCCTGTAGTAACCATCAGCGCGCGTGCCACTGCCGTCATATTTTTAGGCTCCGTCAATCCGATTGCCTCTATGACATGCATGTCGTTAGCTGTCATATCCTGATACACATTCTGCTTAATGGCATTTTCTTCTATTGCATTAATATTGCGGAACAACCGCACAAGCACTTCATTCAGCGTCGCGTGAATGTTCATGTCTGTTCTTCCTCCATCATGCCTTCAAGATATCCCCTGTCCCATAACATAATCTTAAGCTTCTCTGCCACCTCGACTGCCGGCGCCGTAAAATACTGATTTGTCAGAACAACTCCCACCATTCTGTCATAAAAGTCCCTGCCGGCATATGCTTCCTGTACTGCTGCCACTCCCACCGGCGTGCTGTAGCATTTACATTGAATGGCATAGGTAACACCGTCTTTTTCCGCAAGAATGTCCACACCGTAATCCCTGCTTCCTCTTGTAACCTCTACTTCTAAAAAGCCCTTCTCCCGTAACAGCCCGGCACAATAATATTCAAAATCATGGCCTTCCATTTCATCCACATTTAAAGGCCTTCTGTATCTGTTCCTGCGTATAAGCCAAACTGCAGCTGCCGCTGCACCGGCAGCAAATACCAGTACAACAGCCCACATTATTTCATCCTGCATGGAAACTCTCCTCTGCGGACGCCTTGTCCGCCTTATTTCTTATATTATCACAAATTTCCTCCGTTTAACAGGGAAACTTTCTTTTGTCGTCAGACAGGGAAATTTTCTTTTGCCGTCTCATTGACAAACCCCTCCGCCGGTTCTATACTGTACCCTTGGAATTATGAAGCTGCTGTTTTAAATACACGGAGGACAATTATGGAAAACCTGATATTCAGCCTGAACGCAACTATTCCCATTTTTTTACTGATGGTCCTTGGGTATATCTTAAAGCTTTTAAAAGTAGTGGATGAGCCCTTTGTTAAAACCTTAAATTTCTTTAATTATAAAATAACCCTGCCCGTCCTGCTGTTTCGGGATATTGCAGAGTCTGATTTCTATTCGGTCTGGGATACCTCCTACGTGCTGTACTGCTTTTTGGTAACGCTCTTCTGCATCGCCGTTATCTGGCTTCTGACAGGACTTTTTTATAAAAATGCCTGCGCAGGAGAGTTTATACAGGCTTCCTACCGGGGCAGCGCTGCCGTGTTAGGCATTGCCTTTATTCAGAATATTTACGGCAATTCCGGCATGGCGCCGCTTATGATTATCGGTACGGTTCCCCTCTATAATGTGGCCGCCGTACTGGTTTTATCCTTTACCGTCCCTCATGGCGGCGGCTTCAACAGGAAGTCTTTAGTTGCCTCCGTTAAGGGGATTTTAACCAATCCTATCATACTGGGAATTCTTTTTGGCATGATTGTATCCGTTTCAGGCCTTTCCTTCCCCGTTATCATAGAAAAAACCGTGGGAAATGTTTCTTCTCTCGCCACGCCATTGGCACTTTTGGGTCTTGGAGCCGGCTTTGAAGGCAGAAAAGCGTTAAAACAGATAAAACCCACCATCATTTGCTCTGCCCTCAAGCTGTTTATACAGCCTCTGCTGTTTCTGCCCCTTGCCGCTTATCTGGGCTTTCGGGATGAAAAAATGGTGGCAATTCTGATTATGCTGGGCGCGCCTACTACCGTAAGCTGTTATATCATGGCAAAAAATATGGGACATGAAGGCACGCTGACCTCCAGTGTAGTAGTGGCAACCACCTTTCTAAGCTCCGTCTCCATTACCTTTTGGCTCTTTGTCCTGCGGTCCCTTCACTTAATCTGAGGTGTTATTTCCTGCCTTCATTTTCTATTTTTAAGCCGCTACATGATACCGGCAAGCACCACGCTTGCCAAAAGCCCTGCCCCCATGGACACAAGGGCTCCGATTAGTGTATAACGTGTCTTCGTTACCTTCGCCGCCATAAAATAAACCGACATGGTATAAAAAATTGTTTCCGTACAGCTCATCAGTATAGAAGCCAGCATACCGATATACGAATCGGTTCCATGGGTTTTGAAAATATCCAGTACCAGTCCCGTTGCCGCGGAAGAAGAAAACATCTTTACAAGCGTCAGAGGTACAATATCTGCCGGAATTCCTATCTTCTCTGTAAAATTTCCTAAAAGGCCTCCGAAAAATCCCATAAATCCGGATGCACGCAGTATGCCTACCCCCACCATCAGCCCTACCAGGGTCGGCAGAATCTGTACCACTGTCTTTAAGCCTTCCTTTGCTCCGCCGATAAATTCCTCATAAACCTTCACTTTTTTTGTAAGTCCATAAGCCACTATATAAAAAATAATTACCGGTATGATGATATTGGAAAAATTTTTAAGTACATTCGTCATTCTGTTTCCATCCCCTTTTCATTATCGCTTTCTATCCATTACCTTGCAGTACACAACAGCAATAATTGTAGAAAACAGCGTGGCAATGACCGCCGGCGCAATGACTGCAGCCGGATTTGCACTGCCGTACTGAGTCCGGTATACAATCATATTCACAGGAATAAGCTGCAGAGATGATGTATTCAGAATAAGAAAGGTACACATTTCATTACTGGCAATGCGGCCTCCCTTTTCCGTCTCCGTATTGCCGTTTCCTTGCAGATAATTTTTGTTTTTCCTGCCGTCTTTTGGCAGATACGCCGGATTTCCCCGTTCCGTTTCCAGCTCTGCCAATGCCTCCATGGCCTTTAACCCTGCAGGCGTGCATGCCCAGCCAAGTCCTAACACATTCGCAATAAAGTTGGTAGCAATGAATTTGCGTGACTCGTGTTCCCGCGGAATATGCGGAAACATAAATGACAAAAAGGGTTGAATACCCGATGCCAGTCCGGTAATCAACCCTGCTCTTTCTGCGATTTTCATAAGCCCCATCCACAAGGCCATTACGCCTGACATGGTAATACACAGAGACACCGCTTCTCCCGCAGAACCAAGTGCTGCGTCCGTCACAGCTTCCATATTACCGGTAACAGCCGCATATACCACTCCGATTAGTATCATAAACGCCCAGATATAATTCAGCATATTTCTCCAATCCGTATCCGTTTGTTTATTACCATGTATATGAAAAGCTTCCGCTAAATATCTCCTCTTTCCTTTTTATGGAGATACTTTCTTGCATACATTAAATCATCCGCCTTTTTCAGGAAATGATCTAAGGTATGGTTGCGTGTCCTGTTGGTATACGCTCCGATGCTGGCATGCAGCTCATAGCTTTTTCTTCCTGCTTTGTTATAGTCCCGGATGCCTTCCTTAATCAGGCTCACAATTTCTTCCGTCCGTTCTTCAATATCCCGTCCCACAAATGCAATCAGGAATTCATCACCGCCGATTCTTGCTGCAATCTCATGCCGCGTACTTTTCTTAATAATTTCACCAAAAGCCTTTAAAGCCGCATCGCCTTCTGCATGACCATAGGTATCATTTATCATCTTGAGGCCGTCCATATCCATTGAGATAACAGACATATCCATATTCTCAGCCGCCTCTAACACCAGCTGAACCTTTTGGTAAAAGCCGTTTCTGTTATACAGCCCTGTCAAAAGATCACACATATATACCTGCATTAGCTGCATCTGCGCCTTCTGCAGCTCTAAAAGATGTCTGAAATTGGTAATAAAAGAAGCATAAGCCGTAAACCAGAATAGTGCCATATCAAAGCTCACCACGGCATAGCCTGCCGTTCTTCCCTTCATATGCACCGTCAGAACCATTATAAAATCATTATTATCCAGTACCTTTTTTCTGTCGGGAATCAGTTCTCCGAAAACTATTTTTTCCTTGGAGTTTACCTCGGGCGCTTCCTGATCATTCCGGTAATGCAGGACATTCAGCACTTTGGAATAACTGCTGTTGTCTGCTCCGTATCCCAGCTTTGGAGGATTCATGCCCATTTCTGCTTCCGCAAACAAATCCTCATTGGAGCAAAACCAAAATTCCCTGTACCGCAGAGGCGTCATATACTCCGGTATTGCCTCAATCACATCAGAAAACCTCTCTGCATTACCGAAATTGGCAACCATCTGATTTACATCACCCTGATACTTAATCTGCTGGTGCAGCTCCGACTTTAACTGAATCATCTCGGAAGCCACCTGCTGTGTTTCTAAATTGGAGCAGCCGCAGGATTTTCCTATCTGCATCCGGTTATAAACAAGATGTACCTTTTCCCTGTACTTTGCCGGGGCTCCCTCCTCTATGATCTCAAATATCAGGCAAAGAAGCTCATCCACATTACATATGCCCGTAGTCAGCCGGGGTCTGTTGTATCTCTCCATATCAATACCGTCAAACCCGCTGATGGCAACGTCCTCCGGTATCCGGTAGCCCTTTTCCTGCATATAATTGCATACAGTAATCGCCATAGCATCATTGGCACAAATAATAGCCTCCGGCATGGAAAGCCCGTCTGCAAACATTTTGTCCATGGCCACTCTGGTAGGCGCCTCCCAAAAATAACCGTAATAAACACGTCCGGGGTCATACGGAATATTATTTTCGGCAAGCACCTCTTTATATACCTGCAGACGCTCCTCCGAGTAATCATTGCCCGGCATACCACCCATAAAATTAATCGTCCGGTATCCGTGATACTCCACCATATGCTTTACAATATCGCGGAAGGTATCCCCATAATCAAACTTCAGATTAATGCAGCCCTCCAAACACTTATCCACAGCAATAACCGGAACACCTGCTTCATTAGCTCTGCGTACCATGGCCTTCTGCTCTTCATCCTGCTTAAAGGACTCTGACATCAGCACAATGGCATCATAGCATTCCACACTGATTGTATCAAAAATCTTCTTTTCCCCTGCATCATTCAAGTCATTAAAATAAAAATCCGTCAGAGTAGAAAAGAATACTACTTTACAATGGTGCTTTCTGCATTCCTCCGTTACCTTTTTAATAATACGCCTCTGCTCATCATTAGAAAAACAGGCCAAAACAAAGGCTATAACTTTATAATTTGCCCCATCAGAATATTTTCTGCCCATACTTCCTCTTCTTTCCTGCATAACCTTATTCCCCCTGCAACAGGTCGCTTTGTACCGGATACGCCGCCACCATGTGCCCTGTTTACTATAAAAAAAGAAAAGTCCGATTACTTTTATTAGTATATCAGACTTTTCTTTTGAATAAAATGGTATTATTTCATATACTTTTCACTATTTTTTGTGACTTTAGTACCACTTTCAGTGCAACCATTACCACTCCAAAAGCGCCGTTCCCCAAGTAAGCCCTGCTCCAAATCCGGACAAAACAATTTTATTTCCCCGTTTCAGCATGCCCTTTCTGTTCATCTCATCCAGCAGAACCGGCACACTTGCCGCCGACATATTGCCGCAATGGTCAAGGCTTATGGGGAATTTATCTGTATCTGCCTTAAGCCTTTTTGCAACAGACTGCAGGATACGTAAGTTTGCCTGATGCAATACAAAATAATCTATTTCTTCCACACTCACCGATGCTGCCGCAAGTACGCGTCCAATGGACGCCGGTACTGTGCTAACCGCAAATTTATAAACTTCCTGACCGTCCATGTGTACATAATCAGGCACAAAAGCATTTTTTACAAGGGGGTTGTTTACCGGTCTGTTTCTGCATGCCAGCACCTTCCCCTTTATCCCGTCTGCGCCCTGGTCAAAGGCAAACAGCCCCTGCTCTTTTCTGCACACCACAACAGCACCGGCGCCGTCTCCGAACAGTACACAGGTACTCCTGTCCTGCCAATCCATGATTTTGGAAAGCGTTTCCGCTCCCAGTACCAGTGCATTTTTATAAAGACCGCTTGCAAGATAGGCATATGCCGTGTGCAGACCAAACATAAAGCCTGAGCATGCAGCATTAATATCAAATGCAACTGCATGCACGGCCCCCAGTGCCGCCTGCAGTTCGCAGGCCGTAGAAGGTGTTACGCAATCTCCGGTAATGGTTCCTACAATAATCAGATCAAGGTCGCAGGGCTCCATGCCCGCATCAGAAAGCGCACGCTTTGCAGCGATAAGTGCCATCCCTGTAGTGGTTTCTTCCTTTGCAAGACGTCTTTCTCTGATTCCTGTCCGGCTGCTTATCCATTCGTCCGATGTGTCCATAATAGCCGCCAAATCGTCATTCGTCACTATAGTATCCGGAAGACAGCTTCCGGTTCCCGCTATTTTAATTGTCATAAGGTATCTTTCCTTCCATGTTCCTGCTGTCAGGCAGACTCCGGTTTCTGCTGTCAGGCAAACTCCTGCATGATATCGTGGACATACTCGATTTTATCTGCCCGGTATGCGTTGGTTCCGCAGAATAACAAAGCATCGTTAATCCTTCCCTCCGCTGCATTTATCAAAGCTTCCGTAATGCAGTAAGGTGTTTTTTGCGGTTCACAGGTGCTGACGCACATATGACACTTGCCGTGGGGAATACTGCCCTCTTTTGCCTTTTCCAAAAAAGCGTTGCGGATAGCCCGCCCCGGCATGCCCACCGGACTTTTAGTCAGCATAATATCGTCTTTTTTTGCATCCAGATAAGCCTGTTTATAGGCCATGGGTGCGTCACATTCATGGGTTGTCACAAAACGGGTAGCCATCTGTACGCCGTCTGCTCCAAGACCAAAAACTCTTTCTGCATCCTCTCTTTGATAGATGCCGCCTGCTGCCACTACCGGTATTTCTTTTCCGGCTTCTTCTCCCAGTTTGTGTACATACTCTGCAATCCGGCGGATTTCCTCATCATACTCTTCTGTTGTAAGCTTTTCAAGCTGTTCCTTTGTAAAGCCTAAATGTCCGCCCGCCTGCGGTCCCTCTATGACAACCATGTCAGGTTCTCTGTCATATTTTTTCTTCCAATACCGGCAGATTACCTGCGCCGATTTCAGGGAAGACACAATGGGCGCCAGCTTTGTCTTTGCAGCGCCGGCGATTTCCGGCAGGCTCACCGGCAATCCGGCTCCTGAGATAATCAAATCTACACCAGCTGCTATGGCTGCTTTTACATATTCTTCATATTTTCTGGTTGCCACCATAATATTGACGCCGACAATACCGCCCTTTGCCAGCTTTCTGGCTTCTTCTACTTCTTCTTTGATGGCACACAGATTCGTCCCTATGGGGTCACTGTCAAATTCAGGCCGGCGAAAGCCTATCTGTGCCGTTGAAATAATACCGATGCCCCCTTCGGCTGCAACAGCGCCGGCCAGCCTGTGCAGGCTGATGCCAACCCCCATACCGCCCTGTATCACCGGTATGCGTGCCGTAAGCTCCCCGATTCTTAATTCCTTTAATTTCATTTTGCTCCTTTTTTTGCCTCTGTCAGCATAAAAGTAATGTCCGCACTGGCAACCAGCCTGCCGTCCACATAAGCCCTGCCTTCACCGACACCAACCGGACCCTTGACCTTTGTAAGGACGGTTTCTAACATCAGTACATCTCCCGGCACTACCTGCCCCTTAAATCTGGCATTTTTTATGCCGCCAAATAAAGCCAGCTTTCCTTTATTTTCCGGCAGGCTCAAGATAATCACGGCGCCTGTCTGGGCTAGTGCTTCCACAATCAGTACGCCCGGCATAATCGGCTCTCCGGGAAAATGGCCTGCAAAAAAAGGCTCGTTATAGGTAACGCATTTTTTTCCTACTGCCCGTGTGCCCGGTTCCAATTCTTCAATTGTATCAATAAGTAAAAACGGCTGTCTGTGGGGAATGATTTCCATAATCTGTTTTGTGTTTAATACTGACATTTCCTGTACCTGTATCTTTCCGCCGCTTTTTGCAAAGCAGCTTCACGTTCTTATTCTGCGTACTTTTTTACAATAATGCTGGCATTGTGCCCGCCAAAGCCTAAAGAATTGGAAAGTGCATAGATAAATTCCTCTTCTACAGGCTCTTTACAATAATCCAGATCACATTCTTCGTCCGGTACCTGATAGCCTGCTGTCTTATGGATATAGCCTTCTTCCAGTTCCTTTACGCAGGTGACGAATTCCAGTGCCCCGGCAGCACCTAACAGATGTCCTACCATGGACTTTGTGGAATTAATCCGGATATTTTTTGCATGCTCGCCAAACAGAAGCTTTATGGCTCTTGTTTCAAACAAATCGTTGTGGTGGGTACTGGTACCGTGGGCATTGATATAGGTAATATCCTCTTTTTTGATACCTGCGTCAGATACGGCATATTCCATTGCCTTTGCTGCGCCTGCACCGTCCTCAGCCGGAGAGGTAATGTGATAAGCGTCTGAAGTACAGCCATAACCGACTACCTCTGCATAGATTTTGGCGCCACGCTTCTTTGCATGCTCTAATTCTTCTAAAACCACCACTGCGGAACCTTCGCCCATAACGAAACCGCTTCTTTCTTTATCAAAAGGAATGGAGCAGCGGGCAGGGTCCGCGGAGCTGCTTAATGCGGTAAGTGCGGTAAAGCCTGCAATTCCTATAGGTGTAACGCTGCTTTCCGTACCGCCTGCCACCATAACGTCTGCTTCGCCGTACTGAATGGAACGGAATGCCTCACCGATAGAATTTGTGCCGGTAGCGCATGCCGTAACCACATTAATGCTTTTTCCCTTCAGCCCAAACTGGATAGATACATTGCCTGCTGCCATGTTGCAAATCATCATAGGCACTAACAGCGGATTGACTCTGGAGGGACCCTTTTCCAACAGCTTACTGTGTTCTCTTTCCATTGCCTGCAAAGAACCGATACCGGAACCTACGGAAACACCCACTCTAAAAGGGTCTTCTTTTTCCATATCAAGACCGGCGTCCGTAAGGGCTTCCTTTGTTGCTGCTACCGCATACTGACAGAACAGCTCCATTCTTTTTGCCGCCTTAAAATCCATGTAAGCTTTGCCTTCAAAGCCTTTCACTTCTGCTGCCAAATGACATTTATATTCTGCGGCATCAAACCGTGTAATGGGAGCAAAGCCTGTTTTTCCGGCCTTTACGCCCTCCCAGAACTCCTCTACGGACAGACCGATGGGAGTAATGGCGCCCATGCCTGTTACTACTACTCTTCTGCTCATTTTTCTTCTCCTTATATACCTTACAATGAATGCGAAGCTCTTAAGTGCAACTTATATTCCAATGAAAAGCCCTTAAAAAACTTAAGCATAGGGCTGTGTACTTTACAGCCCTATGTACTGCTACGTTTTTTACGGAGCGAGAGCGCGGTTTTCATGGAATATAATTGCACGGAAAAGCATTCTATTCCCTACTGCTACATACACATGCCGCCGTCTACGGAAAGCACCTGTCCCGTAATATAAGCCGCCTTATCGCTTGCTAAAAATGCTGCTATCTCTGCAATATCCTTGGGCATTCCTACCCTTCCTAAGGGAATCTGTTTCACAGTTGCTTCCTTTGCCGCCTCACTCATGGCCTCTGTCATGTCCGTAGCAATAAAGCCCGGTGCAATGGCATTTACAGTGATACCGCGGCTGGCCAACTCTCTTGCCACGCTCTTGGTCAGGCCGATAACGCCCGCCTTGCTGGCTGCATAGTTGGCCTGGCCTGCATTCCCCAAAAGACCTGTCACTGATGTCATATTTATGATTCTGCCGCTTCGCTGTTTTAAAAAAGGACGATATACCTGCTTGATGCAGTTGAAGGTGCCCTTTAAATTGGTATCCATTACCGCGTCAAAATCTGCTTCGCTGATTTTCATTACCAGATTATCCTTTGTAATGCCCGCATTGTTTACCAGAATATCGATGCGTCCAAACTTTTCGATAATCTCTGCAACCATTTCCCCGCAGGCTTCATAATCCGAAACGGAGCATTTAACAGCAACTGCCGTGCCGCCTGCCGCCTCAATTTCTCTCACTACCGCTTCTGCTTTTTCTTTGGAACCGTTATAGTTTACCGCTACTATAGCGCCGTATTCCGCAAAGGTCAGGGCTATCTGTCTGCCAATGCCCCGGCTGGCGCCAGTTATCAGTGCAACTTTCCCGTTTAACATACAGCTTCTCCTTTTCCATCTTCATTCAAGTTATCAGAACATGTATAATACTTACAGCAATTCATCAAGTTTTCTTAAATCTTCCAGCTTCTCTATATTAATTGCCTTAACCTCTTTATTTATCTTCTTCATAAAACCGGTCAGCGTACGGCCCGGTCCGATTTCAATAAAGGTATCCGCACCATCGGCAATCATCCTCTCAACCGACTGCTGCCAACGGACGGAAGAAGAAACCTGTTTTTGTAAAAGCTCTTTTACTTCGTCTGTATGCCTTACATAATCAGCCGTCACATTGGTGATATAGGGAATCTGCATTTCCTTAAGGGCTACACCTGCAAGCTCCTGCCGCAGCTTTTCGCCTGCGCCGGTAAGCATTGCTGAATGGAAAGGACCGCTGACCTTTAAGGCAATGCATCTTTTTGCACCGGCAGCCGTAAGCCTTTCTACCGCGGCAGCCACAGCCTTTTCCTCCCCTGTAATCACAATCTGACCGGGACAGTTGTAGTTGGCAACCGATACGCACCCTTCTGTTTCCTCACAGATTTGTTCAATCAGTGCCGTATCCAGTCCTAAAACAGCTACCATGGCTCCACCTTCCGGTACTGCTTCCTGCATGTAGATACCTCTTTTTCTGACAACCTTAAAGATATCCTCCATGCCCATGATGCCTGCTGTATACAGCGCACCATACTCTCCCAGACTTAAGCCCGCTGTCACATCCGGGCGGATGCCTTTTTCCTGCACAGCCGTAAGAATCGCTATTTCCGTAGCCAGCATGGCAATCTGCGTATATTCTGTTATATGTATATTTTCGTTTTCATCAAAGCAAAGCGCCTTCACATCCAGTCCCGATGCTTTTCCCGCCAGTTCATAAACTTCTCTGCATGCCGGAAGGGCTTCATAAAAATCTTTTCCCATCCCTATATACTGGGAACCCTGTCCCGGAAATATAAATGCTGTCTTCCCCATAATTCCTCCAAATAGTTTGATTATCAAAATAAATGTTGTAAAATTTGGAGGCCCCACAGGACCTCCTGTTTATTTTACCGAAAGAAGCTTCTTAGCCTCTTCCATAATTTCTGTTATCATTTCCTTACAGGTCTGTTCTTTGGAAACCAGACCGGCTATCTGGCCTGCCATAACGGTCCCGTTTACTACATCTCCGTCCATCACGGCCTTACGCAGGGAACCGAGCGTCAAATACTCTAAATCTTCAAAAGAAGCACCTTCCTTTTCAAGCTTTAAGTACTCTCTTGTCATCTTATTGCGGATTTGTCTGATAGGGTGTCCGTGGCTCATGCCGGTCACCTCGGAGTCAATATCTTTCGCCTTGATAATCTTTTCCTTATAAGCAGGATGGGTAATGGCCTCTGTCGCAACGCAGAACCTTGTGCCCATCTGTACCCCCTCTGCACCTAACATCATGGCTGCGGCAAAACCTCTGCCGTCTGCTATGCCGCCTGCCGCAATAACCGGAATGCTTACGGCATCTGCTATCTGAGGCACCAGTGTCATGGTAGTAGCCGCTCCGATATGCCCGCCCGCTTCCATTCCTTCTGCCACAACAGCATCTGCTCCTGCGCGCTCCATCAGCTTTGCAAGGGCCACACTGGCTACCACGGGAATTACCTTAACTCCTGCTTCTTTCCACATCGCCATATACTTTGCAGGGTTGCCGGCACCGGTTGTCACTACCTTTACGCCCTCTTCCACTACTATCTTCGCAATTTCATCGGCGTTGGGATTCATCAGCATAATGTTGACGCCAAAGGGCTTCTTTGTCAGTTCTTTTGCTTTCTTTATCTGCTCCCGCACTATTTCAGGCGGTGCGCTGGCTGCACCGATAATACCAAGTCCGCCTGCCTCCGAAACGGCTGCGGCAAGATGATACTCTGCCACCCAAGCCATACCTCCCTGAATAACGGGATATTCTATTCCCAGTAATTTGGTTACTTTCGTTTCCATACTGTTTTATGCCTCAATGCCTTTTTCCTTCAGATAGCCGATAACATCGCCTACGGTTGCAATCTTCTCTAAATCCTCGGAAGGAATCTCTGTTTCAAATTCCTCCTCAAGAGCCATTACCAGCTCAAATAAATCAAGAGAATCTGCCCCCAAATCTTCTTTAAAGGAAGAACCTTCTGTAATTTCAACGCCGTCTAAGTTTAATTGTTCCTGTATAATTGCTTTTACTTTTTCTAACATAATGCTCTCCTTTTATCTTTCACAAAATAGTTTGATATTCAAAGTATATGAATCATAACAGCATTTGTCAAGTATTTTTTATTCTTCTATTGCCCGCCTATTGCTACATTCATTGCTGCGTTCATTGCTGCGTTCGATTGCTGCGTCCACATTCGTTGTGTTAAAGCATTAGCATGTATACTGTTGCAACCGAAATTACAATCTGAATAATGGCAAACCGGAATACCGTCTGGGTATTGGACCATCCCAGCTTTTTACGCACATGGTCATGGAGCGGCGTCAGGGTATTTTTTAATATGTGGATCTTAAACGCCCTTATCAGGGATACCTTCACAAGTCCCAGACCGCCGTCCATAATAAGGACAAACGCAACCGGAATATACAAAAGCGGACTGCCTGATTTCAATATGGCAATACTGATGAATACGCCCATTGCACGGGAACCGGCATCCCCCATAAGCAGTCTGCTGGGCGTGGCATTATACCACAGATACCCCAATATACATACAATAAACAGCAGAATAGGAAAGGAAAAATCTCCTCCTGCCTCTTTGATACCGTTTATAACATAAATAGTCGCAAGAGTAATAATAGTAAGCGTCCCCGACAGCCCGTCCACGCCGTCCGCACAGTTGGTTACATTGATGGAGACCCATACCATAACCATCACGCACAATGCGAATACCACCGGAGGAAGTGTTACCTGCATACCGGCAATCTCAATCGTGCCGGAATTGTACTGTAAATAGGTCACCGCCACCGCTGCCGATACCGCCAAATCCAAAAGGCCTTTCCGCAGTTCTCCCCACGGCTTTTCGGCGGTATCATCAAAAAACCCCGTAAGCATTTCAATAACTACTAACATCAGATAAATACAGAGTTCCATGCTTAACCCGGCAAACAGAAGCGTGGACACCGCAAAAACCAAAATAAACAAAATACCTGCTCCTCTGGGTTTTCCTGCGGACTTTTTCCCTTCCACTGCAAAATCCCTGCCCTGGTCCTTGGGCAGATACTTACTGCATCTGCTTATTACCAGACAGGTTGCTAAAAAAGCAGTCAAAATACCGATAAAGGCCACAAACGGCTGATTGTCCGAAAAAAAGTATGGAATCATTTCAAAATATCCTCCCTGTATGTTTCCCTGCACGCTCGAGCGCCTTCGCTCTCGCTAACGGGCTTCGCCCTATGTCTGCAGTTATAGGCAAATCTGTCTGCCAGCAGACGCTTTGCCTATAATTGCAGACGCACGGCTCATTGCCTGCGTGGACATTATATCATAGTAGCTGTGAAAGTACAAACGGTCTGCCGTCTTTTCAGACAGCAGACCGTATTCTTTTTACATGGTAAGAGTCTCTCTTATAAGGTGCCTGACGTAAAAAGGCTCTTCACATGAGCAATTTCCTCTTCCGTTGCTTTTGCTGCCGGTACATAATAAGCTTTTTCCCTTGCAATCTGATACAGCTCTTCCTGAGACTGTTCACAGGTAGTACGGAACTGTTTTAAAACATTTTTCAATTCCTTATTTTCTGTCTGGGAAATCATTTCTGAAAATCTTACCAGTTCTCCGTTGATGCCTGTCAGGGTATCTGCTACCATTGTTTTTTCCTGCATTTCCATTTTCTACCTCCATTTTGCCGCGCCTGCGGTATCACAATTCGTTCTTTCTGCTGTTACTGCAAAAACTTCATCAGCTGCTGCTTGTTTTCCATTGCAGATTTTGCACCTTTTTCAAAAAACTGCTTAATCTGTTTATCACATGCACATTTTGCATATTCCTGCATCTTGCAATGTGTCGTATCATATCCGCCGATAAGATGTCTTAAGTTTTGTAATTCCAATTCTGAAATATTTGACATAGTACTGCCTCCTTTTTTGATTTACAGGCTTATTATTGGATAGGAACAGCGTTTTTATTCAAGAGAATGGCAAATGAAAAAATGGCAGACTGCTATTTCAGCAATCCGCCATGGAAGTAACATTCATATACTTTACTGTTGCCATAATAAATTTCTTCATATCCTTGAAACCATTCAATATCTCCGCTTACTTTCGCAGTATAAATAAAATCTCCTGCTTTATAACATCTGGGTCCTCTGTACGGATATTCTAACGTCGCTGCACACAATGCTTCTTTCAGAAAGTTTCCGCTGAAGTGTTCATCGGTCACTCTGCCTGTGTAGTTC
This sequence comes from uncultured Lachnospiraceae bacterium, assembly GCA_900551115.1. Taxonomy (GTDB): domain Bacteria; phylum Bacillota; class Clostridia; order Lachnospirales; family Lachnospiraceae; genus Acetatifactor. The sequence continues at coordinate 42,970 of URUY01000016.1, forward strand.
ATCACATATATCGCTTTTCCATCCTTCCACACAGCTTCTTCACCGGCAAATTGTTCACTTCCGACATAAGTGTCATGATATATATACCCGTTCTTCTCGTATCTAAAATCGATAGAATCCGGTCTGGTAGAATTGCATTGATTCAATGCACCGCCTGCATAGGTATTTCGGCTCGCCTCCAAACGAAAATTTATCAGTTCCTCAATATCTGTAAATTTCTTACTGTCAAGTGCAACTGTACAATCCTCATTTTTAACCAGATAATCCACTGTTACATGAAAAAAATCACTTAACCAAACTAAATTATCAATATCCGGATATCCTTGTCCGGTTTCCCATTTCGCTACTGCCTGTCTTGATACAGCAAGCTTTTCTGCCAGCTCTTCCTGCGTCAGGCCTCTGTTTTTTCTTAATAATTGTAACTTATCCGAAAAATTCATATATTTGCCCTCTCTTTCTTTGGAGGTAGTGTCAAATTTACTACCCTTGACAGAATGGAGGTGATGCCTATGAAAAATCGTTTTGATTTTAAGGATTTAATGACCTTTGGTCTATTCCTTTTGGCATTACTTACATTTGTTTTTACATTTTGTAAGTAGCTATACATAGAAAAACCACCCTGATACTTGACCGGTAGCGGGTGGATTTTCTATCTTCTAAGGTCAACCACCTTGTGGGCGATTGTTCTTTTCTAATTAGAGGATAACATTTGTAAACTATTTTGTAAAGAAATTTTTATTTTCAAGTTAACTTAAATTAATTTTGCAAAAACAGAGACCGACACAACTGTCATGATACCTGCCACCACAATCGCCAGACTGCTCATGGCGCCTTCCACTTCTCCCATTTCCATGGCCTTCGTGGTTCCCAGTGCATGAGCTGCCGTGCCGATAGCCAGTCCTTTTGCCACAGGCTCCTTAATCCGAAAAAGCTTAAGCAGAAGCTCTGCCAGCACATTTCCTATTATGCCGGTAATGCTGATAGCCACCACGGTAAGCGTCACAATGCCGCCCATTTTATCGGATACGCCCATGCCGATGGCAGTGGTAACTGATTTGGGCAGAAGTGTCACATACTGCTCATGGGTCAGATCAAAGCCCAGTGCCAGCAGATAGATGCTGACCATTGCAGTAAGCACGCCTGCTGCAATCCCGCCAAAGATAGCAAACGGATACTTTTTCAGAATTGCAAGCTGCCTGTAAAGCGGTATCGCCAGACTGACTGTAGCCGGAGTCAGAAAATAACTTAAATATCTTGCGCCGTTATTGTAGGTGTCATAATCAACATCCAAAACAAGCAGTACGCCGATTACAAAAGCCGAAGCAATTAACAATGGATTCATAAGCGCCGTTTTAAACTTCTTTTTAAGGAGCAGGCCGATTTCATACCCGATAAAGCTGATTACCAGTCCGAAATAGACAGACTGCGTTAAAAATTCCTTCATTGCTGTCCATCCTTTCCTGCTCGGCGTCGAAGGATAAACTGGGTTACTCTTCCTGTCACTGCCATAATCATTATCGTAGTAAGCAGGCTGATTACCAAAAGAGGAATCGCCATCTGCTTCAGCTCTTCCGCACAGGCCATGATACCCACTGTTGGCGGTATAAACATAACTGCCATGTTTTCTACCAGAAAATCTGCTGCGCCCTCCACCTTATATAGCGGAATAATATGGGTAATCAGACCTGCCAGCATCAGTACCAGACCATATACACTGGCCGCTATCGGCAACGGAATCAGGTATTCCATAAGCTCCGCAATCAGAGAAATCGAAAGAATCACCATAAGCTGTTTTATATACTTCATCTCTTTCCACCCTACATCTGATGCCGCACAACGGCATATTCGTCATTTAAACTAAAATGAGGACATTCATTGCAGCCGCCGGATAAAAAGCGGTACATTTCATCCTCATCCAAATTGACGGCACAGGTATAATATTCCTCGTCCTCGTCATATTCATAATTTGCACACATATCACAGCTGCTCTGCGCCATAATTTTCTCTCCCTGTTTTCTGCCCTGTCTGCAAACCGTCCGGCTCTGACAGACTCTTTACATTTTGCAGGCTCTTTTCCGTTCCCTTGGCATAATCATCCAAAGCTTTCTTTATAGTACCTTTCTGCTCTGAAGATTGCAATGTACAAATGTGACAAATCTGCATAAATACAGCTTACCTGCTTATCTTACACTCTGCCGCTTAAATACCGCACTGCAATCTGTGTCCGGTGTTCCAAGCCTGTTTTTTCCAGAATCAGGCTCACATGGTTTCTCACCGTACCATTTGATAAAAACAGCTTATCTGCAATTTCCTGATTGGAATACCCTTCTGCAATTAGTTCCACGACCTCCAGCTCCCTTTTGGAGAGGCCCGAAAACAATTCCGCACATCCGGTATTTCCGGTTTCTATTCTGTCCTGAATACACAAAAGTATATCCTGCTGAAAAACAGTTGCCCCTGCCGCTACCGCCCGGATTGCATTCATAATCCGCTCCGCCGGGGAATTTTTCAAAATATACCCTGATACTCCAATATTCAGCGCACGCATAATAAATTCTTCTTCGTCAAAGGTTGTCAGAAGAAGCGGCAGGGAAAGTCCCTCCTTTAAAATCCGTTCCGCCGCTGCAATTCCATCCATACCGGGCATACGAATATCCAGTAAAACCACATCCGGTCTGTGTTCCCGGCACAAAGAAACTGCCTCCTGTCCGTCTTTTCCTGCTCCCAGCACCCGTATATCCTCCTGTGCATCTATCATCAGCCTTAAGCCTTCCCTGATAATAGCATCATCGTCCGCAATCACTACCGTAACCATATATCCTCCGTTCCAAAGCTCTTTAAGCTTTTACAAAAATACCGTCACAATCCGAAATCCGCCCTGTCCGCCGGTAAACAGCGCAGTACCGCCGCAGGCCGCTGTCCGTTCCTCTATACCGCCAAGTCCCATGCCCGGCGCTATATCCTCCATACATCTGCCGTTATCTGCATATTCTACCCGAACAGCCTTATTCAGACAGTTTATCTGCATACAAAATTCTGTCCCGTCCGAATGCTTTAACATATTTGTGAGAGCCTCCTTTAAATTATCCTGTATGCAAATCCAGACAGGCATAGTGATTTTTTCCAGCTCCCCCTTTGTATCAAGCAACGTTTTTCTGCCATAGGTTATCTCAAATTCCTCCAGTGCTTTCTTTACCTCATGAAGCCCCAGCTTACTCCGCACAGGCCGCTCCTGCCGCAATGCCGCTCTGATATCATCCACACCGCTTCGCAGGTTTTCTGTAGCCAGACCGATATTTTTTCTCGCTCCCGCCGGATCCTTTTCCAATGAGAGCGCCGCCCCCTCTAACAAAATAATGCTGCCGGAAATATTGTGCCCAAGCTGGTCATGGATTCTGGCGGCAAAGCGGTTTCGCTCCTCCATAACAGCCGTATCCTGCACGGTACGGGCATAGCTTTTCATGGCATCCAGCTTATGTGAAAGCTGCGCTGCCTTTTCCTTCTGCAAAAGGTTTTCCTGCCACAAAGCTTCCCTTTCCGCTTCCACATGACGGATACATAAAAGTAATATGATAAATATTGCCACAAAAAGCAGAAGTACCTTTTCGGGCTTATAAATAAACCAAAGCAGCAAAAGCAGCACACTGCCAATCTCATAAAACAGGCTGCCCTTTACAAGCTCATCCAACAGCTCCATCCCTACAACCACGGTTATCACACAGGCTGAGTCAAATCCCATGAAAAAGGCCCACAAAAGCGCTCCCACCTGACAGAGCCTGCCCCATTTTGCCAAAACTCCGCCTTTTATCATGGACAGTAAAAGCTGTAAGGCAAAAAGACAGCCAAATACCAGCATCCTGATAATCAGGATACCGGTATCCGCTGTTTCAAACAACCAGCTCGCCGTAATAAAAACCGCCAGCAGCTTTCCTGCCAGATAAAACTTACTGTATTTCTGATTCATAAAGCTTCTCTTTCTGCTGTGCCTGTTTCACGCCATTTGCAGGACACTTTTTCTCAGTGTAACATATTTCTTTATGGTATAGCACATTTTTTCCGTTAATTTTCCCGCTTGGTATAGACAACCGCTGCTATCAGATAAACCAACACCAGCATTAATAAAAGAATGCAAAAATTTGTTCCGTAGGCATAGGACGCATTCTCTGCAATTCCCCGCACGGTATTCATAATGAAATACTGGGGCACCAGCACGGAAATTTTATTCAGGACATTTTCTCCTAACGGAAAATAAGCGCCTCCCACAATATTTCCAATAGAGATATAAGCTACGCCCACGGTCAAAAAAGCAAAGCCGCTTTTTGTCAGAAATGCTGCCACCAGATTAAATCCCACGCAAAATGTGAAGAAAAGCATCATAAGCAGGGCAATCAGCCAAAACGGAATATTACTCTCAATGCCGTAAAAAGAAAATACGGTAAGGATTCCTGCTACTATTAAAGCCGAAGCTGCAAGATTGCCGATTGCCATTCCGCCAATATACGCTGCCGGCTTTACACTGGAAATCTGGATTCTCCTGAAAGTACCGTTCTTCTTATCCTCCAAAATCAATAAGCCCATAAACATAGGATAACCAAACCCGATAAAGAAAAAGAAGCCCATCATCATGTCAAGTCCCCGCTCATCCATGCTCTTTTTCATATTTTTCTGTGTTCCGTCCAAAAGAGAAACCGTACGCCCGTTCTCTGCAGCCTCTTTTAACAGCTCTTCTAATTTCAAAGCGTCTCCCCCTGCCGCTTCTGTCAAAAGCATGGTCCGCTGCATATAGCTGTTTAAATAACTTCTTGTATAAGCTTCATTGGCATATTCGTCCAGTGCCGTCATTGTAATTTCCGGCTTTTTCCCTGCCAGCATATCCTCCTGCATTCTCTGCGGTATTTCTATAATTACCGAGACACGGCGGTCTAAAAGCCCCTGTGTCAGTTCATAAAAGGCTTCTTCATCCGTCATTCCTTCTTCGGTCTTTATTATCTGCATCTTTAATTTTTCCTGCATAAAGGAAAGCATATCAGCCGATACCGCACTGTGGTCTCTGTCTATCACACCTACCGGTATGCTGTCTACCTCATAATTTGCACCAATCGCTCGGCCTCCGAAAAAGCATACTGTCAAAATGGCTACCATTACTAAAACACCCGGAATTAATATTCGGCTTCGTTTCATTCCGTTTTTTAAAATTAAATACAAATTTTTCATACCGGCCTCCTACGCTTTCTTTTTTCGGCAAAACAGCCATGCGCCTGCTGCCATAAACAGCACAATGCACAAAACCGCAATTCCGCCCAGTCTGATGACTCTTTCATAATTTCCAAAAAGAGTCAGGTCAAAGGCTGCCTGCTGTATCCGGTACATGGGCATCCTGTTGCTGATACCTTCAATGTAAATTTCTTTGGCAAAGGTACCTGCAAAAAACATCATAATCCAGTTAAGCGCCATTAGCACTGCCGTAGGATTTACATCTAAAAGCAAACCAACTACCGCTCCAAAGGCGTTTACCGCCAGTGCCACTACAATAAAGAACAGCATCAGCACCAGATTTCCCCAAATATCCACACAGTAATGTGCCCCAAAGAAAAAGATGCTGCAAAACATAATTACCGCAATCTGAATGACTACCATGGGAAGCGTTCCCAATACCATCAAAAGAAATTGTTTTACCTTGTTTGCAGGCGTAACGGATACGCGCCTGAAAAGCCCCGACTGCCTGAAATCATAAAATATCATACTGCCGCCTATGCTGCCTCCCATGAACAAAATCATTACCAGCATACATACCGCGTAATAATCTATCATGCTCCGCTCAATACCCAGTTTTTTTGCCGTAATATACACGGGTGTCTCTTCTGTCTGTGCCATATCCACCAAAATACCGTTCTGGTAGCAGATTATAGCTGCATCCTCCATGGAGGAATAGCTCTCTGTCAAAATATGGAGCGTTCTGTTTGCAATCTCGTTTGCCCCCTGATGCAGAATAAGCTCTCCGCTTTCCGCATCATATTTTAAAACCGCTGAAATCTCACTGTCTATCCGGCTGATTGCCTCCGCTTCCTTTTCTTCTTTTATCACGGTAAGCATACCCTGCTCTTCCATCTTTGTTAAAAACTGCTCAAAGGCAGGATACTCCTCCTCTGCCACGTAGGCTACCTTAATATCCGGAATCTCGTATTCTGCTATATTCCACTGCTCCAAAATGGTACCCAATACAAAAATAAGTATGGATGGAAAGAAGATACAGAAAAACAAATTGGCTTTCTGTCTCACAAATTCTCTCCAAACGGATAAAAATATCTGCATGCTCTTCTCCTCCTATAAACCGGTATTGGTCTGCATATCATGGCCGGTCAGCGTCAGGAACATAGAATCCAAGCTGGGAACCCGTGAATTGATTGCCTTTATATGGATATGATTTTTCTGCACCACAAGCATAAGCTGCATCAGATTATCAAATTCCAAGCCTGTATCCACCCTTAAGACAGTTTTCCCTTCGCTGTCTGTAAGCATGACATCTTTTATATCCGGCAAGGACAGTATTTCTTTATAGAAAGCAGTCTTATCAAATCCCTGCAAAAGCTTCACCTCAGCCTCATACTGCTTTCTGTCCGTAACAAAGGTTACCAGCTCCTTTTCCGTACCGCAGGCAATCATTCTCCCCTTATCCACAATAGCAATGCGGTCACAGATTTCCTCCACCTCCTGCATATAATGGGATGTATAGATTACAGTTGCCCCCTGTTTTCTCAAAACCTGAATAGAATGTAAAATTAAATCTCTGGACTGGGCGTCCACTCCAACAGTGGGCTCATCCATTACAATCAGTTTGGGTGAATGTGCAATACCGCAGGCAATGTTCAGTCTTCTTTTCATACCGCCGGACATGCGGTTCATCCGAACTGAAGCTTTATCAGAAAGCCCCACAAATTCCAGTGCTAAAAGCGCCGCCTTCTTTAATTGCTTTCCACTCAGGCCATAAAGGGATGCAAAAAAGCATACATTTTCATAAGCAGTTAAAAAAGGATGCAGGGCAATGTCCTGCGGTACTATACCAATCAGCTTCTTCATGGCTTCCCTTTTCTTCACAGAATCAAAGCCTCCTATAGTAACACTTCCTCCGTCATATTCTGACAGCGTTGTCAGTATGTTAATCGTAGTGGATTTTCCGGCTCCATTCGGCCCCAGCAAACCAAATATTTCTCCTTCATTTACTGAAAAACTCAGATTATCAACTGCACACAGGCTTCCATAATTTTTCACAAGATTACTTACCTTTACAAATTCAGACATGCTTACTCCAATCCGCCGCACTTTTCAACCGGCTCTTTTCTGCTTTTTTACTATTTCCGCGCCGCCGCAGGTATCCCGGCACAAGCTTTCTTTTTCATTTTTATCTTAGCAGACTCAGGAAGTATTTGATAGTGACTGGCGTCTAAATCTGCCATGACAAATGTATGGGTTTAAAAACAGACCAAAAAAGCGCTTAGATTTCTCTAAACGCCTTTCCTTCTCAGATTCCGAATTCTTCAAACAGCTTTTTCTGAAGCTCTTTATCCTCTGCCATTTTAGCAATTTCATCCAAACGCGACCTTTCAAGCAAAAGCTGTATCAGCCGGTTTACCCTCTGTTCGCCTTGCTCTCTGCCTTGCTTCCTCCCCTCTTCTCTTCCTTCTTCTCTTCCCCGTTCTATTCCGATATCAAGAATGTTCATCTCCACTGCCTCCCATTCTTCCGATTCTTTGACTTCTTTTACAATTCTATCCAGATTGCATAGCCGTTCATCACGCACCTCTATCTCCGGGTTATCCAAGCTGGTATTCTTCATATATTGTAACAGACTCACCAGTTCTTTGGAACCGTTTTTGCTGGTCATGTTAAGAAAAATCTTTTTAGTTCCGTCCTCCAGCTTTAAATTCTTTACTTCCTCACATTGCTGCGTAAACGTATACTTTGCTAAATCTCTTTTAAAAATATCCTCCTGTGTAATAAATATAATTACCGTGGACGGCAGATTCTTATATTTTGTCTCCCTTCCGGCCTTTAATACAGGCGTATCCAGCAGTCCCTGATAATATCTGGAACGTTTTTTAACTGTTTCTGCATCATCATTGTTTTCCATTTCCATATCAAACTGTCTGCTGTCCTTAGCTTTTGCCCAGGCGTCCAATCTGATTGCCCGTTTTCCGGATTTGTTCAGCACTACCTGCTCTGCTTTCACCTCCTCCAGTTCCAAATCCCTCTCGTCCAGAATGATACTGCCCTTATAAATAAATGTTTAAGTGATGTTTTGGCAGAAACTGCCGAATGTGCGAAATGCACGGTATTCAGATATTTTGAATATGTTTTTATAATACACTCAATAAATAAAAATGTCAATTCCCTGTAACGTCAATTCTTAATTGGCCGTTGCTTTCTTTTTCCGGTAAATTCTTCGGAAACAATTTTGTAAACACATACCGCAGCCGCCTGTCTCTCATTAAAAACAACTTTTTCCCCTGACTGATGAGCAAACATCAGGGACAATGCTTCACATTTTTCGGCAGGGTCCTCTAAAAAGAACACCTCCCCAAAGCCGATAAGGCTGGCAAAATAGTATCCTGCATTACAGGGTGTATCTGTGGTAAGCGGCTCTCCTTCATTGGCCATTTCAAAGCAAACCTGATTGTTTTTTCTGAGAATATCCAGCTTTTTTCCTTCTTTTGCACTGTGAAAATACAGCTCCAGCAAGCCTTCTTCCGTAAATCGGTATCCAAAGCTTAAAGGCACCATATAGGGTTTTCCGTCATCCACCATTGCTACATGACAGGTTTTACACATACGGATAATCTCTTCCATTCCCTGTCTGTCCGTCACTTCTCTGTCTTTTCTTCTCATCGCCAGCATCCTCTTTAGCTTTAATCTCCTATGCTCTTTTCGGTTCTTTTGTTCTTTTCTGCTCTTTTCTGCTCTTTCCGGTTATCTCCGTTTACTTCTTATGCAGATACTCATAAATTTCCCTTTTTCCTACTCCTCTATCCTTTGCTACCTGTTTCATGGCTTCCTTGGAATCCATACCGTCCTTTTCATAATATGCCATATGCTCCTCAATACGCATGCTTTCCCAGGAAGCAATAGCCTCCTGCCTTTTTTCCGCCCTGCTCTTTCCGGCAAGCACCAGCACATATTCGCCTCTCGGGTCTTCTTCCTCATACTTTTTCAAAGCCTCTGAAAGGGTCGTAGGCAATATGGTTTCAAATTTTTTAGTCAGCTCTCTGCAAAGCGTAATCTTCCTGTCTCCCAAAGTTTGTGACAGCTCTGTCAGTGTCTTTACAAGATGGTGTGGCGCTTCATAGAGAATCATGGTTCTTGTTTCCTTTTCCAGTTCCTCTAAAATTTCCCTGCGTTCTTTTTTGTCTGCCGGCAAAAAGCCTTCAAAACAGAAACGTCTTGTGGGAAGCCCCGACAACGTAAGGGCTGTAATACAGGCTGCCGGTCCCGGCAGACTGGTAACGGTAATCCCAGCTTCCTGGCACATCCGCACCAAAACCTCGCCCGGATCCGAAATAGCCGGAGTCCCTGCATCCGTAATCAGGGCGATATTTTTCCCTGCCTGCATCTGCCCGATAAGCTGCTCCGCCTTTTCTACTTTGTTATACTCATGGTAGCTTGTCATGGGCGTATGAATAGAAAATGCCGCTAACAGCTTTCTGCTGTTTCTTGTATCCTCTGCCGCAATCACATCCACCTGATTTAAAGTATCAATTACACGAGGCGTCATATCCTGTAAATTTCCTATGGGTGTCGCGCACAAATATAACATTCCTGCCATGCTTAAACCTCTTTCTATTTTTTGTACTTCTTTTCTATTTTCAAGACATAAACCGCCATAATCGCTATCGTTTCAAAGAAAATGCCAACTACAGAAATCAGTGCATATGGGGTATTCTGTCCTAAAAATAAGGGAAGACAAAGGATAATGAAAACAATGCCGTAAATACACCACAGTTTTCCCAGTGCTTTATTATACGCCTTTACGTCCGTAACCGAAAGAGGTGGTGTATTTGCCCAAAAGCCAAATGCTGTTTTCCTTTTGGAAAAACATGCATAAAGTCCAAATCCGATAAATCCGATTCCGATCAAACAACATAATAGAAATGCCAGCATAGCCATCCTCCCTCTTATCACAGCATTTTTTCCATTACATAATTGCTTAAGATAATGCCCTGTCTTTCCACCTGCTGCTTCCTTATAGCAGTGTATCCCCGCTTTTCAAAAAACGGCTTTGCCGTAACGGAAGCATGCGTCACAATTTTCTCTGTGCTTACGCTCTGTTCCAGCCTGTCGTAAATCCTGGTTGCAACGCCTGCTCCCTGAAAATCCTTGTGGACATACAGCCTGTCCAAATATCCGGCAGCATCAATATCTCCAAACCCGACAATATTCTCATCTTTCACAGCAACAACTGTAAAATGCGCCAAAAAAGACCGGTTCCATTCTTCCTGGTCAACCCTGCCCGTTGCCCATGCATTTAATTGTTCTGCCGTATAATCTTTTGCATTGACTGTATGAACGGTATCATAAAACAATTCCGTTATCTCCTTACAATCTGAAGGCTTATACTCTCTTATAATCATGTTCCACCCAATATTTTATGTATGTAGTTTCATTTCTTACCAAAATTTATAAGGACATTTATTCTTTCTGACTGCTGCCCGCAGCTCCACATAGCAGCCGCATCCAAGACAGGTCCCCGCTGAAAGCTTTTCACATGCTTTGCAGATGAGCAGTCGCTTTTCATACAATTCCTCTCCTGCCTTTTCTTCCGGGTCCATCAGCTCCAACACCCTTACAAGCTTGTTTTGGTAAGCCTCCGCATCATATTCCCGAAGCAGGCATTTTTTACATACCCGCCCTGCCGTCTGCTCCTGCATAAAACCACCCTTTACCTGTTCTGTCCGTAATAAGCGCCTTCCCCATGCTTTCTGAAATAATGTTTATCCAAAAGCTCCTGGGGTGCAGGCTGTACCTGGGGATTGATTTTTTCCGTGCGTGCTGCCATCTTGGCTACTTCCTCCAGTACAACGGCGTTATGTACCGCTTCTGCTGCATCCCTGCCCCATGCAAAGGGTCCGTGATTCTTACAAAGTACTGCCGGAACTGCCTCCGCATCAAGGTTCCGTTTTTTAAATTCATTTACAATCAGAAGACCGGTATTTTTCTCATAGGCTTCATCGATTTCTTCTTTTGTAAGCGTCCGCAGGCACGGTACTTCCCCATAAATATAGTCCGCATGGGTGGTCCCGTAGCAGGGAATTGCGCGTCCTGCCTGTGCCCAGCTTGTCGCCCAGGAGGAATGGGTATGCACAATGCCGCCAATCTCCGAAAATGCCTTGTACAGTTCCAGATGGGTAGGCGTATCCGAAGAAGGATTATATTTCCCTTCCACCTTTTCTCCTTCAAGGTTCATTACCACCATATCATTAGAGGTAAGCTCCTCATAGGGTACGCCGCTTGGCTTAATCACAAACAACCCTTTTTCTCTGTCTATGGCGCTGACATTTCCCCATGTAAAGGTAACCAGTCCGTATTGAGGAAGCAGCATATTAGCTTCATACACTTTTTTCTTTAATTCTTCTAACATTTTACCTCCGTCCCTGCCAAAAATTGCCGTCAGGTATTTTTCAGCCTTTCTCTTTACTTCAGATTCTCCACTGCCGCCTGCTCAATAGGAAGCCCTGCCTCGTAACGCTTCATAAAAGCATCAAAGCCTTTTACATCATCTGCATCCGGTTTTAGTGTAATCCCTTTGGCATCTGCAAATACTTTTTCGTTCAAATACTGCTCAAGGGTTTCCCCTTCCGTCCGCTGCTGCATATAAGAAGCCAGCAGGGCAATACCCCAGGCGCCGCCCTCTCCCGCCGTTTCCATTACCGATACGGCAGAATTCATTGCTGCAGCCGTCACCTTCTGCCCTACGCCGGGTGTCTTATACAACCCGCCGTGCCCGAACATTCTGTCTATCTTTACATGCTCTTCCTTCAGGAGGATATCCATGCCTGCCTTCAAAGCGCCAAGTGATGTCAGCAGATGGGTCCGCATGAAATTTGCCAGCGTAAATTTTGCATCCGGCAGCCGCACAAACAGGGGTCTTCCTTCCTGAAAGCCTGTCACCGGTTCGCCCGAAAAATAATTATAGGCCAGCAGTCCGCCGCAGTCTGCGTCTCCTTCTTCTGCTTTTCCGTAGAGCATGCCGTATAATTCATTTTTATCTGCCTTCACACCAAAACCGGCCAGACATTCCGCAAACAGATTTACCCATGCATTCAAATCGGAGGTACAATTGTTGCAGTGTACCATTCCCACCAAATCACCGGCAGGAGTTGTCACCAAATCAATCACATCATATACCTTAGAAAGCTCCTTTTCCAGCACCACCATGGCAAAAACCGATGTGCCTGCCGAAATATTGCCGGTACGCTTTGCCACACTGTTAGTAGCCGTCATGCCGGTTCCCGCATCGCCCTCCGGCGGACACAAGGGAATGCCTGCCTCCAGGTTGCCGCTTATATCCAAAAGAGCTGCCCCTTCTTTTGTCAGAGCCCCTGCATGCTCTCCTGCCGTCAATACCTTTGGCAGCACTTCTTTTAAGGTAAACGGATATTTCTTTGCCAAAAGTCCGTCAAACTGCTTGATCATGCGTTCGTTAAAATCACCGGTTTTACTATCCACAGGGAACATGCCGGAGGCATCCCCCACACCCAGTACTTTTTCGCCTGTCAGCTTCCAATGTACATATCCTGACAGTGTTGTCAGATAATCCACTTCCTTCACATGAGGTTCTTCATTCAGGATTGCCTGATACAAATGGGAAATGCTCCACCTCTGAGGAATAGGATACTCCAACAGCTTTGTCAGTTTGGCTGAAGCTTCTGCCGTTGTAGTATTCCGCCAGGTCCGAAACGGAACCAGCAGCTTTCCTTCCTTGTCAAACGCCATATAGCCGTGCATCATTGCTGAAAAGCCGATAGCGCCTGTTTTTTTCAGTATAATCCCATATTTCTCTAAAACCTCTTTTGCAAGATTGGCATAGCAATCCTGCAGCCCGCTCCAAATATCCTTAAGCGTATAAGTCCATATGCCGTCTTCCAGTCTGTTTTCCCAGTCATGGCTGCCTGCCGCCAAAGGGACATTGTCTTCGCCGATTAGCACTGCCTTGATTCTGGTCGAACCAAATTCAATTCCCAGTGATGTCCTGCCTTCTGCAATCATGCTCTTTATCGCTTCTTCCATTTCAGAATCCTCCTTATTCGCTATGTGCCTGCTTCCGGTCACTACCGATGCAGCACACCGCATGCTTTTAAACCGTTACCTCCAGATGCAGCACGCTGCATGCCGGTATTGTAAATATCAGCTTATTGTCCTCAATTTTACAGCCGTCAAAGCGCTGTGTATGTACCCTGTCAGGCTCCTCAAATGTATTGTGGGCATGCATTTCACCGGTAAGAATCGTACCGTTTACAGCCTTAAGCTCTGTTTCTGCAAAAACACCTTCGATTTCATAATCCTTCTCCACGGAAAGATTATTCAGTGTAATGTGGATTTTACCGTCCTTTCCAAGAGATACTGATTCACTTAAATTGGGAACCCTGCATTCTTCTTCAAGACCAATCTCTTCCGTTTCCACATAGCTGTCCAAAAGCTCTGCCTCCTGATGGCACTTATACAGGTTGAAAACATGATAGGTCGGAGTCAGAAGCATTTTTTCCCCTTCCGTTAAAATCACTGCCTGCAGTACATTGACAAGCTGTGCGATATTTGCCATCTTTACCCGGTCACAATGCTTATTGAAAATATTCAGGTTGATACCTGCTACCAGTGCATCACGCATAGTATTCTGCTGATAGAGAAAGCCCGGATTGGTGCCCGGCTCACAGTCAAACCACGTTCCCCATTCATCTACAATCATGCCGATTTTATAATCCTTATCATATTTATCCATGATGGCGCTGTGATTGTTAATCAAAGTTTCCATATACAGAGTCGTTTTCATGGTCTTATACCAGGTCTTTTCGTCAAAGTCGGTAGCGCTTCCCTTGTTCTCCCAGCCACCCGGAACAGTATAATAGTGAAGAGACAGCCCGTCCATAAAGCCATGTGCCCTTCCCGATGAACGGTGCGTGACATCCATAACCTTGTCCGTCCATCCATAATCATCTGCATTTGCTCCGCAGGCAATCCTGTAAATCGGCTTCTCCCAATTGTAGGTTCTTACATAGGTCTGATAGTGACGGTACAGATTTGCGTAATATTCCGGCAGCATATTCCCGCCGCAGCCCCAGTTTTCGTTACCAACGCCAAAATAATCCACCCTGTAAGGCTCTTCATGCCCATTCTGTTTTCTTAATTCTGCCATAGGAGATACGCCTTCAAAGGTCATATATTCCACCCATTCACTCATTTCACGTACCGTTCCGCTGCCCACATTACCGTTTATGTATGTCTTACATCCAAGCTGGCGGCAAAGCTCCATGTACTCATCTGTACCGAAGCTGTTATCTTCAACCACGCCGCCCCAGTGTGTATTAATCATCCGCTTACGGCTTTCCTTAGGACCAATACCGTCCATCCAATGATATTCATCGGCAAAGCAGCCGCCCGGCCAGCGTAGCACCGGAATCTGCATTTCCCGAAGCGCATTCACCACGTCATTCCGCATGCCGTTGGTATTGGGAATGGCGGAATCCTCCCCTACATAAATTCCCTCATAGATGCATCTTCCGAGATGCTCTGAAAAATGTCCCTGCAATTCCTTGTTAATATGGCCTTTTTTGTTGTGTGGGTTTACATAAAGTTTGAACATTTCCATCTCCTTTTCCATCATTGTATCAATTGTTATCCCTTGTGAGATTTTTCACCCAAATATATTTTTTGTATCTCGGATAAATCCATGGAACTTTTATGATTTCATCTGCCATAACAATAATATACACCAACATGACCGGCCAATGAAAGACAAAAGTACCTAAAACTGCAAGCGGAAGCGAGAAACACCGCAGCCGCCAATTACACTGCCTATAAATAAATTCATTATAAAAGAAATCTGATTTGCAAGCGAAACGGCTGAAACAGCATTTTGTGAAAACCTTCCCAGCATAAGAGCATCGGAAGCACCCACCAACGCCAGCATCAGATTTTGCAATGCAACGGGTAACGCTATCGTAATTAATTCTTTACGAAAATATTCTTTTGAATGAGTGTAATTATTTTTTTCTGTTTGCATCATAGAACCTTTTCTCTTTGTACCTATATTTATCCCCACTTGTTAAAATGTATTCTGCTGTCTATATCAATTTCTTTTTGTTTCACAACATCAGCATTTTCTTTCGTCTTTCCTATTCCAATATAACAAGGAACCAGATAATCCTCCGGAATTTGCATTACTTTCCTTACCCATTCCCCTTCATCACCCAATGGAATTCTAAGGGTGCATGCATACCCTTCCGCTGTCGCTGCTAAAAATATATTTTCTATGCTGCACCACATAGATGCAAAACCATTTAAGTGGGAAAGATTTTCCGGTTTCAGTATATTGGTTTTCTGCTTAAAAACCGGAATTACCATACATGACGCCTCTATCAGCATCCGATATTGCTTCGGTATTGCATTTTTATAAGCATTTTTCTGACATTCATCTGTCAGATTCCAGTCATGCAGTATCGCATTTACATCCTCATCTGAAAACTCCATGGGAATCTTTTCTATGCACTTTAAAGCAACCGCTTTATCCGTTATCACAATAAAATGCCAGTCCCGCATGTGGTCATTGGAAGGCGCTTTGAAACCTGCCGAAAGAATTTTCTTAATTATATCCTCCGGTATCGAAACATCTTCAAAATCCCTCATGGTTCTTCTGGTATTAATAACCTTGTAAAAATCCATATTGTCACAAGTATTCATCGTTTCGCTCCTTCCATTATTGCCGTTCTTATATTCATGAAAACGCCTCCGTAAGCCGGAAGCTGTCAGGCTAATATCTTATCGAGTTCCTTAATCATTTCCATAGATTTAAAAAGCACGGTTTCACAATGTCCTTTTCCGTTAAGACATATTATTTTAGAATTTGGATAATATTTTTTTACATACTTAGCAGACTTCTTCGCCAGCATTTCATTCGACTTTGTACCATGAAAGAAATATACCATCGTATCAGGCGTATCAATGTTATTTGGTAATTTATAGTTACTCCATGCTTCAATATACTTTCTGATATTTTCATCAGAAAAATTATCTAATACTTTCAGAAAATCTTCCAAATATTCTTTCGGACAAATACTGCCAGTGGCTTGAACAATTGTTTTTGTATCTCTTTTTTGGCTTTTGTGTGTTACTTTCAGATAAAAATTACTCAAAAATGACTTTAAAAGCTTAGGATACGAGGTAATCGGAGCGCCGTCAAAAATTAATTTAGTAATATTTAATCTTTTGTTCTGCCAAACATTTGCAGCTATTATTCCACCATAGGAAATTGCATATATTGCATATATACTATTCCCATAGTGAGAAATATAATAATCCTCTATTTCTTTTGCGGTTTGCTGTAACGAAATAAAATTCTCTTTCTTTTCAGGATTATGTCCCTCAAATATCGGAACGATAATATGATATTTATCCTTATAGTACTCTATATACTTATCCCATATCTGATAAGGACACTGAAAACCATGCATAAGGATAATGCTCTTATTTTTCCTATTACCAAATTCTAAAATTTCCACTGGCATCCTCCTCTTGTGCAACTTCTAATTTTCATCCTAACAAACTGGCAGTTGTAAGTCTATTACAATTCAATTTAGCTATTAAATTCTCAGATTTTCCTTATTTTATGCGGTTCAGCAGTCCACATAATCCATCTAATTAATTCATTTTAATGCCACAAATTTAACTTTTTTAATAATTTGTGGCATTAAGTAAGAAGTATTTCTTTTTTCCCTAGTAAAAATTTGACTATATTTATATGAACAATTCCATTTCTTGAATAATCAAAATGATCCAGTGTAAACACATATTTGGGCGATGCATCGCTAATTGGTGAAAACGCTCCAAATTCTCTGTCAATTGTTTCTTTTCCGTGCAGATAATACGCCACTTGAATAAAACACTTCTTTTTGCCATCTATCACCACAAAATCCACTTCACCTTTATATGTTTTACCTGTAAACACTTGATAACCTCTTGTAATCAATTCGTTGTATACGATATTTTCCAAAAAGAAGGTATCTTCAAAATTAACAAGATTTGTATTAAGCATTCTGAAGCCGGTATCTACCGCATATTGTTTTTCAACATAGCTCATTACCTGTTTTCCTACGATATTAAATCTTTTCACTCTGTTAATCAGGCATGCTTTTTCCATTTTATCCAGATAACGATATATCATTTTCTTTTCTATTTCTTCATCATTCTGATTAGAAAAATATTTGCAAATATTTTTACTCGAAAATTCTTTTCCAGCATTTGCCATGATATAAGAAGCAATTTTCGCAAATTTTTCACGATTTATGGTGGAACGCTCTGACACAATATCCTTATCCACAATTCCATGATAGGTCTGCTCAAGATACAATTTTACATCATTTTCATTTTGAAAAGAAAATCGAAGAGGCATTCCTCCCCAACTAATATAATCAAATATAAACTCATCCGGTACAATTTCACTTCCGCTTTTCTGTAGAAATTCGTAGCTCTCGGCGAAGGTAAATGGCATTATTCGGAATTCAACACACCTTCCCACTAATAAAGTTGCCATTTTCCCTGATAATAACTTTGAATTACTTCCTGTAACAAAAATTGAACAATTCACCGTTGCGCGAAGAGATGACAGTACCTTTTCAAAGTTTCTTACATGCTGAATTTCATCAAGGAAAATGTAATATCTTCCTTTATCCGTTATTTGAGAAAGAATATATTTATTTAATTTATCACATGTACGAATCTTCTCAAATTGTAAATCTTCAAAATTGATTTTAATGATGTGACTACAGTCAATGCCTTTCTCCTGTATTTCTTCCTCTATTTGATTTAACAAAATGGACTTTCCGCAGCGGCGTACACCTGTAAGTACCTTAATTAAATCAATCTCGTAAAAAGAGCGAATTCTCTTTAAATACATTTCTCTTTTAATAAGCATTTACTTTCTCCTTGCATTATAAAGATACAATTATTATGCCACAAATCTAAAAAAAATCAAGTTTTGTGGCATTGTTTTGCGATGCGCAACTTGAACTATTATGTATAAACCATGCACTCATCGTTTGAGGACGTGACAAATCAGCACCACCGCTATGGCTTTAACCTTACACGGCGGAGTACAAATTTTATTTAGCGCAATCATTTCAAAATAATTGTATTATTACTATCTATTCTTAACGAAGAGCGTATACAGTGGAATCATGAGGTAGACCGAGCCCTTGCATTCTGCAATCGTTTTGTCTCTCCGCTCTATTTTTTCAGCTCGACAAACCGGCATTCGTATTACTTTTCCAGTGGCTTACCAAAATATAAAACCAATTCACCTTCCTCCAGTTCCGAAAGCAAAAACTCATTAAAACCAAAGTGCAGATAAATTGCAAGATTCCTAGTTTCCTTTGCTTCCACTCCAATTGTCAGCTTTTGTATACCTTTTTCGATTGCATACTGTTCGATTGCACGCATCAGCTTAGAAATATGTCCCTTCCCTTCATATTCCTTTTGGATACGCAATGCATTGACATTGGCAATGGCTTTCCCATCACATAAGGTTTTTCTTCCGGCGATTGCATTGCAGTCAGGAGACAATAATAATGTACCCTCCCCCACTGCATAACCATTACACAAGACTGCAAACGTTACAGCCTTTCCCGAACGATTATTCTCAACAAATTCCTTTTTCCAATCTATCCAGCATGCATCATAATTATGTTCTGCAACATTTTGTTCCCAGAGAACTTCTAACTCCTCATCTGTCGTTTGACGGTACTCCATAGCCAGTTCCTTCCTTAAATTCAAACTAATTTCTCCTTGCCAAAATGAATTCCTACTTTATCCGAATCTCCCACTCCCTGTCATTTTTCACATACTGAAATTCCGTCAAGGCATCATTATCCATCACCTGCAGCTGCTCCATAAAATCTTCTACCAGATTAACCTTGGACAAATCGCAGCGGTCTATCCATTCCATCTTTCCTTCATCGGATGAAACCAGTGTTCCGGTATATTCATCTGCTTTAAACAGTAAAACCACATATCTTCCGTTCGCTATGGGAAACTGCTTTATGCCGCATAAAACAGGTGCTGTAACAGTCAGTCCTGTTTCCTCTTTCATTTCCCGGATTACTGCATCTACAAAAGCTTCTCCCGGTTCTACATGCCCACCCGGAAGGGTGTATCCTTTCCAATCTTCTTTTATCCGATTTTGGAGCAGAATACGGCTGCCGTCACAAAGCATGCACGATACCGTTAATTCTACCCGTTCCGTTCTGTCTGTTTTGTTCTTCATAATCACAATTCTTTCATTAAAATAATTTCATATGGGTCATTTTGAAAAGTAAAGCCGCCAATGGTACGATAACCTGATTTCACATAAAAGTGCTGTGCGTATTCATCAGAAGCCGTTGATGTCATGACAACGTCATAATTTTGTGCTTTCATCTGGTCTTCCCAGTGCTTCACCATCTTTTTTCCATATCCCTTTTCTCGATACTCCTCTAAAAGATAAATCATATTCATAAACGGTGTATTATCCCAAAATAAGTTGTACCTTAACCACCCTATAAAGCTACCGTTTTCCTCTACAATATAAACTCTGTTTAACGAAACAGCATGGCACAATTCTTCTCTGGCAATATGCTTATCATGTTTACTTAAAAGGGCCAAATCTTCATTTACTGCCGCTCTTATATTCATGAAAATACCTCCGCAAATTGGATTTTTACTTAATAATATGCGCTGTGATAATCGTATAAGTATATGAATTGATAGTGATTTTCATATGGTCAACCTCGCAATACCAGTTTTTACCTTGTTTATAAATATTACAATTTCTATCCAAAACCTTATTTTTACAATACGCGACAACATCTGTTGTATCTATTTTCAGGTTTCTTCGTATTCTATCCATTCCCATTTCAGTTGTATGTATTTTCTCGATATTATCAAGCAGCACTTTTTTATTTCTTATCTCTTTTTCTGTCATAATAACCGCAAACTCCTTTACGATTTGGACTTGTACTATTTTACAGCTTCAAACTTTTTATAATTTGCAGCTTTTCTTAATATAGGACATAATACAAATATGTTCTAAATCCCTCGCAAAAATCTCACTTATCTCACTTTCTTCAAATTACAATTCCTCTACGAAGTGGTTGTCATACATATTCCAATACTTTTTGTATACAAAATCATCATTGTCTTTAAAATTAAGCTGATACATTCTAAATATGACCGGAAAATCTTTGGGCTGCCACTGTTCTTCATATGAATAGCAATATTTCATTCCCACCTTCTGCATAACATTTCCGCTTCTCGGGTTATTCCTATCGTGTGTTGCTGTAATATATGGAAGTCCATCTTTTTTTACCTGCTCCACAACAGCTTTTCCTGCTTCTGTAAATTTCCTTAAAAGCAATCGTTCTGTTTCTAATGCAGGTGTATTCATTTTATTTTTCCTCATCATAATTAAATTTCCTGCTCTGATAGTAACTTGGCTTCCCTGCTCTACACATTATGATAGCTTCCGCAATACGGACACCTTTCCGTATACCCTTTCATTGCCCGGAAGGATGCACCGCAGTTGGGGCATTCGACTGCAACCACCGTAATTTTATCCGGCTCTAACGGTTTATTATCCATTAATTCTGCTTCTCCTGAAAGGATTTCATTTCTCACAGATTTTTCATCAAAACAATATTTTCCTTTGTATTCAAAAAAATCTATCGTCATGCCAACGGGATATTGACTGTTACCGTCAGACGTCCCGGTAGGAAGAACCGCTTCTCTTTCTATCCGGTTCTCATCAAAATAGCGTACCTTCACGTTGATAGTGTACCTGTCATTCACGGTGTAAGAAGTATTCTCCACATAACCATAGATTTTACCTGTATATTTTTTCCCTTTGGCAATTATCTCTTTCTTTTTTGCTACGGATTTCCACACGCCTAAAATAAATCCCAGTCCCAGCACAACAAATATAAGCGGAATCAATACGAAGATTCCTGACCCGGCAACCACAAAAAATAAGCCGACTACCCCTCCAATCAAAACATATATAACTCCCATAAATAGCATTATCTTCTGCACAAAACCCATTTTAATTTTCCTTCCCGCCTACAACGTTTTTAACCCCACCAGCTAAAAGTTCATTTATATGTCAATAACCTTTATTCCCTCAATATCATATCTTTTCACTTTGTAAAAGGCAAAGGCTTTGCAACTGTGATTTGTTTAACAATTAAAATAGCGAATATACATCACCTTTGATTTTATCATCAAATAATTTTTTCAGTTCTAATATTGCATTCCACTTTAAAAGTGTTGTGTCTTTAAAACCAAATTTAAGTATGCTATTCACCATCTTTTTTTCAGCATGTGTTCTATCCATTATTCCTCCACAAATTCAAAGCTTCAGTCCGTAAACTGAAATTTTCGAGTTAACCTGTGTAAGCATCATCTACTGTATTTTTGAAATTCTGTTTTTCAAGCCACTGTTTTTCTTCGTCATTCTCAGGAATATCAATTCTCTCGATTTTGAAGATAACAGGTCTTGTACCATCATTGCAACAAGCAATCATCATTCGCTCATCGTTTGTCCATTTGTGCATAATTGAACCGCCTTGCAAAGCAGTATAAACATATCTGCTAATGGCATCCCATGCTTCACCACAAAATTTTCCATTCAACAAATGATAGAAATCATCCTGTTCGCTTGTCCTTTTCAAGTGGAATGTATCGCCTGCCTTGAAACATGGACACGAACCAGAATTTGGATTTGCAAGATATTTTTCTTGATAGTCGCTGAAAACTTTTGTTTCCAAGACTGTAATTTTACATTCATGTTGCATAAATAATTACCTCTTTCAATTCTAATTTATCTCTTTGTATGGAAATATTATGGCATCCATATATAGATTTTTCTATTACTTTCCTCATTTGTGCGAAGTAGCAGAGCCAAATGCCCTCGCATAGTATGGTTTTTCTTATGTCTGCCTATATGTTTTTACGCATAAATAATTCTTGCTTTCTTTGTTTTAAACTATCTTCATGATTGTTATTATAAAAACCAACAAACTCAAAAAGGATACCCAAACCGGTCAATGCACCTGCTACAAAATCATCTATTGGATTATTAAAAATCATTGCCAATACTTCAAATTGATGATTTAAAATAACAAGCAAAAAACAAATACCACCTATAATAAAGCACTTATTCAGCTTCTTCCTTTTCACTTCTTTTTCTTTGGCAGTATATTCTGCAACTTTCAATACGGTTTCTTTTATTTCTTCGTTCATTCTCTCGCTTTTCCTTTCTCCATCCAATAATTCTCGCAAATCAATCTCATAAAAATCCGCCATCTCAATTAGTGTATCTAAATCAGGCATATTATTACCCGTTTCCCATCTTGATACAGACCTTCGAGATGCATTAAATTGTTCTGCAAGCTGTTCTTGAGTAAGCCCTTTCTCTTTACGAAGTTCTTTTAAGAATTCTCCAATTTTAATTTGATTCATATTTTACTGACCTCCTTGAAAACATCATATCTATTTCCCACCAAAAAGTATAGGACACAAAGCGAGCAATGCCCTGTTTTATTTGATGTGACACTTAATGTCTCACGCATCATCCATTGAGAGAATTCTAATTTTCAGTTCGCAAACTGAAATTTCACGCATTCTTCTTCATGTGAATTAAACTGTATATTCCCAATATTATATAGGCAGGGACTACTATATATAAAGTCAAATTCGCATATCCATTTATATTTGAAAAACAATAAGGTATAGCACAGACATTTATAAAAAAATGAATAATAATGGGTAGCCATAGGTTATTTGTCATTTTATATACCATTCCAAAGAATATTCCCATTCCAATTGTCCATACAACCTTACTTACAATAACAAGCAATGGTTGATTTAACACACCAAATATATGTCCCAATCCAAAAATTACAGAAGAAAGAATTACTGCAATTATAGTGCTATCTTTTCTTTTGATACATACCTTTTCAATAAGATTAAGTAATAACCCTCTCACATATAATTCTTCAATAATGGCAACTCCTATATAATAAATCACACCTTCAACCAATACTTTTTCAAGCGAAGGGTGTTTATCAAATGGCATAAGACCAACATAAAACGCCACAAAACCAACAAGTGCAATTGTCGCTCCGATTATTCCATACTTTTTTAATCCGTCAACCAATCCAATTGAAGTAAATCCTAACTTCCAATTAGGACACAATAGTTTCAAATAGATATATGTAATAATCCCTATAATCACAAAATTAACCATTAAAGTAAAATAAAATGGTTCAATATCTGAAATCTGTATTTTTACAAAAAAGGCACTTGGCATTCCCGAAATATCCATAAACGCAATTAACAACGTTAAAATTGCTATAGAAATCAATTCTTTTTTATTCATAAAATCCTCCGTAGAATTCAAATTTCATTAATCAAACCAGCCGTCGTTTTTTTCTTTCTTTTGTATGAATATCTGGAACGCAAATACTTCAATGGTTTCGGCATATTCCTTTCCATTAACCAGACTCTTAAATCTTTCCACAGTCTTTTGGGTCACATGATGCTTTATACCATCAACAAGCACATATGCGTTTGTACTATTCAAAGTTCCTTTAAATTCAATGTCATGCATTTTTTCTTCTTTCGCCAGCACCTTCAAGTTCATAGCTTTTTTGTGAACATTATCTTTTATTAATACTATGTGCAAAACAAAAAGAATAATTGTGCTTATCAATGCCCCCATGTATATGTAATACATTTTTCCGTCTGTTTTTATCCCGGTTATATTGGAATACATTTTTCCATTGGCAAAATACACTGTCACATAACTGCCTATGTATCCTTGATATCTAGCAAATTCTTCAGTCCGAATATTAATGAGTTCATACTCATTGCCATGATATTCCACCACAACTTTATAGTAATAGTCCAACCTTTTAACTCTTAGTTTATCGGCACTTAAAATTCTGGCTTGGACCTTTTCATAGTCTTCACTCTGACTATTTACCTTTATTCCCGTTATCATAGTTACCGCAAGGCATAAAACTGTTCCCGCCAATGTAATCCATCTTAAAGTTTTCGTTTTCATATGAGTTTCTCATCCTAACTATTATTCATCTTGTGCCGGCAATTTTTCCACTTATAGATAATTGCTCCAGTGTAATATCCTTTTCTTCTAATTAAAGAAATTATCGTCTATATATTTGATTTTTAACTTCTTATCTAAAATTACTTTATCCCATTCATCATATGATAATCGACTTCTTTTCATATTGCAATTTACCTCACAAATTCAAATTTACTCACCTTTTCCGCTAACTTTCCCTATTTTACAATACTTCCAAATACTCGACTCATAAAACTATATGTATTTTCCTCTGCCTTATCCAATTACTTCCCACACTATTTAAATATGAAACGTCTCTTTTTCCACTGCAAGATAAAGGTCTTTTCCCATTTTATCCTCGAAATACGTTTTTATGGCAAAATTTTTATCCCACTTCTCCTGTGGATAAGAACCATACCTTCTTTTTACATCCAGCATTCGGTCTTCCATATTAAGAACGCATTCCGGTCCTGCAAGGGAATCGCACAGTTGAATGAGCAAATCATACTCATCAAAGGTCATTTCTGCCAAAGCATTCTGTACCATCAACAGCTCCTCATCAGAGGTGTCAAATTTCCCCATATAGTCATCCGTTGTCTTATTGTTAAAAGAATGTGAAAGGCATATTCTGGCTGCCTCATCATACCCTGACTTCATCATATAGGAATATCCGTCAGATACATGTCCCATATGTCTTCCGCCGAATTTTCTTCCGATATCATGTAACAGTCCCACAATATATGCTTTTTCAGAATCCATATCCTCACAGTTTTCTGCAATCTTTTCTGCGCAGTGCGCTACAACGCGGGAATGATTTCCCCATGGTCCCGGATTGCATAACTCTGCTTCTTTCAATATCTCCTCTGCCTGTGTTCTCGTAGGTAACATTTCTTATACCCCTCTCCATAATTCCAGTCTAATTGCTCATTGTCCCCAATCAATACCCGTAAATATCATAGATTTCCGGCATGTATACGCCCGGTTCTTTATAAATAATAAGCGGTTTTTCCACACTCATCCGGGGTCTTCCGCCGCGTACTCCCTCGATTAAAACCATATTAGGCTCCTTATCTACAAAAGGATAAACGAGCTGCATGCGCTTCGGTTCCAGCTTATACTTCGTCATCGTACTTACGATTTCTGCCAGACGGAATGGCCTGTGTACCATAAAAAAATGACCGCCCGGCTTTAGCAGCTTTGCTGCCTGTAAAACCACGTCTTCCAGTGTACAGAGTACTTCATGGCGGGCTATAGCCTTTGGTGCATCAGGATTTCTCAGCCCATGCTCCCCTATCATATAGGGCGGATTGCTGGTTATGACATCAAAAGAAGCAGACTTGAAAATAGCGTCTGCTTCCTTAATATCTCCCGTAACTATATCAATTTTTTCAGCAAGTCCGTTCAAGGCCACACTTCTCCTTGCCATGTCCGCACTTTCTTCCTGAATTTCCAGACCGGTCAAATGGGACGCAGGTGTTTTAGCCTCCATCAAAATGGGAATAATGCCTGTACCCGTTCCCAAATCCAATACCGTACCACCCGGCTTTACCTGTGCAAAACCGGACAGCAAAACTGCATCCATTCCAAAGCAGAATTTCTCCGGATTCTGGATTATCCGGTAACCATTTCTCTGCAATTCATCAAGACGTTCATTTTCCTTCAGACTGATTGCTTTCAAAATTTGATTTTCCTTCCCTGTTTCCACCTCTGTAATTCTGGCGGTTTCTGGAGCGGTTGTCGTTACGCCGCTGTCCCTGGCGGTTATCTCTCCGGTACTCGCCGCCCTCATGGTGACGGTTACCTCTCTGACGCTCGCCGCCTTCGCTTGGATGATTGTCTCTCTGGCGCTCGCCGCCTTCCTCCTGACGGTTGTCCCCCTGGCGTTCACCGCCTTCGCTTGAACGATTGTCTCTCTGATGCTCACCGCCTTCGCTTGGACGATTGTCTCTCTGGCGCTCGCCGCCTTCCTCCTGACGATTGTCTCTCTGGCGCTCATCGCCTTCTTCAAAACGATTATCCCGTCTGCCGTATCTTCCTCGCCTGTTTCCTTTTCTGTCCTGCTGGCGGCCTTCCTGCTCGTCCTCTCTCTCAGGTCTGCCTTCCCGTCTGTCACGCTTTCTATCCTGCGTACCTGTTTTATTCTGCATAGATGTTTTATCCTGCCTGTTCTCTCTTCTGGCAGTATGCTCTTCTTTTCTGACAGGTTTGTCATCTGCACCTTCAAGCAGCTCTTCGGCCTCTAGCTTCTCCAGCTCCTTCAATTCCTCCGGCGACAGCTCAAGTCTCTCTTTTTTACTGTGCTTTCTCTTAAAATGTAAATCCTCTACCTTATATTCATGGATTTCTTTTTCATCATTTACATCAACAATTACTTTAACAAGCTGGCGAAGTACATTTACGCTCTGTACTTCCCCTCTTAAGCCGTCCTCCGTAGTTACATAATCTCCTACGCCCGGCAGCCTGCGGTTCAGCTCTTCATAGGTCTCCTCTTCATGCTTTAAGCAGCACATCAGCCTGCCGCAGACACCCGATATCTTAGTCGGATTTAAGGAAAGATTCTGTTCCTTTGCCATCTTTATGGATACCGGTATAAATTCGGGCAAATGGGTATGACAGCAAAGCGGACGTCCACAGGTTCCGATGCCGCCCACTATTTTGGTTTCATCTCTTACGCCTATCTGCCTAAGCTCTATTCTTGTCTTAAAAACGCCTGCTAAATCCTTTACCAGCTCACGGAAATCAATACGTCCGTCAGCCGTAAAATAAAACAGCACCTTGTTGTTATCAAAAGTATACTCTGCATCAATAAGCTTCATTTCCAAGCCGTGCTTACGAATTTTTTCAAGACAGATTTTAAAAGCTTCCTTTTCCTTTATCTTATTGGCTGCTTCCTGCTCTACATCCTTTTCGCTGGCTATTCTGAGTACCGGCTTTAAGGGTTGGATAACCTTTTCGTCTTCTACCTCATTTGGTGCGCTTACCGCCGTGCCAAATTCAATTCCCCGGGCGGTCTCCACAATTACATGATCCCCCCGCTTTATCTCAAAATCCAACGGGTCAAAAAAATAAATCTTGCCCGCGGTGCGAAATCTGATACCAATTACCTTAATCATCTATAAACCTCCATCACAAATTCTCTATTTCCTTAAAGGACTACCCGATATAATGTCTGACGCCATTATATCATGTCTCTATTTCCGCCTCAACCGTTTTCCTTCATTTCCAAAAGCAGAAGCTCCATAGTCAGCTCAAAGTTGACATTTGCCTCCAGCCGGTTTCTGGCCTTGGAAAATGCCTGAATCACTGCTTCAATTCCTTCATAAGAGGTTCTTCCTGCCACCTTCCTTATACTTTGGATTTCCTCGCGGAATACTAAATGATTGGCATCATTGGTTGCTTTAAACAGCAGTACATCCCTGTACCAGATTGCCAAAATATCCATATAGTCTCTTACGTCCAACTTATACTCCGTAATTTTTTTAATTGCCGCAATCATCTCAGAAACATCCATATCATGCACGTATTTTAACAGGCAGAGAGCTTCCTCCTTTACCTTTTCAAAATCCTCGCTGGCTGCTAAATGCTTTGCTTTTCCGATATTTCCCCTTGCAAATGCCACACAGACCTCCGCCTTGTAATCGGGCACCTGCATCTTCGTCATCAGGAAATTTTTTACCAATTCATCTGCCACCGGCTTCATATGTAAAATAACACATCTGCTTAAAATGGTTTGCAGCAGAGAGTTTACATTGGTAGTAAGAAGCAGAATCACTGCATAAGCAGGCGGCTCTTCTAACGTTTTAAGCAAGGCATTCTGCGCCTGTACCGTCATTTTTTCCGCTTCATTTACAATATAAATTTTGTATGGACTGCTGTACGGCTTAATAGCAATATCACTGTTTATTTGAGTTCTGATATCATCCACACCGATAGAGCCCGGTTTTTCATGGGTTACATAAATAATATCGGGATGGTTGCGGGACAATGCCTGCTTGCAGGAATGGCATTCCTGACAGGGTCTTGTGCCCTCTGATTCACATTGAAGCGCCATGGCGAACACATCCGCAATAAATTCTTTTCCGGAAAAACGCTCTCCGTTAATCATATATGCATGGGAAATTTTCCCCATGGAAATTGCATTTTGTAAATGCTCCTTTATCTGTTCCTGACCGATAATATCCTTAAATACCGCCATATCGCCCTCCTTTTGATATTCCCCGAATGCTTATATACCCTGTATTTATGTGAAAATATCCAGCAATAATCCTCTGATTTCACCTATTTTATTTAAAATAGTGAGATTGTCCTCTTCATCCTTTACAAGTTCCTTTGCCAGCTCATCCAAATTTTCATCTATCAGACGAATAATACCGTACACCCTGTGTCTGCCTCTCTTATCCAAAAAATTTTCCCTTGCAAAAGAATGGGAACGGCTGACAACCTCCCCCATAAATTCCTTTATCAGACTACGATAACGCTTCATATCCCGCACGTCTCTGCGCTTATAGAGACGTTCCCCCTGCATGGTAATCTCCTCCATAAGGCTTTGCAGTCTTGCCTGCAGCTCCGCCTCAGCCACATGACTGGCAAGCGTAAACTTAAAGCTGCCGTCAGCGGGCGCTGTTTCCCGTGCCGGCTGCACTGCCTGCGCCGGTTGTACCTGATCGACTTTAATATCCATACGCTTACCTCCTTGTTTTCCTGTCACTCTGCAATTTCTGCTGCAATATATTCTTTAATTTCATGGAGACACTGCTCCAAATTCTCATTTAAAAAACGCTTGGTTATTCCTGCTCTCTCTATTTTTTCTTCTGCAAAATCTTCACTGTCTGCTATAAATCTGCGGCACATTTCTTCATACTTGGGCGATTTCTGCTTGCGCTCCCTGTCAAGGGCTCGCTGCAGCCTGATGCCATCGTCCAGTTCAATCAGCACCGGCAGCATGCACTCTTGACCAAAATAAGCTTTTGTACGCTCATAGGACTCCAGTGTACCGATACAGATATAGCTCTGTTTCTGCAAGTCAATCTGTCCGTCATCTACCGTAAAATACCGCCACAAACCATGATATGTATGGTAAGCACGGTGTTCTATCACCCTGCCTCCTGCCATTAGCCTTTCATATCCGTTTTCATCTGTGAAAAAATACTCCACCCCATCACGCTCTTTAACCCGAATTGGCCTGGTCGTATACGGAATGATTTTCTTAAAAGTAAAACTGTTATCCGCTAAAAGCCTTTTATATATAGTATCTTTTCCTGTAGAGCTTTTCCCCATAAGATATACGATTTTACCCATTCTGCTACACTACCTCTACCACATGTATCATGTCAGTCTTTCCGGCAACCCCCAACGGAACGCCTGCAGTTATGACAACTGTGTCACCGGTTTTTATCAGCCCGGCCTGCTTGCTCTTGAACACTGCTTCTTCAAAAAGCTCGTCTGTGGTCTGCTCCTTTTTAATCATAACCGGATTAACGCCCCAAAGCAGATTAAGCTGCCTGCTCACCTTTTCATCCAGGGTACACCCTATTATCTGACACATAGGTTTGTAACGGGAAATCATATTGGCAGTAAACCCTGACATCGTAACTGTAATAATTGCCGCCGCCTTTAAGTTCATGGCTACGCTGCAGGTTGCATAAGATATTGCGGTAGTAATGTCCGGTGAGCCTGTAAACTCGCTTTGACGCTTCTGCATTCTGGCACGATAATCAATGTCACGTTCTGCCCTCTCTGCAATTTTTCCCATAGTTTTTACTGCTTCTACGGGATACAGACCTGCTGCGCTCTCCCCGGAAAGCATAATTGCTGTGGTACCGTCATAAATCGCATTGGCAATATCCGTTACCTCTGCTCTTGTAGGACGCGGATTCTTTATCATGGACTCCAGCATCTGAGTTGCTGTAATAACATGCTTACCCTGTGCAACAGCCATCTTAATTATCTTTTTCTGTAAAATGGGCACCTCTTCCATAGCAACCTCGACACCCATATCACCGCGCGCTACCATAATACCATCGGAAACTTCAATAATTTCCTCCAGATTATTAATACCCTGCATATTTTCAATCTTTGCAATGATTTTCATCTTACTTCCGCGGTTATCCAGAATTTTTCTGACTTCCAGAATATCCTCTTTGCTTCTTGCAAAGGAAGCAGCCAGAAAATCAAAGCCATGCTCTGCGCCAAAAATAATATCCTCTCTGTCAGCTGCACTGATATACGGCATGGAAAGAATTGCCCCGGGTACGTTGACTCCCTTATGGTTGGATACAAATCCGCCATTGATGACACGGCAGATAATATCGCTTCCTGTCATTTCCTCTACCGTCATTTCAATAAGACCGTCATCAATTAAAATTGTCATTCCGACAGAAATGTCATTTTTTAAGCTTTTATAAGTAATGGATGCTCTTTCCGCCGTTCCCATAACTTCGTCCGTAGTCAGAATAAATTTCTGTCCTGCTTTTAACTCTGCCTTACCGCCCTCAAAATCCTGCAGGCGGATTTCCGGTCCTTTGGTATCAAGAAGTGTTGCTACCGGCAGATTTAACTCTTTTCTTACTCTTAATACCCTGTTATATTTTTCCAACTGCTCCTTGTGGGTACCATGCGAAAAATTGAACCGTGCTACATTCATGCCTGCAAGCATCAGCTCCTTTAACTTTTCCTCACTTTCACTGGCAGGTCCGATTGTACAGATAATTTTTGTTTTTCTCATATTTTACTTCCTCACTATTCCGGTTATATCAGCGTTCCTGCACCAAAAAAGCACAGCCGCCAACCTCTATGGATTATACAATTATATTTATGCAGGGTTCTTCCCTGCGCCATGTGATTCCCTGCACATTAAGGCCATTTTCTATATACCTCTGCAGGCACCGGCAAATATCTTTTGTAAGCCTTTCTCCCGGTACTACCAGCGGAATTCCCGGCGGATAAAGATTAATAAAATTACCCGCAATCTTTTCCTGGGCCTCTGACAGCAGCACCTCTTTTACTTCTTTATCCCACGCTTCCGATAAGGAATAAATCTGTATCGGTGCTGTAAAATTTTCCGGCTTTTTACATCCTTCTACGTGACTTTCTTCGCTGTCAGAAGATTCATAAGCCCTCTGCTGTTCCTTCTTATGCGTTTTTTCTCTGTTAAGAACACACTCCCGGTCAATTTCAAGCAATGCGTTGGTAAGTCGTTCATAACCTTCCGCCGTATCGCCTATCGTAAACATTGCCAGCACATATTTTCCCGCAGCCATTTCCATCTGCAGGTGATAACGGTCAAGCAGCATTTCATAAAGCTGCCGGCCTGACAGGCTTCCGGTACGGTCTGCAATAACCAGCTTCCCTATATCCATATTTATGTCCTGCAATATATGAATACATTCACACGCATCCAACCGCCTAAGCATAGTCTGCCAATTTTTTAAAAAAACGCTAAACAGTGTTTCTGCCCCTTCGGCTGCAATATCTATCGCTTCTTCCATTCCTGCCATAAAAATGTAGGAAGGACTGCTGCTTTGATAGATTCCCAAAAACCTTTTTAATAGCTGTCTGTTTATCAGTGTACCGTTTACATGTAAAATTGCTGTCTGCGTCAGGGAAGGAAGCGTCTTATGGAGACTTTGTACTACAATATCAGCACCCTGTCTGGAACTGTTTGGGGGCCATGCAGGATGAAAGCCCAAATGCGCCCCGTGCGCTTCATCCACAATTAACGGAATACCCCTTTTATGAGCTACCTCTGCAATTTGTGCCACATCGGCAATCAATCCTTCATAAGTGGGTGATACAATGAGTACTGCCTGTATTTCTCTGTCTTTTGCAAGCGCTTCTTCCACCAGTCCGGCTGATGCCGGAAGACTGCAATCAAATTCCGGATGCTGTCCTGTCCACAGATATTTGATTTCCAAATGCCTCAGATAGGCTGCATGATAAGCTGATTTGTGACATCCGCGAACCATAAGAAGCTTTCCGTTTTCAGACACTGCTGCTGAAACAGCGCTTAAAATACCGGACGTGCTGCCATTAATCAAATAAAAGCTCTCATCTGCACCGTATACCGCCGCTGCCTTTTTTTGTATCTGATATAGTATCCCCTTTGCATCATGCAGATTATCAAAGCCTTCTATTTCTGTAATATCCCTATCTGCTGCAAAAGATATGCTTTGACCGTAAAGCCTTCTTTTATGCCCCGGCATATGATATGGATAATAATCTGTATGAGAATACTCCTCCAGCTTTCGATATAAATCACCCATACTCAATAACCCGGTCTGAATCTTTTTGCACCATGCCCCTTGTGGATATGGACTGTTTCCAAAATGGAACACCATTTATCTGCTGTTGTTACAATCCATGCTTCCCGGCACATGGGAGGCACAATTGTCAGCGGCCACATATGTTTCTTTATAATATCCTGCTCTCTTGGCGTCAGCTTATATTCCTTCCGGGCATTTTTCAGAGCTACTCCCGGATGATAAAAGCCATGCAGCCTATGAGGTTTCACATAATCCTTATGATGCCAATCATACAGAAAATAATCATGCAGCAGCGCACCTCTGATTAGCTCTCTCTTGTTACAGGTGATTCCTATTCTTTCCAGCTTATTGCTGATGGCAAGACTATACCTTGCTACATTCATACAATGGCTGTTGACCGTCATATTACCATGCTGAATATACTCTTTTGTCTTATTGAAATTATATGATTTTACAATATCTGATGCATCCCGCATAATATTCCGATGCAGCCTGCGCTGTTTCATATAATTTTTTATCCATTTTTCTGCCTGTTTTCGATTCCTGAACTTATAACTTTTCATAGCTACAGCTTCACTTTCTTTTTCTGGCAAATTTTCATGTTCACGGTTTTCCTTGCTTATCCAGTCAATTTTTTCTTATACTAAATAAAGGATTGCAAGTTTACTGCATATTTTAGCACTTTATTATACCATTAATTTCAACAAAAAAACAGCATCTATACATAAAAAATTGGTTGCAAATCAAATCTTTACACAAAAATTACCTGTATAAGAAACATGTAAAATGCAGTTCCTACACCAATACTAAGAAGCGTATTTTTCTTCCATACATGAAGAAGCACCACTGCTATTACAGCCAGCATCTCAGGTACTCCGTGATTTCCGGTAAAAAAATCGATTCCCTTTAAGCAATATATCACCAAAACAGCCATAATCGCACATGGTAAAACTCGTCCCAAATACTTAATTGTTTCCGGTACCTCTTTTTTCCCGCCAAAAATAACAAACGGCAATGCTCTTGTAAATATTGTCATTAGCATGCATACCACAATTATCAAAATAGAGTGTTTCATAGGGCATCCTCCCCACTATCCTGCTTTTTTCTGTAAACCAATAAAATAATTACCGTTAATGTCAATGAAGGCAACAGAAATTTATCAGGTCCTAACAAAGCTAATGCAAGCAACGCTGTACTAAAACCAACTATTGCCGAAAAATGATTTTTATTTTCCATCCATTGATTTACCACTATTACTACAAATAGCGCTGTCATGGAAAAATCTATACCGGTTGTATCAAAGGCTATCATTTCACCTATTAATGCCCCTATAACAGAACCTGCCACCCAATAAAAATGATCCATCGCAGAAATTAAAAATGAAACCTTTTTTTCATTCATTCCTTCCGGTACTTTAAGGCTGCATAATACAGAATAGGTTTCATCTGTAAGCGAAAAAACCATATAAGGGTATGCTTTTCCCATTTTTTTATACTTTTCTACAAAAGAAATCCCATAAAAGATATGCCTTCCGTTAATAAACAGAGTCATAACCACTGTAGAAAGCAAACTCGCAGCTCCCGTAAGCAGAGTTACCAAAACAAACTGCATGCTTCCGGCATATATACATACACTGATTAAAAATGCCCAAACATAGCTGTATCCTGCATTTTGGAGCATCAATCCGAAAGCAATACCCATGCAGATATATCCCAAAAGCACCGGTACCGTTTGTGTAAATGCAAAAACATATTCATTTTTCTTTTGTGTTTTCATTTTTTCATCCTTTCCAGTTTTATCGCAAAAACAGCAGGCCATAAAAAAGCAGCCTGCTGTTACCTAAAGCACATAAAATCCTAATCATAAAGGACAAGTCAATTCGACTTTGATTCTAGTGAAGCACGGGGGATTCGAACCCCCGACAACCTGATTAAAAGTCAGGTGCTCTACCGACTGAGCTAGTGCTCCTTAATTTTTTACATAAAGAATGCCCAGAACCGGAATCGAACCAGTGACACGAGGATTTTCAGTCCTCTGCTCTACCAACTGAGCTATCTGGGCATAAAGTCTTTGCTCACGCAAAGACTCAGTAGCGGGGACAGGATTTGAACCTATGACCTTCGGGTTATGAGCCCGACGAGCTTCCAGACTGCTCCACCCCGCGATATTAATATTATATTCTTGCATTTAAAAGTTATTCCTTTAAATGCAGGCATAAGCCAAAACACTTTCGTGTTAATGGATGGAGGTGGATTCGAACCACCGAAGCAATTTGCAGCAGATTTACAGTCTGTCCCCTTTGGCCACTCGGGAATCCATCCAAATAATCAATATTCTTCTAATACAAAGCCGATGATCGGACTCGAACCGATAACCTGCTGATTACAAATCAGCTGCTCTGCCAATTGAGCCACATCGGCAAGTCTTTTAATGAATCAAAATTCATTAATCACATCTAAAATGGGACCTATAGGGCTCGAACCTATGACCCTCTGCTTGTAAGGCAGATGCTCTCCCAGCTGAGCTAAGATCCCATATTCATATGTCGGCTGCGGCTTCCACTTACGCTTTGTCGCAACCGACTTGATTATTATATACTTAACACCTATCAGATGTCAACAACTTTTTTATTTTATTTTATATTTTATTGTAACTGTTCAGAGCCAACCTCCAAAATGCTACGCATTTCGTCGGTGTACAGTTACCATTTTATTTAAAGTATTTTACACCTGATTCAAAAATCTTCAGATCCTGCTCTCCATAAATGTTAATAGCAACATGATCTCCACGTCTCTCAGAGTGAGCCATCTTACCAAGGACACGTCCATCCGGGCTTGTGATACCTTCGATTGCACGGTAAGATCCGTTCACGTTCCACTCTTCGTTCATGCTGATATTTCCTTCCGGATCACAGTACTGTGTTGCCACCTGTCCGTTAGCGAACAGCTTATCAAGCCACTCTTCGCTTGCAACAAATCTTCCTTCACCATGAGATGCCGGGTTTGTATAAACTCCGCCAAGCTGTGCTCCCTGAAGCCATGGGGATTTGTTTGTAACAACCTTTGTATAAACCATCTTAGAGATATGACGTCCGATTGTATTGTATGTCAGTGTCGGAGCATCATCTGTCTGTCCAACGATTTTTCCGTATGGTACAAGTCCGAGCTTGATCAGAGCCTGGAATCCGTTACAGATACCAAGTGCAAGTCCGTCTCTCTCATTCAGAAGTTTTTCAACAGCTTCTTTGATCTTCGCATTCTGGAATGCAGTTGCAAAGAATTTAGCTGAACCATCCGGCTCATCACCGGCACTGAATCCACCTGGGAACATGATCATCTGAGCCTGTCCGATTGCTTTCTCAAACTCGTCTACTGATCCACGGATGTCTTCTGCATCAAGGTTACGGAATACTTTTGTAATAACCTTAGCACCTGCTCTCTCAAATGCACGGGCACTGTCATACTCACAGTTCGTTCCAGGGAATACCGGAATAAATACTGTTGGCTGTCCGATCTTATGGCTGCAAATATGAATATCGGATGTATTGAAGAGCTTCTCTTCAACCTTGGCATCAGAATCTGCTGCTGATTTTGTAGCAAATACTTTCTCAAGTGTTCCTGTCCATGCATCCTGTGCGTCTGCAAGTGCGATCTTCACATCACCGTAAGCAAGTACAGGCTCTTCTGTTACTTCACCGATTTCTGTATAAGTGATTGCGAGTTCTCCAACTTTTCCGTCTTCAACCTCTGCGATAATATCTCCAAATGCAGGAGCAAACAGATCTCTCTTATCTACATTGTGCTCGATTTTGGCACCCATACGGTTACCAAATGCCATCTTGCTGACTGCTGCTGCAACTCCATGACGATCCAGTGCATATGCAGATACAATTTTTCCGCTCTGGATATCTTCCATGAATTTACCGTACTGATCCATTACTGCATCGTAAACCGGAAGATCATTCTCGTCTCTTTCGATCTTGAGCCATACAAGTTTGTTTCCAGCTTTCTTAAGTTCAGGTGTAATAATATCCTGCTCAAGAGCCATATCAACAGCAAAGGATACAAGTGTCGGAGGTACGTCAATATCCTGGAATGTTCCTGACATACTGTCTTTTCCTCCGATAGACGGAAGTCCAAAACCAATCTGTGCCGCATAAGCACCAAGAAGTGCTGCAAATGGCTGGCTCCATCTCTTCGGATCCTCTGTCATTCTGCGGAAGTACTCCTGGAATGTGAAGCGGATCTTTCTATAATCTCCACCTGCTGCCACGATCTTAGCAATTGACTCTGTCACTGCATAAACAGCTCCGTGGTATGGGCTCCAGCTTGACAGATATGGATCAAATCCGTAACTCATCATAGAAACACTGTCTGTTGTTCCGTTCAGAACAGGTACTTTCGCTACCATTGCCTGTGTCTCTGTCATCTGGTATTTTCCACCATGTGGCATAAATACGGAACCTGCTCCGATAGAACCGTCGAACATCTCAACAAGTCCTTTCTGAGAGCATACATTGAGATCAGAGAGCATAGAAAGCCATGTCTCTTTTACATCTCCTACTTCTTTCTTTACAAAAAGGCTGTCCTTCTTAGAAGGAATCTCAACCTCAACATTTGTCTCCTGATGAGCACCGTTTGTATCAAGGAATGCACGGGAAAGGTTGACAATCTCTTTTCCTCTCCATACAAGAACGAGTCTTGGCTCCTCTGTTACTACTGCTGCAACTGTTGCCTCTAAGTTTTCTTCCTTCGCGTATCCCATGAATTCATCTACATCTTTCGGGTCTACAACAACTGCCATTCTTTCCTGAGACTCAGAGATTGCGATTTCTGTTCCGTCAAGTCCTGCATATTTCTTCGGTACTTTATCAAGTTCAACGCGAAGTCCGTCTGCAAGTTCTCCAATTGCTACAGATACACCGCCTGCACCAAAGTCATTACATTTCTTGATCAGATGGCTTACTTCTTCTCTGCGGAATAATCTCTGGATCTTACGTTCTGTCGGTGCATTTCCTTTCTGAACTTCTGCACCACAAGTCTCGATAGACTCTTCTGTATGAACTTTAGAAGAACCTGTTGCTCCACCACAGCCGTCACGGCCTGTACGACCACCA
>URUY01000017.1 GCA_900551115.1 uncultured Lachnospiraceae bacterium
AAAAGGAGCTGTTGCTCCGGTAGATTATTCATCTACTTTTGCAACAGCCCCTTTGAGTTAGTAATTTTTTATGTAATCTGTACGATTCTGTCACATAGCTTTATGGAAGATTCTCTGTGGGCGACCACGATTATAGTCTTTTTACATCCTAAATTGTTTATCATTTCCTGAATCATCTCTTCGTTTTCTTTATCAAGAGCGCTGGTCGCTTCATCAAAAATATATACACTTACGTTTCTCAAAAATAATCGAGCCAATATAAGTCGTTGTCTTTGTCCTCCGGAAAGTTTTATGCCCTTTTCCCCGATTATGGTATCAAATCCATTGGGGAGAGTTTTGATAAATTGCAAAATACAAGCACGTTTACATGCTTCTGCCATTTCTTCATTGGTAGCATTAGGTTTGCCATAATATAAGTTTTCTCTGATGCTGGTATGAAAAAGAATATTTTCCTGCATTACAAATCCCACCTGCTCATATATTTGATTCTTGTCAATATCTCGAAGATCAATGCCGGAATAGCATACGGTACCCTTTATAGGTGTAGCCATACCCGTGATTAACTTCAAAATGGTAGTTTTTCCACTACCACTTTTTCCGGTAATAGCAATTCTTTCGCCAGGATTTATACGAAGAGTAAAGTCCTGAATTATATTGTCTTGCGAGTCATGATATGCGAATGTAACATTCTGTAAATCAATGCCGGAAAATTCTGCCGGGCAAGGTTTTCTTTCTGCTTGGTTGTGGGTAGTTTTGTTAGTCCTTTTTAGTTCCTCCATAAAACGTTCCGTCATAGGCATATTTGCCTGAAGTTGAGCATCCGCAGTAGAAACTTTATTTATGGCATTTGACATCATTTCATAGTACATAACAAAAACCAGCAAGTCACTGATTGTCAGCTTATTGAGTGCAATAAGGAGACCACCAATAAAATATAGTCCAAAGCGCATGAAAAATTCATCTTTTATTTTAGGGATAACCAGCACTCTTGCAGTCCAACAGTTTATCCATATAGCATTATACTTTGCTTCAATGTGCAAATATTTTACAAATTTTCTCAGCTGTGAATGGTTTAGATTGAGTGCCTTAACTTCTCGCCAGCCTTGCAACGAGTTTGTAAGCCAGGAAGTCATTTCCTTTTCATTTTCTCTTTTGGAATTATTAATTTTTTTTTCGTATTTGCTGACAAGGTGATCAAGTGCAAAGGTTATAGGAATTGCAATAATGGAAAATAGCGCTAATATCCAGTCAATAGTAAATAGTATAATACCACTTACGATCATGGTAAAAAAAGATATTGCATATTCAAGTGTCTGTGTGCTTGTATATTCTCTAATTAGCACAGTATCATCTTCCAGCCGAAGTTTCATATCCCCCGTTTCATTGATATCGTAGTCGAGGAAGTCAATATTAACATATTTGTCAAAGATTTCCTTCTTTACGCTATATAATACTTTGTGAACCAAACGATATTCTGCGTGCTTTTTTAAGTATGCTATTACTGTTGCAGCAAAAAATAGAAGTAAATAGCCTAAAAGAACCAAGGTTATCAGTTGAAACTTTTTACAAAGGATAACCTTATCGATAAACAGCTTATAGAACAAAGGAGTAATGAAATCAAAAGCCATATTAGAGAAGGTAAAGAATATAATAAGCAAAAAATATCTCTTGATACCCTTGGTATGTGGAAGCAATGCTTGTAGTACATTTTTGCGATAGCATAATTTTGTTAACATAATACATCTCCTTTGAGTGTGATTACTCTGTCACAATACATAAGGGTACTCTCACGATGCGTAATAATGATTGAAGTTCTTCCTGTAAGTACTTTATTCCATGCCTTGTGTATTTCTTTCTCGGTGTCAGAATCTAACGCGGAGGTTGCTTCATCAAAGATAATAATGCGTGGGTCTTTTAGGTAAATCCTTGCAATTGCAATTCTTTGCTTTTGTCCTCCGGATAAATCATTTCCCTGTATTCCTATTACAGTATCGAGACCATCGGGAAGCGTTTCGATGAATTCCCAAATTTCTGCTTGTCTACAGGCTGTTTCGATTTGTTCGTTGGTGGCACCTTGATTACCGAGCTTCACGTTCTCGCGAATGCTTCCGGGGAATATCAGAACATCCTGTGCAACAAGACCAATTTGATTTCTGATAGAATGAAGACTACATTCTGCAAGATTTTGCCCATCAATATATATTGTTCCTTCTTGTGCTTTATAGAAGCCTAACAATAAATAGGCAAGTGTTGTTTTGCCACATCCACTCTCCCCTGTAATGGCAATTCGCTCTCCTGCATGTATTTCCAAATTAACATCCAAAAAAATCTGTGTCCCACTCGTATAGGAAAAGCTTAAATTCTCCAGATTTATTATGCCGTCAGTAATTACTAATGATTTAAGTTCAGCTAAATCTTTTTCGATTGGCGATTGTAAAAAGTCATAGACCTTCTGAATGAGAGAAATTCTGTGTTGGGCATCAAGATAAGAAGCGCTGACAGAACCGATATAATATGTTAAATCACTATAAAACGAGAGAATGACAGTTAAAATACCAATGGTAAGCTGTTCCTTTGAAGCTAGCCATCCGGCGAATACAAAAATAGATAGTTTTACTGCAAGTACCACAAAGTCTATTAATTTTTGTGATAAAAAAGAGGTTATACCCAATTTTTTTTCTACACCAAAAATATCTTTATGAAAATCATCAAATTTGGTTCTTACATAGCTTTGCGCACAGAGTAAGCGGATGTCCTTAAGCGCAGATAAGATTTCATATATCCAACTGATATATATACCATATACTTTTCGTTCCTCTTCTCCGTATTCTCTGATTTTCTTTCCAAATTTTGTGTTTATGTACACAGAGAACGGTGCCGTAATCAGTGCAAACAGGCCAATTCCCAAATCTATTCGGCAGAGATAAATTAGTATGATAATAATGCTCAATGTCCTGTTAATTAAATGAATTACATTTCTAATGATAAAATGCATACATTCGTTACTGTCTCTTTGCAAAAGTGTAGACAGGTCGCCGGTAGACATATCTGAAAGGTACTCTGCATCACACTGATTCAGATGCTTAAACAAATCAAGTTTAATATCCAGCGTATACATATTCATAAGATAATGATGCTGCGCATAGATAAAAAAATACAAGATGCATGAAAAAATAGAAAGTGCAACATACATACCGCCTAATTCTATGAACAAAGGTACGTTTTGCTTATATACGACTTCATCAATCATAATACCAAATAGAACCGGCATAACAATTGATAGTATGGTATCGAATAGCCATCCAAAATAGAATCTGATAAAGTGGCTTTTATGTTTTCGAATGTATTTCCATAAGAATTTAATTGCTCCAATATAATTCAGTTTTTGATTCATAACCCTTTCCCCACATTCACAAATATTTGCCATAATAAGCTTTTCCCGTTATCCATTTTTATTGATAGAGAAAGAATGAAAAATAGTATTATTCCGATAATTAGGAATAAATAAAATAATGTTGGAGTCTTTATAATGTGGCGTACATACCATTTCTCGAATGTTATTCGTTTTTTCATGTGATACTCCTTTGTATATTTTTTAGCGATTATGTCTCATTGTATATTTGAACATCGCATGCTACAATAAACTTTATCAACTAAAAAATTATACATTTTACAACGGAGGTTGGTATGCCACAAATTGACAGATATAGAGAGCGTATTGTTCCGATTGAATTTGAAAGCCATGAAATATTTGAAAATTTGCCATTGGATGAACGTATGACAATTATTTTGATTACAAATGGTCAGGGAAAATTTATAATAAATGATGAAGTGGCTGTCTTGAAATCACCTTGTGTATTGCTTTTATCGCCATATGATACATTGGAGCTAGCAGAAGGACAGCTTCTTTCCGCTAAGTCATTTTCGTTTCACCCTTGTTTTGTAAATTCATCGATTACTTTTGAAACACTTCGAGAGAATAAGTTTAGTCAAATAGAAGATCAACATGATCGGAATATGATGAATTTATTTCTTGGCAGAAACAGCTTTTACAAAGGCTATGTAGCACTTCCGGCTAATACATATCTTAGATTGAGTGAATGGTTGGCAATTATGGGAACTGAGACATTTTCACAAAGTGATGGAAAATGGACATGCCGCATAAGAAGATACTTGCTTCAAACACTATATCTGATAGATGACATTATAAGTACAGAAGAGTATTTAACGGAAAGACTTACGAAATCGCCTGTTGATATATGTCTGGAATATATTCATATAAATTATCCAAACGATATTTCACAACAGACATTGTGTGACCTTGTTCATACTAACCGAACTACTTTGAATCGCAAATTTAAAGAACAAGTGGGAATGACTTCTATTGGATATCTTCTTCATTATAGGATAAAAATAGCATGTGAAGCATTGTCTCATACGAACCTGTCAATTGCAGAAATATCTGAAGCTACGGGATTTCAATATGATTCGTATTTTATAAGACAATTTACTAAAAAGATGGGAATGACACCAACTGCGTATAGAGATAGTACGCGAGGAGAAAAACATAAGAGGTGGGCAGAAGAGCAAAAAAACAATAATTAGGACACTAATTGGGATTGCAGAGAATTTGACAGATGCATTAACCTAAAAATAAAGTTTTGAAAATGACTTGACCTTTCCCTTACGGGAAGCTTTATACTATGAGCATAGGGATAATCCGGACACCCATAAAAATAAAATAGTGAACGGAGGAAATGCATGGAACAAAAAAAGTATACTATTGGAGAAATTGCAAAGCTTTCTGGTGTGTCAGCAAAGACACTTAGATTTTATGATGAAAAGGGCTTGTTGAAGCCGGTTGAATATTCAGAGGCGGGGTATCGATATTATAATGAGACTTCTTTTGTAGCATTGCAACGAATACTGATGTTGAAATATCTTGGGATGCCCTTAGAACAGATTCGTGATATTGTGAAAAATGATACACATAGTTTAGAAGAATCTTTACAGGAGCAGAAAAAACTATTGAATGAAAAGAAACGTCATTTGGATTGTGTCATAGATGCGGTAGATAAGGTACAAAAAGCCACCCAAGGCCAGGTATGGGAAAATTTGTTAGAGGCAATTCGGATTTTGGAAATCTCAGATATGGTTATCAAGCAATATCGCAGTGATGATAACCTGATGAAACGTATTAATTTACATAGTTATAATACAGCGGAAATATCATGGGCTGATTGGCTCATGGGTAATCTAGAGCTTTCTGAAGGAATGGATGTATTGTGTTTGGGTTGTGGAAATGCTGTAAATTTAGTTGCAATGGCAGAAGGGTTGCCGAATAATCTCACTTTTTTATTAACAGATTATTCGGAGGGAATGCTGGAAAAGGCAAAGAATAATATTTCAAAAAAACATAAGGTGTTTGCGGAGAAGAATATTACAATCCAATATCAAGTAGCAGATGCAAATGTTTTATCTCTTATTGGTAAATATGATAGGATTACGGCAAATCATATGCTGTATCATGTAGAAAAACGACAGGATTTATTTCAAATGGTAAAAAACATGTTAAAACCGGGTGGTATGTTTTGCGCTACAACAGTCGGGGATATGCATATGAGAGAGTTACATGAGTTAGTTGAAAGATTTGATAGAAGGATTGAAATCCCTTCTGAAAGGATAACATGTGGGTTTCATTTAGAGAATGGGGAAGAACAACTCGCACAAGTATTTGAAAATATAGAGTGTGTAATATTTGATTCGGATCTTTTGGTGGATGAAGCGGAACCGGTATACAGTTATGTATACTCTTACCCGGGAAAGGCTCACGAGTTTTTAGAAGAAAGAAGACAAGAGTTTTTGGATATGGTAAATGATATCATTCAAAAAGAAGGTGCATTTTATATTCGTAAATCGATGATCCTGTGTCAAGATTTAGTACAAAATAAAATGAGAGGTTCTGCCAGCTAAGCTGCCGGCAGATGCTCAACCCTCATATACAGTTTTTCATAGTCATTTGGTGACATGTAGTCACAATGACTGTGTATTCGGATGGTATTGTAAAAGGTCTCGATATATTCAAAGACCAAAGAATACGCATGTTTATCGTTTTTTATTGCAAAGCGATTTAGCCATTCACGTTTTATCAGTGAATGAAAAGATTCTATGCAGGCGTTATCGTAAGGATAACCGGTGTGAGAATAACTTCTGGTCATTCCTTCTGTAGCCTGACGCCAGGCTTCTGAAACATACTGACAACCACGATCTGTGTGGATGATTAAGGGTAAGTCAGTATCACGGCTGGCTTTGGCTTTATTAATGGTTGAAATCACAGTGGATACTTCCAGTGTATCAGCAAGTGTCCATGCAATGATTTTACGGGAAAACAAGTCCATAATGCAGTTAAGGTAAACGAAGCCATCGGTAGTCCAGATGTAGGCAATATCAGTACACCATACGGCATTAGGACGGTCTGGATTAAACTGCTCATCGAGTATGTTGTGCAGTTCCTTACTGAAATCAGAGTCACGTGTGGTAGTAGTCCAAGGCTTAACCCATTGAGCTTTGATTCCCATCTCACGCATATATTTTCCAACGGTGCGTTGAGA
This sequence comes from uncultured Lachnospiraceae bacterium, assembly GCA_900551115.1. Taxonomy (GTDB): domain Bacteria; phylum Bacillota; class Clostridia; order Lachnospirales; family Lachnospiraceae; genus Acetatifactor. The sequence continues at coordinate 6,612 of URUY01000017.1, forward strand.
GATACATTCACCTGACTTACGGAGTTGCTTTGTAATTTTAGGAGCCCCATAGTTCTGGTTAGAATTATCATAAATATGTTGGATTTGCTTTTTTACAGCAGCCTTTCTTTGTCTGGTAGGAGATACCTTACGATTAAGAAAAGCGCGGTAACCAGAGCGGGAAACGCCTAAAGATTTCAGCATTCCAGAGATAGAGACGCGGCGCCCGGTAACCTTAGATGCCTCTACCTTTGCAGAAACTTCTGTGTAGATAGCTTCTGTTAATCTTTTCCTAGAATGCTGATGGCTTTTTTTAACACATCAAGTGCATCCTGAGTATCACGTAGCTCACGTTTGAGACGGGCAATTTCTCTTTGTTCTTCTGATTCGTAGCAGCCGGAACCGATGGTGGGAATATCACCGTCGTTATCTCTGAACTGTGCTTCCCAACGAGCCAGGGTACTAACTCCGATTCCGAGGTTTTTAGCACATTCAACCTGAGTAAGATCAGGATGTTCCCTGCGATAGTTGATAGCATCCAACTTAAACTGCTTGGTGTGATGGGGTTTCTGTCGTGACATAGTGAGATCCTCCTTAGTGTTATTATAACAAGGGTTTTAAGGAATGTCTCATTTTAAATTGTGCTAATTAGATGCTAACACTACGACAGGGATATTTAGATGCCGATAGAGAAAAAGAATAAATAGCGTATAGTGATTATTTTGGGAGGAGGATGACTGATGAAACAATATTTAGATGAGCAAAACAGATAATCGAAGAATATAAGCTGTTATAGGTAGTGTAATTGATAAATACGGAGGCGAGCTTTCAATGGATTTTGAACAGGATTATATAATGCGTTTGATAAAACAGATGGTGGCAGCATTGATTAGTGTAATATTGGGCAAGGAAAATAAAATGCATGAGTTACCATTGGAAGACCGGTATAAAGCATCAGAAGGGTTACTGCGGGAACTGCTTACAATGGTAAATGACGGAAAAATTAACGAAGCAGAAAATCTGTTATACGAGAGGCTGGAACAAGATAACAGGAAAGACATAGAAAATGCAATTTTATTTTATTCGTACTTAAACGAACTGGATAATGATTTTTTAGAGAAATGTAACTATTCAAGAGCTGAGATAGAGATGGGCGTGAGGGAAATCGCTAAACGTTCAGGAGTGGAAGGATTAGTGGAAATATTCTGTCAAATACAATAGAGAGAGTCACGATATTATCCGAAATTGATTGACTTGCATAAATAAATTCTGTAAACTTAATATGAAGGAATACAGTTGCGTGGTAGGAAAGCTTTTTTGCAATGCTTAGTTGCTAAGGAGAAATATATGTGGAAATATATGAAAGATTTTTTTGTTATTCCTGAAGAGATAAAAGAAGAATTCCAAGAGGCATCCCTGCAGAAAAACAAAATCTCTATAAATGTCATGGGGGTTATGATTGTAGGTATAGAGCTTTTTAATATAGCCAGGGTTTTGTTTTGGTCTAAGTCAGGACTTGGCACGCTGAATAACAGAATTTATTTTGGAATGTACTGCACACTGCTTTTGGTAGCCGTATTGTCCTTTGTTCTTCCTTCGTTGCTGCAGAAAAAATCACGTTCACTGCGTCTCGGAATCCAGTATGCAGTCATTGAATTTTATTATCTGTGGCACATTCTTCTGAATTCTTATGATTTGATGAAAAATCCGAATGGAGAAATATATGTATTTCAAACGGCAATGCTTGCGCTGGCTGTATTTGCCCATGTCTCGAATTTTTTCAGTATACCATTTATGGTTTCAGGTTATGTGCTGTTTATGTTCCTGAACAATTCCTATATGGATGCGGGAGCCAAAGTAAATCTGACAATTACTGCAGTGGTGTCGATGGCACTGCTTTTTACCAGAAGTCATCAGTTGGTGCTGGATATTTCCAGACGAAGAGAGTTAAAGGAGCTGAATGCGCAGCTTCAGACACTGATGCAAAAGGACCCTCTAACAGGGCTGTCCAATAAAAAAGCGGTGTGTGACCGTGCAGAGCAGTTGTTTGCGGATGCTTCAAAGGAAAATGTTGTGGCATTGTGTCTTGTGGATCTGGATGATTTTAAAGGAATTAATGACACCTATGGGCATCCGTGCGGAGATTATGTGTTGGAGCAGGTTGCACGAAAAATGGAGGAAGTTTTCACAAGCGCAGACTGTATCGGTAGAATCGGAGGTGATGAGTTCCTGATTGTAACGACAGGAGCTGTTGATGCCGGACGGTTGCAGGAATATGGAGAACGGCTGATTGATGCTGTATCCGGGATTGTCTGGAAAAAGGAAAAGGTGGGAGCTTGCTGCAGTATAGGGATTCTTTTGGCCAGTCGGTCCGATTTACAATACAGTCAGATGTATGAGACGGTTGACAATCTTTTATATGAAGCAAAACGCAAGGGAAAAGGCTGCTGCTGTGTGAAAGAAATTTCTTAATCTGTGGTAATTTAACAAAAATCTTCTGTCAAGTTTTTGAGGGGGTAAGCTTTCTGTATTATAATATTATAGAAAGCTTACCCTGATTTGACACAGGAGGATTTTTTATGTGGAAGGTTACGGCAGAAAAGAAGAAAGCATGTATGCTCTTTAATGAAAAATATTTCAAACATATGTAAAGAGCAGGTTTTGGCATTTAAAGCATATGTAAGAGCCGAAGCTGTTAGCAAGCTTGACAGAAGTGAGGGGCTTATAAATGAAATATCGCTGTTCCTGATTTGACAGGATACAGGTTTGGGAGGTCATAAAGAAGGAGAGGGACTGATGAATGGATTAACAATGCCAGAAGAACCAACGTATGAATTCATAAAAGCATACGCCAACATTACACCATACAGGGTGAGCTTTAACGAGCTGGCGAAGAAAACCTTTGGACTTGATTTTGAGGACTGGTATCAAAATGGATTCTGGGGAGAAAATTATATTCCGTATTCCCTTTTGGATGGAGACAGAGTGATAGCCAATATTTCTGTGAATATTACAGATTTTGACTGTGAGGGAGAGCTGCGCCATTATATTCAGCTTGGTACGGTTATGACAGATGAAAAATATCGCGGGCAGGGGCTGATAAGGCGGCTGATGCAGGAAATAGAAAAAGATTATGGTGAAGGAACAGACGGCTTTTATCTGTTTGCCAATGACAGCGTGTTGGATTTCTATCCAAAGTTCGGATATGCTCCAGCAGAAGAATATAAGTATTTTAAAGAAGTGAAGCAGGAGGGGAGGTGCCGGGTAAAACCGGTTCCCATGAAAGAAGAAAAGGCTTGGGACAGCTTTGTAAAGATTATGCAGAAAAGCGTTGTAAACAGCAGATTTAAAATGCAGGGAAACACCGATTTAATTATGTTTTATATTACCAAGTTTATGCAGGAAAATGTTTTTTATATTGAGGACGCAGATACTTATGTCATTGCTGAATTAGAGGAGGGGGAATTGATCCTTGGTGATATTTTTGCAAAAAAGCAGGTGGATATCCATAAGATAATAGAAGCGTTTGGCAGTTCTGTAAGAAGAGCAACACTGAATTTTACCCCCCTGGAAACAGAGGGATTTCAGATAAAACGGCTACAGGAAGCTGATACCACGCTTTTTGTAAAAGGAAAAAAGATACAGGAGATTAGCCAAAGGAGGTTTATGTTCCCGACCTTATCCCATGCATAAGGCAATGGCAATTCTGTTTGCATTATGTTATCCTTGTGATAACGCAGAGTGCAGATACAAAAAGGAGTAAATAGATGGAGCAGACAAAACAGCAGGGCAAACAGGAACCAAAGCAGCATAAAAGACGTGTCCGCTATTCGGGCACGCATCCTAAGAGATTTGAAGAAAAATACAAGGAACTGAATCCCGAAAAATATCAGGATACGGTGGCGAAGGTCATAGCGAAGGGAAGTACGCCTGCCGGCATGCATATTCCGATTATGGTGCAGGAAATACTTGATTTTCTGCAGATTCAGCCGGGGCAGAAGGGCTTGGACGCAACGCTTGGCTATGGCGGGCATACTCAGGAAATGCTCCGTTGCCTGGACGGAAAGGGTCATCTTTTTGCATTGGATGCAGACCCCATTGAATCTCAAAAGACAAGGGAAAGGTTGGAAAAACTGGGGTATGGGGAAGAGATTCTTTCCGTACGGCTTTTAAATTTTGCAGATATTGACCAGATTGCAGCAAAGGAAGGCCCTTTTGACTTTGTGCTGGCTGATTTAGGCCTCTCTTCCATGCAGATTGACAATCCGGAAAGAGGATTTTCCATTAAATTTGACGGCCCTTTGGACCTTAGGCTAAATCCTGAAAAGGGAATCACGGCGGCCAAACGCTTACAGGAGGTTAGCAAAGAAGAGCTTAAGGGGATGCTTATTACCAATGCGGATGAGCCATATGCGGAAGAGATAGCGCGGGCAATTATGGGTGCAAAAAAGAAGGGACGGAAGCTTTTGACAACCATGCAGCTTCGGGCTGTTATAGAGGAGGCGCTTTCTTTTCTGCCGGAAGAGGGGAAAAAAGAGGCTGTAAAGAAATCCTGCCAGCGGACGTTTCAGGCGCTGCGGATTGATGTAAACAATGAGTATGAGGTGTTGGAGGCATTCATGGAAAAACTGCCGGATGCGCTTGCTCCCGGCGGGCGTGCAGCAATCTTAACCTTCCATTCCGGCGAGGACAGGATTGTAAAAAGAGCCTTTAAGCAGTTTTATAGAAACGGTGTCTATAAAGAAGTGGCTGCTGAGGTGGTGCGTCCTTCCGCAGAAGAGTGTGTGCGAAACAGCCGTGCCCATTCCACAAAAATGCGGTGGGCGGTAAAAGCATAAGCAGGTTGATTTGCAAAATAAAGGTGCGGGCATTTTTTAAATAGATTTTACGAGAAAAAGCAAGAAAAAACGGATGCTGATATTGTACTTTTTTCTGAGATAATGTACACTCTTATTTAGACAATACAGACAGGAGGAAATCCATGAAACAGGACATGATTGTTATTTTAGATATGGGCAGTACGCAGAATACGGTGCTTGCCAGAGAAATCAGAGATTTGGGGGTATACAGTGAGATTTATCCCCATGATATTACGGCAGAAGAATTAAAAGGCCTTCCGAATGTAAAGGGTGTCATTCTGTTCGGCGGTGAAAACAGAGTGGTAGACGGAAAAGAAATCGATGTCTGCCCCTGCCTATATGAGACAGGTATCCCGTTTATGGCCATTGACCATGCACCGGCGAAATGCGAAGAGCTCTATGCAAGCTGGGAAGAGGCACAGCCTCATATCAAGCAGTTTGTATTTGAGGTCTGCAAGGCTGAAGCAAACTGGAATATGAAGAATTTTATCGAGGACCAGATAGAAAGCATCCGCAATCAGGTGGGAGACAGAAAAGTACTTTTGGCATTATCAGGCGGCGTAGACAGTTCCGTTGTAGCAGCCCTGCTGATTAAGGCCATCGGCAAGCAGCTTGTCTGCGTTCACGTTAATCACGGATTGATGAGAAAAGGCGAATCCGAGAGCGTTATAGAGATATTCAGAAACCGGATGGACGCCAACCTGATTTATGTGGATGCAACAGAGCGTTATCTGACAAAGCTTGCGGGCGTTGCTGACCCTGAGCAGAAAAGAAAAATTATCGGTGCGGAATTCATCCGTATTTTTGAAGAGGAAGCGCGTAAGTTAGACGGTATTGATTTCCTTGGACAGGGAACCATTTATCCGGACATCATTGAGAGCGGTACAAAGACTGCAAAGATGGTGAAATCTCACCATAATGTAGGCGGTCTTCCTGAGGATTTGAAGTTTGAACTGGTAGAGCCCTTAAAGCAGCTGTTTAAGGATGAAGTTCGTCAGTGCGGCGTAGAGCTGGGACTGCCTGCAGAAATGGTATACCGTCAGCCGTTCCCCGGACCCGGCTTGGGCGTTCGCTGCCTTGGTGCAATCACAAGAGAGCGTCTGGAAGCAGTCAGGGAATCTGATGCCATTCTCAGGGAAGAGTTTGATAAAGCCGGCTTAAACAAAAAGGTTTGGCAGTATTTTACCGTGGTTCCTGATTTTAAGTCAGTAGGTGTGCGTGATAATGCCCGCTGCTTTGATTATCCGGTTATCATTCGCGCGGTCAATACCATTGATGCGATGACTGCATCCATTGAGCGTCTCGACTGGGATGTGCTGGAGCGGATTACAGACCGTATCTTAAAAGAAGTAAAGAACGTAAACCGCGTCTGCTATGATATCAGCCCCAAGCCTACGGCAACGATTGAGTGGGAATAAAAAATTGTTAAAGGGCAAAGAGGTCTGCCCCTGGGCAATAAAGAAGTAAGTATTAAAAACCGAGGGAGGTATTTCTTATGTACGATTATTTGCCGTATATTTTGGGAGGATTAATGGCTTTACTTGGCTTGTATATGGTTCTTTGCCCTGCTAAAGCAACGAAAAAGGAATTGAGGGATTCTGCTGCTGATGTAAATAAAACTAAAAAAAGCGGTTTTGTTGTAATTGGCTGTGGGGTTGTGTTAGTGATAATAGGACTGCTGTGACGTCAGCCCGAAGTCAATATCGACTACCACGTTTAAACAAATAAAAATGCTAAAAACCTTGAAATTGGGTAACATACCATATTCAAGGTTTTTATTTTTTATAAAGCAACCGCAAAATTCCTGCATTACAAAAAGTCAGTGGAAAAATAAAAAAGTAATTGACTTTCACGTTGCGTCATACCTTATACTGTTTTTACACGGGAGGAAACAGAAGAATGAAAACAGTAAAAGAAGTGAGTAAATTGACGGGAGTGAGTATACGCACTCTTCACTACTATGATGCTATCGGGCTTTTGCATCCGGTAGAAATGACGAAATCCGGTTACAGGCTGTATGACGATACGGCCCTTGAACGGTTGCAGCAGATTCTGCTGTTTCGTGAATTGCAATTCCCATTAAAGGAAATAAAGGAAATTTTAGACAGCCCCAATTTTGACAGAAACAAGGCATTAGAACAGCAGATAACCTTGTTGGAGTTGAAAAAAGAGCATTTGGAAAACCTTATTTTGTTTGCCCGTGGAATTTGTATGATAGGAGTGAAAAAAATGGATTTTTCAGTATTTGATACAAGAAAAATGGATGAGTATGCAAAACAGGCAAAGGAAGCCTGGGGACATACCGAAGCATATCAGGAATTTGAGAAGAGGAGTAAAAACTGGACGAAGGAGAAGGACATACAAGCCGAGGCAGCGTTCATGGAGCTTTTTGCGGACTTTGGCAGACTTAAGGGTAAGGAGCCTTCTGATAAAGAAGTGCAGGAAAAGGTACGGGAAATGCAGGATTTTATTACAGAGCGTTTTTACACCTGTACTCCCCAAATATTAAAATATCTGGGAGATATGTATGCCGGCGGAGGCAGTATGACGGAAAATATTGACAAGGCAGCAGGAGAGGGCACCGCACAATTTTGTGCAGAAGCAATCGAAGTATATTGTAAGGATAGGGACTGATTCTGTCGTAAAATGTAAAAACACAAGGGAGTCTGTGCTATTGACAGGCTCCCTTGCTTGTGTGAAAATACAAAGGAAAGGAAAAAGGGAATTGCTATGATTTTTTCGAGTACCATCTTTGTGTTTGGCTTTCTGCCTTTTGTGGCAGTCATCTATTACCTTTTGAAGCCGCTTCCGGTCATATGGAGAAACGTATGGCTGTTTTTTTCGAGCCTGTTTTTTTATGCGTGGGGAGAGCCTTCCTTTGTAGTGATTATGCTTTTGTCCATTGCAGCCAATTATGGCTTTGGCATATTGATACAAAAGAGCGAAGCAGCCCAAAAAAGGAAGCTTTTTTTAATCTTTATGCTGGTATTTAATATAGGTCTTTTGTTTGTGTTCAAGTACCTTAATTTTACATTGTCCGTTTTGAACCGGATTACCCATGACAGACTGCCCCAGACGGCGATTGCACTGCCCATAGGCATATCCTTCTTTACCTTTCAGGCCATTTCCTATGTGGTGGATGTATACCGAAAAAAGAGCAGCGCACAGGTAAATCCCCTTAATGTGGGACTCTATATTGCTTTTTTCCCACAGCTTGTAGCCGGTCCAATTGTGCGGTATGAGAGCATTGCCGCCCAGATAAAACAGAGAGAAGAAAGTATTTCTTTGTTTGCCGGAGGCATTGAACGGTTTTTAAGAGGCTTTTGCAAAAAGGTATTGCTGTCCAATACCCTCGCAGTAATTGCGGACGAGGCCTTTTTTCAAATTTCCTATGGGTATGCTATAGGAGCTTCTTTTGCATGGCTGGGAGCCATTTCCTATACACTCCAGATTTTCTTTGACTTTTCCGGGTATTCGGATATGGCAATCGGATTGGGAAAAATGTTCGGCTTTACCTTTGAGGAAAACTTTAATTATCCTTATATAGCAAAATCAGTAACCGATTTTTGGCACAGATGGCATATTTCCTTAAGCACCTGGTTTCGGGATTATGTGTATATTCCCTTAGGCGGTTCCCGGGTTTCTTCAAAGGGCAGGCATATTTTTAATCTGTTTGTGGTGTGGCTTCTTACGGGCATCTGGCACGGTGCAAACTGGAATTTTCTGATATGGGGACTGTTCTATTTTTGTCTGCTTGTGTTTGAAAAGCTGACCGGACTGCCGGATAGGCTGAAGAGCAGGCTGGGAAAAGGTGTGTATCGGGCAGGAACCCTGCTTGCGGTTATGATTGGCTGGGTGTTGTTTCGGGCGGACAGCATGAGTGCCGCAGTTTCCTATATCAGGTCTCTGTTTATGTTGAATCATAATGGATTTGCGGACAGTCAGGCCATATATTTTTGGCATGAAAACAGAGTATATCTGACAGCAGCCCTTCTTTTGTCCATGCCTGTATTTACATGGATAAGGAACCGGGTGAAAAAATGGGGAAAAGACCGGTCTGCGGACGGAATGGGGCGGCGTTTTATGAGAGGAGCGGTTTATGTGGGAAAGCCCGTTCTTTATATTGCCCTGTTTTTATTTGCCCTGTCGTTTCTGATTATTGATGCTTACAACCCGTTTATCTATTTTAATTTTTAGGCAAAGAGTTTTTATAAAAGAGCAGTGGCGGTGGTATAGTACACGGCGGTTAGGAGCGTTTATGAAAAAAGTCAGGGATTATCTCTATATTGTCCTGTTTTGCGGAATTCTTCTGTTTTTTGGTATCTGTAATGTGGATATCATAGGCAAGGCAGCAGGAAGGCTGGGGACAGAACCTGTGGAGAAGACTATCGTGGAGCTGAACAGTGATTATAATGACGGCTTTTTTGGCAAATATGCCTTTATTAATGTAAACGGACTGGTACACAGGCTTTTTGACCAGCGAAGCATGAATGATGTGGTAAAGCTGGATAACGGTTATCTCGCGGAAGTAATGCCGGCGGTGGATGCAGAAGTGCAGGCAGAGGAGACCATAAAGCTTGCGGATATGCTTGCTGCACAGGATATTCCGTTTTTATATGTGCAGGTTCCTTACAAAATAAGTAAGTATGACGAGGCACTGCCCATTTCCGTAAAGGATTCGTCAAATGATAATGCGGATGCACTTGTCACGCGGCTTTCGGAAGGCGGAGTGCCGGTGCTTGACTTGCGGGAATGGTTTTATGAGGAAGGATTTAACCAGTATGATTTATTTTTTAAGACGGATCACCACTGGACGCCGGATGCTGCTTTTTTAGCATACACGGAAATCGTGACGGTCATGGAAGAAAACTGGGGGATTTCCATAGAGGATGTGTATACCTTGCGGGAAAACTATAAGGAAGAGGTATATGAGGACTGGTTTTTGGGAAGCCGGGGAAAAAGAACCGGTATTTATTACGGCGGGGTGGACGATATTACCCTGCTTTATCCGGCTTTTGAAACGCAGATGACGCTTTCTGTTCCTTCGGAGGGGATTTTCCGAACAGGCAGTTTTAAAGAAACCATTTTTGACTATTCTAATATAGAAGAAAAGGATTACTTTTTGAAAAATCCCTATCATGCCTACATTGGGGATGAGTATCCGCTGGTGCAGCATGAAAATACCCAGGCGCCTGTAGATAAAAAGCTGCTTATTGTAAAGGATTCTTTTACCCTGCCGGTACAGGCGTTCCTTTCCTCCTGCTTTACCGAAATAGATGTGCTTGATTTGCGGCTTTATGAGGAAATGAGCCTGTGCGATTATATTGAAAAAACAAAACCGGATATGGTAATGGTGATGTATAACCCTTATATGCTGTGGGAGGAAAATGCTTTTGCATTTGGCGTGGAGGAAGAGTAAAATAGAGGTGGTTTTAGAATGGAGGGTGACATGAAAGAAAAGATTAGGAAATTTGGCCCATACGTCCTGTTGGGATTTTGCTTTTTTATGCTGGTATTTTTAAATGCCTTTTATTTGGAGCATTGGCTGGATTCGGATATGGCTGCCGAAATGATTTTTTCGAGGCTGCTTGCAGAGGACGGGCATATTTTTGCAACGCCTGACTGGTACTATTCCACAGAGTTCCGTTTTTTGTACACGCATCTTTTCATGGGTCCCCTTTTTTGTATTTTGGATAACTGGCATGTAATCAGGATGCTTACCAATATTATTTTTTATATACTTTTACTGACATCCTATTTTTACTTTATGAGGCCTTTCAAAATAGCCCGTCATTGGGTGGTCTTGACGGCGGCAATCTTACTGCTGCCTTTTTCGGAAACCATGATGCTGCATATGCAGTTAGGCAATACTTATATGTCCCATGTCATCATCCTGTTTTTTTTCTTCGGCATGTATTTGCGTTTGTGTAAAAAAGGCGAATTAAGAAAAGGAAGAAGGTGGGAAATTACCGTTCTGTACAGCTTATTGGCAGTCATCTGCGGCGTATCAGGCGTCCGGTATCTGCTGGCACTGCAGTGTCCGCTGTTTCTTACGGCACTTCTTTATCTTGTAAAATCGGAGGAATTTCAAAGCTTCAGGATACAGCCCTCAAAGGGAAGCCTTATGGCAGCAGCAAAAAGCAGTGGGGCGGGATATCTGTATTACAGTATATTAGGTGTGGCAGGCTGCGTTATCGGCTATGGCATCAATGTACTTTGGGTGAGCAGGCAGTACATTTTTCAGACTTATGACGCTACTAATTTTATATCTGTTTATCAGGGAGTGATGCTGTCACGGCTGCAGGATGCTATCGGCAGTCTGCTGATGCTGTTTGGATATATTCCCGATAAGGGTGTGATTTCCCTGCGGGGTATTATTACCATGATAGCCTTTGTGCTGATTGCAGCCGGGGTATATTGTACGGTAAAGGTTTACAGACGCAGTACAGGGAACCGTTTTTTCGTGACGCTGTTTCTTATCGTGACATTTCTGTTAAACAGCTTTGTATTTGTGTTTACCACAAGCACGCTGGTGCCCCGCTACTATATTACAGTAATGGTATTTCTGCTGCCGGTATTTGCCTTGTTTTTTGAAGAAGAAAAACTGGTTTTTGACAAGTGGGCAGTGGGATTGCTGATAGCTTTCTGTTTTTTGGCAAGCACAGGCAAGACCGTGCTATCCTTTATGACTACCGATAAAAATGCAGATAAACATGCCGTTACGGACTTTCTTGTAGCGGAAGGCTATGACTTTGGTTTTGCTACCTACTGGAACGGCAATATTATTACAGAGCTTTCTAACGGTGCCGTAGAAATTGCCAATATAGGGGACGCCGAATATCTCGATTACTTTAAATGGTCCTCTCCTAAAAGATATTATGAGGAAGGATACCGTGAAGGAGAAGTGTTTCTGCTTCTTACGGCAGAGGAGGCTTCCTGTTTTGCAGAGACACAGGCAGTGCAGAACGGGGAAAAAATCTATGAGGACGGAAATTATGTTGTGTTACTTTATGATAATACAGACAGCCTGCGCTCATATGCGGCAAGCAGGGAAGAATAGCAGGAAACAGCAGGGAAGAATAGCAGGAAACAGCAGGGAAAGATAGCAGCAAAGAATATAATAGCGGAGAATGGAAGAACAGCAGGTAAAAGGATAAGCAAAAGGAAGGCAGCATTCATATGGAGAGAAAAATAAAATGGAAGAAATGGTGTAAGAAACGGATTTTAATAGTCCTTGTTATTTGTATTGCGGCAGTCCTTTTCCCGATAGTGAAAAATTTCTGCAGGGAAAAGGAAAATCAGCGCAGACAAGAGGTAATTGCAGAAAGAGGCCCGGTTTCTATTGTAGTATTCGGAGACAGTATTTGGGATTTGGTACGGGATGATACAGGGATTGAGGCCAGGCTTGCCGATAAGCTTTCGGCCACGGTATATAATCTGGCAATTAATGGTACGAATGCCGCTTTCAGAAGCGAAGGGGAGGATTTGGATAAATGGAATGGGGAAACGCTTTTTAGGCTGGTGCAGGAGGTTACCGGTACAGGCGAGGCTGTGATACCGGTGCAAGAAGAAGCCCATGAGCTGATTCACCAAATTGACTATAATGAGGTAGATTATTTTATTATTGCCTATGGACTCAATGATTATTTTGAGGCCGTGCCCACAGAGGGCGAGGATCCTTTCGATACCTATACCTACGGCGGTGCGCTTAGAAGTGCAGTTGTGCTTTTAAAAGAAACATACCCCAACGCAGAAATTGTATTGATTTCCCAAACCTATTGTCAGGGATATTCCTACGGTAAGATAGATTCTGACAGCAATACAAAGGATTACGGCGGCGGATTTGCACCTGCTTATGTGGAAACGGCAGAACGGGTTGCCGAAGAGTACGATTTGATTTTTATTAACAACTATAAGAAAATGGGGATTCACAGATATAACGGACCTAAATACCTTATCGATGCAACACACTTAACGGAATATGGACGGGATAAATATGCAGGTATCGTAGCCGATTACCTGATAGAGGATTATATCAGAGTCAATAAAGAAAAAGCAGGGAATTAATTCATTCCCTGCTTTATCTGATTTGCTAAAAGCTCTGCCACCAGTGTTTTGCCGGTGCTGCTTAAATGAACGCCGTCAACGACATAATTTTCAATGTTATTTTTGTTCATACCACTGTCGTTTAACACATCTACAAATTCTACATTGTAGTCAGCGGCAATCTGTTTGTAGTTGGCAGCATAGTCAAATAATGTACCGTTTCCGAAGTTCAGCTCATCACAGGTCTGCTGTTCATTGAACGGGGACATGGTATAGCAGAAGGGCGGTGACATTACAATAATCCTGATATGCGGATAGTATTCCTGAATACGGCCTATGGCATAGCGGAGAGCGCCTAAAGTCGTGGCGTTGTCTAAAGGGCTTTTGCTGTTGTCAATGGTGCGATTGTTTAAATAGTCATTGGTGCCATACGCAAGGGTAATAACGTCAACCTCAGTAAAATCGAGACTTTTTAGTGTGGCAAGAGCCGCTTCGTGACCGTTGTTCTGGTCTATGAACTGTGATACATAGTTATCCTGCAAGCCAAAGTCTTTACTTGTAATGGAATTTACTAAAAAGCTTAAGTTGAATGCATCAGCGGGCGCAATTTCCATATCATAGGTATTGATATTAGCAGCCGTGGTTCCGCTGATGGCACAGTTGTATACCTTTGCGCCTGTCAGTGCAGCAAGCTGATTTGCAATGCCGTCCTCGTTTTCTGATTTTTGGAAAATACTGTCACCAAGGCAGACAATTGTATAATCATCTTCTGCAACGGAAGGATTTGCCGAATCGGGAGTGCCGGTAGGCTCAGCCGGGCTGTTTGTAGGAACAGTGGGCGGTGAAGTAACAACAGCAGACGAACTGCCTGAATTTGCCGGTACATTTTCATCGCTGTTTTTTTGAGTTCTTACTAAATAGCTGATGGAAAAGCTCTGTACTAATATGATAAAAAGTAACAGTATGTTAATGATTTTATTTAATTTTGCACTGGAACCGCGACGGTTGCCTTTAGTATTTCCTGTATATCTTGGATTTCTTAAATCTTCCATGTATATTTGCCTCTTCATAGCCTGACAGTTATTATGCTTAACAGTAAATTGATGCCAGATTTCTTTCTTAAAAATAGGTGTACGTGTTCACATGCACTCTAGTATAGCATAGAACTTGTGAAAAGTATGTTAAAATTTGCAATTTCAGAAAATTTCAGAAAATATTAATAATAAGCATCATAACAAAACCGTGTCAGCGAATATAAAATTTGTCGGCGGCAAGGAGCCAAATCGTACGGAATAGCTGCATGATTTGCCAACAGCTGAGCCCCCGCAGACCATACTGTTCTACCAACTGCAGTTTTTCGCTGATGCTGCGGGCGTCTTCAAACCATACCTCATGCCTGACGGAGGCAAGGCTGCCTTTTGCCGCAGTTTCATAGAAAAAATAGGGTGACATTGCTACTTCGTCAAACTGAATGGGTACATTATTGGCAATGGCAAGCTGTACGGCCTGCACATTGCCGAGTATGGCTGCCTGCGATTCACCCCTTACAAAAGGCAGCGTCCAGTCGTAGCCGTAGTTGGGGATACCTAAATGGATTTTCTGTGCAGGAATAACGGTCAGGGCATATTCTACCACTTCCCGGACCTTGTTAAGAGGAGCAACCGCCATAGGAGGACCGTAGGTATAGCCCGATAAACGTTATATGTAAATATTCTGTTGGGAATAACCTGCTGAACGTACTGATAGATGCGCAGGGACATCAGGAAGGAACCTTTGGATATACCCTGAGTGTGAAGTTTGTGTTATGCAGCATGCCGCGTGTGTTCCGCTCTGTTTTCAGATAATCTATCCGGTCTATTACTTCCTTCAGGATGCGGTTGTTTGCGGATGCAGAATTGGAAGCGTAATAGTCTAACAGATGCTCAATGGTGGGGACGAGCCGGTTCTGATTATACTTTGCCTGTTCCAGCCTGGCAAGCTCTGTATGCAGATTCTTCTCTGTATCCTTCATGCGCTGCATGTCGTTTTTCAGGGTGCTTTCCCTCTGCCGGAATACTTCTATGCTGTAAACGCCCTGCTCCAGCATGGTGTAGGCGGTATTAAGCTGTTTTTGCAGGGTATCATAGTCTTTGGTTAAGTTGTCAAGCTGTCTGCCGTGTGCCGCTATTTCAGCATCCAGCGGGCTTTCCTGCACATCGGGAGCCGGCACCGTATAATTTGCCAGCCATGATTCCAGGAATTGAATCAATTCTTCTTCAACCAGGAATAAGGGCGCCGATACATTGTCGCAGTATTTATTCGGGCATTTCAGCGTAGCATACCGGTTTCTGCTGTTGGGACCGAGCCTCGTCATCATGGCACCGCACTTGGCACAGTAAATAATGCCGGCAAGAGGGTTCTGCAGCTCCAACGCCGCCGGAACAGTACTTTTCTTGTTCTGCTTTTTCATATGTTGGGCTTTATCATACAGCTCCATCGGGATAATGGCCTCGTGCAGTCCCTTTGTAATCTTGCACTGGTTATTCCGCCGGCGCACCTTTAGTACCCTGTTATCCCGGACAACCTTTACTTCCTTGTCATAGCCGAACCGTACCATGCCGGCATAGGTAGGATTACGCAGCATGTCCGCGATGGACGCTTTGGACCAGTGCGCGGCCTGTCTGGGGGCTATTCCAAGGGAGTCAAGCTTTGTGGCAATGGCGTCCGTACCAAGCCTGCTCCTTGTGCCGTCAGGCTGTGTTTCTCCAAAGCAGTACCAGTTAAATATCATGCGGACTACATCTGCCTCCGTCTCTACGATCCGCAGGGTGTAACCCTTCTGGTGCGGCAGCTTAACACGCTCATAGCCGTAGGGAGCAGTGCCGCCTACATATTTCCCTTCCCCTACCGATGCAATCCTGCCGCGCTGCAGGCGGCGGTTAATGGTCTTATATTCCCGGCGTGACATAAACAGGCCGAACTCAAAATACTCCTCGTCAAATTCATCGTTGGGGTCGTAGGTCTTGGAGAGGGTGATAATCTTGGTGTCGGAATACTTAAAGGCGTCCGCAACCACGCCCTGGTCCCTTGTGTTGCCACGGGCCAGACGTTCCACCTCTACCACATACACACCTTCCCACATGCCCTGTTCCACGTCTGATAACAGCTCCTGCATCACAGGACGGGCGTCTATGGTGTCCCCGGATACCACTTCCTGATAAAACTTTTCAATCGGATTATGTAATTTGACTGACAGCTCCGTGAGCATTTCCCTGTGCCTTGCAAGGGTTTCCCCTTCTCCCCGCAGCTCAGCATCACGGTCAGCCCGGCTTTTTCTCAGATAAGCACAGTACATAGTATCATCCTCCTGTACATTTTATGGATTTTGGGCATAAAAATGCCCGGTATCAAAGTTTTTAAAACTTGCGGTATACCGGGAAAGATGATACAATGTGCTTGTTGAGGGCGTATGTATCGGGATTCCGGTATATTCGCAATGCTGTCCCTGTTGCTTGACCGTATGGTGAACGCAGGGGCAGTTTTTTATTCATTGTTTATTGTGCAAATTGCATAATTGACAATGTTATGTCGTATGCTATAATACAAGTAAGTTAACTCGTGAGGGATATGGCTGGGTTCCTGAATAGGAGTAGGCGCAAGCTTAGAATTCCTTTGCCCCCGGGGTTAGCTTATTTTTTTTATATTATTTAATATATGTTCAGGGTCTTTTTTTATTTCGGTCACAATAAAATCAATTACTTGCTGTGAATATGAGTACTGTGGAAGAGAAAATTGTTTATGAATATAGCAAAAGCGTTCATTTTCTTTTAATCCATAATACTTACAAAAGTTTGTGAAATGGAAGCTAGTGAAACGTGCTTCTTGCTCATTGTAATACAAGGTAATTTGGTCTTTTTGCAATCTATCTCTGATAGCCGAAATACACGTTTTGGCAGTATATTTGTGTGTATTATTTGGGTCTTTTACATCATGAATAATCTTTACATTGGCATCAGCAGAATTATCAATCTTTACCATAGATGTAGCACGATCCTTATCCTTTGTAAGGTAGTGATAATGTTCAATCCTAATAGCAAATTTTTCATTAGAATTAATTGAAGCATCATCGATATCGGCTTTTCTTGTTAAAAGCTTTGTAGCAATTTCTTCTGGGTATTTGGCTACTATTTCTGTTTCACTTAAGGCTTTCATACTGACAGAGAGAGTCAAAAAGTTTTGTGGTATTACTAAAGTCATATCAACGTCATGAAATGCAGACATTTTTTCTGTATAGTTTATTACACATGACTGAAACAAAGGGACATATACCATTTCGTATTCTTCTGTTATAAAGTGTGTACTGGTATTACGTAGTTCAATAATTTTTTCCAAGTTTAGCCGTAAAGGGTCTTTGTTGTTGGTGAAGACCTTCTGGATACAGTTTTCAAGAGATATGGTTCTATCTCTGTTGTCAGGATAATAAATACTGGAAGGACCGTTTGTTTTTAACAAATACGCTTTTAGCATTAGTTCCCAAGCATTGCAAATGAACAAAGAAAATCCTTCTACACGATACTTGATTGTAGGCTTATTATATAATTCTATAGCCATACAGAAAGCTTCTTTTGATTTCTCAATTAACCGATTTTTTAAATCTTCCATATAGCATTTCTCCTATAGTAAAAAGTAAAAATCATACCAATTCGAGTACCCCTATATTAGGCTCGAAAAAGATAACGAAATTATCTACCTGCAATCTTTATTTACACAAGCATAATAATTATGTATATGAAGAATACGACCAGAGAAAACCATGAGCCTAAATGCCTTTTATTTTTATCATAGATACACAAATCTATGATGCCTAATATCATGCCGACAAAGGCAAGAAAAAATCCCAGTATCTTTATAAGCGGA
The DNA here is from genome assembly GCA_900551115.1 of uncultured Lachnospiraceae bacterium. GTDB lineage: Bacteria > Bacillota > Clostridia > Lachnospirales > Lachnospiraceae > Acetatifactor. The sequence continues at coordinate 24,392 of URUY01000017.1, forward strand.
AATATCATTGCGACCCCGGCAAAAGCACAGGCCACACAGCTTAAGGTAGAATGAGATTTTTTAGCCTTTTTATAAGCAGGTTGCACCACATAAGGACGAGGTACATATTGTTGATTGTTAGGGGGCACAGGTTGAGTATAAGGTTGCTGAATGTACTGATTTTGCTGTCTGTATTGCGGTGCCTGCTGTGCTTGAACCGTCTGCACTGGAACGTTTGGACATCCACAATTAGGACATGCTGCCGCTTGGTCTGATATTTCTTTTCCACATTCTCTACATTTGATTAATGCCATATATAAACCCCTCCTATTAAGTAAAAAATATACCCGCACAATTATCCGTGTGCTGATAATTCTATGATATCAACAGAACACTTCTTATCGTAATCCCCATTATGAATATGCTCCAGCTCGTGGGTATAAGATAAAAGATTCTGCTCATAGCTTAGATTGCTGTTAAGTACTATTGTGTAACTCATGTCGTCATTACTTATTACATATGAATGTATCCTTGGTGGCATGCAGGCATAAATTGTATTTACATTGTCCATTCTCTAACACTCCTTGCTATCGATAGTAACATAAGGAGTGTCCAATATATTGGACTTAGTCCTTGTTACTCATCCGGTCAATCATTTCTTTTACGAACTGGATATCTTCCGGCTTTACTTTTCTGGATGCATCAAATAGGACTTTGTAATTTGGATTCTCATATAGGAACTGTGCCATATCACGAGCCTCATTGTCTATGTAGTAGGAAGGTTGTTCTGTATCACGACCCCTTAAGGTGTTTAAGTCAGTATTAAAGAAGTCAGCAATTTTTTCTTCTGTTTCAAAATCCGGTTCCCTTTTTCCGACTTCGTACATGCTTATAGTTGAAGTGGCTACACCCAGTTTTTCTGCAAGCTCGCTTTGCGATAAGTGTTCACGCATTCTGAAATATTTTAACATATCTTTAAATTCAGGCATATTTACGTCCTCCTAATTCTGATTATACACATAATGTAAAAAAAATCAATTAAATAATTTTACAAAACGTGTTGACAATCGCTCACTAATCGTGTACTATACATACATAAACACGAAGCGTGAGAAAAAGAGGTGATTAAGTGGACGGCATAAATGCGAAAGAGATTGGAAAAAGGCTAATCGAGCTTAGAGGAACAAAAACACAGGACACTGTAGCAAATGCAGTTGGAATCAGTGTTTCGGCGTTATCCATGTATGAACGCGGAGAGCGTATTCCGAGGGATAATATAAAGATTCGGCTAGCTACATATTATAAAAAGCCTATCCATAAAATTTTTTTTACATAAATAAAACACAAAACGTGAGAAGCACAGGAAGGAGGGTTATCGATGGTAAAAGCAAGGATAAAGAAGGTGAGAACGGTGGAAACTCTTAAGGACTACACAAAGATAGTTGTTGAGACAGATGAAGAAAACCCCACAACCATTGCAGACATTAACTGTGACGAGATAAAAGTTGCAAATGGTTACAGGGTTCGCTTAGTACCTAACTACGATTAGTGTTCTGTATCTCTTGGCGGACAAGGGTCGTTGCCATAACTATCCTTTGAACGAATTTGCCCATTTTGTCCTTGGACAATAACTTCACTTCTCTGGTTAATGGCAATTTGCTTTGCGTAATCAGCAGCCTTTTGCTGAGTGTTAAACAGTTTTGTGTCACGCTGGTTACCTTCACCGTGAACTGCCCACTGGTCGCCACGAGGAGAAACCCATTGATTTTTACCCATATAATACCTCCTTTCTCATAATATTTTTCCTCCCATATATTGCGATGAACACATGTTCCTCAACAATATAAAGTATAGCAGAAAGGAATATATAAGTAAATATGGAGTATGGGAAATTAGTAAGAAAAGAACGACAAAAATTGGGAGTTTCAGTTGAACAACTTGCACAAATGACTGGATTCACAAAAAGGGCAATATTCTATTGGGAAAGTGGTGAACGGACAATGTCAATAAAAAGTGCAGACCGTGTTTTTTATGCATTAGGTGTATCAGTTGTTATAGGAAAAAAAGATTAAGCAACACCCTGTACCTTCCGCGCGGTGCGTAAGCGCCGCTGATATATACCCCCTCAACAGTGGTGCGCAGTATCCCCCCTATGCTGCGCATCGCGCGGAGGGCACAGGCAAGTTGTACAGGCGGTAACACATACACTTTAGAGGAGGTGATTTTATGGCAGTGATTGAGGAACGCAAAAGTGAAAGAGGCTGCATAATTACCGTGTGTGACGACAAAATACATACGCCGGAAGAGGTAAAGCAGATTATCAAGCGGGCTTTCAACATTGCAATCCAGGAAGAAATTAAGAGGCACAATCAGAGTACCGCTTAGGCGGTAGAAGGGAGGACAAGCCAATGCAGTTACATAAGATACTTTACGGTGTGGGATTCACACTATGGATACTGGGTATGGCTGCAGCTGACAGCGAGTGGTTATTTACCCCCGGGGCCATGTTTATAGTCGGACTGGCAGTCCTTGTGTGGGGTGCCTACGAAGACGGATATTTTAAGAAAGGAGGAAAACGAAGGTGAAGAAAATCATTTATACCTGTGACAGGTGTAAGCAGGAAATAACAGGAAGCATTTTCAAAATTTTTACAGAAGAAGCTGACCGTGAATCAGAAGACTTTGCACCTAATGACCCTTATCCGGAAATGAAGTACAGAGATTTCTGCAGGGACTGTGCTGATTACTTTGCAGGACTGATTAACGAGAAATGCAAAAAAGGTGTACCTGCCACTATTAATAAGGACTTCGAGGACGCGGTACAGGACATGATTGCGACATCACAACAGGAGTCCCCTGCGGACAAGCCCCGCACAAGAAAAGTAGATACCGGGAAGGTGCTGGCACTGAGAAAAGCGGGCTGGCCGGTAAAAGACATTGCAGCAGATGTAGGCTGCTCAGAAGCAACCGTTTACAACGTTTTGAGCCGCGCAGGGTTAACACGGGACATAAAGAAAGCCCCTGAGCCTGGACAGCAAGAGGGGCAATCTGAAACCAATTAAATTATAGCAATTAAAACAGGAGATTTCAAGATGGAAAATATTTGTGAAAAACTGAAAAATCATATGCAGGATGTGTCTGGCAGAATAAGCGAGGCAATACAGCCACTTAATGAGACAACACTTCCTATAGTCGTACTTGTTTTGGAAGATTATGCAAAGGTTATCAAAAACGATCCGGATTTTAACAACGCATTGTACTGGCTGCTGAAGCAGGGTACCAGTTCTGTGGCAGTAAAAGCTGACTGTGACAACCCGGAATCTTTGGCAGCCTTTGAACAGATTAAGGAAGAAGTAATGCGCAACAGGGAGGAAAATAAAAATGGGTGACAGGATATGTCCGTACTGTGGCGCACATTTAGACCCTGATGAAAAATGCGACTGCAGGGAGGAGGAAGAAGATGAAGACCGGAGTAACGAAGGAGCAGCTCATGAAAGGTTTTGCAGATAATTATGGTACCGCAATTATGCGGGATATTTTAAGAGTGGTTGACTAAAGGAGGATAAACACCATGAACGAAATTGTAATTAAGATTGAAGGGCTCGATGAGCTAACAAGGGCGCTGCAGGCACTGGCAGCCGGAAATGTACAGCAGGTATCCACACAGGCGGGACCGGCATTGTCAGCACAGGCTGTGGTATCCCAGATGCCGAAACAGGCACAACAGCAGGCAGTACCCGTAACAGCACCACAGCAGGTGCCTGTAACAACTCCCCAGATGCAGGCTGCCGCACCGCAGCAGACAGTGCCTGTCCAGATGGCGCAGTCCCAGATTCCTGTACAACAGCCGGTTAATGCGCCTGTACAGGTTCCTACCACGGCCGCACCGCAGCAGTACAGCTTTGACCAGCTTGCAGTTGCCTTATCCAATCTGTGCGCCAACATGAACAAACAGGCGGAGGTGCATGCACTGTTAAACCAGTTTGGTGTAAATGACCTGTTTTCCCTGCCCAGAGAGAAATATGGAGAATTTGCCACAGCCATACGCGGTATCGGAGGTGTAATCTGATGGCGAAAAAGAAGGAGGAAAAACAGCATGCGCTGCTTTCAGCATCTGGTGCAAAGAAGTGGCTCAACTGTCCGGCATCTGCAAGGCTGGAGGAAAACATCCCTGATGAAGAAAGTGAATATGCAAAAGAGGGAACCCTGGCTCACAGCATGTGCGAATTAAAGCTGGAAAAGCTTTTTACGGACCGTAATATGACAGACAGAACCTACAAGTCCAGACTGAATAAGCTGCAGAAGGATCCGCTGTACCAGAAGGAGATGGACGGCTACACAGACCGGTATGCGGACTATGTGATGGAGGTTGCAAACAGCTTTAATGCAGCGCCCACTGTGGCGGTAGAAAAGAGACTGGATTACAGTGACTGGGCGCCGGAAGGGTTTGGCACCGGTGACTGTATCCTGATATCCGGCACGGAACTGCATGTCATTGATTTCAAATATGGAAAAGGTGTCGCGGTCTCGGCAGAGGATAACCCACAGATGAAATGCTATGGTCTTGGTGCAATAAAGGATTTTGCTTTTATTTATCCCATTGCAACGGTGACCCTGCACATCGTACAACCGCGTATTAACAATTTTTCCAAATGGAGCATTACAAGAGCGGAGCTGGAGACATGGGGACTCAATGTCCTTAAGCCTGCCGCAGAAAAAGCTTTTGCCGGTGGTGGAGAGTGTGTCCCCGGTTCGTGGTGTGACGAAGGCTTCTGTAAGCTTCGGGGTACGTGCCGGGCAAGGACGGATAAATACATGGCGTTTATGGATACGGCAGTCAGCCCGAATCCTACGGGAACTACAGTTATGAACCTGCCTCCGGCCCTGTCAAACGGTGAAGTTGGGCAAATCTTAAAGGAAGCACAGTTTTTGGCAGCATGGGTTAAAAAGCTTGAGGAGTTTGCACAGAAGGAAATACTGGCAGGCAGGGAGATACCCGGCTGGAAGCTTGTGGAAGGACGGAGTAACAGAGCCATTTCCGACCAGATACAGGCCTTTGAGGCTTTGAAAGCTGCAGGATACGAAGATGCCGTTCTTTACGAGACAGTTCCTTTGACGCTGGCTAAGCTGGAGGCTGTCATAACCAAGGAACACAAGGACAGCATTTTGAATAACTATATCACGAAGCCGCAGGGAAAACCCACACTGGCTCCTGCAGATGATAAACGTCCTGCCATGCAGATGCAGGTAACGGCAGAGGAAGCCTTTGGCGGAGCAAATACCTATAAGGAGGATAAATAAAATGGCAGTAACAACAGGAAAAGTGAGGGCAAGCTATGTACATATCTTTACGCCCAGGATACCCAGTAATGTCGGAGGGGAAGAAAAATATTCCATCACACTTTTAATTCCGAAGAATGATACGGCTACGCTTAATGCAATTTACGCAGATATCGAGAGGGCAAAGCAGGAAGGCGCGCAAAAGGCATTCGGGGGTCAGATCCCGCCTCAGTGCAAGGTGCCCCTTTATGACGGGGACGGGTTCCGTCCGTCCGGTGAAGCATTCGGGGAAGAATGCAAAGGGCATATGGTTATTACGGCATCAGCTAAACAGCAGCCGGTCATTGTAGGGCTGGACATGCAGAACATTATTAATCCGGCTGATGTGTATTCCGGCTGTTATGTCCGCGCCAGTGTCAATATGTTTGCCTACAACAGCAATGGTAATAAAGGTATCGGATGTGGGCTGAATGCCGTACAGAAAATTGAGGACGGGGAGCCGCTGTCCATGCGTGTATCCGCCGAAGAAGCTTTTGGCGGCGCAAATGCTTACGGTGGTGCAGCTCCGTATAATGCACAGCAGCCGGTCTACCAGCAGCCTTCCTATCAGGCGGCAGCACCGGTCTATCAGCAGACGCCTTATCAGGCACCGGCAGCACCTGCTTATCAGCCTGCAGTGCCGCAGGGCACACAGCCGCCGGCAGGACAGGCAGTACAGCAGTATGCACAGCAGCCGGTTTACCAGCAGGGTGTATACGGAGCGCCTGCACAGCAGACTGACCCGATAACAGGAAGACCGATTATGAGTGGAGGAGTGATGGGGATATGAGAACCCTGCACATTGATTTAGAAACCTATTCCAGCGTTCCGATTAAGTCCGGGCTGTACAAATATGTACAGTCCCCGGATTTTGAAATTCTTTTATTTGCATATTCTTATGATTATGAACCTGTCAGGATTATTGATGTTGCCCAGGGAGAACAGATACCCGGTGACATTATTGCAGACCTGAATAACCCGAATGTGAAAAAAGTGGCCCATAATGCGGCCTTTGAAATATATTGCCTGAGTAAATTTTATGCCACACAGACATATCAGTGGCACTGTACCATGGTACACGCATTGTACTGCGGTTTTCCGGCGTCATTGGATGCCGTTGGAAATGCCATGGGCTTTTCGGAAGATAAAAGAAAAATGAGTGTGGGAAAGAGCCTTATCCGGTATTTCTGTATTCCCTGTACTCCGTCAAGGACAAACGGCGGACGGACACGTAACATGCCTGTCCATGACAAAGCTAAATGGAATCTGTTTAAGGATTACTGCAGGCAGGACGTTGTGACAGAGATGGAAATCCATAAGGTGCTGGAGGCACACCCCTTTCCGGAGGCAGAACACCAAAACTGGGTACTTGACCAAATCATTAACCAGACAGGAGTTGCCATGGATGTGGGGATGATAAGCGGCGCTCTTGCCGTACATGCACAGATAAAGGATGAGCTGTCCGGACGTGCAAGGAGACTTACCGGACTGGATAACCCGAACAGTGTGGCGCAGCTGAAGCAGTGGATAGAAGATAATTCGGATTTGGAACTGGATAATCTGAATAAGTCCACGGTGGCAGAGGTTCTGGCGGATAAAAACGAGAAGGACATGATAAAGGAAGTCCTGAAGATACGCAGGGAGCTGGGAAAGACCTCTGTAAAGAAGTATGAGACCATGGATGCCTGTATCTGCGCTGACGGGCGTATCAGGGGGCTGCTGCAGTTCTACGGTGCCAACCGTACAGGACGCTTTGCAGGAAGGCTTGTACAGGTACAGAACCTTCCGAGAAATTATATAGAGAATCTCGATACGGCGCGTGAGCTTATCAGAAAAAGGCAGATAGAAGCGATACGCTGTATTTACGGAAACATACCCGATACGCTGTCTCAGCTTATCCGGACAGCCTTCATACCGACACCCGGCAACCGCTTTGTGGTGGCAGACTTTTCCGCTATCGAAGCAAGAGTGCTTGCATGGCTTGCCGGGGAGACCTGGAGACTGGATATTTTTAAGACCACAGGAAAGATATATGAGGCATCCGCAAGCCAGATGTTCGGTGTGCCTGTGGAAAAAATCAAAAAAGGAAATCCGGAATACGCCCTGCGCAGCAAGGGAAAGGTAGCAGAGCTGGCGCTTGGATACCAGGGAAGCACCGGAGCCCTTATTAATATGGGAGCCCTTAACATGGGGCTTACGGAAGAGGAACTGCCGGATATTGTGTCCAGATGGCGCAAAAGCAGTCCCCGTATCGTTGATTTCTGGAAAACGGTGGAGCAGTACGCCCTGTCTGCCGTAAAGCTGGGTGTAACCAATACCATGCCCTGCGGGATTACTTTTTACCGTGACAGGGATTATCTGCTTATCAGACTGCCTTCCGGGCGTGACCTGTTCTATTACAGGCCGGAAATACGGGAAAACGACTTGGGCCGTGATGCCATACACTTTTGGGGAACGAATCAGAAAACGAGGAAATGGGAGCTTATATCCACTTATGGCGGTAAGCTTACTGAAAATATTGTACAGGCGGTGGCAAGAGATATCCTCTGTAACGCCATGATGAATCTGTATTACGCAGGATATCAGATTAACTTCCATGTGCATGACGAGGTCATTATGGAAGTGCCGGAGGAATCAGAAAAGAATCTGGATGAAGCCATAAAGCTGATGTGTACGCTGCCGGCATGGGCAGAAGGACTGCCACTAAACGCGGCAGGATTTGAGAGCCATTATTACATGAAAGACTAGGAGGATTTCTCCATGCAGAATGACAGAGCAATAAAAATAGCGACAGGTGCAAGCAGGAAATCCACAAACTGGATAATACAGGATATTACGTGGTCAGCGTTTGTAGGAAAGCTGTCCCAGCCGGTGAGAACACCGGAAAGTTTTGCTGAATATAAAGCACTGCCGAAACCAAAGCAGGATGAACTGAAGGATATAGGCGGATTTGTGGGTGGTACCTTAACTGGCAGACAGAGAAAGAACAATGCCGCAGGAGAAAGATACCTTATCACACTGGATGCCGACACCATAGAACCGGGAGGCACCCAGCGGGTGCTCAATGCAGTGTCAGCGCTTGGCTGTGCCTATGCGGTTTACAGTACCAGAAAGCATGAAGGCGCAGCTCCCAGGCTTCGTATCATTTTCCCGTTAGATATTCCCTGCTCAGCGGATGAATATGAACCCATAGCACGTAAAATGGCATCCTTTATCGGGATGCAGATATTTGACCCGACTACGTTCCAGAGTATCCGGCTGATGTACTGGCCAAGCTGCTCCGCGGACTCAGAATTTATTTTCCTGTATGAGGATAAGCCGTTCCTGTCAAAGGAAGGCATACTTGCCATGTACAGGGACTGGAAGGATGTAAAGGAATGGCCGGAGGTTCCCGGTGCGGCAAAGATAAGGGACAGGTCCGCAAAGAAGCAGGGTAATCCGTTGGAAAAACAGGGTGTGGTAGGAGCCTTCTGTCGGTGTTATGACATTGTGACTGCCATGGAACTCTTTATTCCGGGAACCTATGATTCCTGCACGGACGGACGTTTTACATACGTGGAAGGGTCTACTGTGGGTGGCGCCGTGCTGTACGATGACGGGAAATTTATTTACAGCCACCATGCAACGGATCCCTGCTGTGACAGACTGTGCAACGCCTTTGACATGGTACGCCTGCATCTGTTCGGGGATGAGGATGCCAGTGCTGATCCGGAAACCCCGGTGAATAATCTGCCTTCCTATAAGTCCATGTGTGAGTTTGCAGCAGCACAGGAGCCGGTGGCGCAGATGCTGTTAAAGGAACGTTATGAAATGGCGGTGCAGAGCTTTGATGCCCCGGTGGACACCTCACAGGAATCCTATGACTGGATGACAAGGTTAAAGGTGCATCCCAAAACAGGAATGCCGCTCCCTACCGTAACCAACGTGCAGCTTATCATGGAAAACGACCCCCAGATAAGGGGAAAGGTGTACCATGATGATTTTGCGGACAGACCCATGATATGTGACAGGATGCCATGGGAAGCCTTTGAATTTAACGGCGTACACAGGCTGTGGAAGGATGAGGATGACGCAGGGCTGCGCGGATACATGGAATCCCACTACGGGATTGCAGGTAAGGAAAAAATAATGGACGGGTTTGCGGTGTATGCCATGAACCACCGTGTGAACCTGCTTCGGGATTATCTTGTTACACTGCAGTGGGACGGTGTGAGCCGCATTGACACTCTGTTAGTGGATTATTTTGGTGCGGAGGATACGGTCTATACGAGGGAAGCTACCAGAAAGTGCATTGTGGCTGCCATTGCAAGGCTGTTTAATCCGGGCATCAAGTTTGACCAGATGCTGATACTGGCAGGCCCACAGGGTATAGGTAAGAGTACTTTTTTCAGGCTGCTTGGCATGCGGTGGTACACGGACTCCTTATATACCTTTGAAGGCAAGGAAGCCGCAGAGCTTTTGCAGGGCTACTGGATAGTGGAATGCGGGGAACTATCGGGTATGACAAAATCCGAGATGAATGTGGTAAAGCAGTTTATCAGCAAGTGCGAGGACACCTACAGGGCGGCTTACGGGCGCAGGACGGGCAATTATCCGAGGCGGTGTCTGTTAGTAGGGACAACCAATGAAACGGAGTTTCTGAAGGACGATACGGGCGGACGCCGCTTCTGGCCGGTAGACTTAGGACTGCATCCCCACGGGAAATCCGTATTCAGAGACCTGCTGCAGGAGGTGCCATTAATCTGGGCAGAGGCCATGGTATTGTACAGGGCAGGAGAATCCCTGGTGCTGTCAGGAGAGGCTGAAGGGCTTGCAAAGGATACCCAGGAGGCACACAGGGAATCCAACAGTAACGAGGGTGTTATAGAAGAATTCCTGCAGAAGAAGGTGCCAAAGAACTGGTACCAGTGGACCATGGCAGAACGGCGGACGTGGCTGGATAACGTTTTTAATCAGGACCGGGAACCGGAAGAAAACCTGATGTACAGGGACAGGATATGCGCTTTGGAGATATGGAGCGAGTGCTACAGACAGGGAAGCAACAGGATGAAAAAATCCGATTCCAGGGAAATAAATTCTATCTTGGACAGAATGCCGGGATGGAAAAAAGCAAAAAGTCCGATACGCTTTGGCGGTGGGTATGGTGCCCAGAGAGGTTATCAGAAGCAACAATAGAGTACCCTTGATGTAACATTTTATGCTGATACAAATGTTGCATGCAATGTGAACAATGAAAACAATGTAACAATCTAATGTGTACGAAAAAAGTCAGTGTTTTAAAGGATTAGAGGGTATTTATAAACATGTAAACATTATTCTATATGAAATATATAAATAAAGGAAATAAGGATATATATAACCCTTGATACCCCTGTACATATATATAAAGGGGGAACGGTGTAAAATTGTTACTTTGTATGCAGGAGGAAAAAATATGGGTGTTTCCGGAATAATTTTATCTGACCATGATTTTTGCACGACGAAGCTGAAAGAGATGCTTGAAGATGGGGAGTGGCATAGCTGTGAAGAGATAAGAGAGCAGATGGCGGCAAATGGTATCCCGCTTAGGGTATTCAAGCAGTCAAGAAAAACACTCGGCGTAAAAACTAAAAACGATCACGGAAGATTTTACTGGAGGTTGGAATGAGAGAAAAAGAGGTTGAGGAATATCTGGCAAAGCAGGCAAAGGCAAGAGGCGGGCTGGCACTGAAATTTGTGTCTCCGGGGTGTACAGGTGTGCCGGACAGGATAGTCATGCTGCCGGGAGGAAGGGTCGGGTTTCTGGAGCTTAAGGCACCGGGAGAAGTACCGAGGAAAGATCAGCAAAACCGTATCAGGCAGTTAAGGGCACTGGGCTGTACAGCAGGCTGGGCAGACACAAAAGAAATGGTTGACCGGTTCCTGACCTGGCTTGAATGCCAAAACGGCAGTGAGGAGCTGTTACAGGAGATACCGGAAGCAGGAGGGCTTACATGAAATTCACACCACACAATTACCAGAGGTACTGCATAAACCGGATGATACAGGAGCCGGCGCTGGCGCTGTTTCTTGGTATGGGGCTTGGTAAGACAGTAACCACAATGACGGTGATAAATGACCTGAAGTATAACCGGTTTCTGATACGCAGATGTCTTGTCATAGCACCCAAAAAAGTGGCAGAGGATACGTGGACCAGGGAACAGGCAAAATGGGACCACCTGCACCTGTTACGGGTCGTACCGGTACTGGGAAGCCTGCAGAGGAGGATAAAGGCACTGGCATCACCCGGAGATGTGTATGTTACTAACCGGGAGAACGTTCCCTGGCTGGTGGATTACTACCGGAATGACTGGCCGTTTGATGCGGTGGTAATCGATGAGAGCAGCAGCTTTAAGAGCCATCAGGCAAAGAGGTTCAAGGCACTTAAAAGTGTCCGGCCACACATAGAGCGGATTTATGAGCTGACCGGTACTCCTTCCAGTAACGGATACATGGACCTGTGGGCACAGATTTACCTGTTGGACGGTGGTATACGGCTTGGCAGGACAATTACAGAGTACCGGAATAATTATTTCTGTGCAGGGTCGCGGAACGCTACCACCATTTTCCGGTACGACCCGCTGCCGGGAGCAGAAGAGATTATTCAGAGCCGGATACAGGATATCTGCATCAGCCTTTCCGCAGAGGATTATCTGGAGCTTCCTGACAGGATAGACAATATCCGGTACATAAAGCTGGATGCCAAAGCACAGAAGGCATATGACGAAATGGAGAAGCAGCGGATTCTGGAATTTGGAGACACGATACTGGATGCAGGCAGTGCAGCAGTTTTAAGCAACAAGCTTCTGCAGATCGGCAACGGGGCAGTGTATGTGCAGGACCCCATGGACCCTGACAGGAAAAACGTGGTTGAGGTGCATGATAACAAGATTGAGGCTTTCATGGAGCTTGTGGAGGAGCTGAACGGGGAGCATGCCCTTGTGTTTTACAATTTCCAGCACGATGTGGAGAGGATTGAAAAGGCACTGGCAAAAACAAAGCTTCGTGTCGGCGAACTCAGGACAAGCGCTGATATAGCAGACTGGAATGCAGGGAAAATAGATATCCTGCTTGCCCATCCGGCCAGTGCGGCATATGGCCTTAACCTGCAGGAGGGAGGGCACCACGTCATATGGTTCGGGCTTAACTGGTCACTGGAGCTTTACCAGCAGGCAAATGCAAGACTTCACAGGCAGGGGCAGGAACAGAAGGTTTTTATACATCATCTGGCGGTGGTTGGTTCCGTGGACGAGGATGTCATGGATGCACTGAAGGCAAAAGGAGACAGTCAGACGGCACTGCTTGAGGCACTAAAGGCAAGAGTGGACAAATACAGATAAACAGGGAGAAAAGTAATGGAAGAACAGGAACGAGATAATCCGATGGCAGATTATATAGATTACTTAAATCGTATGAACCGAATGCACAATATCGACTTGTGGCAGCTTCATCAGTTAGCGTTGGCCAGAGAGGTGGCAAGAGAATACGGCTTGACAGAAGACCAGATTAAGCAGCTTGATGAAGATTTGTAGGAGGTAATGATAAATGGACAAGAAGGAAGCAATAAAGAAATTAAATCAATTAAGCAAAGCCGAAGGAAACATTGGGAGAGTAAATAAGCCAATGGCAGAAGCTGCACGAATGGGTGCTGAAGCCTTAGCAAAGCAGGAAAATGGTGGATGGATTCCTGTAACAGAGAGATTGCCGGAGAATGGCAGTTACATCATGGTATCGTTTGATAATTTTTCTGTGCCGGATATTGGAAGGTACGAAGAAGACGCGGAAGGCGGTGCTTTCTATCCGGGAGATGATGATAAGAGCTATGTGCAGTATGACCTGTTTGTGAATGCATGGATGCCATTGCCGGAGCTGTACAGAGAAGAAAGTGAAGCTGATTGATGCGGATATAGGGTAACCGTATAAGTGCAGTAAGCATACGCATATTCTGCAGCAATTTAGGCATACTAACAAGCACGATAATACCAAGACAGTCTATGATGAACGGAGGCACTATAATGCAGGCAACCATGATACAAGACGAATACAGCGATATTTGTATGAACTATCCGTACGAGGTAGAACGTGTATATGCAGACGGTAATATAAGGCTTAAAAAGAACCCTAGGCGGTATGACGGGAAGTACTTTGAGATTAGGCATAACGGTAAAACTCTCAGCTTAAAAGAAGCATACAATATATGGCAGTTTGAGTGCGTGAAACGCCAGTCGGGGATAAGTTAGCAGTGTGTGAAAATCGAAAAGGGGTCTGCTTTTGAAACGGCTGAAAAGAAATTGTCAGAGAGCAATCTTGCAATGGTGGTGTACAGAGCGGAAGGCTGAAACGCCTGCATTGATGTTATGTCAGGCGAATAGTCGCAGAAAGAGCGACCTACACCCCTATACATCGCTCTTTCATATTGCTGTACCCCTATTGCAAGAAACATTATAGTACATATCTTTACTAAAAGCAACACAAATGTGTCGACAAAGACCGACAATTAAAATCTTGCGGCAGTACCACCAGTAGGTAGAGGGCGGGCACGGTGAAATAGAGTAACACAGGTTGCTGTCAGTCTGTGTCTATGATGTTGGAGGTTCGATTCCTCCCTGCTGCACCTAATAAAAGACAAGAAGTAATAAAAAATGAGTCTTGGCAATTGAATATGACGGTTGTGTGTAGTATAATTTATTTATTAAATCACAAAAGGGGGTTACGCTATGACGTACGATGAATTTATGGAAATAATCATAGAGTCAGAACCTAATGATTGGCTGTATGATGATGCAAAAGGTAATTTTGTGTTTAAAGACGATTTGCTGATTTCGATTATTGGTAAGGAAGTGGATTACGATGAATCTGAAAGGTTTTTTGAAGATTGGGTAGAGAAATTTCCAGACCCTGTGGCAAGGAGAAAAGAATTTGAATTGTGCTATGCTGGAAATGAGATTGAAACTTTTTATACAGCAATGGTTGACGGCGCAAGAATGTATATTCCGTATCCTAATTTGCAGAATATGACAATATCTCAAAAAAAGTATCGCATAGGAAAAATTGTAAATTTAATGAACGAAGGATATGGGTTTGATTCATATCTAAGCAGAGCTGGGATAACAGTGGAATAATGGAATATAGGATAGCAACCATCAATATTCGATAGCTGGTATTGTTATCGCACCTTATAACCTGAATATCATTTGACAATCACATAACCGCACGTTATAATAACCACATACAACATAACACAGAAATAGAGCCAAGAGCCGATAATGTAGAGCAATCTGCATGCCGGCTCTTTTTCGTTAGGAGGAAGCATGGCAACCGGTAAATACCAGAAGTGGCTTGAACAGGAAAATTTAATAAAGCTTGAAGCCTGGGCACGAGACGGCCTTACTGATGAGCAGATTGCTTCTAACATGGGCATAACAGCAAAAACACTCTATGAGTGGAAAAAGAAATTCTGTGAGATATGTGATGCCCTAAAAAGAGGCAAAGAGGTAGTTGATATTCAGGTAGAAAATGCCCTGTTAAAAAGAGCATTGGGATATGAGTACAACGAAATCAGTGAAAAATATGAAGATGGGGTTCTTACGGAACGTAAGGTAACAAAAAAGCAGGTGGTTCCGGATACCACGGCCCAGATATTCTGGTTAAAAAACAGAAAGCCGGAAGAATGGCGGGATAAGCGGGAAGTGGATACAAATGTGGAAGGCGGTGTCACGATTGTCAACAATATCCCAAGAAGTAAAGCTGACTGATGTAATTGCGCCGGCATTCTATGATGTTCACTGGGATATCTTAGACGGAGCGCATACATATTATGACCTTTACGGTGGGCGTGGCTCAACGAAGTCCTCTTTCATATCGGTGGAAATCATATTGGGCATGATGGAAGATAAAGATGCTAATGCGGTAGTGTTCCGTAAGGTGGCATCAACATTAAGGGAATCCGTGTACGAGCAGATACAATGGGCAATAGATGCGTTAGAGGTATCCGACCTTTGGGAAGCGAAGGTAAGCCCCCTGCAATATGTCTATAAGCCTACCGGGCAAAAGATAATCTTCCGTGGACTTGATAAAGCTAAGAAAACCAAGTCCATAAAGGTGAGTAAGGGGTATTTTAAATACCTGTGGTTTGAAGAGCTGGATGAATTTGCAGGAATAGAGGAAATTCGTACAGTACAGCAGTCGGTGCTTCGTGGCGGTTCAAAATTTGTAGTATTCAAATCATTCAACCCGCCTATCAGCAACGCTAACTGGGCTAATGTATATGTAAATGAGCCAAGAGATGATTCCTACAGGCACAAATCAGATTATACGACAGTGTCAAAAGAGTGGTTAGGACAGCAGTTCCTTGATGATGCGGAACACCTGAAAGCGACCAATGAGAAAGCCTATAAGCATGAATACTTAGGTATCCCCGTTGGCATTGGTACCAATATCTTTGAAATGCTGGAAATCAGATCTATTACGGACGAAGAGATTGCGCAGCAGGAATGGATATACCAGGGGCAGGACTGGGGATGGTTCCCGGACCCCAAAGCCTTTATCCGTGTATCCTACAATCACAACCAAGAAAAGATTATGCTGCTTGATGAGCTTGGAGGATGCAAAAAGCGTAATCGTGCAATGGCTCAGGAGATTAAAGACCACGGGTATGACGATTATGAGGTAATTTGCGGCGCAGATGAACAGGAAAGCATAAATGACTTTAGGGATGAGGGAATTCCTGCAAGGAAAACAAATGCAAAGCCGGGCAGTGTGAAATATACGATGGAGTGGTTACAGTGCAGGACACTTGTAGTTGACCCGGCACGTACACCCAGGGCATACAAGGAGATTATAGAGTACGAGCATGAGGTAGACCAGCAGGGCAATATTATTCCGGAATACCCGGATAAAAACAATCACTGGATTGATGCGCTTAGGTACGCGACAAGTCCGATGTCACTGAGAAGAGGAGAGAGCGCTTAATGAATATCATGAGTAAGATAAAAGGATGGTGGAAGAGCATGTTTTTGAGTGAGACGGAAAAGGTATTTGGCGTTGATATCGCATCTGATACCATTATGGATTGTAAAATTGCAGAGTGGATGAATACTTACAAGGGCAATCCTGTATGGGTAAATTCGGAGGAACGGATAAGATCAATTAAGTTTGCGAAGTCAATCTGCTCTGAGACGGCAAGGCTGACTACACTGGCATCCGGAATAGAGTTTGACGGCAGCGCGCGGGCAAATTGGTTAAAAGAGCAGTGCAATAAAAATGTACTTCCCCGGCTCCGTAACTGGGTAGAATACGGATGCGCTGTCGGAACGGTGGTAATGAAGCCTACCAAGAGCGGTGTTGATTTGTTTCTTCCCGGACAGTTCTATATTGTGAACACCGGCAATGGCAGAGTGAGTGACATGGTGTTTCAGGATACCTATGAGGAGGGAAAAGACAATCACAAGAAGTATTATACAAAGTTGGAGCGTCATTCTTTTATGCATGGACAGGTGAAAAATGAAAAGGACGGCACTTACAAAGACGTTGTATTTTACCACATCCAGAATAGGGCATTTGTAAGCGCTACTGAAAAATCCATTGGAAAGGAAATTGGCTTAGAGGGAACAAAGTGGAGCGGACTGCAGCCGGATGTCTATATCACAAAAGCGAATGACGGACAGATTAATACCATGCTTTTTGGCGTATTTAAAATGCCGATGGCAAATGATGCAGATATAAACAGCCCGTTGGGAGTATCTATTTTCTCTGACGCAATGGAAGAATTAAAAGATTTGGATATCGCCTACAGCCGCAATGCAGGGGAAATTAAGGACAGTGAGACAATAGAGCTTTTGGGTAATATGATGGTGAATAAGCCGGGAACAAAGATTTCCAAAATGGAAATGAACCTGCCACATCATGTGCATATGGTATCCCCCAGTACAGATGATTACTACCAGGCAATCGAGAGACCGTTACATACAGATATCAGGATCCAGGGCATTAATCAGCAGCTTTCTTTTATCGGCTACAAGTGCGGATACAGTAACGGTTATTTTGTCTTTAACGAAAAAACGGGCATGGTAACAGCTACACAGGTGGAAGCAGATGACCGCAGGACCATACAGCTTATAAAGGATACCAGAGATGCGCTGCAAAGCTGCTTAGATGATTTGTTTTATGCTATGTCAGTGTTTGCAGATATCTACAATCTTGCACCGGTAGGACAGTATAAGGTCAGCTATGATTTTGGCGATATAGTGTATTCGTACGAAGAGGATAAGGCAAGGCATTGGCAGTACGTGCAGGCTGGTAAATTCCCGCTGTGGCGGTACTATATGAAGTTTGAAGGGTACTCTGAGGCAGAGGCTAAGGCACTTGTTTCAGAGGCACAGGATGAGAATAAGGACACCGGATTATTTGGAAACGAGGAATAACGGATGCTTACACCGGATTACCTGTACAACGTATCTGACAGGGCAATAGAGCTGTATGAACAACTGAATACGTTTGCTGTCCGGGACATCTGCCGCAGGCTTGTTAATGTAGACTGGCAGTTTACCGGCTCCATAGACTGGCAGCTCTATAAGCTGCAGCAGTCAGGCATGATACTGGATGATATTGTGGCAGAGCTTGCGAAGCTTACGAGAAAGTCTGAAAAAGAGATTGCGGAGATATTTGAAGAGGCAACTTATAAGAGCCAGGCATACGATAATGAAGTGTATAAGCAGGCAGGACTTAAGCCTGTTGATATCAGGCAAAGCCCGCAGATGCTTAATATATTACGGGCAACCTATGCGCAGACACTGGGGGAGCTTAGAAACTTTACAAAGACTACGGCCAGTGTCGGGCAGTCCCTTTTCATGGAGACAATGGATGAGGCGTATTTTAAGGTTATCAGCGGACAGCAGTCATATACGGAAGCAGTACGTCAGGCAATTAATAAGGTTGCGTCAAACGGGCTTACGGTGCATTATCCTTCCGGCCATATGGATACCATAGAAACAGCTGTGCGGCGCTGTGTGGTTACCGGTGTAGGACAGGCCACGGCGCGGGTATCCTTGCAGAATGCGCAGGAGCTGGATACCGATCTTGTACTGGTGTCTGCGCATCTGGGGGCACGTCCCTCTCATGCAGAGTGGCAGGGAAAGGTGTACTCTATCAGTGGGAACAGTAAGAAGTACCGTAAGCTGTCAGAGGCAACTGGTTATGGCACGGTGTCCGGGCTTTGCGGTGCAAACTGCCGCCACCATTTCATGCCGTGGATTGATGGGGTGTCATCGAATCCATATGAAAACTTTAACAGCAAGGAAAACGAGGAATATTACAATAAGCAGCAGGAGCAGAGGAAAAGAGAGCGTGACATTCGTTCTACCAAGAGAGAGCTTCAGGCGCTTAAGGAATCCATAGATGCTACGGACGATGATAAGCTGAAATTTGCCCTGCAGCAGGATTATGACCGCAAGGCCGCAAAACTACGGGATAAGAATGCAGCATATAAAGAATTTTGCAGTAATGCCGGTCTTAGGACACAGCAGGAGCGGTTACAGGTAGCAGGATGGGGACAGAGCAGCTCTTCCAGTGCAAGAGAGGCTGCAAAGAGATATGAAGATTCGTTGATGAATGAAAGAAAAGCTAATAATGTATCATTTTATTACGGAACAAATACTATTTTTGAGGATAAAACTGCTCTTGAAAAGTGCAATATTGCAAAAGACATAACAGGAAAATATGTGCAAAGAGAAAGCAAATGGAAAGGAATCGTCAATATTGATGACGAGAAGTGCGCTGAAAACAATATTGTTGGAAGAAAGGTGTGGAATTGTAGTATTCTTGCAAGCAGTAAAACACAACCTAAGACCTATATCCATGAAATGCTTCATTCAAGATCAGCAAGCTATATGAAGCCATTTACATATCTTCCATTTAGAAAAATAGAAGAAGCATCGACAGAATTCTTAGCAAGGCAAATTTGCATAAAAGAGAAAATAGCTTTCAGGTACACAAATAGACCGGATATAGATGCCTTGGTGAAGATTAATCAAATTGTCGGAATAGAAAATAGCAATTTCCTTTTTGCGGAAAAGTTGTATAATAAAGACATTAAGCAACGATTCAACTGGTTAAAAAATAAAGTGAACAGATATTTATTATATAATGATGGAAAAAATAGAGAGGAATTGGAGAATTGTCTTAAGTTATTAAGATAGAAAAGCCTATGGAAGAATTAATAAAATTATTGTGTATGGAAGAATGTGAAACAAAAGAAGATTTTTTAGAGTTGAGAAAAAAGGCGTTTGAAATATTTGAACATTTATCTCCTGAGGAACAAGATCTGGTTATAGAAGATAATGTGTTTGAGCCATTGTCTACGTGTATTGCTGCTTTTGATGAAGAATAAATAAGTTATACCTATTGACTATTCCATTCTTACAAGTTATAATATAGCCAACTCGAACATATGTTGTGAAAACAAGTAGGTGTATGCAATGGAAAAATCATATTGGTATGTCTGTCCCAAGTGTGGAAAGAACCTTCTGAAATATAGGGAAGATACCAAAATAGTCAACTTTCCCGTATTTTGCAAAAGATGTAAGAAAGAAACCATCATTACAATAGAGCCACAGAGCCGAATAGTTAATTCTTAGAATGAAGAATGACTGTGCGGCTCTTTTTATTTTGCTTTTATCAGTATTTGTGCCATATACCTTTCTTAAGCCCCGGAAACGGGGTGACGGAACGTAGCTCAGTTTGGCAGAGCAGCAGCTTTATGCTGTGTGTCGCAGGTTCAAATCCTGCCGTTCCGATTGGTTACGCAACCTATAATGCGAAAACGTTGGTGACTGGTTACGCACCTATAAATAACCTAATAACGGGAGGAATAAAGGATGAAAACAGAAGAATTACAGGCACAGGGACTTACCGAAGAACAGATTAAGTTTGTTATGGCTGAAAACGGAAAGGACCTGAAGAAGACACAGAAAGAGAATGAAACACTGACATCTGAGCGTGACAACTGGAAACAGCGTGCAGAGACCGCTGAAGGAACCTTAAAGGGTTTTGAGGGTAAGGACTTTGACGCAATCCAGAAGGAACGGGATGACTGGAAGGAAAAGGCAGAGAAAGCAAAGTCTGAGTATGAGAAACAGATTTATGACCGTGATTTTGCTGATGTACTTGCTGCCTCTATTGACGGTATCAAGTTCTCTTCCGAGTATGCGAAGAATGCAGTCATGGCAGAAATCAAAGCTGCCGGTCTGAAATTGGTGGATGGAAAAATTATCGGTCTGAATGACATGATTGACAACATCAAGAGTAAGGATGCTTCTGCTTTTGTCACAGAGGAACAGGAAAACATGGCGGTATTCACCACTCCGGCAGGTCAGAAGCCGCAGCCCGGTGCAAAGTATACACCGGAGCAGCTTATGAAGCTGAAAAATGCCAATCCGGGACTGGATATCAGCCAGTACATTTAAGGAGGATGATGATTAATGTTATTTGATGCAAAAAATTTTAATGGCGAAGTATTCGGTGCATATGTGGATAAAGCGCCGAATCTGAACAGAAACGAACTGCTGAAAAGCGGCGCTATTGTGGAAAAATCACAGTATGCGGCCATGCTGCCGGACCAGACAGGCGGCAATTATATTACAGTGCCGATTAAGGCCAGAATCGGCGGTACGGCTTCCAACTATGACGGTAATACGGATATCGGTACAACCAGCCGTAAGACCTATACACATGGGCGTGTGGTAGTAGGACGCTCCAATGGCTGGACTGAGAAAGACTTCTCATCCGACATCACCGGCGAAGATTTTCTCCCGGCAACGGAGGAGGTTGCGGAGTATTGGGATGATGTCGACCAGGCAACTTTGTTAAAGGTATTGGAAGGTATTTTTGCCATGACAGGTGCAAAGAACCTGGAATTTGTCAACGGACATACCTACGATATTTCCGGCAATGAGACTGGAAATACCTTTGACGAAACCACGCTGAACAATGCAATCCAGCAGGCGCTTGGTGACAACAAGGGTAAGTTTAAGATGGCAATCATGCACTCTCAGGTGGCTACTAACCTTGAAAATCTGAAACTGGTGTCTTATCTGAAGTACACAGATAAGGACGGTGTGGAAAGAGATTTGACGTTGGGGTCTATCAACGGACGTTTAGTGCTGATTGATGACACCATGCCCACGGAGACAGTACCGGCGGTAGAAGAGGTAAAGGATTCCGAAGGTAAGGTTACAACCGAAGCACAGCCTGCATATGTGAAGTATACCACTTACGTGCTTGGAGAGGGTGCTATTGAGTACACAAACTGCGGCGCAAAGAAGCCTTATTCCATGTCTGAGGACGATAAGACTAACGGCGGTGAAACTACGCTGTGGAGCCGTCAGAGAAAGATTTTCTCCCCTTACGGCATTTCCTTTAAGCAGCCCAGCTTCATTTCCCCTACGGATGAGCAGCTCGCAACAGGATCCAACTGGGAGCTGGCAAACAGCAACGAAAGCGGCACTAAGGAGTACTTCCCTCACAAGGCTATTCCTATTGCCAGAATTATTACCAGAGGTTAAGGAGGACAGGGATGATAACCACATACGAATTTTACGAAGGTAAATATTATGGGGATATCATCCCTGTATCTGATTTCCCAAAGTACGAGAGCCGGGCAGAGGATGATATCCACCGTATCACCTTTGGCAGATTGAAAGGCAGTACAGAGTATGATGATGATGTACAGAAAGCAGTCTGTGCGTTGGCTGAGGTCAACTATCAGATAGACCAGGCAGTGAAGAATACAGGTGTGAATGCGGACGGAACCGGCAAGCTGGTGAAATCTAAAAGCAGTGGAAACGAAAGCATATCCTACGATACCGGCAGTAACATGATTACGGCAGTCCTTACGGACGTAAAGGCGCAGGAGCGGCTTAAGTATGACACTGCGGCAAGGTATCTGTCCGGCACCGGGCTTTTGTATGCGGGGGTGTGATATGGACGTATTTTACAAGGATACCGTAACCATATATAACCGGTATGAGGATAAGGCGAGCTGTACAGAGCATTGGTATCCTACGGTGTTGCAGGATGTCCGGCTGCTTATCACAAAGGGCGCTAATGTGGCTAAAACGGGGCTTAATTCCGCAGATAGGGCAAGTATGCATATCAGCACGGAAAAGGCTCTGGAAAAGCCCTATAAAAAGCCTAAAGAGTGGTTGGAAACAGCAGATAAGAGCGGGGCATTTACATTCGGGGAATCAGATTTCTTTGTGGAAGGTGATACCAGTGCAGAGGATACCGCACAGGATGATTTTGCAGAGTACATGAAGCGGAAGTATGATAACTGCTTTCAGGTAACCACGGTGGATGAATATACATTGATTCCACATTTGGAAGTAGGTGGTAAGTAATGAGCTTTCCCAGTGTAAGAGTGTTTGACGGAACGCTTGATGCCCGTATTAGTACGGACAGGTTTTCCGGCCAGTATGAGCGGGCGCAGAAGTGGCTTGATAATCAGGTTGTTACTGACAGCAATCCTTATGTACCTTTTCAGATAGGAGATTTGCGAAACAGTGCAATCAGAGGAACTGTTCCTGGTGATGGAGAGGTGGTGTGGGACAGCCCATACGCCCGGTATCAGTATTACGGTAAGGTTATGGTAGGACCGCCGCCGAAGCAGGTGACCGATATTCCATTGCATTACTGGCATCCGGGAACGGGGGCCTACTGGTTTGAGAAAGCAAAGAGCGTGAATAAGCGAAAATGGATTGACGGAGCAAGAAGACTGGCAGGAGGCGGATAATGGCAGAGCAGAATAAAGAACCTTTGAGCGCGGCAGAGCAGACGGTAATATCTAAAGCGTTGATGATACTGATTAACCAGTTCCCCGATATGCCGAAAGGTGTTACAGCGGAATACCAGTTTATATCGGATGATGCGCCTGTAGGGGTATTTTCCATGCAGGGAGCTGTTAAAACGGAAGAATACCTGTGTATGCCGGATGAAGAAAGCTTTGACGGGCAATTCCCGTTTTTCATTCTCTACCGGTGCAGGCCAACAAGCACACCGCAGAGAATCAATAAACAGGATTTCCTTGACCGGCTTGGGGAGTGGTTGGAAAAACAGGCATATCCGCCGCTTACGGGCAACAGGACCATAACGGACATATCCCGTACAACCACAACTTTCCTTGCCGGAAGATATGAAAATGGTATGGAAGAATACCAGTGTAACTTTAATTTGACTTATGAGAAACGATAGGAGGATGAAACCTTATGAAAAGAAGTTTATTTATGGTGTTGCTTAATACAACGCCGGGAGAGGAAGCAACCTATAACCTGATTGGGAACGGTGCTACTGAGTTATCTGTTTCCTACAATCCGCAGACAAAGACGGAGCAGTTTATCAATCAGGATTCCGCAGATACGCAGATTACCGGTTATCAGCCCAATGCGCCTGTTACGCTGCAGGCTAAGAAGGGTGAGCCGATTTTTGAATATGTCAACGCACTGCGTAAAGCGCGTGCCATCGGCGAGGATGCCGAGACGGATATTGTATCAGTGGATGCCTTTGAGGAAAAGGATACTGACGGGTCATACGCAGCTGAGAAGCAGGGGGTTACGGTACAGATTGATTCTTATGGCGGCCCTGCATCTGACCCGCTCACCATCGGCTTTACCATTAATTTTAAGGGTGATCCGGTATCTGGGAAATTCAACCCGACAACAAAAGCATTCACGGAAGCAGTATAGAAAACATATCACAGGGGCGGTCAGGGAAAGGCCGCCCTTAGAAGAAAGGTGAGACCACATGGAAAAAATAAGAAGAAGCAGTGACAGTATTGTAAAAATTGAAGTAAACGATGATGGTGATATCATTGCCATTGATTTGTCTGACAGAGAATTTCCCAACAGGTTTTATGCGCTGTTTGCAAACCTGCAGCACCGGGTAGAAGAGTTTGAAGGGAAAAGGGGTGAAATAGAGAACCTTTCCGTACCTGAACAGATCTGCACGGATATAGAGATGCATAAGGCTGTCATGGTTGACATTGATAACCTTTTCGGCGCCGGTACCTGTAAAAAGGTGTTTGGGGATATCGTACCTGATGTGGCTGAGATAACCGATTTCTTTGAGCAGCTTGTGCCTATCCTGCAGAAGTACGGAAAGAAGAGACAGGACAGCATTAATCAGAAATACAGCCCTGCACGTAAGGGCGGCGCACGATGAACCCGATGCTTGACGGATACCCGGAAGATTATAACGGGTATCTGATACGCACCGATTTCCGCATCGGCATACAGATATGTCAGTGCCTTGCAGATGATGAGCTGAGCGAGTATGAGCGCATTGCAACGGCGCTGTATCTGTTGTACGGGAAAAGCATACCGGATGCCGAAACGGCGTATCACGGGCTTGCATGGTTCTTAAACGGCGGTAATTTGCCGGAGGAAAGAAACGGCGAAGAGGACGAGAAGAGTTTTGATTTTGATGTTGATGCCGGCAGGATTATTACCGGGTTTAGAAAGGCTTACGGTATCGACCTTGAAAAAGAATCCCTGCACTGGTTTAAATTTTTGCGGATGATTGGGGACTTGGGCGAGTGTGCCTTTACCAGTGTGATTGAGTACAGGACAAAGAAGATTACAAGCGATATGCCGGCAGAGATGCGTAAGACCTATGCAGAGCTTAGAAAGCGGTATGCGCTTAAGCAGGATTACAGCGAAGAAGAACAGAGTGCCATTGCTGATTTTTTAGCAGCACTGGCAGATTAACACAGGACTAACAGAGCCAGAGCCTAGAGCCAGAGCCTTCCTTTTTGTTTGTGAGGTGATACTATGGCACATTATGATGGCGCTATAAGAATTA
Source organism: uncultured Lachnospiraceae bacterium (assembly GCA_900551115.1). Classification (GTDB taxonomy): domain Bacteria; phylum Bacillota; class Clostridia; order Lachnospirales; family Lachnospiraceae; genus Acetatifactor. The sequence continues at coordinate 49,555 of URUY01000017.1, forward strand.
ATACAAAACTGAATACACAGGGATTTAACACCGGTATACAATCCATGACCGCAAGTCTTGGAAAACTGGCAGCAGCAGTTGGCATTGCATTTTCTGTCGGTGCGCTTGTAAAGATGGGAAAACAGGCAATAGACCTTGCATCTGACATCCAGGAAGTTGATAACGTGGTAAGCAAGTCCTTCGGGCATATGCGTGGGGAAATGGACGCGCTGGCGAATACCGCAATAGAAAAACTTGGTATGTCAAGACTTACAGCCTATAAGACAGGTTCTACCTTTATGGCAATGGGCAAGTCCATGCTTGATTCCGCGGAAGATGCAAAGGATATGGCCCTTGCCCTTACAGAGGCAACCGGCAATCTGTCATCCTTTTACAATGTGACGCAGGACGTGGCAAGTACGGCGCTGAAATCTATTTATACCGGAGAAACAGAGACTTTGAAGCAGTTCGGCATTGTAATGACCGAAACCAATTTACAGCAGTTTGCACAGGAGCAGGGCATCAGAAAGACGATATCTGCCATGTCACAGTCTGAGAAAGTAACGCTCAGATATAAATACGTCATGGAACAGCTTGCCTTTGTGGGCAGTGATTTTGCTGATACGCAGGATTCGTGGGCAAATCAGACCCGTATCCTGTCCGAGCAGTGGAAGGAGCTGCTGTCCATCTTAGGCAGCGGTCTGATTACGGTGCTGACCCCGGTAGTAAAAGGCTTAAACAATATCGTAGCATCCCTTATCAACGTGGCAAATGCAGCAGGAAAGATATTGTCCGACCTGTTTGGCATACAGGCACAGCAGCTGTCTGTAAATGCCGGCAGTGCGGAAGATGCAGCAGATGCCATGACCGATTATGGCAACGCCACAGAAGCTGCGGCAAAAAAGGCCAAAAACGCCACAGCGGCATTTGATGACCTTAACGTGCTGCAAAGCCAGCAGACGTCAGGTGGAAACGGCGGCGGATTTGGCGGCGGTAGCGGTGTCGAGTCAAAGCCTATAATACCAGATGGTGATAGCGCAATGAGTCAGCTAGAGCTAAAAATGCAGTCATTATTAGATAAGTTATCGCCATTTACTGCGGCAATAAAAAAACTTTGGGATGAGGGATTATCTAAGTTAGCTAGTTTTACAGTTACCGGGTTTAAGGATTTTTATGATAACTTTTTAAAGCCATTAGGTACGTGGGCCTTTGGTACGGACGATGCAGGATTTACAAGGCTGATAAATATTATTAACAATGATTTGCTGAGCATTAACTGGGATGTGGTAAACAGAAATCTCAGAAATTTTTGGGCAGCAATCGAGCCATACGCTGAGGCTTTTGGCGAGGGATTGATTGACTTTTTTGAGGATTTTTCCGACATATCCATAATAATTTTTGAAAAAGTCTTTGGGGAAGACGGTTTAATAACGGGCTTGACCGATTTCCTAAACGCTAACGACCCGGAAAATGCACGAGAGTGGGGGTATGCACTCGCCGAATTGGCAACAGCATTTTTGTTGTTTAGGTCACTAGGTCCTGTAATCAGTAATCTCCAAAACGCTTTATCAGTGTTAGGCACATTGTTAACTATATATGTAGCCTATGATACATCTCCGATAACGGCATCCAACAGGAGGATAGAGAATATTAGCAACGCCTTGGAAGAGTCGGGTGCAACATTGCCACAAAGGGAAGATTACGAGACGTTAGAGGATTATAATGCGGCGCTCGCAGAATTCCAAAAAACTATTGAAGAATGTAGTAAAACAGCGTTTCAGCTACCGGGCGTTGAGTATGATGATGAAACTAATTATAATAAATATTTAGTGGATTTATGGGATAATATAACAAAATTTAGAGATTATTTTAATAATCTAACCCTTGGAGATGATGTTTCTAAATTTTTTAATGATACTCTTTGGAATTGGGATATCTCTGGTTGGTGGGAAAGCTTGGACATTGGTGGAAAATTTGAAGCACTGAAGCAGAGTATAGCGGATGGCTGGGAATCGATATCGGATTGGTGGTATGATAATGCACCGTTGGCATTTGTCAGGGAGTGGTGGACGGATACGGTAGTGCCCTGGTGGAATGATACTATAGTCGCGTGGTGGACAGACACAGTGGTACCTTGGGGTGCAGGAGTAGTTGACGCAGTAAAAAACTTTGTGTGGGATGTTATACAGTGGTTTATGGATTTGGGTAAATCAATATCTGATATAGTTGCAGATATCACTTATAATATAGCGTCTCTTTGCGGTGCAACGCAAAGCGTTGGTGGTATCAAAATGGGTGGAAATACGCTAAAAACGAGTAATCTCCCACATCTGGCAACCGGTGCAGTAATACCTCCTAATCAGCAGTTTCTGGCGATTTTGGGAGACCAGAAAAGCGGTACAAATATAGAAGCGCCGTTATCTACCATCGAGAATGCACTGCAAAATGTTTTTGACCGTAACAGTGGCAGTTTGGGTAATACCGGTAACATGACGGTGGTACTAGAAATTGACGGTAAGCAGTTTGCAAGAGCAGAACTGCCGCACATCACCAAAGAGGTTACTCGTATCGGCACAAACTTTAGAGTAAGATAGGAGGTGCATTATGGGGCAGTATACACAGGGAATAAGTATTGATGGAATCTATTATGATGTACCTCTGATTGTAGTCCAGCGAAACTTTGATTTTTTGGACAAGTACGCAGAGAGAACCGAGGATGGTGACCTTAAAAGGGGGTTAATAGGCGTATATGCTAACTACACAATGTGCTTTGGTACTATTGATAATGATAGCTTGTATCAGAGCATCATAGACAAACTGACGGAGCCGGTTGAGTACCATGATTTTTCGATACCGACAACAGGCGGTGTACATCAATTTAGAGGATACATATCGGGTCTATCAGACCAAATACAGAAAATCAAGAGCAACACGGCAACGTTTGCCGGTCTGAAATGCAAATTTACCGCAAAGAAGCCGTTTAGAGTACCGACAAAATAATTTATTAGGCGTAAGTAGAGTATAAAATACTTTTATTTACGCCTTATTTGTAGTATTATTATGGCATATTATTTAACGGTGGGAGGGAAATATATATGGCTATTATAAATTGTCCTGAATGCGGGAAAGAAGTAAGTGATAAAACAAGTAATTGCCCTCATTGTGGATTCCCAATTTATTTAGAAATTAATAACAGCCTAGAAAAGAAAAAATGTCCATATTGTGGAACTGTCAACGAACATTATGTTACAAACTGTAAAAGCTGTAATGGAGCTTTGCCGGAATTGGAGCATTTATTTAAAGATAAAAAAGAGCAAGTAAGACCAGAAATATTAGATAGTGTATTTCAGTCAGGAACGATAAAATGTACATATTGTGGTTATGCTATGCCTCCCAATATAGATTATTGTCAAAATTGTGGGAGTAGATTGCATTCGGAGAAAAAAACTCCTATGTGGATGTATATATTATCTGCTTTTATAACTATAATTATTTTGAGCATTATGTTTTCTATAGGCGGATTGTTCATGTGAGGTGTATTTAGAATAACAATAAAATGTTGGTAAAATAATAGTCCACATGCCATATTGGCACATTTCAACCCACAGGCCCCATGCGGAGCCTGACCTTTGCGATATTAATGACATTGGAATTTATTATGATTTCAACCCACAGGCCTCATGCGGAGCCTGACAACAAAGCGCCTATACTATTCTGTAGGTGCTTCTTTTTTTGGTGAACTGTCTTTAGTTTTGATGTCAGTACATATTGTATCTAGTAAAAAGGGAATGTTAATTAATAGAAAATCAACAATTTTGTTTAAATCTTCAATCGTTAAAGTATAGATTTTTTTATCGGTATTCAGAACATATTCTGTAGTGTATTTACTTCTATCGGAATCTATATTAATTATTTCAACGTTCCCATATAGTGTTGAAAATATTCCTAAAATGCTTTCACGAATTGCATGATTTTGTCTTGCAATTCGGTATGTTTCAGTTTTTAACCATTCTTGTCTATATTCTGGATAAAGTCGTTTTAAGCCAACGTTTAATGCACCAGCAATATTATTTAGAGTTTCTATTTTGGGTGTTCTTTTTCCATTCTCATACTGTGCTATTTGTTGTTGAGATAATCCCAACTTTTCACCTAATTCTCTTTGAGACATTTTTGCGGCTAATCTATATTTTTTTATTTGTTCCCCAATATTCATAATATCACCTCCAAATACATGGTACCACATAAAAAATAATATTAAAAGCAAAAGTTTGTTAAAAAAGAGTTGACAAAATACATATGCTAGTATATTATAATTAATAACAAACAAATGTATGTAAAAAAGGAGGTGGAACAATGAGAATAGACCGTTTTAAGTTAACTATGATTATGATGCAAAAGGAATTAACGCAGAAAGCACTTGCTGAAAAAGCCGGTATTTCAAGAGGAACGATTTCTTACATAAAATGTGGGAAATCTTGTACTGATGAAATTGGTAACGCCATCGCAAAAGCTCTTTGTGTTGATGTAACAGAAATCTTAGAGCAATAGAGTTTTTCGTATACAGGAAAAAGGAGGCGTTGGATATGTTAAAATTACAGACAGTTAGGAAAACTAATGGTTTTACTCAAAAACAAGTAGCAGAGTACCTCGGAATGGCCGTGCAATCTTACCAAAGGATTGAATACGGAGAAAGGGGGACTAATGTAAGAAATTGGGATAAGTTGGAAGAACTTTTTAATATTCCACAGAAAGAACTAAGAAAAAAAGAACAAACACAGTAAGTTTGCCGACCTGCGTGTTTGTTCTAGCAAGAAACCCGTAAACCACAGGAATCCTATATTCATTTTACAGGATTCCGACCTAAAAAACAAGTGAGGAATTAAAAATTGAATGAATTAATGATTTTTGAAGGACATGAGGTAGAAGTATTTGAATTGAATGGACAGGTACTGTTTAATCCGTACCATGTAGGGGAGTGTTTAGAAATATCACCTGAGGGAGTAAGAAAAGCCATTACTAGAATGACAGAAAAGCAGGTTGTAAAACTTAAAAATTCGGATGTCAATAAAGTTGACGGCAGAAATTCTAAAGTGACAATTAGTAACTTTAGAAAATTACACAATACAGGCGAAAACTTTCTCACTGAGAGCGGTGTGTACAAGCTGGTGTTTAAAAGCCACAAACCGAATGCCGAAGCATTTACTGATTGGATTGCTGATGAAGTGCTTCCGTCCCTGCGGCAGACCGGGCACTATGAAATGCCAAAGAGTAAGACCCAGTCCGAGCGCCTTGCATCAGTCAATAACGCCGTTAAGATTCTTACCCCCATGCTTAAAGCCGCAGGGTGTAACAGCAAGATACAGCTTTTAACTGCAAAATCCCTTTACGAAAAGGCTGGTATAGAGATTCCGGTGCAAATCGAAGCGGACAACCAGTATTTTGACACTGTACATATTGCCCGTAAGGTGGGCCTGTATTATCAAAGCTCCGGCAAGCCCGCAGACAAGGCAATTAATGAGATTATCCGCCGTTTGGATATTCCGGCAAGCATGTACACTGAAACATGGGAGAGCAAAGGCAACTGGCAGGGAACCGTTAGAAAGTACACTCCGGAAGTAATCATCATGGTAAAGAACTGGTATGCCGAAAACGGCTACCCCACAGATATTGAGTATACACAGTGTGATGGCACAAGAAAAAGTTACCATGTCATTTGGCATGGCGCGGAGGTGGCATAGTATGGTAGAGTTCAAGGAAGAAGAATTGATGATTTCAGAAGACGCATTAAAATATGCAACTGATGATGAAATAAAGCAGTTAAAACAGATTTGCCGGCAGATTATCAGGCGTCGCAAAGTGAAGGAGGAGGTGGCATAATGGATGATAAGATGATAGCTGAAATGGTTGCTGCTATGAGTAAAGAAGAGCCGGAAAACATTGAAAGGCTTAGAAGAAAAGCACTGGAAGACCCGAAGAGACGTGAAGATGCTGAGTTCGTTCGGTTTGTAAATGCGCTGTGTGATGCCGCATTACATAAAAACAGCAAACAGAAAGCGGCATAGCAGTTGACTTATCCACGCTCCTACACGAGTGGGGAAATGACCTGTTTGGCAATAAAATTCAACTATACCTTGAAATTTGTTGTAGTTAATATTATAATATGCTTAACAAGAGAGCCGAAAGCTAGATGAAGCTTAGCCGCCGGCGAGATGTGTACTACAAAAGTAGCGCCTTATCTGACCAGGACGAGGGCGCTACTTTTTGCGTCTGAAGATGTTGCCGACATTTCAACCACACTTACAAGCAGGAGCTTTATTTTGTATGACGCTCTGAATTAACTCCTGCATGTAGCGGTTGCAAGAAAAGAACAAATGTTCTATAATAAATGATGCGGAGATGAAAACATAGGTATTACAAAAAAGTTATCAACAAGTTTTCCACATTTTTATCCACATTGTATTGAAAAAAAGTATTTTATAGTGTAAAATTTATTCAGAGAAAACATAATAATATAAATAATCAAGAGAATGGGGGAAAGTGCTATGGCAAACGTATGCAATGTGGCAAAATATGTACTTCATCGATATGGTTCGATGACAGCAATGAAATTGGAAAAATTGGTGTACTACTGTCAGGCGTGGTCGTTAGGATGGGATGATGTTCCTCTTTTTGAAGAAGATTTTCAAGCGTGGGCAAATGGTCCTGTTTGTCCACAATTATTTCAGTGGCACAAAGGTGCCTTTATTGTTGATGAAAGTTTGTTTTCTCTTTGCCCTGATTATGACTTTACGAGTAAAGAGATTGAAACAATGGAAGCTGTATTGAATTATTATGGAGATAAAGAACCTCAATGGCTTAGTGAATTGACGCATAAAGAGCAACCTTGGAAGGAGGCTAGAGGAAATACTCCAGTAGGAATGTCATGCAGTAATGTAATAACAAAGGAAAGTATGCAGCAATATTATGGGGGGCTGTAGTATTTATGTCAGCAAAGAAAGAAGTCAGACAAAGGGCAGATGTAAAAGGATGTAAAGTACCTAAGAGTGTAGAAAATCCAGATAGTTATCTAAATAAAAACCCGAAGTGGGCATTTCAACGTTGTGATATACAACATGATAAATGGTCTATAAAGAATTTTGATTTTTACGAGGAAATTTTTGATAAACTAGTTTCGTATGAAGGGATGACATGGTCTGAAATTCAAGCGTCTTCTGGCGGAAAAAGGAATGGAACCAACAGCCATTTTGAAAGTGTTTCTGATTTGACAAAAGATGCTCAAAAGAGAATACGAGATTTGCATATGTATGATGTAGATCAACTTTTTTCGTTAAGGTTGGGAGGACAAGAAAGATTGTATGGAATTTTGGAAAATGGCGTTTTCTATGTTTTGTGGTATGATAAATATCATGAAGTATATAAATCAAATTTGAAACATACCTAATCGCAATTTTACAAATAATTATAGCAGTTGACTTTCCAATAACTACACATTATAATAACAATAGAGCCTTGAGCCGAGTAGAGAAATCTGCCCGGCTCATTTTTGTTTTAAGGAGGTTGTCATAGCTATGGATAATTTTAAAGCAGTTTACAAAATCTTATCAACATTGGAAAAGGCAATGGACCTGCCGGAATTTGATGTTTCTGTGATTGGTCCCGAAGCATTGAACATTTCAAGAGAGCGTTGGTGCAGATGCATTGAAATGATGGCTGATGTCGGGTACATCAAGGGAGTGGAAGTAAGTCAGGATATTACAGGTAGCCTTCACGTGAATTGCAGCGATATGCGGATTACTTTAAAAGGCCTTGAATATTTGCAGGAAAACTCCGTTATGCAGAAAATGTATAACCTTGCAAAAGGGATAAAAGAAGTTACCCCGATGCTGTGATAAAGAGAAAAGTAGGAGGAACACCATGCCGCACACAAGCTGTAAAGCACATATGGAATTTATAGACACATCTGCTGTTGCTGACGGTACTGCGGCAACTGGTGATAATGCTGCCATAGGAAGCCTGCCGCTGTTAAGTCAGGAAACCACCTATCCGGCATACGCAGTACCTGACCTTAACACATTCCTGTTAGATGGCAGCAGGACAGTATTGGAACCGGATGACAGGCTTCCGTTTGTGTCCGGCGCCGCATCAGGCAGTGATTGCGCATTTACTGTGCCGCCTGTCCTGACGGTGACATTTACCGTAAAGCACACCTCAGCAGGCATTACCCTGTGTTTTGAGAGTGATTACCCGGCAGAGCTTAAGGTTGCCTGGTATGACCTGTCCGGGGCAAAAATCATAGAAAAGACCTTTTACCCGGATAAATTACGGTATTTCTGCAAAAACCAAGCTGAAAACTATGGGAAAGTGGTTATTACCTTCCTGCGGACAAGGCTTCCGGGGCAGAGGGTGCAGCTTGGTTATATAAAATACGGTACGGAAATCGAATGGACGGGAAGTGAAATCCAGTCCGCATCGATTACGGAAGAAGTGGATGCCACCAGCTCCACGGTACCCATTAATACCGCGGAGGTATCCATTGTTGACGAAGCCAATGACTTTGAACTGTCCAATCAGAACGGCGTATGGAAATCCATACAGAAACGCCAGCAGATTACCATTACTGAAGAAACACCGGACAGAGAGGTAACCTGCGGCACACTGTATATTGATACCTGGAAGAGTGACAGCAACATTGTAAGCTTTTCACTCATTGACCTTATCGGACTGATGGACAAGACGAAGTTTTACGGTGGGGAAATCTACAGTAATGAACCGGCTGCCATTATCATAGCTGCTATTATGGAATCTGCCGGCGTGGAAAATTATACGGTATCTGATGATGTAGCGGTGCTGTCCTTATCCGGGCATATTCCCATATGCACACACAGGGAAGCCTTGCAGCAGGTGGTATTTGTCTGCGGTGCTGTGGCAGACTGCAGCAGGCAGGGCGGTATCAGTATCCGCATGCCGGACAGATATGCAGACAGCACCATTGGGACTGACCGGAAATTTCTCGGCACTACCATAGAAATGGATAAATATGTATCCGGGGTAGCAATCACCTATAAAAACTACACCCTGCAGGCGGAGGCAGAGGAAATCAGCAATGACACCCTGCCGGCAGGAGAAAGCATGATTGAGTTTTCGGAGCCGTACCAGCCGTCCAGTATTACGGTGACAGCAGGGACCATTACGGAGGCGGCAACCAACTATGTCAGAATCACAATGGCAGAAGCCGGTGAATGCGCAATATCCGGTAAACGGTATGAGAGCAGGGACATCGCCCATACGGCAAAGGTGGATATTATCGAAGCAGGGGAAGAGGAAAACATACTGTCCTTTGACGGCTGCACCCTGTTTAACGCGGAGAGGGTAAAGGACGTGGCAGAACGGCTGCTGAATTATTATCAGCTTAGGCAGATTGTGAATCTGCGGTATCTGATAGGCGCGGAAAAGATCGGTGACTGGGTAAATATCCGGGACACGAAGGGAAATACTGCCACCACCGGGATTACCAAACAGACCATTGACCTTACCGGCGGCTTTATTGCTTCGGCAACATGCAGGGGATACAGCAAGGTAACCACAGTACATGCCTACGCAGGAGAGATTTACGCAGGCGAAAGGGGGATTATTTAATGGACCTTAGACCGATTAACCCCTATTACAGACAGGGGGCACAGAAAAGCCCTGGAAGGCTTCTGCGGGCATTGGAAACATACACCTATCCTTATACATGGATAGAGCCGGTAACGGACAGGACGCAGGCAGATGCAGACAGGGCAAAAGCACTCATAGCCACTGACTGGCAGGGCATGACAGCAGAACAGCAGGCGGAATACCTTGCAGGGCTGAAAGGCTGCTTAAACAGAGCAGACCTGGAACGGATAGAAAACAATATTCAGATCCTGCTAGATGTGTTGGAAATTAATGCAGAGAGCCATGTAGGGGCTGTGCCGGAATTTCCAACAAGTGACTATTTTACTGATATGCAAAACAATGTGTCTGCAATCCGGGAAGCGTACTGTATCCATGAGGATACCCCACAGGTACCGGGACTGCCCTACAACACATGGAGGGCATTCAACGCCATCGAACAGATACTGGCTGATGTGTATGAGGTAGTAAGCGCACAGTTCCACCATTATGCAGGCGGCGAGATTTACGCCGGCGAAGCAACAGGATTACTTTTATAAGGAGGAAAAAAAGAACATGGCATTTGAACAGAAGACATGGGAAGACCGGATAACGGAATACCCGACAAGACGAACCCTTACCAAAACAGACGGCAGCTCGGAAATGGTTACCGTGGAACGCAGCGAGGGCAGTGTAAGCAAGGAAGGTGATGCCTTCAGCGCGGCAAACATGAATGACCTTGAAAATCGCATTGCAGAAACATTCGGAAGCTGCTCATTTGATGTGCAGGAGGATGGGGCATATGTTACTTACACCCCTCCGGGAGGTGCTGATACAGTAACAAAAAAATTGGGTAGCAATGATTTACAGATATCCGCACATTTACAGGCATACGCAAATGGCGGCAGCCATAGTGATGAAAGTGGCATAAACATATCCGTAACCGATTACAGTAAAATCACACTTAATTCTGTTACACCTATGGCTTCCGGGTATCCAAAATCATACAGTATAAAAATAAATGGTACTGTCGTGTCAGCAGGTGCTGAAATTGACTTAACAAGTGTTGACGATTTGGCTATTGTGCTAAGCATAGACTCTTTGGAGGCACAATATAAAAGTTATGGTTTTAAAATTGCGTTCACCTTAAGTGTTTAGAAAACTGAATATTTTTAGAGCCTAGAGCCGGATTATCCTTTTTTGGATGCCGGCTTTAAATTTTATCAAAAGAAAGAGAGGACAAAAATGGAACCCGAAATTGTAGTTGCACTGCTGTCAATGTGCGGTACAGCCGTAGGAAGTATTGCAGGTGTAATGACAGCAAACAAGCTGACAAATTACCGTATCAGCCAGCTCGAAAAGAAAGTAGAGAAACATAATAACCTGTGTGACCGGATGATTGTTGTGGAGCAGTCCACAAAATCCGCACACCACCGAATCGATGAAATTGTCGAAGAAAAGGAGAAATAGTATGGACTTATCATTTTTACTGCAACTTATAAACCCCATTATTTTAGGCATTTGCCTGCTGGTAGGCTATGTGCTTAAAACGGCATTTGACAAATTTCCCAATAAGTACATACCGCTTGTGGCTCTTTGCACCGGAACTATCATTGCCATACTGATTAATTTGCAGAGTGGTATCAATGCAGAGGTCATATTAGGTGGTATGATTAGCGGTCTTGCATCTACCGGATTATATGAGTTACTTCGTAATTTATTAAACTTTGACGGGAAAAAGTATATGGAGGATGACGATGGCGAGAACAATATTAAAAAAGGGGATTGATGTATCTAAGCACCAGGGGAAAATAGACTGGAGCAAAGTAAAAGCAGCCGGAATTGATTTTGCCATGATAAGGGTGGGGTACCGTGGGTACTCCACCGGTAAGATTGCAGCTGACCCGGATTTTATGTCAAACATAACAGGAGCAGAGGCAGCAGGATTACAGATAGGTGCATACTTTTTCTCCACCGGCTTAAACGAGGCGGAGGCCAGAGAAGAGGCAGCACACTGTATAGAGCGGTTAAAAGGTCATAAAGTCACAATGCCTGTGGTATTTGACTTTGAGGGATACGAGCTGCCGCATTACCGTACCTACGGCATATCAAAGGCACAGCGCACGGCATGCTGTCAGGCATTTATTGATGTCATAACGGCAGCAGGGTATACAACCATGCTTTATGGTAGCCGCGGAAATATCCGCACTACTTACGATATAGATGCACTGGACTATCCTCTGTGGATTGCCCGGTACGCAGGCGGCTATGATAAAATCCTGTCAGATGACAAATACTTCCCGGACATTACAGGCTACAGTGACCGCATTGCAATATGGCAGTATACATCCATCGGCAGGGTGGACGGCATAAACGGCAACGTGGATATGAATTACATGTATATCGATGTAAGTAAAAAAGAGGAGGAAGAATACAAGATGATTAAACCGGTAGATTACAAACAGACAGATGCCAGATGGGGCAGTAACAGATATGCGGTGGACGGCGAGAGCAGCACCATTAAGAGTGCCGGATGCGGTCCTACTGCCATGGCTGATGTGCTGGCCGCGATTGTGAGTGAGTACATAGACCCTCTTACCTGTGCGGCATGGGCGAGACAGCATGGATATAAGGTCTATAAGTCTGGCACGTCCTACAGCTATCCTGTGGCGCAGGCTGAAGAGTACGGTGTAAAGGTGCGCAGGCTTAATACATCAAATGTATACGGTAAGCCGCAGGCAACAGTACATAACCAGGTACTTGAGGAGCTGCGGAATGGCAACTGGGTTATTGCCTGCATGGGTAAAGGATTATGGACAAGCTCAGGCCACTATATCGTAGCATACGGTGTGGACGGCGGCATGGTTTACATCAATGACCCTGCATCCGGCAGAGCTGACAGAGCATGCAACAGGTGGCAGACCTTTATCAGTCAGGTAAAATATTACTGGGTTGTGGAGGTACCGGACAGCATCAAAGGAGGCGGTATTGTAAAAGGTGGTGCTTACCGGCATGAGGATTTTGTCCGTGAGGTGCAGATGTGTATCAAGGCTGGTATTGACGGCAAGGCAGGCACTCAGACACTCAGCAGGACGGTTACGGTGAGTAAGGTGCGGAATCGTAAGCATAACGTTGTACTGCCTCTGCAAAAGGCTTTAAAAAAGCGTGGCATGTATCTGGGTGAGTTAGACAGGATTGCCGGGAGCGGATTTAAGGCTGCTGTTGATGCTTATCAGAGCAGTGTGCTTAAGTACCGCAGTCCGGATGGAGAGATAACTACCAAAGGCAAGATGTGGCGGTCAATGTTAGGCATGTAGTTGATGAAAAAAGCAGCTCCGGTTTATCTTACTGGGGCTGCTGAATAAAGTTATTAATCTTTGATGTGTTCTAATCGAGCTTCTGCAATTTCTTTCATATCTGCGTAAAAAGAACAGTTCAGAGAGTCATCTTTAGAAGTAATAATAAGCTTTTTCATCATAAGATAAAAGTAAGCACAAATGAAAATCCAGAAGATAACCCATAAAACTATTACGCTAATAATAGCATAAATTGGTTTAGTAACAAGACCAGAGTAATTAGCACTGGTAAATGTGGTTGACATCAACGTGTTTAGTAATCCTAATATCAAAGGGACTAATATGGTTTGAGTAAGACTGATTGTAGTGTTGCTATGTCGTGCCTGGTTATTTAAGAACCGTATGTATTCCTGTAATTCTGAACAGTCCAGATTCTCAATCAGGCTGGAAATATGCGCTTCCCAGTCACGGTATGTAATGTAATAGTATCCATCAAGCTGGAACAACTCTTTTTTAGAGGGTTTTGCGCACAATTTCTTGTATCTGATAAATTCCGTTTTATATTTGATATCCAGTTTATGTTCCCAGTAATCAGTTGGCGCCATAAGTATGTCAGCAGATTTCCTCTTTTTCATTCGTTCCTCCTCAATATCACAATATATAATAGGTTATAACAATAATGTTATTAGAAATTGTTCTATTTTTGATATTGCAATTATCTATATTATGTAGTATAAGTAATGAATATATTTATATACCATTTACAAATTAAAAAGTCAATACAGTTTTACAATATTTATAACTAAACATTTTAAGAAAAAATAGTATATTTTTAACAAAAAACAACGAAAATATTATTTATAATTGACATTTCAAAATGTGATAAATCAGGGTATAATGTTTGTACTGCTAAAGATTAGGGGGGGAGTCATAGATGCCAAATTGGGAGCAAGTACTTGAAGAGATTAAAAGCACGCCAAGCGCTCTTGATAGTACAAGAAGAAAATATCTGTCAGTAATGAATAAATACACAGGGAGAAATATAATTACATATTATTCAGCATTTGTACAGAAACCTGGTATTGAGGGAACCGGAATAGACGATAGCGACAAAAATGCTTTTATGCAAGCTGCATACGGTTTGGATAGAAGTAAAGGCTTGGATTTAATTTTACATACACCGGGAGGAAATGTAGCTTCCACAGAATCGATAGTATATTATTTAAAGAAATTGTTTGGAGACGATATAAGAGTGTTTGTACCGCAAATAGCTATGTCTGCTGGAACAATGATTGCTTTGTCAGCAGAGAGCATTGTAATGGGGAAACAATCTAATCTTGGACCGATAGACCCTCAGTATGGGGGAATGTCGTGTGCAGCTGTTTTGGAGGAATTTGAGACAGCAATGAATGATGTAAAGAATCGACCAGAAAGCGTAAATATTTGGGGACAGATTATTAGAAAATACCATCCGACATTTTTGGGAGATTGCAAGAAGGCTATCGATTGGTCAGAGAGCATAGTAAAAGATTGGCTCAAAGCCAATATGTTTAAAAATTCTAAAGATCCAGAGGTGGATGCCTCTAGGGTGGTTGCCTATTTGTCAAGTCATAACAATACTTATTCACATTCAAGGCATATTCATATTGACGATTTAAAAAGTATTGGAGTCAATATAGTAGAATTAGAAGGATTAGACGACACTTCAATTGGAGGTTGCAAAGATTTACAGGATTGTGTTTTGACAATACACCATTCGTACATGAATGTTTTCGCAAGAACAACTGCATTGAAAATAGTGGAGAATCATAACGGATCTGCAATGATAACTAGCCAGACGGCGTAAACGGGAGAAATGATACATGGAAAGAGATTATTATATTGATTATGCTTTGATTACAGGACAAACAGTTTTTGGAGACTACATCTCACCTGAGGATGAAGCAAATAGTATTGAAAAATGCTCTATTTTGAGGAGAGTTAATGTCACCTATGGTAACAATAGCATTTCAAATGAAACGGAACAAGCTATTAGTGTTTTAAACAGTTAAGACAATTCGTGTTGCACTGGTGTAACGACAATCCCCCGGAGAAATCCGGGGGATTTGCTTACCGGTTACGGAGAGTGTATGTGTTGTCACACTCCATTGTTTCGATGGTGTCATTGTCAGAATATCCATCTTTGCTTATAAAATAGATTACCACGGTAATCACAGTCGACTCATCCAACATATCTGTTTGGTTGTCAATGATGTTTTTCCCATCTTTTGCGCGCCTTTTTTCTTCGATGAATTTACCACTATACAATACTAATGTGTTCAGAGCGGCAAAACATAACACCCATTTAAAAGAATAACACATAGCATCAATGAACGTAGGTATAGCCCCACTCATACGTCATAAGCAGTACATAATCAGCCACGGCACCCAGTCGGGCATAGTCCTTTCCTTCATATAATAAGCCGGTCTGGGTGCCGGAGGTTTTGGGAGCGAGGGCGACAGAGACCGGATAGCCAAGGGCGCTGATGCTCTGCTGCATATAGGCTACAAAGTCAACGAAGGCATTCCGGTCGCTTGCACGAATATATTCAAAATCAATATCCAGACCTTCAAAGCCCCGCTCCGTAATCTGTATCACAATTTCATCCTTCAGACGCCTGCGGGCTTCTATGTTGTTGACAATCTGTGTAATAAGGTAGTTGTTGAACATGCCGTCCGCGCCGAAGGGAGTCAGGGTGAGAACAGGAGAAGAGCCGTATTCCTTTGCCTGAGTAATCATAAAAGTGTCGTCAAGGGCAGGCGGTACCAATGCGCCCTCAGGGGTAAAACCATAAGAAAAAACGTATAGATAAGATAAAGACGGCAGTGTTTCGGTAAGCACCCAGGGCGTGATAAAGGGATAGGCATAGCCGCCTGTATAAATGGCGCGTTTGCCGGGTGCTTCGCCCAAATTTACGGACAGTAAAAGAGACTGTCCGACAGCCAGTCTGTAGGGCCGGGGAATCTGATTGTTGTAGATGATTTCAGAGACGGGGACGCCGTGGGCATTTGCAATGCTGTCTACGCTGTCCCCTTCTTTTACTGTATAAATAAGCATAAGGCACCATGATAAAAAGTCTTATTCTAGCATATGAAAAAGAAGCGTCTGTTCCCCTCCATTTACAAAAAATCTGTAAAATGATTCTTTAAGCGTTGACAAATTTTTTCTTAGACTTTATAAAATGGGCATGCTATACTGAGAGCATAAAAGGGAAAATGAGGTATTTTATGGCGGGAACGGAGGATGCTACAATAGAAAAACTGGCAGAGGAGGTATTGCAGCTTGCAAGGGATACCATTGTAGTGCAGCTGCGTTTTTTGGATGCGGCCATCAGTAAACTGACACTTGTGTCGAAACCGGGCATCGGAGGTCTTATGACGGATGGCAGCCATATCTATTATGACAGCAGATATCTGTTGTCGGCCTATCGGCGTGAGCCGGCGCTGGCAGTAAGGATGTATCTGCACATGCTTTTTCACTGCATTTTTTACCATCCCTTCGGCTATGACAGACTTGAGAAGGGGCTGTGGGATTTAGCGGCGGATATTGCGGTGGAAGAAACCATTCTTTCCATGGAAATTCCGGGGTTCTCGCTGCCCTGGGATGAGGAGGCAAAAAGGCTTCTTGGGCATTTGAAGCTGCAGGTGCCGGTACTTACGGCAGAGAAGCTTTACCGGTATTTTAGAGTAAACAATCCTTCCTCAGATTTTAAAAAGGAGCTTGTCCGGCTTTTTTTTATGGATCGTCATGAAAGCTGGCAGATAAAAGAGGCGGTGGCGCTTTCCGATGCAGACTGGAAGAAAATCAGCGAGCGCATAGGAGCGGATTTGCGGTCTTTTTCGGCAGGAAAGACAGGTGGGGAGAGCCTTATAAAAAATTTGTCGGAGGCTGTACGTGACTGTTACGACTATGGGAAGCTGCTTCAAAAATTTGTGGTAGCAGGGGAGGATATGGCTCCCAGTGAGGATGAATTTGACTATGTTTATTATACCTATGGGCTTTCACGGTATGGGAATATGCCGCTGATAGAGCCGTTAGAATATAAAGAGAGCAAGAAGGTACGGGAATTTGTGATTGCATTGGATACCTCTGCTTCCTGCAGGGGACCGATAGTCAGAGGCTTTTTAAATAAAACCTATTCCTTGTTAAAGGGCGGAGAAAATTTCTTTACCAAAATCAATGTACACATAATCCAGTGTGACAATGAGGTGAGAAGCGATACAAAGATTACCTGTGATGAGGATTTTGCGACGTTTATAAAAGAAGGCAGACTTACCGGCTTTGGTTCCACAGATTTCAGACCGGTTTTTTCTTATGTGGACGGCCTTATGGAAAACGGGGAATTTGAAAATTTAAAGGGACTGATTTATTTTACGGACGGCTTTGGAAGCTATCCGGAAAAAATGCCGCCCTATGATGTGATATTTGCTTTTTTAAATGAAGACGAAGGAAGGCCCGCCGTACCGGTTTGGGCAATAAAAGCGGTGATAGAGGAAGAAGAATTGGAGAAACAGCATGAATATTAAGCAGGCAAAAGATTATATTAAGGATTCTGTGAGAATGTATCTGAAAAAAGACGAAGACGGCGCATACCGGATACCGGTTATGAGGCAGCGTCCCATTTTTCTGCTGGGAGCGCCCGGTATCGGCAAAACGGCTATTATGGAACAGATTGCAGAGGAACTGCATATTGCGCTGGTTTCCTATTCCATGACGCATCATACCAGACAATCGGCACTGGGGCTGCCTTTTATCTGCCACAAGGAATATGACAGCAAAGAGTATGATGTATCGGAATATACCATGAGCGAAATTATTTCTTCCATGTACGATACCATGGCGGAAAGCGGTATAAAAGAAGGCATTCTTTTTTTAGATGAAATCAATTGCGTATCGGAAACACTGTCTCCCTCTATGCTGCAGTTTTTGCAGTATAAGGTATTCGGCAGGCATGCGGTGCCTGAGGGCTGGGTCATTGTAACCGCGGGCAATCCACCGGAATACAACAAATCCGTCAGAGATTTTGATGTGGTGACCTATGACCGTCTGCGTGTTTTAGAAGTAGAGGCAGATTACGGTGCATGGAAGCTTTATGCAAGGGAAAAGGGGCTTCATGCTGCCATTTTAAATTTCCTGGAGCTGAAAAAGGATTACTTCTATTACATGGAGACAACGGTAAAGGGAAAACTGTATGTGACGGCAAGAGGCTGGGAGGATTTGTCGGAAATCATAAAGCTTTATGAGGAGGAGAACATTGCAGTAGACGAGACGCTGGTAGGCCAATATTTGCGCAGTGACCGTATTGTCAAAGAATTTACAGCCTATTATGATCTTTACAACAAATATAAAAAAGACTATCGCGTAGAAGAGATACTGGCAGGGCAGATTCCGGAGCATGCGGTGGAAAGAGCGCAAAAAGCGGCCTTTGATGAACGGCTTTCCCTGCTTTCCCTGCTGCTTGATACGGTGATGAGTGAAATCAGGGAAAACATGGAGCAGGGGGCATATTTAAGCGAACTGACAGCACCCTTAAAGGCATTGCAGGACAAGTCTGCGGAAGATATTTCGGCGCTTTTAAATAAATATATACAGACAAAGGAAAAACAGCTTTACAGTCAGGAAAAGGCAGGAGCGCTTTCGTCAGAGGATAAAAGGAAACACAGACGGATTCTGCGGTTCTATGACAGCGTGCAGAAGGAGCTTGTAAGACAGGCAGATAAAGAGGGCTTTTTGGTGATAAAGGCTCTGTATGGAGAACGCGTAGCTGATATGAAAAAGAAAACTGTCAGGATACAGGAAAGACTTCATGCTCTGTTTGTATTTGCCGAAGAAGCCTTTGGAGAAGGCAATGAGCTTTTGATTTTAGTGACAGAGCTGACTGTTAATACGAAAAGTGCGGAATTCATTGCCAGATTCGGTTGTCCCGATTATCAGAAAAATAATGAGCGGATGATGCTGTCCGGCAGACAGGAGGAAATGCGGCAGCGGATAGAGAAGCTGGAGCTGTAAGGACTGGGCGCAGAGCAACAGGATAAGAAATGAAGAGAAAACAAAAAGCACAGTGAAGAAAAATGCAGTGAGGATATGAGTGCAAAATGATGCAGGAAAAGGAAATAAAAGAAGGGGAAGTGATTTGGCTTTATATAAAAGGTAATAACGGGATTATCATATCCGGATGCCGAAGTCAGGCTTCCCATATAGAGATACCGGAGAGCTTAGAGGGGCTTACAGTGACAGAAATCGGAAAGAAGGCCTTTCTTGGCAACAAAAATCTGACAGAGGTGTGGCTGCCGGATTCGGTCAGAGAAATAGGAGACTGGGCTTTTGCCCATTGCAGCAATCTGAAAACGATTGTTCTGCCGGGAAGGGATATCCGTATGGGCAAGGGGGTTTTTAAAGATTGCCGGGCGCTTACTTACGCTAAGGTGCAGACCGGGAGCGCGAAGACGGGGCAAAAGACAGAGGGCGGTATGCGGCAGGCAGAGGAGGACGCATGTCAGACCGGCAGCGCATGCTCTGCAGCGGGAACAGACAAAGCCGGCAGAATGGAGCCGCATACTCAGATTTCCCGGCTTTTGGCGGCAACGCCTATTATGCTGGATGCGGAATATCTGTTTTTGCCCGGGGAGGCAGGCAGCAGGGAATGGCTGGAAAAATGGGACAGCAGGCTGCTTGCGCTGCTTCGTAAGGACGATGAATCCGGCTTTACAAAGCTGGTGCTTTGCGGAGAAGAGGATTTGCTGGCAAATCTTCCGGATTTTGTGGCAGAAAAGCGCAGAAGCAAAGCAGAGCTGTGCTTTTTGCGTCTGTTAAATCCCATGGGGCTTGCAAAAGATAACGAAGAAGAATTGAGAAGTTACCTGCAAACGCATGCCAAAGGCTGTGAATCGGAGGCAGCCTGGGAGACGGTATTAAGATTCCACGGGGAGGAGCGCCCATACTATGAGCTGCTTATGGATACAGGATGTGTGACGGCAGACAATCTGTCCGCCATGCTTTTTGATATGCAGGAGAGCCATGCGGAAATGAAAGCGCTGCTGATACGTTATAAGGAAAAGCTTACAGAGAGCGATTTTTTCGATTCCCTGTCATTGGATTAGAAGGAAAAGAAAATAAGGGGAAGCGCCGGAAGATAAAAGAAGGTGGCAGAACAAGCAGAAAAAAGGAGGAACGGACAAATGATAATAGGAGCTTTGGAGGCGGGCGGTACGAAAATGGTGTGCGCTGTGGGCAGTGAGGACGGAGAGATTTTCAAACGGGAGGTTTTTCCTACAGCCACGCCAAAAGAAACCATGCCGGCCATGATAGATTTTTTTAAAAAGGAAAAAATTGCGGCATTAGGTATCGGTTGTTTTGGCCCTGTTAATCCCAAGAAGGGAACGCCCAAGTACGGATATATCACTTCTACGCCAAAGCTGGCATGGCAGGATTATGATATTGTCGGTAATTTAAAAAAGGAGCTTCACTGTCCCATAGGCTTTGATACGGATGTCAATGCAGCAGCTTTGGGAGAGGCCTTTTACGGTAGCACGAAAGGATTGCAAAACAGTATTTATATTACCGTTGGCACAGGCATCGGTGTAGGAGTCTATTCGGAAGGACATCTGATGCACGGCATGATGCATCCGGAAGCCGGACATATTCTGCTTCACAGACATCCGGCAGATACCTATGAAGGCGGATGTCCTTTCCACAAGGACTGTCTGGAGGGGCTGGCAGCAGGTCCTGCATTGGAAAAACGCTGGGGCAGCAAGGGAGATACCCTGACAGACAGGGAAGAGGTCTGGGAAATGGAAAGCTATTATATTGCACAGGCATGTGTGAATTACTGCATGATACTTTCACCGGAGCGGATTGTTTTAGGCGGCGGAGTTATGAAACAGCCGGCCCTGCTGCCTCTTGTCAGGGAAAAATTCACTGCGCTTATGGCCGGCTATATCAGGACAAAAGAGGTAGCAGATGTGGAGCATTATATCGTACCGGCAAGCTTAAATGACAATCAGGCAGTTTTAGGCTGCATCCGCTTGGCGCTGTTGGAGCTGCAATAAGCTGTCTGTTTCAGAAATAAGCTGTCTGTTTCAGAAAAGCTGACCGGTTCGGATAAACAGAAAGCTGCGGTGCAGAAGACCTAAGGCATGGCAGGGGGCTCTTATATATCTGTCGAAGAGTTTTCATACATCAGACTGATGTCCTTTTTTTGCCTGCCAATGGTGAGAAGGCAGCACAGAAGAGAAAATCCGGCGCAGAGCGTGATGCAGAGACGGTAATCTAACAGCTCGCCTAAAGCACCGATTATCAGGCTGAATATACAGCAGGAAAAGGAAATTGTCATGGAGCAAAAGGCATTCAGCTTGGCACGCAGCCGGTCAGGAATGTAACGCTGTACGGCGGCTTCGCGAAGCGCGGCGCTGTTCATTCCTAAGAAACCGCAGATGCTGCGGCTTATAAGCATAAGCGGATAGGGCAGCCATAACAGGAGCATATCAAGGGCTTCGTAAGTCAGGTATATAAAATAGGCGAAGGAATACTTTTTCTTCGGCGGAATTTTAAGGTTGTAATGTAACAGTCCGCCGAGAGAGCGTCCGGCAAATTCCGCCACGGAAAAGAGGGAATACATGGCAGCGGAGAAACCCGGTGCGGTACGGAAAAAAGCAACTAAAACAGGAGAATAGCCGCCGCCTACACCATTTGTAACAGCCATATAAGTATAAATACTGCGAAGGCCCTTTTCTTTTTTTAGATAGGAAAGGGCTTCTTTGGTGTCCTGATACCAGATGTGAAAAGAAAAGCGGCGGTCCGTAAGACGCGCTTCCTTAACACGGATGCAGCTTTCCAAAAGGGCAGCCAACAAAGACAGGATGCCTTGGAGCAAAAGGATGAAAGCGGTGCCCACAGTATCAAATAAAAAAGCTGCCGCAGGCATCATCAGTACCTGCATGACGGGATAAACCATACCGGATACGGTATATCCCTTCTGCTCTAAGCCATCGGGAATAAGCGCCGGATAGATGCTGTTATAGGCAAGAGAATCGAATGCGCCCAGACTGGCTAATAAAAGAGAAAAGAAAAGGTAGCCAATGTAGGAAAAATCAAAATGCAGAAGATAAAGCCCTGCCAAAGCATAGAGAAGGCCGTTTATGGCGTCCCCTGCCACTAAAAAGGGCTTTCGGGGGAAACGGTCCATTAAAGGCGCAGCAATCAGGGGAATCAGAAAATTAGGTATCAGCTGTACGGCTAAAAGCAGTGCTGCCGCAAAAGTGGAGCCTGTTTCGTCAAAAACAAGAAAGGAAAGGGCAAAGGTGGAAGCAATTCCTCCGGCAGCACCCAGTACGGTTGCAAAGGTCAGCAGGGTAAAGTTTTTTGTCCAAAGCGTTTTTTTCATAATCAGTAATCATCCTTTTTAGTAGGGGGCAGCAGTAAAGCCGCTGCCTGCAATGAGGTTACTATTATTATAAAAAAATATTGAACAAAAGAAAATACGGATGTTTTGGGAAAATCTGATGCCAAAACACCCGCTTATGCATTGCTTAGTATTCTTGAGCAGGAAAATTCTTTAAAAGCTCGTAGGCCTGCTTATATTGTCTGTTTTCTTTATACCATTCCTCCAGCCAGGGCAGATGAAAGATGGCGTACCCCTTTGGCAGTTCTTTTTTCGTTTCCATAAAGCAGGAAAGCAGGAGACTGCCGTATTCTTCGCTGTGCAGGTAATCCTCATGCAGAAGCCGGTAACTGACAAGGGCGCACATCTTCATGGATAAGGCACGGTCCGGTATATCGCCGGGCGTATGCTCGGCTTCTTTAAGGGCTGCAAGGGCTTCCTCTTTTTTCCCAAGCGCTTCGCAGCAGACGGCGAGCTTGTGCAGACACATGACAGTTTTTTTGTCAAGGCTGTTAAAATAAGAATATCCCTCTTTGTAGCGTCCAAGCTGAACTGCCGTAGAAGCGATGTTGTATTCAATATCAAAAAGAGTATTTTCTTCTCCGAGTGCTTTGGCAAGCCTTTTTGCAGCTTGGTAATGTGTCAACATTTGGTCGTAATTGTTTGAATCGCTGTAGCAGTTGCCGATAAGCAGGCGGCACAAAAGCATTATATGGACAAGACAGTCTTTGGCGGCAAGATGAAAGCTATGCGTCAAAAGCTCCACAGCCCGGGCATAATTGCCGCAGACATATTCGTGGCATCCGGCTTTTTCATAGGTGAAGGCACAGGGCAGCAGTAAAAGCGCCCTGCCCGGCTCTTCTTTCCATAAAAGCCACAGGCTCATCTGCCGGGAATCAAAGACCTCCGTAAAAGCGGCAAGCTCTTTATGCTCAACCTGCTCTGTAAACTGCTCCAAAAGCAGGAAGTCTAACATAAAGGGACCGTCAAGACAGATGTCCTTGTGGGCATAAAATTCTTCCATAACAGAATTTATATTTTTCTCTTCCATGGAAAAAACAGCGTCATACAGGGCATTTGCCAGACCTTCTGCATACAGGGCATCCGGACCGTCATGCCAGACGGTATCCAGACGGGCAAATAAAAGCTTTAAGATTTCATCGCTTGCCAAAGCCTTTCCCTGTTCTATTTTGGAAAGATAGGAAACGGTGCAGATACCCTTGGCAAGTCCCTCCTGACTCCATTCACGTTCTAATCGTTTTTTCTTTAAAAGCATTCCCGGAAAATGTGAATTCATATAGTTCTCCATAGTGTTTTATAAGCAATGGCATTTCATAAGAAATGGTATTTGACAGGTGTCTGTAACGGTAAAGGTTTTGGTACGAGACCATTGTAAACGGGTTTTAGGTGAAATGGCAAGATGGACTTTAAAGTTTCCGTTTCAGGTCTTTTAAGTTTCTGCCTTGAAGCCGTACACAAACGGTTCCGTATCCGTAGCTTACAGGTCCGGCGTTTTAATGCGTGCTTTAAAATGCTTTGGCAGCAGCAGTATTTCATGGGCAAGCAGCGGCATGGCAGAAAGGAATAAAAGCAGCTTCCAGTCCGATACATCAAGGAGGCAGGTACCGAAGGCTTTTGTAAAATAAGGTACGGAGGTTACCAGTACCTGCAGGCAGAAGCCGATGCCGAAAGCTGCAAGCATCAGTTTATTTTTTAAATGCTTCATCCGAAAGAGCGAACAGTCCACATCCCGCATACCGATAGCATGAAAAAGCTGGGACATGCCAAGAGCCGTAAAGGCATAGGTCTGGGAACGGGTGATGACAGCAGGCACATTGAGGAGAAGCCGCAGATTTTCTAAGGTCACGGGCAAATCATTTGCAATTAACAGCTGCAGAGGAAGCTGTAAAAAGGCGCTGATACTGATAATGGCAATAAGGATGCCGTATAAAAGCGTACAGGATAGGCCGCCATCGGCAAACAGATGCTCTCCTTTTGCACGGGGCGGTTTTTTCATAAAATGGGAGGTATCGCTGATATCGATGCCAAGAGCCAGGGCAGGCAGGGAATCGGTTATCAGATTAATCCACAAAATATGACTGGGCTTTAAAGGAGAAGAAAGTCCTAAAAGAACGGCTGTCAGCATAGTGATGATTTCCCCGAAGTTTGAAGATAAAAGGAAAAGCACCGCTTTTTTGATGTTGGCATAAATACTCCGTCCCTGCTCAATTGCTTTAACGATGGTGGAAAAATTGTCATCGGTCAAGATAATATCAGCGGCATTTTTTGCAACATCTGTTCCGGTTATACCCATGGCAATGCCCACATCCGCAGATTTTAAGGACGGAGCGTCATTTACGCCATCGCCGGTCATGGCTACAATGTGGCCGCCGGATTTTAGAGCATTCACGATTTTGGTTTTGTGTTCCGGTGAAACCTGTGCAAAAACGCGGGTATGCTGCAGGGCATTTATAAGGGCGTCTTCTTTTAAGGCATTCAGTGATGCGCCGGTCATACATTGGGAGATATTTTCTGCAATATCCAGTTCCTTTGCGATGGCACAGGCGGTATCAATCCTGTCCCCGGTAATCATGATGGTTCGTACACCCGCGCTGTGACAGGCAGCGACAGCATCCTTTGCCTCAGGGCGGACAGGGTCCTTCATACCTGCAAGACCTAAAAAAGTCAGGTCCTTTTCGGAAGGCTTTGCATCTCCGGTTTTCATGGAAAGGGCCAAAATACGGAGTGCTTTTTCTGACATCAGCCGGATAGCATCGTAGACAGCCTTTTTATGTGCCTGAGTGAAGGGGAGTATCCGCCCTCCTTCCCAAATGTAGCGGCAGCGTCCTACAATCTCATCCGGAGAGCCTTTGGTAAAAGAAAGATATGTGCCGCCCTGCCGGTGAAGGGTAGTCATCATTTTACGTTCCGAATCAAAGGCAATTTCACCAATACGCGGCAGTCTGTTTTCCAGTACGGGACGATAAAGATGGAAGCGGGCTGTCATATCAAGAAGCGCCAATTCTGTAGGGTCGCCTATGCGCGTGCAGGTGCTTTCTGCGGCATGCAGCATGGCGTCCGCACCGGCAGGCACGGACAGGACGGCATCGTTGCAGAGCGCGCAGCCCTCTAAAAAGTAACGGTTCTTTTCTCTGCTCAGAGCATCCGCAGAGCAGATGCGGCCTTCCGTATAGCATTCTGCCACGGACATCTTATTTTGGGTAAGCGTGCCGGTTTTGTCTGAACAGACAACGCTGACACAGCCCAGGGTTTCCACGCTGGGCAGCTTTTTTACGATTGTATTAACCTTTACCATCCGGGAAACGCTTAAGGCAAGTACCATGGTTACAATGGCGGGAAGTCCCTCCGGCACAGCAGCCACTGCCAGAGAAATGGCAGTAATCAGCATTTCCAGCACATCGCGTTTTTGCAGCAGGGCAATACCGAAAAGCAGGGCGCATAAAAGCAGGGAAATAATACTTAAAACCTTTCCCAAATCTGCCAGTCTTTTTTGCAGCGGTGTGGTTTCCGAGGGCGCTTCATTAATCAGACGGGCAATTTTTCCGATTTCCGTATCCATGCCGATAGCGGTTACCTTGCCGCGGCCCCGCCCATAGGTTACATTGGTTGACATAAATGCAAGGCTGTGGTTTTTACAGTCTTTTTCTACGGGCAGGGATTCTCCTGTCAGGGCGGATTCTTCTATTTTTAAGCTTTGGGATTCTATGAGGGTGAGATCTGCGGGAACCTGCCTTCCGGCATCTAAAAGCACGATGTCACCGGGAATCAGGTCACTGGCAGGAACTTCCACAGGTTTATCGTCTTCCAGAATAAGCGCCCGGGGGCTTGTCATTTCTTTCAGGGAATCAAGCGCCCGTCTTGCTTTGCCTTCCTGAATAACACCAACCACGGCGTTTACCAGTATAACCGCAAGAATAATGGCAGTATCGCTGTATTCCCGCAAAAGCAGGGAAATGGCGGCTGCAACAAAAAGAATAAAGATAAGAGGATCGTTTAGCTGCTCAAGAAAACGCTGCAGGGTCGTTTTTCTGTGAGCTTCTTCCAAAATATTGTGCCCACGGGCAGTTAAAGCTGACGGCTGTGTGGTATTCATAAAATTCCCCCTGTGACATAGTTGTTATTCGGTGGTTTACGCCTAATGCAACATATGACTCAGGGGGACAAAATATACTTGTCTTGCTGTGCAAGCCTGCCTATTTGGTAATGGGAATACCCTTTGCAGCCCTGCGGTACAGCTTCCAAAGGATGACGCCGGGTAAGCTGACGGTCAGATAGAGGGTAGCCAGACCTCCGGTAATTCCGCCGATGGCGGCAACGACTATTAATAACGGATTCATAAAAAACCTCCTTTTATGTATAAGATGGATAAATAAGGATTTGCACCGGCAGAAGACCGAATGCGTATATATCATAGCAGGGAACCGGGCAGTAAGGAACGGATGTTAAGATTTTTTAACGGCACAGACAGCGATTTTAACAAAATATTAACACCCCTGCAGGCGGCAGAAAGTAACAACCTGTTGCGCAAACAGAAGGATAAGGATATACTGTAACTAAACAAAATATGTGCTACTGACAGGGAGGTAAAAATGGGAATTACTTATATTGAGGCGAAAGAAAAACTGGAAAGATACGGACAGGGACATGTGCTTTGCTATTATGAGGAGCTTGATGCGGCACAAAAAGAGGAGCTGTTAGAGCAGATTGCCGCGACGGATTTTTCGGTGACAGAGGCGTGCAGACAAAAGGAGGAGCTTACAGGCAGAGGGAAAATCACGCCGCTTGCAGCTATGGAGCTGGCGGAAATAGAAGCCGGTAGGGAAGGCTATCTGCAGACAGGCATGCAGGCCGTCCGGGACGGCAAAGTGGGCGCAGTGCTGCTTGCCGGCGGCATGGGAACCAGGCTTGGCTCAGATGATCCGAAGGGGATGTACAATATCGGTATTACGAAGGATATGTATATTTTTGAAAGAATTATCTTAAACCTTACGGATGTGGTAAAGCAGGCAGATGCTTTCATACATCTGTTTGTCATGACAAGCGATAAAAACCATGAGGCTACCGTAAAATTTTTGACAGACCATAATTTCTTCGGCTATAACGGGGATTATGTACATTTTTTCAAGCAGGAAATGGCGCCGGCGGCAGATTATGACGGAAAGATATATATGGAGAGCAAGAGTAAAATGTCTACTTCTCCCAATGGCAACGGCGGCTGGTATATATCCATGATGAATACGGGAATGCTCCGTATTGTAAAAGAGGCAGGTATTGAATGGCTGAATGTGTTTGCAGTGGACAATGTGCTGCAGCGTATTGCGGACCCGGTTTTTATCGGAGCCGTTATGGAGAAAAACTGTGTGGTTGGCGCTAAGGTGGTAAAGAAAAATGCACCGGATGAAAAGGTGGGGGTAATGTGTCTGGAGGATGGCAGACCTTCTATCGTGGAATATTATGAGCTGACGGATGAACTGATGAATGCAAAGGATAAAAATGGTAATCCGGCATATAACTTCGGCGTTATTTTAAATTACCTTTTTAAAGAAAGTGCCCTTGCGGAAATGGCGGAAAAGAAGCTGCCGCTTCATGTGGTAGAAAAGAAAATACCCTATATGGATATGCAGGGCGAGTTTATAAAACCGGAGCAGCCAAACGGCTACAAGTTTGAGAATCTGGTACTGGATATGATACATGAAATGGAAAGCTGTCTGCCTTTTGAAGTGGTAAGGGAAAAGGAATTTGCCCCCATTAAGAATAAAACCGGTGTGGATTCCGTGGAAAGCGCGAGAGCGCTGCTTGTGCAGAATGGGATAGAACTGTAGGAGGATATGGTATTGCATGCAGGCATATTGCGTACAGGTATATTGCATACAGGCATATATTTCTGCAGGCATACATGCTGCAGAAACGGGCATCATATATAAGCATATAACATTTTGACAGATATACACAACATAAAAGTATTGCTGTTTTCTAAAAAAAAATAGTACACTGTGTTCAAGAGAAGACCAAAGGAGGTAGTAAAATGGCTATTTTGGTAACAGGAGGCGCAGGTTATATCGGCAGTCATACGGTGGTAGAGTTACAGAACGCCGGTTATGATGTAGTGGTGATGGACAACTTAAGTAATGCAAGCGAGAAGTCCCTTGAAAGAGTAAAAGCAATTACCGGAAAACCGATTACTTTCTACAAGGCAGATATTTTGGATGCTGCCGCAACAGAAGAAATTTTTACAAAGGAAAAGATTGATTCGGTCATCCATTTTGCGGGATTAAAAGCGGTGGGAGAGTCCGTACAGAAGCCGTGGGAGTATTACAACAATAATATTACCGGTACGCTGGTGCTTTTGGATGTTATGAAAAAGCACAATGTAAAGAATATTATTTTTTCATCCTCTTCAACCGTATACGGTACGCCTGAGCAGGTGCCCGTAACGGAAGAAACAAAAAAAGGCGAATGTACCAATCCCTACGGCTGGACAAAGTCCATGCTGGAACAGATTCTGACGGATATCCAAAAGGCGGACCCGGAGTGGAACGTTATACTGCTTCGATATTTCAATCCTATCGGCGCCCATAAGAGCGGCACTATCGGAGAAAATCCCAACGGCATTCCCAATAACCTGATGCCGTATATTACACAGGTTGCAGTAGGGAAGCTGAAAGAGCTGGGTGTATTTGGCAATGATTATCCTACCCCGGACGGTACCTGTATCAGAGATTATATCCATGTAATGGATTTGGCGGCAGGCCATGTGAAGGCATTAAAGAAGATTCAGGAAAAAGCAGGACTGTGTATTTATAATCTGGGAACGGGCAACGGCTACAGCGTATTGGATGTAATCAATAACTTTAAAGAAGCAACGGGCATCGAGATTCCTTATGTGATGAAACCCCGCCGTGCCGGAGATATTCCTGTAAATTATGCCAATGCGGAAAAGGCATACAGGGAGCTTGGCTGGAAAGCACAGTATGGCATCAGGGAAATGTGCGAGGACGCATGGAGATGGCAGAGTCAAAATCCAAACGGATATGAAGCATAGATAATTTGCTGCAGTTTTTTACAGATAAAAATTATGCAGTATGGCAGGATACAAAAAAGGGGGTGTCGCAAAATCATCATTTTAGATGATTGAGCGGCACCTTCGCTCT
>URUY01000018.1 GCA_900551115.1 uncultured Lachnospiraceae bacterium
CGGGCTCGTACGGTTCGAGTTCTCCGCTCCGCTCCGGTCCGTGCATAACCGACGTCCACCGGACGTCGCTGCACCGTCTCGCGCTTTTCTTATACTAAAAAGGACATCCTCATGGGTCAATGTCATTAAGTTAAGTTTTTGCAAAAGCACCCGTCCCTCATTTGTGAAAGGACGGGTGCTTTTTCTTATGCAATTTGTACAACTGATTTTTTACATCCTATTGACTATTCAAAAATCATATTATCAAAATTCTGCAGCATCCATTCTGTCATTTTCTTATTTGTTTCATATAGTTCCTTGTATTTTTCCTGCTTAGAAAACCATGCTGTTGAAATGAACTGATTTGTAATAACAACATACGGAATTGCCTTCCATTCATTTTCAGAAAGTTTTGCAACTTCATCATATCCATACATGATATCTTTATATATCATAATCCATCGACTTAGTTTATCTACATTGCCCTCCTCAAAACTTTCGGATAATATAGCTGTTGCCGCATAGCAAGGGTCAAAAATTCTAACATTCCTTTCACTAAGGTCGAAATCTAGGATACCCCAATTTTCACCACTTAATATAATATTTCCTGGGTTGGGGTCACGATGAATAATCTGCTGTGGTAATGCTTCATATACATCCCCAAATTCCTTTTCATATCTTTCGATAAATTCCTTAGGTAAACCCATTTTATCTGCCAAAGTCGGAATCGCCCATTCTTTTGCACCTTTGAATATATTCGCTTGATTTACAACAGTATCCAATTGAGCCAATACTATGTTTAATTGACCGATGACCTCGCCAATAAATCGTGCCTTTGACATATACTCTTCAAGATACAAGGTACTTGCCTTTAACTGTGTTCCTGTCAAACGCTTGGTAACATAAAAAAACAATTCTCCGCCTGCAACCACATACCCTCCATCTGTCGTTTTTATAGGTGTGGCAGTTAATAAACCTACGCTTTCCATTGCCTGTGAAAGCGAAATGTGTTTCTTTACATTTCCTAAATTTGGAGAGTATTTGATAATATAATTATCTCCTACATAACATGCAGACTCACTGACATTGCCTGTCTCTGCGTAGATAATATCCGTCAGTTTCTCATTCTCTAGTCCCCAATTCAGCAAAATATCTTTTAATTTTTTGTGTGATACCATTATGTGTTCCTCCTTAATTAGATTAATTCTGTACGGTTCTTTTTTCTTGCTCATATTAAGGAATTCTGTCGGTGTATATCCGAATTCACGAACAAATGCCTTATAAAATCCTGCTTGCGTTTCAAATCCATATGTCAATGCCACCGTTATTATTTTCTCTCCACAGTGCATGTTATATAGTGCATGAAGCATTCTCCTTCTAGTTATATATTGCATAACAGGCATGCCAACTGCACTTTGAAACAATCTGTAATAGTGAAACATTGAAAATCCTGCTATTTTACTTAATTCTTTTGCAGTAATTTCAGTTTTTAGATTATCCTCAATATAATCAATGGAATTTTGAATAATCGTAAGATACATTCAAACACCCGCTTTCAATTATTTTGTAGCTACACATATAAGATATCACATAAATTGTCCTAATCCTTTTCCTCCTTTGCTATAATCAAAAAAGATGCCCTTTCTTTATCCAGCCTTCATTTATAGTACATAACCTTCAAAGTTTATTTTAGTATATAATTCCTGCATCCAGCAATCATTTCAGCATTTCTAATCGTTCTCTTGTCGTACTCACATTGGATTCTATTTTTCTGCACAATATTTCCAATACGCACCGTCAGAAGATACCCGAATTCCTCTATTACCTTTCTGTCTCTTTCATCATATGTAGTTTATAACCGCCGTTGCAATTGTTTTAGCCATTTCGCAAGGAACAGCATTCCCTATCTGTTTATATATACTTGTTTTCGCCCCTGCGAACACATATGAATCTGGGAAAGTCTGAAGCCTCTTCGCCTCATTAATAGTTAATCTTCTAAGTCTTGCTGGCGCTTCTTGAAATTGGGGAACTATTTCACCGCTAACAAGTTTGTCATAATACTCTTGAACCCAGTTGTCCTTAGTTTTATCATGCAAATAATCTTCATCCACTATAAGTGTCATGTTACCGCCCATAGAAGCCGTTATTGTCCTTGAGTACCCATCCGGATCAATTGGCCGTCCAATCCCATTGAACATTAAACAATCATAGGGATTTCGGCGCATAACAGGTTTTATGGCAAAAGTAATTTTTGCATTACATGTTCTTGGATTCCTTTCAGTTCCAGCCGGTCCTAAGTCACTAAATAACTCCCTTACAGTAGGGGCTTTTCTCTTCTGTTCTTCAATCCGTTTCTGAATTTCTTCCGAGAAGCTATAATCATCTTTTATTCCAACAAAGAAAACCCTTTCCCGTTTTTGTGGAGTCCCATATTCAGCAGCATTAATAATAAACGGAACACAACCATAGCCTAATTTATTAGCTTTATCTATAAATTGCTCTCGCACATTTTTCCACTTATTAATAGCCGCAAGTGCCTTTACATTTTCCATAACAAAAGCTTGCGGTTTTACAATTTCTACCGCCTTAAGGAACGACCAAATTAGCTGACTCCTCGAATCCTCCGGATTCATTTTCCCTATCACGGAAAATCCCTGACATGGAGGACCACCAAAAATCAAATCAATGTCTGTATACTCATGCAGTGTTGAAAATATATTGTTTATATCATCAACTAATATCTTAACATTAGGGTTATTCAGTGCATATGTTTCGGCGGCAGTTTTGTCAATTTCATTAGCTAGAACAATATTAGCACCAGCCCTCCCAAATCCGATATCCATACCTCCGGCACCTGTAAAAAGCGATATTGCATTTATCATTCTTACCTTCTCATCACTTCATTTCATAATTTCAATTAAATCGTTTATCCAAGCATCGCATGGTTCATCAATCGGCGCCGTTTTGAGACGTTTTTGTGCAAACGATTCCACTATTGCTACAAGCCATTTATATGCAAGACAATCTTTCTGCTCTTCATTAAGATTCTCACTTTCAAAAGCAACCCACTCATCAAAAGAAAACAAATGAATTTCTGTCCCTGTTTCTAATTCCAACTCTTTTGCACGACTGATAATATCTTTTCTTAAATCAACTTTCCCATCACAAACAAAACCTGCTATTCTTACATCTGGATGCATTAGTAATTTATCACGAAGTTCTTCAAGCTCATCTCTAAGGTACGGCTTTCCATACTTAGCATCCCACGCTTCAGTAATGATACCGTTTTCAGTAAGCTCAATATCACCTACATTACCATGTTTTTTGTTTGCAGAACGCATTTGAGACATCGGCACTACATCTACATCTCCGAGAAAATGTAATTCGTCCATAGCCTGATAAAAGCCATGCATTGTTACCTCAAAAGCTCTGGCTGAATAATCAGTCGTATTAAAGAAAGAAGAAATCAATTTCTTAATTCGGTCGAATGGCTTTCCTTCAAATTTTTTCGTTAATAAACATGCTTTGTCTGCATGCCGTTTAAAAACATCCGATCTATTCTGTAACAACGCGATTAAATAACAAAGTCCCAGTTCTGCAGGAAGTGTATTGTTCTCGATTGCATCCACGATTGCAATCCATTGATTAAATGGTCCTCGCATTTCAGCTTTGTACAACATCGAATAGGGATAATTTTCTGCTAATGATCGAGTCATAAATACACCGTCTCTATTGACATTAAGCAGACCATATTTTCTAAGAAATGGTGTGTTGAAATTCCTATCCAATGATCGCATAGAGATTCCGTCAACCCATGAAAATTTGCCACGTGTCGTACTTCCCTTGTGAAGGCGAATGCTCTGCTCAGGGGCAATAGATTTTATTGTCAACTGCAAACAAGCGAGACCAACAAGTGCGCGTCCAACTTCACTTGTAATTCCATCGACCATATTCCTAAGTAACTCCCGGTTTTTTTTAGATAATTCCGAAAAATCCTTTGTAGGAATTGAGATAATCTTATTATCAAGGTAGCCATTTTGTAACTCATAATTAATTTGTGCATATCGCTGCTGCGCTGCCTCATTCTGAAATCCCTGATAATATACTGTAGTTCCATCATCCTGATGTAATTCGTATCTATCTTCATAAACATCCAAATGTTTTTCATTCATATCGTTTGTCATAATAAATCTCCTTTTACCTGAGTTTTTTTCTTAGCTGAACGCTTAGCGGAGTCAAGGTCGGAAATGCATATGGAATAAGCCAATAATCTGTATCAATCTGCGGATTCGTTGAGTGATTCCTTATTTCATATCCCAAGATTCGCAAATATTCTGCTGCATCCATTACATCGGAGTCGGGAATATTCCACTCTTCAGCAAGTGTATGTGTTGCCTTTATTTGGGGAATCTCTCTGTTGCGCATAACCCCTCGCAAAACCTCAGCATACTTAACATTATCAGAAACGAAAGCCGTCACTAATAGCTTTGGAGGATATTGATAGTATCCATTAAGCTGAACTAAGTCAGCTTTAATCGCATTTAAAATTAATTCCTGTTCAAATGCCTTCCAAACAACTGTTAATCCCGGAAGGACATCCGTCTTAACAGTTAGAATTACATTTTTTACTCCTATAGCCCATTGCGTATCGCCGGGAACAATAGTCATGGAAACAGAAACTGCATCTTGGATTTCATTTATAGAAGTAACTTCTATTTTAAGATCCTCTGCCCAATTAACATTCACCATGAATTGGGCATCCGCTATGCCTACTTCCTTAAAGTGAAAATTGCTGTCTATTGTACATCCATATTTTCTGGAACCCGGCAATGCACCAGGTTCGTTCTTAAGAGCCCTTATTGCCATCTCAGCCTTTTTCCTATATACGTTAGTAAGTGTGCGTTTTCTCTTCCTAAAAGTAAGTTCCTCGCCCTCTTGTAAAAGCGATAATTCAAATGGAAATTTTGTATCAAAAACTTCAGTTCTTATTGCTATTGCCATCATCCTGGCCAATTGCGGAGGAACGGAATTTCCTATCTGTTTTACTGCAATCTGTTTACTACCACTTATCTGGTAATCATCCGGAAAAGTCTGAAGTCGTTTATACTCTTCATAGTTAAAAAAACGGTTTTCCCAATGCAGTGGACCGGTATAGGCACCCCCAGAAGCCTTAATTGTTCGTACCGGAGTATTCGGATCGGCCTTGTATAGAAAATCCGAAAACTTCGATCTCCAAGCAAAAATCGGACTTGGGTGTCCCATTTTCTCTGTATAGAAACTATAATTTAACCCTGGCGGAATATCACCTAATAACTTGGCATACCTTCCTCCAAGTTTATTAGATTCATCAGACTCTCGAGACACAACACCTTCAATTGCTGTTTCAGCATTGTAGAATGGTTCTTCATCCAAAGAATCCGGTCCATGTGTTGGACGTGGAAATTTAAAAACACCTTCTTTCAGCCCTACGATAAGAAGTCGTTCACGGTGCTGTGGTACCCCATAATCCGCCGCATCAACAATGCGGTAGAATAATTTGTATCCCGCCTCAGAAAATTCTTCCCGAATCTCTCTCCATGCTTCTCCATTTTGCGCTCCTACAATTCCATACACATTTTCAAATAAAAAGCCTTTAGGCGACAGTTCCTTCAGCAAGCGAACATACTCTCTGAAAAGTACGCCTCTTGCATCAGTGGTTCCGAGTACTCCATTTGCTCTTCTGCCAGCAGCACTAAAAGTCTGGCAAGGAGGACCACCAATAATAAAATCAATATCACCGAGTCCTTCTCCGGATAAATCTTTAATGTCAATACAATGAACTTTTGAATTATTAAATCGCATTCCTTTCCCAGTATTCAATTCAAGCGTATTACAAAATTTCCGTTCAATCTCAACTGAACAAACAATATGAAAACCAACATCCGAAAAACCTATATCCAAACCACCTGCTCCGGAAAACAAACTTAAAGTTTTAATTGCAGGGATATTATTATCTTCTAACCATTTCTTAATCGCCGCCCCAAACTTGTCCGGCCATGCAGGAGAATTATTTTCACATCCCAAGCTATCACATATAGCACTAAAAGGTTTATCTTGGTTCATAACAGAAAACACATTCATTTGCTGCATAAAGTCATCCTTTACTTTCACTCAAATTAATCACTGACAGTTTCAATCACATCAAAAGCAATTCCATTTTCCTTGCAATAATCATCTATAAGTTTCATTGTTTTCAAATCAGGACATGCCTTACCTGTTTCCCAACGATTGACCGTAGCGAGAGACACTCCTGCTTCTTTTGCAAAATCTTCTTATGTCAGGAATGCTTTACGCTGTATTCGTTTAATATCTTCTGACAAACTCACCATCATTCCCTCACTATTTTAATACATGAAATAACAGCATAATTATAGCATATCACACCTATCATACAACATATTTATAACTTTTGTTAGTATTTCAGCAAAGATGAACCATTTGCATTTACTCTCAACATTTAATAAAAACATGTCCCTAATCACCGAAACCCGATTCGTACGCCATCAAGTCGATATTTCTGTATTGAATTCAAAAAGCGACTCTACCGTTAGGGCTAAAGTCACTCAGTGATAAAACCTCCTTTTTGTGCTGATAATTTTTCATGTATCTATATAGAAATTGTTATATCATCTTAAGCCCCTTTCCCCAATAAGATAGCAACAATGTAGCAAATATCTTCTCGCTTCACAAAACTATTAATTTTACTGGCTATGCTGTGACTTTTCAAGATATTACCGTATCATCTGTAAATAGTTTTCCAAGTCAGCAACCACCAGTTGAATTGCTGGTTTGATGTAAGCCTTCAAAAGGGCTTTTTCATTATATCCTCATCCCATATCATAATATATTCTGCGTTGCCGGTTTCCTCGTCCATGCCTTCTGCACTCACCAAAAACCCCTCTCTAAAATAAAAGTCTACAGCACGTTTGTTTTGCTGATATACACTTAATGAAAGTGTGCTGTACCGTTCCTTAACATATTCTAAAAGCCGTTTTCCGATTCCCATGGAGCGGTGTTTTTCAGCCACAAAAATTCCGGCAATATATGCATCCATAATACCGATAAAGCCCTGTATTTCTTCATCTTCTTCCAGGACATACACCTCTGCCAATAAAAGCTGTTTCTGTACCGTTTGATAATTCGATACCCAATAATTCTCAGGGACAAAAGGATGCGCTTCCACATTACCGTTTAACCATATCTGCATAACCTGTTCGGCATCTGCTTCTTCAAATTTTCTAATCATGCTTTTCATTCCTTTTCTCCTTTGCGGCCATCAATCCTTATCGCGGGTTTTACTGCCGCAAACAGGACAAATTATTTATTCTGTTTACTCCCATTGCACACCTTCTTTTAATCATCCGAAGCATTGGGTAACTGAATGCAAATGTGCAATTTCCCATTCTCATATTGAGCAGATATTGTACCGTTCATTTGCTCAATCAGTATTCTTGAAATAGACAAACCAAGACCTGCCCCTTTTCTTGCATTTTCAACCGTATAAAAGCGGTCAAACAATCTTTTAACATCTACCTCACTTAAACCTGCGGCAGTATTGGAAAAGGTAATCTTCCCGGTATCGGTCAGAGCGACCTTTAAATCCCCATCGCTATACTTAATTGCATTATTGAGCAGGTTTGAGAAAACACGAACCAAAGCGCCACGATTTACCTTACGAATGACCTTTTTCCCGGTAATGCAAATATCAGGTATTATATTTTTTTCTTGCAGTACTGCATAAAAACCTAAGATGCTTTCTTCCAAAACACCGTTTACTGCAACAGGCTCCACGCGGTTATCATATTCCGGAGAAGTAATGACAGAGTACTGAAACAACTCCTCTGTTAATTGTTTTAGTACTTCTGTGCGGTTTTTTATGATTTCAACATATCTCTCCGCATCTGCGCTTTTTTCAGTATGATCAAGCAAATCGAGATAGGCGCTAATTGCAGTAAGTGGCGTTCGTAAATCATGAGAAATATTTGTCACTGCACTTTTTAGTTCTAAGTCACCTTGTTGAAATCGGTGTCGTTCTGTACGAAGTTTGCGAAGCTCCCCATTAATCATATCCGCCAAATGGCGCATATGCTTATTGTTACAGGAAATATCAATCAAAACATTGGTATCGGTTATGAGCCTGTCGGCAAAGGCAACTTCAATTTCCTTTACTGATTTCTGTAAAATATACATTTTTATCAATAAGGCAATGATGATTGCAATCAGAATGCCGACAAATACCCATCCCCATATTGTCATAATAAAGTCCTCACTTTAAATCTTTTTTCCTAAAAATAAACACTCCTACCCCTGTTGTTATCAAAATAACACCGAGCGAGTAAACAGGAAGCTCGGATAATTCACCAACGCTTCCTCTTCCCACACATTGTGCCACCTGCCCACCGGGAATCAGATTGCAAAGGAACCGGACAACCTGCCGTTCGCCTCCCTGTAAGTATTCAGGATTAGGGAAATCCTCCACTTCCTGATAAGCCACTCCGTTTTCATCATAAGCTGTTCCGTCAATTATTTCCGGCTGTTCTAACATTCCTTTTAATTGGAAGCCCATATACAGAAACAGGAATGCCAATAAAATACATACAGAAGCAGTCACTGCCTTACTTGTGCTAAGCATGGCAATCAGATTGTAAATCGAGGCAAATGCAATGGAAAGAAAAATAACAGTTAAAAACAGCCAAAAGACAATTTCCTTTTCCATATGAAATGAACCAAGCAGCGGGATACCGATACCCAAATAGGGAAGAAAGAAAGCAACACACAGCATCAGGCTTACTGCTGTGCATGTAATAAAATTTGCCAGATAAATATCGGTTCTCTTTTTCCCACAGATAATCTTATTGCGGATTGTACCATCGCTATATTCTTTTCCAACAAAAAAGCTGCAAAAAATTGCTAAAACAATACCTATAAACATAGCAAACTGTCCAAATGCAGGGTCGATGCTATTGAATACACCCAGACGTATCTCAGCTATTTTAATAGAAATCGGAATAACGGCACCCAATGTAAACACTCCGGCAATTACTATTAAGAATACCCTTTCCTTCCACAACCGGATAAAATTTGCAGACAATAATTTACTCATTTTCTTTACCTCCCACCAGGCTGACATAATAGCTTTCCAGACTTTCATCCCGCTCCTTTACAGAAATCACTTCACAATTTTCTTCTGCCAGAGCAAGCGTCAGTTTGGAAATATTGATTTTTGCATATACATCAGCCATGTTGCAGGAGATAATATTATAATCCGCTTTCATTCCGTCCAAAACACGAGCGAGCGTTTGCACATTTGTCACCTCAAGGCGGATACACTTACGGCAAGACGCTTCCAATTCTTCCGCACTGATTTCTTTCACCATTCTTCCACCTTCAATAAAGCCATAATGCGTGGCAAGGCGGGACAGTTCATCAAGAATATGGCTTGAAATCAATACAGTTATTTGATGCTCACGGTTAAGCTTTAGAATTAACTCACGCATCTCTATAATGCCTTGTGGGTCAAGACCGTTAACAGGTTCATCCAGCACTAAAAAATCCGGGTCGCCTGCCAGAGCAATAGCAATCCCCAGCCTTTGCCGCATACCGAGCGAAAAATTTTTAGCCTTTTTGCTTCCTGTGTTTTCAAGTCCTACCAGTTTTAACAGATTTGGAATACTGTCATAGGAAGGAATGCCGAGGATTCGATATTGCTCCTTTAGATTGTCAACTGCTGTTAAATCCAAATAAATAGATGGTGTTTCAACCACAGCACCCATTCTTCTGCGAGATTTTAAGATTTCCTTTTCTGAATTTTTTAATCCGTATAAGGAATACTCCCCGGATGCAGGCTCCTGCAGCCCGCAAATCAAACGAATTAAAGTCGTCTTGCCAGCACCGTTTTTTCCGACAAAACCATAGATTGCCCCTTTCGGAACATTCATAGTAAGTCCATTCAATGCTTTGAAATGCTTATAATTTTTGCATAAAGCATTGGTTTCAAGAACATACTCCATAGGTTTTACCTCCTTGTATTTGATGCTGTCATTCTATTGCAAAACAGTTAAGAAAACGGTAAAGAAAATAGTTCAGAAACAGTAAAGATTTTATTTTATTCCGCCTTCATCTTAAATCCAATTCCCCAAAC
Source organism: uncultured Lachnospiraceae bacterium (assembly GCA_900551115.1). GTDB lineage: Bacteria > Bacillota > Clostridia > Lachnospirales > Lachnospiraceae > Acetatifactor. The sequence continues at coordinate 10,160 of URUY01000018.1, forward strand.
TGCTTCTACATATTCTTTCCCGCTTACTTCACGGAGCTTTTTTCGGAGATTGCTTATATGAGTCTTTAGTGAGCTTTCCGTACAGTCCGGCGTATCTTCACTGATACGGTCAAGAAGTTTTGATTTGGAAACAACCTGTGTGGGATTTTGCATCAGGAGCTTTAAAATGGCATACTCTGTTCTCGTCAGCTTCATTTCCGTATCTTTTATCTTTACTAAATGTGTATCCATATCAAGCTCAATTTCTTCAAAAGTCAGGATTTCCGACTTGCCGAGAGTATCAAAGGTGCGAAGCTGTACTGCTATACGGGCTAATAGTTCCTTTGTATGAAAAGGCTTTGTTACATAGTCAACCGCACCGCCGAGCAACAAATCAACCTTATTATCTATATCCGCCTTTGCACTCATAACGATTACAGGTATGCCCTTAATGTGTGGCAATACTTCTTCGCCGCTTAGCCCCGGCAGCATTAAATCAAGAAGCACAAGGTCCGGCTTTGTTTGAGAAAGCACAAGTACGGCTTCTGTACCGGAGTACGCACGAAAAACGCCATAGCCCTCATTAGTAAGCATTTCATCAAGCACATTTCCAATATGCAAATCATCATCTATAATCAGTATGTTTTTCAATATAAAGCATCTCCATTCTTACATAAACAGGCTTTTATACCGTAGCCGTTTGAACGTACAGCATCATCATTTTGTTAAAACATGCCTGCAATATTTTATGCTGCCGCACTTAGGACATTTCAGTTTTCTCTTTGTAATCGTATGGGGCCCCATTATATATTCCCTCATGTCCGGAACAAAGCGTTCTTTACATGCAGGGCACTCGAAAGCTCCTGCATCCCTGTCAAGGATACATGCTATAATAATGCCCATAACCAATACACAGCTTCCGATTCCAATCAGAACAAACCGAAGCCAGATTCCGGCATCAATCATACCTGCCAATACAAATAACGGAACTGCCGCAATAATAACCAATGCGGCAACCATTGCTGATAAAATTATTTTCTTTTTGCTTTCCTGCGCTTCTTTTACTAAATTCACCATATTTTCCTCCGCTTTCTTTTTGTAATCCGCTTCTTGTAATCTTTCACCTGACAATAATTCATTAACTGTAATTTCCAGTTCCTTACAAAGCGGTAACAACAATGAAATTTCGGGGAACCCATTTCCGCGTTCCCACTTCGATATTGTTTTGTCACTGATACCAAGCTTGTCTGCCAACTCCCGTTGTGTAAATTCTTTGCTTTTTCTTTCTTCAGCAATAAATTTACCAATTTTCAATTGGTCCATATGTTTTCCTCCTTCCTGATATCATTTTATGCGATACGCAGGCATCTTTACACCCACGCACCGTAGAATATGGTGAATTTAAGCAGTTCTGCGTTCCGTAGAATAACCCTCGGATATTTTCCTTCGGATTATAATCGCATTATCACTGTACCATATATCGCATGCATTTTCTATGCAATTATATCAGTAAAAATCATCAGAAAAAATATTATTCGTAAGATTTGCATCTTGAGAAGTTTTACAAAACACGTTATGATAGTAAGGTGGTTTTAATGTCGGCTTATGCCGGCTTTCCTATTTACCTAAATAACAATATTCATAGCGAGGTTAAATAATGGGTGGATTTTTTGGCGTAGCATCAGAACAGGATTGTGTTTTTGATTTATTTTTCGGAATTGATTATCATTCCCATTTGGGAACCAGACGCGGCGGTATGGCCGTATACGGAGAAGGCGGTTTTAATCGTTCCATTCACAATATAGAAAACGCTCCTTTCCGTACCAAATTTGATAAGGACGTACAGGAAATGAAAGGCAATCTGGGTATTGGCTGTATTTCCGATTATGAGCCTCAGCCCCTGATTGTACGCTCCCATCACGGCACCTATGCCCTTACAACGGTAAGTAAAATCAACAATGTAGCCCAGCTTACCCAAACGCTCTTTAACAGCGGACACTCGCATTTTTTGGAAATGAGCGGCGGCGATATCAACGCCACTGAATTAGTAGCTTCCCTTATTAATCAGAAGGAAAACCTGATTGACGGTATCAGTTATGCACTGGAGCAGGTAGACGGCTCCCTCTCCCTGCTTTTAATGAATCAGGCAGGTATCTATGCCGCCAGAGACAAACGGGGACGTACTCCTGTGGTTATCGGACACAAGGAAGGAGCTTTTTGTGCTTCCTTTGAAAATTTTGCTTATAAAAATCTGGGTTATACAGACTACAGGGAGCTTGGCCCCGGTGAAATCGTAGTCCTGACCGATAAGAGCTGTATCACACTTGCCAATCCCGGCAAGGATATGAAGGTCTGCACCTTCATGTGGGTTTATTACGGCTATCCTTCAAGCTCCTATGAAGGCATGAGTGTAGAACAGATGCGTTACAACTGCGGCGCCAAAATGGCACAAAGAGACAATGTGCATCCTGATATTGTGGCAGGCGTGCCGGATTCCGGCATTCCTCATGCCATTGGCTATGCCAACGAATCCGGCATCCCTTTTTCCAGGCCCTTTATCAAATATACCCCGACCTGGCCCCGCTCCTTTATGCCCACCATGCAGAGTCAGCGTAACCTGATTGCAAAAATGAAGCTGCTTGCCATAGAAGAACTGATTCGGGATAAGAGCCTTCTGTTAATAGACGATTCCATCGTAAGAGGTACTCAGCTTAGAGAAACCACCGAATTTTTGTACCAAAGCGGGGCAAAAGAAGTACACATCAGGCCTGCATGCCCGCCTCTTCTCTATGGCTGTAAGTATTTAAACTTTTCCCGCTCTTCTTCCGAAATGGATTTGATTACACGCCGTGTCATTTCCAGACTGGAAGACGGAAACGTGACCGATGAGGTTTTACAGGAATACGCCGACCCGGAATCCGAGAAATATGAACGCATGGTAGAAGAAATCCGCAAGGAACTTAATTTTACCTCCCTGCGTTTTAACAGACTGGATGACATGTTAGATGCCGTGGGCATTGACAAATGCAAGCTCTGTACCTATTGCTGGAACGGAAAAGAATAACTTGATAAACGTACACGAAAGGCAGGCTAAAACAGCCTGCCTTCATAATACTGCAAAAGTAACTTCACCACCCGGTTATAGCTTATCATACCATCCTCTACACCGTTTAACTTTAATGTCGTTTCCGTAAAGCTGTCAGAAACAGCATCCACTACCTCTGTCTCTATCAGTGCCTTCTCTTCTATCCTGTCCCAGTCCGTCTGCTTCACAAATATATTGTCTGCAATTACCTGCGGCAGTATCTGCACCTCTGCATGATAGCGCTCCAAATCTCCGCCTATGGCATCATAAAAATCATTGTCCAAATAGTACAGCACACTTAAGTAGCCGCTGTACTGAAATACAATATCCTCCGAAGAAATGCAGGCCAAAAAGCCTATAAAATTGGCCTCATCCTCATAAATATAGCCCTTTAGGTGGGCAAGCTCATGACAGAAGGTCGATGGCTTGTTCATAATGTACATGACATCATTATAGTTAGCTTCCATAGAAAAAGGGAAATAATAGCCCTGCATATACTGCTGGCACATAAAATCCGAAAAGAACAGCGCCTTCGGTCTTGGATAAAATCCGCTTAAGCCGCTATAGGTTTCCCCTAACGTCTGCATAGAACGTATGGCCTCTTCCTTCATATCGCCGTTATAAAGAATATCTCCGTTTTCATCCCGCTCCATCTGGCCGGACAACGTGTTGCACCTTTCCACTACAAAATTCCGAACTGCCAGAAGCTCCGTCAGGCTGTAGTCCCTGTCTGTCTTTCCAAAATATTTTTCGTTAAAGGTGGAACCGTGGTATAAGATGGTACAATTTAATGTCATGACAAGACCTGTACACAGAACCATCCAGGCATACACCCGATAGAATTTACCGGCCCCCGTTACCAGTCTCTTTTTCTGCCGCATTCGGCTGTCCGGTATCAGCATACATACAAGAAGCACCATGCCTAAAATAAGCGCCGCTGCCGTGACAATCACTCCTGCGCACAGCATGATCTCTCCTACCGAAAAAGGAAACAGCCCGGTAAACCTGCCATATGTATGAATCCAAACAGGAAAAATACGGCTAATGTACCAGTCGCAAAAGGCCGGCGAACTCCACGCTGCTAAATTAAGCAGCAGTATCACTGCCAATATTCCCAAATATACCTTCTGCCTTATCGTTATCCTATGCTTTTTCACCTTATACGCCTGCCTCTTTTGCAAATTCTGTTTTTTATATCATTTCTGTTCTGTTCGTTTCCCCTGCCGTTTTTCCTGCCGTTTCCCCAGTCTTTTCCACAGCTTCTATCTTAATCCGGCTCTTTTTCCACAGCCCTGTAAAATACAGTACCAGCAGAATAGATGCTGAGATGCCGTTGCTGACCACTACCGAGTACCATACGCTTTCCACTCCCATATGCAGTACCCGCTGACAGAAAAACAGTGTTAAAAAACGGAATACCCATAGTCTTGTGGCATCCACCGCCATAGTGACCTCCGTGTGCCCTGTTCCCTGAAACAGCCCTGCCGTTGAATTATACACGCCGTTCGTAAAACACCAGAAGGCCATGATACTTAAAAACTCTGCTGCCATGGCAATGACTGCACTGTCATCCGAAAAAATGCTGACTATTGCCGTAGAAATTTCCTTTCTTGATAAAATCATACCACCGACAAACAAAAAAATCACTGATAAAAACATGGAAATTCTATACCCTGTTTCTGCCCTTTTCTGCTGTCTGGCACCCATATTCTGTCCCACAATAATCGCTACGGCAGAACCGATACCGTTTGACGGCAGCGAAATCAGTCCGTTCACTTTATTGCCGATACCATATGCCGCCATAGCCTCCACGCCGTATACATATACATTTCTGCTCATCAGAAGAAACCCCAGCTGCATCGTACTGCCGCCGATTGCCGTAGGAAGCCCGATACTGGCAATGGATTTTAACTTTTCCTTTTCAAAACGCATATGCTTCACATCCAGGCACACCTCTTTATTGGGATTCAGCAGCAGGATAAACGCTATCACTGCGGGAACTGCCTTGGCAAACAGCGTTGCCAGCGCCGCTCCCGCAATATTCAAATCCAGCACCACCATCAAAAGCGGGTCAAATACCATATTTAGGGAAATTCCCAGCAGATTAAGAAGCATGGGCTTCACCGTATTGCCCTGCGCCTGATTGACTGCCTGAAAGATATTTACCATAAACAAAAAGGGCATATCCAAAATCACAATTCTGAGATAAGTAATGCCGTATCTATAGGTAAGCCCTTCTGCCCCCAGCCATCCTACTATCCCCGGCGTCAGCAAAAAACAGGCCAAGGCGCATACAAGCGCAAAGAGCATTGCACAGGCAAATATCTGATTTGCCATTGATTTTGCTTCTTTTTCCTGTTTTGCACCGATATATTGGGCAATCAGAACGGAACCTGCCACCGTAATGCCGGAACCAAAATTAATCACTATGTTCTGCACCGGCGTTACCAGATTAATAGCCGCAAGCTGTTCCTTGCCAATCTGCCCCAGCCAATAGGTATCCGTCAGATTGTACATGGTCTGCAAAAAGCTGTTTATAACAACAGGAACCGCCAAAGACATAATTGCCTTTAGCATGTTCCCGTTTAATATCAATTCTCTGTTTATTTTTCTGTTTGCTGTTTTCATACTGACCCTTTCGTTCAGCCCGCTTTCTTATACAGACTGTTTACAAAGCCTATGTTACAGCAAAATCACAGTATTTTCCGCGATATATTTAAGAATATAACGCAAAATCACTTCTTTTTTATTTTTATCCGTTCTATTTCCAGTGCATGACCTTTGCATCATGGTTTTACATTTACAGCATCACATCATGATTCGGCAGTACAGATATCCCAGACGGCTGCGTCTTTTCAGCTCCTGTTCCAAATACTCTCTATCCTTTTGTACCTCGCAAAGCATAAACTCATCCACGGCTTTATCCCCATACAGAACTTCCTCATACCAATGCAGAAAACGCAGTTTTTTACTTTCTTCTCCTGTCATGACCACACCGGCACGCTGCTCCAATTCAGCCAGAGTCTCCCATGGCTTACGCCGGCAGCCCAGCAACGCCAAAAGCTGCAGATTCCTTTGCAGCTCCGCCTGAAAAAGTCTGTCCATGCTCCATGCTCTGCGGCGTATCCTCCGTATGCTTTTGTCTGATATAATAAACACTGTTAAAAGCAGAAATACTAACAATATGGTATATCCTGCAATTTTCCAGCCCCGATCTGCCTCCTCTTCTGCTTTTTCCATGGAGCTTTCCTGTTCCGGGCTGTCATTTACATCCTCCTGCTCCAAGCTCTCTTCCTCATATTCCGCAAAATCGCTTCTCCTGTAATCCGTCATCTCCCAGGGCGTATAGCGAATACTCTCATATCCCGGTGTAGGCTCAAAAGGTATCCAGCCCACACCGTCTATATACGCCTCCGGCCATGCATGGGCCATGCCTGTGTATACAGTCTGAGACTTTTCTCCCTCCATGGGCACGCAAAAACCCTCCACGTAACGGGCGGGAATCCCTTCTGCTCTGGCCAGCAGTACAAATGCCGTAGCGAAATAGCTGCAATAGCCCTGCCTGCTTTCCAGCAGAAAATAATCCAAAAACTGTTCCGGCGTAATTTCCTTTGGCAGATTTCCGGGTGTCAGCGTATATGTATAGTCGGCAAGCGCAGTTTCTATGGCCTTCAGCTTTTGAACGTCCGTAGCTGCTCCCTCCGTAATTTCCTCCAGATAGCTTTGCACCTCTAAAGACAGCTCACAAGGTTCTCCATAAATCTCATATACCTGCCGGCGGTGCCTTTCCAGGTCCTCCAACGTATACGGATTTTCATTGTCCTTCAGATACCCCTTCTGTACCTGCCCAAAAAGCTTGGAATCCGGCTGCCCTGTATTCTCTAAAAATTCATAAAACAGCGGATGGTCTACATTAATCTGAAAAAAGCTTACCTCATAGCCGGTTCCGTATCCCTGACTGTTTTGAAAGACAAGATTACAGCCCTCTTCCCCATACTGGGGCATTTTGCCGTCCACACCGGCAATCTTCCAAGTCTTAAGCGGCGTAAACAAACAGCCCGTATTAAAATACTTATAGAAAAGCGTAAGCTTTGTAGTATACACATAATTTCCCCGGTTATCCAAGTCATAATTTAAAATTGCATATTCTGTCTCCAACGCATCCAGTATTCGGTCATCCTCTATCTCCAGACCGGTATGATACCACTCCGTTCCCGTAAAGGTATCATATATTTTTCCTACCAGATACACATTGGTTTTCAGGTTTTTTTGCCCCTGCAGCTCTATAACAGGCTTATTGTCCGCGATAAGTCCTCCAAAAAGCCTTCCGTCCTCCGAGAAACCGGTTTTTGCTCCGGCAAAATCTTCCTGTTTTCCCCGTCCCCAATTCTGCACAACACACAGGTAGGTTTCCTTCAGGCTGCTGCATATCTCCTTTACAAACTTCCAGTCATAAGGCTGCCCGGGCGCAGGCATAACCGCCATAAGCAGCATATACAGACACAAAAACGGCAAAATCCATGCCATATACTGCCGCTCTTTTCCGCTTTTCTTTTTATTCCAGCCGGCCTGCGTCCATGCCACATAAACCATTGCCACATAACCGAAAATACCTACGACACACAGATGACCGAGTTTTCTGTCGCCGAACAAATCCCAAAGCAAACAGAAAAGCATTGCTCCGGCTGCTATCCTTTCCAGCCAGGCCACTCTCCTTGCTGCCAGCTCAAAACAAAAACAGCCTGCTGACAGAATAAACACTTGTATAAGAGGATATAGCTTTGCACCGGACGCATCCTTTGCGGGCGTTCCCAGCAGCCACGCAAAAAAGCCCGCCGCAAAGTCCATTATCTCTGCCGGCCCTATAACTGCCACTGCAATCAGCAGACAGCCTGCTGCTGACACGCCTGTCAGTAGCCGCCCCCGCAGCTTCATTGTACAGAAAGCGGACAATCCTGCGATTGTCACCACTCCCGCTGCCGCATAATATACTTTAAAAGAACCGGTGCCTGTCACCTTTCCGAAACCGATTAAAAGAATCATTACCAGCAGCAGGCTGCTTATTGTTTGATACAGATGCTTCCCAAGGATTTTCATTACAATACTCCTTCCAGTTCCGCCTGTACAGGAATGACAATAATCTTCTTTCTTTCCGTATTCTGTCTGACATAGTTTTCCAAATTTTCCTCTGTAACAACATATAAAACCACATTGGTGCCGCCCAGAGAAAGCTTTTCCGCCATATATAAAATTTCTTCGTTTATCTCATGGAGAATACCGACCACTAACCCGGACTGCAGAAAAATGCCCTGTTCGTATATACCCTGCAGCGTCTGCAAAAAGCTCTCCTCCCAGTCAAAAATAACCCCTGACATCTGCGCATAGAATCCCTCAAAGCTTTTTAAATTTGTAATGCGGCTGGTTTTTATGCCTCTCTGCCCATAATAAACATGGGCAGCCATATTTCGCTTTGCAAAAAACATACCCAGCGCCAGCAATGCCTCCAGCATTTTACTTTCCAGGGGCAGATATTCTTCTGTTTTCCTGCTGCATCTCTTTGTATCAAGCAAAAGGATGATTCCCTGCTGTTCTTCTCCAATCTCATTTCTGACCATAAGCTGTCCGGCCCTTGCACTCGCCTTCCAGTGTATTCGTTTGAGGCTGTCACCGGCTGTATAATCCCTCACTACAACATCCGGCAGCTTTTTGTCTGTCATCGCCTCCTTCTGCCGGCCTGCACTTATATAGGACATTCCCACAAGCTCGTTTACCTCCACCAGCTTGGGATACACAATGGCTTTGATGGTGCCCGGCATACGGTAACGGAGCCGAAAAATACGAAAAAAATCGGTTACGATAACCTCTTTTACTCCAACCTCGTATTCTCCCCGATACCTGCAGATAATCCTCGTGTCATAACGGAATTCATCCCCGGGAAGCAGCTCATACTCCGTATTCTCCGCCACATTCTCTACATAAGAAAAACCGGGGAACATACGCACACTGATGCTTGCAAAACCAAAATAATCCTCGTTTCGCAATACAAAATAATAGGGCATCGGCTGCCCGCATACCATGTTCCTCGATGCTGTTTCCTGATAAATTTTGAATCGAAAATAGACACAGGTCAAATAGACGGCGGAAACTGCAGGAAGCATCAGCAACGCAAAAAAGAAGCCGTAGCTGACCGCTCCTCCGTAAAAACTGATTCCTGCCAAAGACAATATCAAAAGTCCCAGCCAAACCCCTTTGCGTACCCCCATCACCTGCTCCTATCTGCCTGCTTTTGCATGCCTGTCAAACTCTGCCCTTTCTTTCCCCAATCCCCTAAACGGCGTCTCAGACTATCGGTATCTTTGTTTTCAAAATCAGGCTTTGAAGCACCTTGGACGCATCTTCCTTCCGCATCTTTGCATCTGATGCAAGGCTAATCCGGTGCAGCAATACATTAGCCGCAATCTTCTTTACATCATCCGGCTTAACATAGTCACGCTCCTGCATAAAGGCTGCTCCCTGAGCCGCGCTGACCAGTGCCAGCATCGCTCTTGGGCTTACTCCTAGCACAAAGCGCTCCTCCGCTCTCGTCAGGCCTACCAAATCCTCTATGTAAGAAAGCACCTGAGGCTTTACCGTGACCCTTGACACTTCCTCACGTATCCGCAAAATATCCTCCGCCGTACAAACGGCCTGCAATTTATCCGGTGCAGCTCCTTCCAGATGCTGCCGCGCCATCTGAATCTCCTGTTCGCGGCCCGGATAACCAATGGACAGGCGCATCATAAAACGATCCATCTGCGCCTCCGGCAGCGGATATGTCCCGAGAAATTCAACCGGATTCTGAGTTGCTATTACCATAAACGGCTTCGGCAGTTCATACACATGTCCGTCCACAGTAATCTGTTTTTCTGCCATCGCCTCCAACAGGCTTGCCTGCGTCTTGGGTGAGGTTCTGTTGATTTCATCAGCCAGCAAAATCTGATTCATCACGATTCCCTCCCGGTATTCAAATTCCTGCGTTTTCTGATTATATACAGATACGCCCAGAATATCTCCCGGCAATGTGTCCGGCGTAAACTGAATCCGCCCCAGGCTGCATTCCATGCTTTTTGCAAGTATCTTTGCAAGCGTTGTCTTGCCAACCCCCGGTACATCCTCCAAAAGAACATGTCCGTCTGAGAAAAGACAAATCAGCAGATTCTCCACAACCTCTTCTTTTCCCACAAACACTCCGTTAATATTTTCCTTTAACTTCTTTACTGTCTCATAAGAATTCAAAATTTCCCCCGCCTTCCTGCATTTTCAGCCGTACTGACTGCATGCTTTTCCCAATAATGTCATTATAACATATTTATATATATGGAAAAAATAAGAAGTTGTATTTTTCTATTCTTCTGCCAGTGTATAAGCCAGCATTTCATAGTGCAGCCTGCACCCTTCGGTTATATTTTCCGGCAACAGCGCTCTTGCCACAAAATTCAGCTCGCCGCTGTCACTCTCCGCTTCCCCAATTTTTCTTAATCCGGCATAATCACCGTCAATCCTTACCACTCTGTAATCACACGTTAGCATATAACAGTCCTCTCTTAAAGAAATGTCTTAAAGTCCTCATAGTTTCTCTCAAGGAGCTTCGGCGTATCCAGTCCATAGGGGCACCGGCTCATACATTTATTACAGTGCAGGCAGCTTTCAATCTTTTTCATCTTTTCCTGCCATTCTTTTGTCAGGTAGGATTCTTTGGGCGCACGGCGCAGCATCAGGCTCATTCTTGCACAGTTATTAATTTCAATGCCGGCAGGACAGGGCATACAGTATCCACAGCCTCTGCAAAAATCACCGGAAAGCTGCTCCCTGTCCTTTTCAATCTTTTTTTGCATCTCTTCTGTCAGCTTGGGAGGATTTTCCTGATAGGAAATGAACTCGTCCAGCTCGTTTTCCCGCTGCACGCCCCAGATAGGCGCAACATTATCAAACTGAGCAAGATAAGCATACGCTGTTGCGGAATCATTAATCAGTCCGCCGGAAAGAGCCTTCATGGCGATAAAGCCCATATTTGCCTGCCGGCAGGCTTCCACAAGCTGCAAATCCGCTTCCGATGCCAGATAGGAAAAAGGAAATTGCAGTGTCTCATACAGTCCTGATGCGATGGCCTCCCCGGCAACTGCAAGCCTGTGGTTGGTAATTCCGATATGCCTGATTTTTCCCTGCTTTTTTGCCTCCAGCATAGCATCATAAAGCCCGGATTCATCCCCCGGCTTGGGGCAGAAGGCCGGATTATGGAACTGATAGATATCTATGTAATCGGTTTGCAGCATGGAAAGGCTTGTTTCCAAATCCTTAAAAAACTGTTCCGCATTCTCCGCACCGGTCTTGGTACTGATAATGATTTTGTCCCTGGTATAGGCAAAAGCAGCTCCCAGCTTTTCCTCACTGTCCGTGTACCACCTTGCCGTATCAAAATAATTGATGCCATAATAAAATGCTTTCTGCAAAAGATATACGGCTTCTTTTTTAGAAATACGCTGAATGGGCAGCGCCCCAAATCCGTTTTTACTTACTGTAAGTCCTGTTTTTCCCAATGTGACCGTCTGCATAAAAACTCCTCCTGATATTTTATTTCCCGTATCAAGCAATACTGCTTGAGCTTTAAATACTTTTTCATAACCCCGAATATCTTGAATCCGAACCGTTCGTAAAAAGCTATATTTTTCGGATTGTGGGTTTCCAAAGAAATCATCAGTTTATTTTCATCTGCATACCGGATAACTTCCATTATCAGCTTTGCGGCAATACCGTGGTGCTGGGCCTGCGGATCTACCGCAAGATATATGATATGCAGTCTTTTATTTTGATGAAGCTGCGTTGTCCAGTTAGAATTCAGATAAGCCCTGCCCATGGCAAAATTAAAGAAGGTTTTTAAAGACGGGTCTTCCTTTATGAGATATCCGTCTGTTTTCAAAGCCGCCTGTATTTCTGCAAAATAGTATTTAAGGAAATTATAGGGTGTCGATTCATCCGATACCACCAGCATTCCCTGAAGCTTATCACTGTCTGCAAATATCTCGCAGTTTTCATAAGATTCTGTTATATCACAGACAAACAGCTGCGGCAGAAGCCTGTTCCTTATCTTTTCATCCGGTATCAGCTCCTGATACAACGGGTCATAGGCAAAGCACTTATTCAAAAGAGCCTCAAGCCTTGGCAAATCGTCCTTTTCTGCCTTATATAATATGTCACTTTCCATGATAACCCGTTTCCTTTTCATGAGCGCATCCTAACTGCCCTCATGGGCATTGTAGCACAATCTTTTATATAAAAGTAGTAGAAAAAAATAAATTTTGTATGATATAATAGCCACAAAAGAAAAACAAGCACCGCGAAGCGGTATTTGTTTTTCTTGTGGCATTAACGAGCAAACGGGCTGCGAAACAGGCAATAAGCGCGAGAGCGCGGGTTTGCGAGTGTAGTGAGCGCAGGAGAAAAATAAGCGCTGCGAAGCGGTATTTGTTTTTCTTGTGGCATTAACGAGCAAACGGGCTGCGAAGCAGGCAATAAGCGCGAGAGCGCGGGTTTGCGAGTGTAGCGAGCGCGGATTTGTCCAAAGAAATTTCATTAATACGAGGTAACAATAACATGCACAACCATAACAGTAATCACACCCTGACGGCAAAACACAGCAGTTCTAATTACAATAAAACCATATATGCCTGCTTTACCGGCTATATTGTACAGGCTATTATCAATAACTTTGCACCGCTTTTATTTTTGACCTTTCAGTCTGCTTATCAGATTCCTCTCTCGCAGATTACGCTGCTTGTTACGTTCAATTTTGGCTTACAGCTTCTGATCGATCTTGTATCCGCCGGATTTATCGATAAAATCGGCTATCGCACTTCTGTTATTGCGGCACACATCTTCTGTACCGCGGGGCTGATACTGATGACGATTCTGCCGGAGCTTCTTCCCAACGCCTTTACGGGACTTCTTATTTCTGTATTGGTATATGCCCTCGGAGGCGGTCTGCTTGAGGTTCTGGTCAGCCCTATTGTAGAAGCCTGTCCGACTGACAACAAAGAAAAAACCATGAGTCTTTTACACTCGTTCTACTGTTGGGGCCATGTAGGAGTAGTCCTGCTTTCCACCCTTTTCTTCCAGCTTTTCGGCATTGAAAACTGGAAGTTCCTCACGCTTATATGGGCAGCCGTCCCCTTCTTCAATATCTTTTTATTTGCCACAGCACCGATAGCGGAATTAGGCAGCGAAGACGGTCACAGCCACTCCCTGCTTAAGCTCGCAAAAGAGAAGGTTTTCTGGGTTTTTATGCTTCTCATGCTCTGTGCTGGAGCCTGTGAGCAGGCAGTCAGCCAGTGGGCGTCCACCTTCGCCGAAAAGGGGCTGGGTATCAGCAAAACTGCCGGAGACCTTGCCGGTCCTATGCTGTTTGCCATCCTGATGGGTACCTCCCGGCTGATTTACGGAAAATGGGGCGATAAAATCAATCTGAACAAATTTATGGTCTTCAGCGGCATCTTATGCGGAATTTCCTATTTAATCATATCCCTGTCGCCGCTTCCTGTCATAAGTCTCTTAGGCTGCGGTCTGTGCGGACTTTCGGTAGGAATTTTGTGGCCGGGCACCTTCAGCATGGCGGCCAAATCCATCAGAAACGGCGGCACCGCTCTTTTCGCCTTTTTAGCGCTTGCCGGAGACCTCGGCTGTACCAGTGGCCCTACCTTTGTGGGCTTTGTTTCGGAGGCCTTTCAGGACAATCTGAAAATCGGGATTTTTGCAGCGCTGATTTTTCCTGTTCTCCTGCTTTTAGGGCTTATTATCAGTAACAAAAGCTTACGGACAAGCTAATGGGACATCCCGGTTTCCTGTTACCTAAAAATTTTCCTACAGTCAATAACCCCGCTGCAAGCAACGGGGCATGGAATTTGATGCGCTGCAAGCAGCGGGGTATTGACCCTCGCGGCATTCGCTAAATGCTCGTGCAAGCACGGCACTTGGCTCATTGCTCGCGGGAATAAAAGAAGAGGCTCTGCCAGGCAGCAGCCTCCCCTTTTTATCAACATTTTTTAATTTTATTTAGAAACTAAAACTGAAATTCAAAATCCGAAATAACAACGGTTCCGGTAACCTTTTCGCCCTGGCCTGCATAGATTTTATATGCAATGGCTCTGACATCCTCTGCTCCCTGCAGCTTACCTGTATAGGACCAGCCGCTTGCCTGGGACTTCCATTCAGCTCCGTCAAGCTCATAGACTACTTCCACCGTCTCTCCCGGAGCAATCACTCTTTCTCCGCCGACACCATCCACCGTTCCGGCATTTTCCTGCCATATCCAATCCCCTGTAGTCTTCATTACCAGAGTAATATGAATATCCTCGTCACTGTTGTTGGTGATTGTGCTGACCAGCTTTCCGTAAGCGGAGCAATTAAGTCCGGTTCCCGTTCCGGGTCTGGTTTCCGTCTGCGGTCCTGCCGCATCCTCTTCCGTGATATCCGCAAAGCCCACTGTCAACGTGCCATTTTCATCACAGCTGTATTCCGTTGTGTTTGTCCACGAGCTTTCCGGATACTGCCAGGTAAAGAATGCCGCAGTTTTCGGTCTGTTCAGCTCCGCAACGGCACCTCCAAAGCTATCCTTTTCAAAATCGTAGTCCGTTACTACCGAAAGGAAATCTATGGTGCCTGCAAAAGCAGAACCGCTTCCCTGTACGCGGAACAGAACCGCCATTACCTCATCCAGGTTCGGACAGCCTGTCAAATCAAAGGACAGTATCGTTGTTGTCTGTGCCGGTACTTCCTGATACTTATCATATTCCGTCCACTCCCAAAGTCCGCCAACCTTAAAAATCGGCTGTATCTGCAGCGGATAGAGATTGTTATTTCTTACCACCAAATCAATACTGGTATTTTCCGACAAATCCAAGCCACCGACCATATTGCAGAGATAAGGGTATTTTTCCTCGCGCAGGTCAAAATTGAGACGAATACCGCCGTTGCTCAAAGTCTCCGGCACTGTAATCTCCGATTCGGTATCATCTCCTTCACCCGACACATACCAGCCGTCCAGCTCTTCAAACCATCCTGCAGAAAGCTCAGTATCTATTTCTGTGGAAGGCGCATCCACCTCTCCCGAACCTCCGGGCTGTTCAGGGGGTGTCACCTCTCCCTCATGTCCGGGGCCATCATAGGTTTTTAAGGTATATGCCATTCTCGCAGTAGCCTGAATACCGATACCTTCCGCATAAAATACATATTTTCCCCAATCTGTAAGGTCCGTTCCTGCCCAGTCTCTGGATAAATCCAGCGTAATATCCGTTCCGCCGTTTCCTTTCCAGGACCATGCAGCATAGCCGATTCCTTTTTCCGTGCAATACTGCATAATGGTTTGTTCGTCCACATCTCCGCCATTCTGGAAATCACCGAATTCACCGATACAGAAGCTTACTCCCTTGGAAAGCATGGCGTCAATATTGCTTTTTACCGTGTCGGCATCTGCTCCTGCTACGGAATACATATGTATCGAAAACATAGTGTTGCCCGTTTCGTCTGCCGCATATACACTCCGGCAGTTATCGATACAGGTCGCCGTTTCCTGTCCGTATCCGGCTGCATCTACCATTATTACATTTTCAATTCCCGCATTTCTCATGGTTCTGATTGCCGACTGGTAAGCACCGGTCCACGTAGAGCCGTTGCCCCATGTGCCAAGCCATTCATTTGCCACATTGACAATTACATAATCCTTGTGGGCGTTCAGCAAATCCTTCATGGACAGCCAGTAATCAACTGCCGTATTCAGCCGTGCAGTATCATCATATCCTGTATGGTCATGTACCTCTAAAATACATACAAGCCCGTTTTTCTCACACCAGGAAATAATATTTTCCACCTCTGAAACGCCGGTTTTCGTCCACTGTGTTCCATCCGCCAGCACCACGCGCACACAGTTTGCGCCCAAATCTGCAACCGCTTCTATAGAGGTTTCTGTGTAGCCTGTATACCATGCATGTGCAACGTTAATGCCCCGCATGATAAACTCATTGCCGTTTCCGTCATAGAGCCTGCCCTCTTTGACATACATGCCGTTCCCTTGGGATTCACCACCGCCGGGTACTTCCGTAGGTTCAGGTGTTGCCGTAGGCGTCGGTGTTACTGTAGGTTCAGGTGTCGCCGTAGGCTCTGTTGTGGGTTTGGGCGCTTCTGTAGGCTGTACTGTAGGCTGCGGCGTCTCTGTACTGCCTGTATCCACTGCCTCTACAACCACATAATCAAGTGCTGTGTAACCCCAGTTGGCAGATACACCGAATTTGTGAGTACCCGCTCCCAGCGTATACTCCTCTGTGTACTTCTCCCAACTGTTTCCTCCGGTATACAGCGTACCTGCTCCGGCTTCATCCAGATACAGCCAGTTTTCCTTGTAGCTGTCTGCATTGGTTACCAGAGTGATTCTGTACTCACCGTCTTTTGGTACGGTAAAGCTTACTTCTCCCCAGCCGGCTTCCAGATAAAGATAGCCGCTTCCGGAATAACCTGAAAACAAATCAGAAGCAATTCTGTTTCTGCCGTTTTCCTCGTAACACTTTGCATCCTCAAATTCCACCTTTACGCTGAATCCGTCCTCTACAGCCGGTGAAGTCGGCGTAGGCGTAGGCACTGCTGTAGGTTCCGGTGTCGGTTTAACAGTAGGCACCGGTGTTGCAGTAACTTCGGGCGTAGGTGTCGGCGTACTGCCCCCTGCGTTTACTGCCTCGATTATAACATAATCAAGTGCCGTATAACCCCAGTTAGCAGATACACCGAATTTATGGCTTCCTGCACTCAGGTTACAGATAATGGTGTATTCCTCCCACTTATTACCGGCTGTGTAAAGCGCGCCCGCCCCGTTTTCATCCAGATATAACCAGTTTTCCTTGTAGGTATCTGCATTGGCTGCCAGAGTGATTTTGTACTCGCCGTCCTGCGGTACAGAAAAATGAACCTCCCCCCAGCCTGATACCAAATAGAGATACCCGCTTCCGGAATATCCGGAAAATAATGATGAATCAATATAATTCATCCCGTTTTCTTCAAAACGGTTGGCATCTTCAAATTCAATCTTTTCTCTGAAGCTACCGTCTGTTCTGTTCTCTGCCGCTTCCGCCGTCTGTTTCGGTGCTACGAATAGCATGGATACAAACAACAGGACTCCCATGGCAAAAGAAAGAACTCTTTTAGTTTTTCTTCGCATATACTACCTCCTATATTTATTTTGTAAGTCAGGCCTGCTTACTTAATTAGATTAAGCTAAAATTAATCGCTTTGCAATACTTATTTTGTTTATTTTTATATATTTTTTAAATTTATTTTTTAGTTTTATTTAGCTTTAAAGGCGTTTTGTCCAATTTGTGTTAAACATTTTTGTCTTCTTTGTTTATTTTGTACACTTTATTTATGTTTTCGTTCTTTCTTTTTTACCTTGCATTAAGCTATTATTTTTCTTATATTTAGTCTATTTTTAATTCTTTTCTTTTTGTGACATCTGTTTTGCAACAGTCTTTATGCGATATAAAACTGCTCTGATTTTGCAAATACACTATCTTGAAAAATAAAATACCGTATTGTACAATGAGGTTGAAACCACATATTGGAAAACACTTTTAAACGGGGTGCTGCCATGAACAAAAGAAATCTTTCAGACATTGCAAGAAACAATAGGATTGTAAAAAATGCTCATTTTACCACAGTAATGGTCATGCTCATTTTTTGTCTATTACAGGTACAAATCGGATTGACGACATGGGGCTATGTACTACTTTCTGCCGTCCTTGGCCTGACACCGGTAATTTTAGAGCAGATTTTTTGGCACAAAAATAGAGAAACCCAGGCAATCCAGCATTTGGTAGGCATTGGTTTCTCCCTTTATTTTACTTTTACCATATTTACTGCTTTCAACAATATGGTTTTCTTTTTTGTGCTTCCCATGGTACTCGTTATTTCCGTCTACAACAACCTTCGATACTCCATCATGATTAATACCGGCGTCATCATAGAAGTCCTTCTCGTATCCATACTTGGGGCACAGACAGGCAAATTCGGATATGTAAATCAGGATTCTGCAATCGTGCAATGCGTTGTAATCATCCTTTTCAGCGTCTATTCCTGTCTGACCTCAAGAACGCTCAACCAAAACCTAAAGCAGAAAATCGAGCGTGTAACCGCAGCCCAGACCGAGACTGAAGAAATCCTGCATAACCTTTCCGCAATATCTCAAAAATTAAAGGACGGAATCGATGATATCCACAAGGAAACCGACAAACTGGACAATGCCTTCCGGCTGACCGGCGATGCCATGAAAGAGGTAACTGTCGGAACCGCAGATACCGCAGAAGCCGTCCAAAATCAGATTCAGCAGACGGAGGCAATTCAGAACGAAGTTGATATTGTAAGCAGCGCCACTGCTCATATTTCTGAAAATATGGAGCATACCCTGTCCGCTTTAAAAACCTGCAAACAGGATATGGGATTGCTGGTAAAAAATGTTGACCTCTCCGTACAAAACGGTGCAGAGGTAGCGGACAAATTAAAAGCTTTGGATAAACACATGGAAGAAATGCATTCCATCGTCAGCATCATCAGCGGTATCACTTCCAAAACCGGTCTGCTGGCGCTCAATGCAAGTATAGAGGCTGCAAGGGCCGGTGAAGCCGGACGCGGATTTTCAGTCGTAGCCACCGAGATATCCGGTATGGCAACGCAGACCAGCAATGCAACCAAACAGATTACTTCCCTGATTGAAAATGTTTCCACTGCCATTCAGGAAGTAGTTGACGTTGTGTACCAGCTGATTAACGGCATCAACGAATCCAGGCAATCCACAAAAAGTGCAGAAGCGAGTTTCCAGACCATTCAGGAGAATACCTTCAGTGTCAGGGACAGCATCACGGGACTGGCCCAAAATGTTACCGACCTGATTACAGCGAACCAGGTAATCGTTGATTCCATCCAAACCATTTCTGCTATTTCAGAAGAGGTTTCCGCACATGCGAGCGAAACCATGCAGGCAGAAAAAGAGAATACAGCTATCCTCAATACAATCTGCGAAAAAACAGAAGAGCTTTCCCGTCTGGCTAATATGTAACGTTGCGTTAGCGCAGCACCGGCGTCTGTAAATAGACAGGCATTGCTTTTCCATACACGATATAGAGAGTACTTCCCGCAAAAAGTAT
This sequence comes from uncultured Lachnospiraceae bacterium, assembly GCA_900551115.1. GTDB lineage: Bacteria > Bacillota > Clostridia > Lachnospirales > Lachnospiraceae > Acetatifactor. Next base: position 29,438 of record URUY01000018.1, read on the forward strand.
TCATGGGAATTATGAAACCAGAAAGCAAAGAGCAGCCAAATCCCTTTGAGCTTATGGTAACAATAACCCGGCACTTTTTGAAGGAAGCTGCTACTCATTAAAGGCGTTCTAAAAGAACTTATCATACATGCCAAACCCAAAGATAAACAGCACGATAAACGGCAAAATATAGGTCAGGTATATCCGCATCCAATCGTGTACCTTTAAACCTTTTCCCAAATTGGCTTCCTGTTTAAAATTTTTCCATCCCCAGCCGTAGCGGCTCACACAGAACAGTAAATAAACCAGCGAGCCTAACGGAAGGAAAATATTGCTTACAAGAAAATCCTCTAAATCCATTATCGTGCCGCCAAAAACAGCAAATCCGTCCCAGCTCCAGAGATTATAGCCCAAAACGCACGGCAGGGAAAGCAGCGTAATCAAGACGAAATTAACAAGGCTCGCTTTCTTTCTGCTGCATCCGGTAAGCTCCATTCCGCAGCAAATGATATTTTCAAACACCGCTAATACAGTAGAAAATGCCGCAAACGACATAAACAGGAAGAACAGGCTTCCCCAAAGTCTGCCCAACGCCATATTTGCAAAAATGTTTGGCAGCGTAATAAAAATAAGGCTCGGTCCTGCGGTCTGGTCCACCTGATACGTGAAGCACGCAGGAAAAATAATCAGCCCCGCTGTAACCGCCACAAAAGTATCCAGTAAAACAACTCTTACAGATTCTCCCAACAGGGTGTGTTCTTTGCCGATGTAGCTTCCGAATATTGCCATGGCGCCGACCCCCAGACTTAAGGTAAAGAACGCCTGATTCATAGCCCCTACTATCGTGTTCATAATGCCCACATTTCGCATTCTCTCAAAATCAGGCAGCAGATAAAAGGCAAGTCCTTCCTTTGCTCCCGGCATAAAAAAGCTGTTCCCTGCCAGCACCACCATAATTACCAATAGTGCAATCATCATGATTTTTGTAATTTTTTCCAGTCCGTTCTGCAAGCCGCGCATACAGATAAAAATACCCAATGCAACCACAAGAACCATCCAAAACGTCATGACACCAGGCCGCGCCAGCATTTGTGAATAGGTATTTACCACTTCTTCGGTACTGCTATTCGTAAATTTTCCTGTAGCTGTCAGATAGAAATAATGCAGCATCCACCCGGCAACCGTAGTGTAAAACATCATAAGCAGATAGCATCCTGCCAATGTAAAATAACCATGAATATGCCATTTCTGCCCCGGTTTTTCCAATGCCTGATAAGCTTTTACAGGACTTTTCTGACTGGCACGCCCCACTGCAAATTCCATGCACAGAATCGGCAGACCCAATATAACCAGAAAGATAAGGTAAAACAGAACAAAGGCACCGCCGCCGCCCTGTCCCGCCATATACGGGAACTTCCACACATTGCCTATGCCGATTGCACATCCTGCCGAAAGCAGGATAAATCCTAATCTTGATTTTAACTTTTCTCTTTCCATTATAAATTTCCTTTATCGTTTTGAGTTTTATTATAACGTTATACGCTTATTCTACGCCATTCTTTTTCAACCCGTCCAAATAAATCTTAGTCTCCGCAACAACTACACCGTTAAGTGCCAACAATGCAATCAGGTTCGGAATAGCCATTAAGCCATTAAATATATCTGCAATCGTCCAAACCGCCTTTACTGTCATGTACGGTCCGATGAATACGCACAGAATGTACAGCCAGCGATATCCTTTTACCAGCTTCTGGTTATGTCCGGTCAGATATTCCAAACAGCGCTCACTATAATAATCCCAACCAAGAATCGTTGTAAATGCAAAAAATACAAGACAGAGCATCAGGATAAAGGATGCCACCTGATTGGAGAACGGCAAGCCTAACTGAAATGCCTTTGTTGTAACCGCCACACCCTCAAGACCCATATCATAGGTTCCGGTAATCACAATTGTAAGACCTGTCATTGTACAGATTACAATAGTATCAATCAGCGTTCCCATCATGGAAATCAGCCCCTGCTTTGCAGGGGAATCTGTCTGTGCTGCTGCCGCCGCAATCGGCGCACTGCCGATACCGGCCTCATTAGAAAAAATTCCTCTTGCAATTCCCTTCTGCATTGCGACAATCATTGCCCCCAGTGCGCCGCCTGCGATTGCTTTCATGCCAAACGCACTCTGCACAATTGTAACAATAGCGCCGGGAATTGCTTTAAAATTGAAAATCAAAATCAATAATGCCGCTATAATATAGGTAGCCGCCATGAAGGGAACAATAAACTCTGCAACATGTGATATTCTCTTCAAACCGCCAATGATAACCAATGCCACGCAGATAGTCAGAAGAATACCTGCAATAATAACCGTCCAGGAATAAGAAACCTCGTCACCTAATAAATTGAAGCTGACACTCCACGTTCCGTTCGGGTCAAAGAAATTCTGAACCGCACTGGTAATACCGTTAATCTGTGTAAAGGTTCCGATACCGAACAGACCTACACATACACCAAAAAAGGCAAAGATTTTTGCAAGCCATTTCCAGCTTTTTCCCATTCCTTTTTCTATGTAATAAAAAGGGCCTCCGACAATATGTCCATCCTCTGCAACAACACGGTACTTCACTGCAAGAAGACATTCAGCATATTTTGTAGCCGTTCCCACCAGCGCCGCAACCCACATCCAGAACATGGCTCCCGGGCCTCCTGCTACGATTGCTGTCGCAACACCGACAATATTTCCGGTTCCGATTGTTGCCGAAAGCGCTGTACACAATGCTCCGAAGCTTGATACCTCGCCTTCCCCACCGCTTCTCTCATTTGCCAGCAGATTCCTGATTGCAAGCGGCAGCTTTGTAATCTGCAATCCCTTTAAACGGATTGTCAGAAAAATGCCTGTCGCAAGGATAAGAATAATAAGCGGAAGTCCCCACACGAAGTCATCCACCGCTACTAAAAAGTTACTGATTGTTTCTAATGCTTTTTCCAACGTTCTGTCTCTCCTTAGATATATTTTTACATAAAAAAGAAAGAGCCGATTACTATCAGCCCCTCCAAAGAGTAGAACACGCACTTCTAATGCTCTGTCCTTTTGCCTGAGAGATTGGCAGTTTCCTGCGCTACACCTTCGGCGCTTTTCATACGGCTGCAACCAACCGCATCAAAGACTCTCCAGAGTAATCCCATATCCATTACAGCACAAGCCATAATGAACATAATAAAAATAACACATGTTCGGTTAATAATCAATACAAAGCTTTCACATTTTCTTTGTCACTGTCCGTACTACTGTACTCCTGAATCGGCAAGCTTCTTTTCTAACGGTTCAAGAGCTTCCCATACATCATCGCCAATGCGTGGTTCCGATTGCCTATACAAATAACCGAGCATTCTGGTTGCAGTATAATCCGTATTCAACTGTCGGTATGTCAGTTCCTTGCAGAAATCATCCGGAAACCCTTTAGACTTCAATGCCCGAAACAACTCTTCACTTCTATCTGCTGCCATTGCATCTGCTCCTAATATTCCTTTGTTATCGTATTGATATCGTACTCTTCCATAAATTTATCCGGTTCTCTGCTGTTGCGTATCAGAGTAACTTCCTCAAATTTTCCTGTATGAATATTTTTAAATCCCGCAACCTGTTCTCCGGTAAATTAAACCTATTCTTTTAATATCTAACTTTATTCCCTTTTTCCTTATCTATCTGATACAAAATTTTATCTATATAGGAAAACGGAACTTCCGGACAATTACATTGCTGATATTCATAACAATCCTTAATATACTTTAAATACATATTTGCATATTTTTCTCTCCTGTTTTTATCCAAATATACAGGAAATTCTTTATCATACAGCTCCCTGTAGGAACGTTGGTCAATAATCGGGAAAATTTCCGGATAATAAAAATGTAATATTGCACTTGCTACCGCCAGTTTAATTCCTTTTGAGGATAAAAGCTTTCCGATAAGGCTTTTCACTTTTTTATCCTTTAAGCTTTCCAACGGGCTTTTTAAATATCCTAAAGAATTCAACTCCTCCAAAGTATCATCACTTACATTTACGCTTCTATTCAACTTCCACAAGACAATCTGGTTAATAATGTTCCGATTCTGCCCAAAATCTGTCTTATCCACGTTTTTCAATCTTTGAAAAATATCACTCTCATCTTCATATTGAAATCTCTGTAAAATCTCTTGATACTTCACCCTATTTCTCCTTCTTTAGTACAACGATACTTTAAGATGCCCCTTGCCTATCCATAAACACATCCGCAATCCGGGATTTCTTCTTCACGATATATGAACGTTTTTTATCTATTTTTCAACATAAAACTATGCCCTTATTATAACAGGAAGTGCGTCTGTTTGCTACCACCGGAATGCTCTCTTTTACCCCTTCACTGCTCCTGCAGTCATACCGTTTATCAAAAACTTCATCAGGAAGAAATACAGGATGACAATAGGCACCGCAATAAAGACAGAGCCTGCCGCGAATCTGGCAAATTCGGTATCCCCAAGACTCATCAGTCCCACCGCTACCGTATAAAGGTCCTTCTCCTTTAACAAAAGCTTGGGCAGGATGAAATCACTCCAGGGGAATGTAAAACTTGTTAATGCCGTAAACACAATAATCGGCATGGAAAGCGGCAGGTTAATCTTTGTGAATACCTGGAAATTTGTAGCTCCGTCAATCCGTGCCGCCTCGTCGATAGAAGACGGGATGGTATCAAAAAAGCCCTTCTGTGTCAGATAGCCCATAGGCGCACCTGCACTGTAAATCAAAATCAATCCCCACATTTTATTAATCAGCCCAAACTGCGTCATAATGATATAAACTGCAATCATGCCCATAAAGGAGGGGAACATGCCCAGAATCAGCGTAGTCTTCATAATCATTTTTCTTCCTCTAAACTGAAATCTGGACATTGTGTAAGCAGTCAGTATCACCAGAAAGGAGCCAATCAGGCAACTCATGGATGCAATAAAAAGGGTGTTTAAAAACCATCTGGGATAGTTGTACATGTCTGTATCCGTAAACAGCGCACGAAATGTATCCAGGCTGTAGGTACTGGGGAAAAATCCGTCAAAGGAATAGATAGACCCCGATTTGCTAAGTGATGCCAAAATCAGCCATAAGCACGGAAAAAGAAAGATAAAACACACCACTGCCAAAATCAGATAGGTAACAGCTGTATCCAGTGTTCGTAACGCTTTCATACTTTTCATCGGAAGGTATCCTCCTCTCTGTAGGATGCGCTTTTTGTGTAAATCGTAAGAGAAATCAATGAGGTAATCAGGAAAATCACCAGACTGATTGTGGCACCGATATTATAATAATTATTGCTGATAGAAAGGTTATACAGCCAGTTAATCAAAAGGTCCGTGTCACTGGCAAGGAAATAACCGTCTATGTACAGTCCGCCTCTTAAAAAGAAGAAAATACCAAAGTTATTGAAATTCCCGATAAACTGGGAAATCAGCACTGGTGTCGTGGAAAACAGGACAAAGGGCAGAGTAATGTGTCGAAACTGCTTCCATGCATTCGCCCCGTCAATCTTGGCAGATTCCATCTGGCTGGCATCCCGGTTTGACAAAATCCCCGTAGCAAGCAACATAATGGAAGGCACGCTAATCCATGCATTTACCAAAAGACCAATCAGGCGGGCAATCCATTTTGCATCAATATCCAGAAATCCGATGGCACGATGCCCCATATCCGTAATAATCTGATTGACAGGACCACCATAAGAAAACATAAATTTAAAGCCAAGCAAAGTAATAAATCCGGGCACCGCATAGGCAAGCACGGGAAAGGCACGCCAGAAGGCTTTTCCCTTTACACACTCCTTATTCAGCAAAAGTGCCAGACCAAGCCCCGCAAAATAATTAAGCGCCGTAGACAGCACCGCCCACAAGAGGTTCCAGGACAGAATCTTTCCAAAGGTAGGAGCAAACTGGGAGAGTGTGGCTATCTGCACAAAATTGTCTATTCCCACCCAGTCTACCAGCTTTGGCGGCACAATACTGCCGCCATAATTGGTAAATGCAATGGCTATCATAAAAATAATTGGCAGAATATTAAACACACAAACCCCTAAAATGGGCAGAAACAGGACTGTCTTATAGAACTTCTTATCCAAAAGCTGCCTTAAATCCTCTAAAAAGCTTGCCGGTCTGCCGCCCTTTTCGCAAAGCCTCTGTGTTTCAAAGGCATCCCGCACATTAGACAGATAGCAAATCCCCAAAAAGAGAATCGCAATCACCGCTAAAATCCCCATAAGCAGCATAACTACGGAATTATCCCCTTCTACTCCCCGCCAGGTGTCTGCCTCACCTGTACCAAGCGTAAACAGCCCCACAAGGTCAGTAAAGCCTCTCATAAAGAAATAGACTCCCGCCAGAATAAGCACTGCCAGATATAACAGACCCTTCCCAATTTGCCCATAGAGAAGCTGGCCCAGGCCCATCAGACACATACTGGCCTTTACTTTCGGCCCCGCTTCCCCCAAAAACTTTTTTATTTCTTTCATAAAATACCCCTTCGACTGCACTGTTTGTACACTCACCTGCTACTCACCGGACAAAGTATGAATTGCATCATAAATCTGCGTATCTACCGTTTCCAGTCCTTCCTTGATTGCTTCAAGGGTTCCGTATTTTTTCTCTGCATCTGTACGGAAGGCATCCTTTGCCAAATCCTGAAAGAAGGTCTGTGCCGGTGTCCAAATCTGCTCCACCGCCCGGATAGAAGGCATAACCACGATGTTTCCTTCGTCCAGATTGCCGTAAATAATCTCGGAAATACCACCCACTGCCTTAGCTGCATCGCTTCTTGCCGGTACAATACCAAGCATTTCATTTCTCTTCATCACCATCTCATAGCTTGCCGCAAACTCCACAAAAGCAAGACAGGCATTCGGTGCTTTGGTATAAGCACTGATGGCATAGCCGTTTACCCCGCCCATTGCCTTAAGCGGTATCAGCTCCGGGTTTTCTTCCGTCAAATCACCGCTTGCGGGAAGCTTCGGCACATCGGTAAGCACCAGATTTTCCTCTGCCAGTGCTTTTGCTGTTTCCTCGTCCATCCCCTGAGCCTGATAAGCAAGAATCAGCTCCTTTAAATACAGCGTATAAACATCGGGTGTCGTCATGGTTGCGAAATAGGTTCCGTCCGCCAGCTTACTGGGTGCGTTTACCGTAATGGAATCATCGATACAGCCATCGTACATCAGCTCTGCCTGTTTTAGCAGTACATTGGCACCGATTTCCGCCTCTCCTGCTGCAAAACCGATATCCTCGGCATTGGTATTGTTATCACCAAACACATATCCTCCATAGGAAAAAAGAAAGCCTGAAGAAAAATATACATCATAAAGAGAACGCACATAACCGTATTTTCCCTCGCCCTGATCTACAATTTCCTTGGAATACCGGTACATATCATTCCAGTTCTCCACCATGTCCGGTATCTTATTTTGATCCTTATCCCAGGTAGTTTCCCAATCCGCCGGCAGCAAATCTTTTCTGTAATACAGCATGGAGGACTGTACATTAACCGGAACACCCATATAGTAGCTTACACCGTCTACCGTGGTCTGATATGCGTTCCATGCATTATCAGGAATCTGTGAAAAACATTCCAGCTTCTCTGCAGGAATGGGATAAATGTGTTTCCCCTCCACATACTTCATCAGAATATCGTTCGCCTGATAAAGCACATCCGGTCCGTACCCATAAGGGCCGTCATCTGCAAGATTACTGTACTGATCCATATTGGCATCCACCGCTACAATACCGTATTCTGCATATTGTTCATTAAAAGCATTAATCAGCTCATCAAAATAGCCCTGCTCAATTGCCGTATCATTTTCAAGCACCCGGATTGTTACATTCCGCTCCAGCTCTCCGCTGTAAATCGCGCTCAGATTTGCAGCCTCACCGGTTGTGCCGGCATCCGCAATACTTTCCTTTTCACCACAGCCCGTCAGACTTCCCGCACCTAAAATTGCGGAAATCATCAGACATCCCAATCGTTTCCCTGTTTTCATTGTTATACCCTTCCCTTTCCCTTCCGGATTTTAAAGGCGTAAGCTTCTAAAAATCAAAAATCCGTCCGTCAATAGCTCCCTGTCCTGATACCTGTTTGCCATTACCATCTCTCCGTTCACCTGTACAGAAACCTCTTTCCCGGATTCATTTGCCCAAAGTGTTATTTCCTGTTCCTTATCAAACCTTTTTATGCAAAGCAGTTCATCCTGCACCGTAATGCGTATTTCCCCTGCTGCCACACAGCTTTCCTTTCGCATACCAAGCAGCTCTTTTACATAGTTCATAAAGTCTCTGTCCCAATGCTCCTCGTTCCAGTCAAAGCAGCCTCTATTATCAGGGTCATAGCCGCCCTCCAGCAAAATTTCCGTTCCGTAGTAGATGCAGGGTACACCTACAAACATGCACATTACCGCAAGCGCTGACAATACCTTGTCTTTATTCTTTCCGACACTCGTATAAAACCGGTCCGTATCATGGGAATCCAACAGGTTTAGCATCATCCGGTTAACCTGACCGGTGTTCCGCATTAGCAGAGCATTCAGCTTCCATGCAAATTCCTTTGCCCCAAAGTTTCCTAAAGCATAATAATCCAGGCATGCTTTTGTAAATGCATAATTCATAATACCATCATACTGGTCTCCCTGTAAAAAGGTATTTGCATCATGCCAGTTTTCCCCTATGATGACACAATCCGGCTTTACCTCCTTAACTTTTTTTCTGAAAAGCCGCCAGAAATCATGGGATACTTCATCTGACACATCAAGCCGCCAGCCATCAATATCATATTTTCTTATCCAGGAAACCGCAATATTAATCAGGAATTCCTGTACCTGCGGATTAGAGGTATTAAACTTCGGCATATAATCGCAGAAAGCAAACACCTCATAGTTTAACGGCTCTTTGCAGGGGGCATCTCCCAAAATCACGAACCAGTCAAAATACGGTGACCTTCTTCCCTTTTTCTTTACATCCTGAAATTGGGGAAGGTTCTCACTGCAGTGATTAAAAACCGCATCCAGTACGATTCGCATCCCTCTTTTATGTGCTTCCTTTACCAGCCTGTCAAAGTCTGCATTTGTTCCAAACTGCTCATCAATCACATGATAATCAGATATATCATACTTATGATTGGAAACAGACTGAAACACCGGAGTAAGATACAGGACATCCGCCTGAAGTCCCTTAATATAATCAAGTTTTTTTGTAATTCCCGGTATATCTCCTCCTGCAAAGCTTTTCGGGGAAGGCTTCTCCCCCCACGGCAGGTTAATGTAGCTGTCTTCCTTTTTCTCTTTTCCGCGCAAAAACCGCTCCACAAAGATTTCATAAAATACCGCATCCTTCATCCAGGGTACTTCTTCATGTACGTCAGCCCTGTTGATATAGGGCATCTGGAAAAAGTTAAAATATGCCAGTGAGAAATCGTACTGTACTGTCAGTCCGTCTTCTGAAAAATAGAAGCCGCGTTCTCCCTCCCAAATGCGGAAGACATACGCAAGACGTACATCCGAAAGCACAAGCGTTACTTCATACCATGCAAAGAGCGCATCCTCGTACTTTCTTTCCATCTCAAGACATTTCTGCCCCTGCTGGATTTTATATTTACTTTCATAAATCACTTCCACTTTTTTCACGGAGTCTTCCTTTGCCAGCCGAAGCCGAAGCACTAAGGTTTTTTCATCCAGTGGAAAACAATATTTGGAATCCGGTATATGTAAAATTCCCTGTTTATTCATCGTGTTTCCTGTCCTTGTCTATTTTTTTGTAAAAGTGCCACATTGACAAAACAGGGGCACTGAGTATATAAATAAGCTATGAGCAAAAAATATACCATTCGAGATATTGCCAAACAGGCAGGTGTGTCCGTAGCCACCGTATCCTATGTCATCAACAACAGAGACGACCAGAGAATCAGTGAGGAAACAAAGAAAAAGGTGCGCCAGATTATTAATCTTCTGGACTACAAGCCCAACTCTTCCGCCAAATCACTGGCAACAAATAAAACGCATACCGTTGCTCTCTATCTGGCGCCGGAGGTTTCCCTCTACAAGCGTTCCGAGCAGCTTCTCGTTGCTGAAACTCTTGCCCTTGTTTTAAAGCGGCATGGATATCATCTTTTACTGCAGGATATCGGAGCACAGAATCAGATTGATTTTGCCGATGCCATTTTATGCTACGACACCACCACCGAATTCTTCTGTGAAATCGGTGACAAAAACTTAATCCCGTTAGTCGCCATTGATGTATTAATCGACACCCCTCTGCAGATTTTCTTTCAGGTGTGTACCGACTATGCAAAGCTCAAGCAGCAGGCAGACGCCCATTTTGGTACAGACAACTATACCTATTTTTGTCTTGCGCCAAACAATACGGAAGTCCGGGCACTGATTGAAAAAAACTTTAAAAAGGTTCTGTTTGCAGACAGTACGCCTGTTTGCACAGAAGGAAACATTTTTTACACCCAGCCTTCCCTGCACAGTCTGGCAAAAGCAGATGCTTTTTATCTCGCTTATGATATGCAGTCGAAAATGGAGCAGGTATTCTCCTGTATGGAGCTTGCCTTAAACCGCATTCCCGACTGCACACACACTTGCTTCGTTTAATCCCCCGCCCATGCCTGTTTTCTTTACGTCATTGCTACTGTAAGCACTGCTGTTTCCGGATTATAGGTAAAGGTATAGGTTCCGGCCTGCTTTGCAATAATATTCTGGGTTTCGGTACCATCTACAAATCCCAGAGAAGTTTCATCCGTAATATTGCTGTAACGGACATATTCCGTACCCACGCCGAAATTACCTTCTGCGTCAGTTACAAGCGTCGTAAACAGGAATTCGTCTCCTTCTTCCAGGTCGATGGTCAGCGTATGGATACCATTTTCTTCCGTGAACGCATACTCTGCATCATACTTATCTTCCCAGCCGGTTATAATTGCGCCCTTGATATAATAGGACACGGTAAGTTCGGCTGCCTCTGCCTGCATTTCACCATTATAGGTAAAGGTAATGCTGTCGTACGGGTTTGAGCTGTAGGATTCACTCTCCACCACATCTGCGCCCGGATAGGTCGTCAGGGTCAGGGTGTAATTTCCTGATACAAGGCACTTAATATTTGCTTTCTGCGTGCTGTCGGACAAACCGCCGGATACACTGAAGTAGCTGGTGCCGCCCTGATCCGTTGTCTCCAGATAGCCGCCACCCCTCTGATTCGTCCATGACGTATCAACAGCAAGCTGGAATTCATCCCCTTCACACAAATCAAGCGTAATAGTATAAACATTGGCATCTGCACTCTTGGTCAAATAATGTTCCTCGTTAATCGTCTTTCCCCAACCGGAGGCTGCAAGTAACGGACTCTTTCCGTTTCCTACGATGGCATAGGCTCTTATGTCAGCCACATTTTCCATAAAACCGGCAAAAATATCGGTATCTACCGTAATCGGCTGTGCAAAATCAAATGCATGTGTTAAAGACGGTGTACCAAACCATCCCATAAAAATCTGATTTTCCTTTTCCGGTGTATACTCAGTTGCAAATTCACCGCCCTTTACTTCCTCGGTAGACAATACGGTTGTACCGTCTGTGTCGTAAAAGGTTACCGTCACGGTATCCTCTGCTCCCGCATCTTCTGTCTGTGTCGGCACAGACTCTGTACCTTCATTTCCTGCTGTTTCCTTGGCATCCCCGCACCCAAACAACGTCAGTGTGCAAAGCAACAATACTGCCAGTAGCATACTTGCTTTTCTCTTTTTCATTTTCGTTTAACCTCCCATATGTTTTTGCTTAACTGGTTAAGCAAATGTGTAAAAAAATAGTTCTCTTTTGCTTAACCGGTTAAGCATATTGTAATATTTAAGTCTGCCTCTGTCAATTTCTGAATTTAACAAAAGCAGACTTACAATTTTGGTAAAATTTTACAAACTTTTATGCTTTTGAAATAATTCCTTCATGACTATCATGCACGTAACCGTAGTATTCTTTAGAATTTATTCAAAGTCCAAATGGGATAAGTATAGCTTTTTCACCAATCAATTACAATATTCTCTTCCTTTCCATGACTCTAACAAGCAGCTTCCTGCAAATCACCACAAACATAATAAGTCGTACATTATCTGTAACAAGTTGCATGCAGAACACAAAAAAGACATTATCGTGTCCTCATCATGGAAATGATTGCACTCTAATATCTTTTCCTGATTTTCTGTTTTCTTTTTGTTTTACCCTTTCTTTAACGTGCCGGATCAACACCTCTTCTTTGCAACAGGATCATACTTTCAACATGCCTCGTATGCGCAAACATATCTTAACACACACTCCGCCCTTAGTGCCTCAAATTCCTTGGTTTTCTGGGATTTTTTAGATGCATCTTTTTTGCTGCCTCTAGGGTTCCCTGTGTTTCCAATACTCATTATACAGCAAATCTTACTCTTTAAACAATATTTTAATCCTATCCTTTTCACATATTTCAATTCGTTCTATCCATCGTCTAACCAATGACTCCTCATAAAAAATATTCTCCTCTCTCTCCAATTTGACAACTAACTCCTCTTTCAATTCCCCTTCCTTTCTTCGCTCTATTCCTTGCATTACCATCTCATGTAAATCAGTTTCTAAAACACTGTCAGAGTTACTGCAAATATTTCTTCCATGCAGCACCCTGTTTCTGCATCTCCATACAATTTTCTTCTTTCCATTTCTGCTCCAAGTAATTCTGCGGTAAATATCTCCACAATGTTTACAATATGTAATACCTGTTAAGGCATACTTAGAAGAATACTTTTGGCTTTCATTTGCCCTTTTCGCCTTTCTATTTTGTTTTTCTTCCTGAACCGCATAAAATACCTCTCTCGAAACAATTGCTTCATGACTATTCTTCACATAATACTGTGGAACGATGCCATTATTTATGATTCGTTTTTTATTTAAAAAATCTACGGTATATGTCTTTTGCAATAGTGCATCACCCATATACTTCTCATTTCGAAGCATCTTTTCAATGGTCGATGCGTACCATTTTACATTTCCGGTTGCAATCTTTATCTTCCTGCTCTCTAACTCCCATTTAATACGAAGGCACGAAAATCCTTGCAAATACAAATCAAAAATCAATCTCACTATCTCCGCTTCTTTTGGAACTATAATCAGATTCCCCTTCTCGTTTTTCGTATAACCCATAAATTTCTTATGATTTACCTGAATGATTCCTCTTTCAAACCGCCTGACAATTCCCCATTTTGTATTCTCACTTAAATTTCTGCTTTCCTCTTGCGCCAAACTGCTCAAAATAGTAATCAAAATTTCACCCGCTGCATCCTTCGTATTGATATTTTCTTTTTCAAAATAGACTGCAACATTTTTCTCTTTTAGGCTTCGAATCGTCTGCAATAAATCTACCGTGTTTCTTGCAAACCTACTGATTGATTTAGTCAAGATTAAATCAATTTTTCCCTTTTGACAATCGTACAGCAACTTTTTAAAATCTTCTCTGTTTTTTGTACTGGTCCCACTTATCCCTTCATCTGCATAAACTCCAACAAATATCCAATTTTCATTAGCTTTGATTTTCTCCGTATAATAAGAAATCTGAGATAGATAACTACCTTCCTGTTGTTCCAAGGATGTGCTTACTCTGCAATAAGCAGCCACTCTTAATCTTTTTCGCTGGCCCCCTACTTCCCTACCATATACCTGCCTTGCAGGAATAATCGTAATTTCTTTTTCTTCTTGCATTTGTTCTTTTCTCCATTATCTTATTTCCTCCGCATATAAAAAGAGGCAGTACCTATTTTACTAAGTACTGCCATGACTACTATATTTTATTTCAAGCTCTTCGAAAAATTCCTCTGCACTTCTTCCTTTGCCATCTTGAATGTCCTGATGACTTTTTTCTACTTCTTCTCTAAATTTCTTTTGCACTTCTGCAAAGGCTTTTTCAATCGGTAAAACCCTTCCCTCTTCCATCGCCTTTATCCCTTTTTCCAATTCCCATCTGAGACTTGCACGAGGAAGATCAACAAATTCCAATATGTCATCCGGCAATCGTAATTTATTCATGCTTTGTCCTTGGGATAGATATATATAAGTACTATTTTTATATTTGCTTTATAGGTATCAGTTTTGAATCTTTTTTTGTATGGTATTTATTAAAATATTAATCGCTTCTTTGTCTCTAAAATCTACATACTTATAATCTTGAACTAATGGTGGTAATTCATCATGCGGAACATCAATATTCAAAATTATAAAGATTTTATTTGGATTTCGCATTCTTCTTTGCACAAAAAAATTCAATTCACCTTTTGTCCAACCACTAGATCCATTAAAAAAATTATTCGATACACATATAATCCCAATATCACTCTCATCTAATCCTTGATTTATCTTCTCTGTAATACTATCTCCCAGTTCTATTTGGTACTTATCATACCAAGCACTAATTTGAGCTTTTTGAAATTCATTAAAAATGTAATCAACAATTTCCTTGTCCTTACTTGAATGAGACAAAAAAACTCTAGGCATCTTGTGTACTTTTCTTTTACTCCCCCATGCTTTTTGCAAAATCTCTTTACACGGAAATAAAAATAATCCATTTGCCTCCTCTGTAATTGCAAAATCAACCTCATCTGCACTTATAAAAGTATTCACATTATACCCTCTTTCACAGAAAGACTCTATTATATCATCTAAAAAATAATTAAACACTCTATGCTTTTCATTAAAATGTCTTTCCAAAAATTTTTCAAACTTATCTGTGTCTTTTGTCAATGATGCGAAAAACAAAAATTCTAAACAATAGGGATTGTTATTTACAAAAATTCCGCATCCTACAAGCGTATTTGTGTCAAATTTCTTTAGCACCGCCTTAATAAATCCCTTTTCTTTGATACGATTTCCGTAATCAAGATTAAAAATATATATTTTAGTATCCACTAACACTACCTCCTTTGTAATTTATTGACTACTATGTAAAATCAGCCACCTCTGTGTATCTACTCTGCATAGTACACGTAACCTTGATAATATATTGTTACTTATATCCCCAATTTGCATATGTTTCTGCAGAATAATAGTTTAAACCTCCCTTTAAAACATTGTCACCGCTACTATGAATGGAAAATTGTTGAATAGATGCCATAATTGCTTTCTCCTTAAAAGGAATATGAATACAATCGGCATATTGTTCTTCAATTCCTTTTTTCAATTCTTTGGGCCATCTGTTACTTAATGCTTGAGGATCTAATATGTATTCATACCCCGTATAAGCTACGATAATAGGAATTTTATATGTATAAATGGCTTTTTCTATTTCATAATTAAGCATACCTCTATCCCAATTAGTTTCTGCAGAAATAATAAGAAGCATATTTTTAGAATTGCGCATTCTTTCCATCAATCTTGTCTCTAGTGTTCTTTTCAAACTAGAATCTAATACTTGATATGTTTTCTTATGACTATCACTAAAGCTCAATTCATAGTTTTTCCCTTTATTCCATGCCTGCAACAAACCATAATATTTCAAATCTCCCTCTGTTGGATTTGTTGTTCCTTGTCCATCAAAAGCAACATATGTACCATTTCTGTAAGCCATCGTCATTTTCCTTCTTTCTTATATTTCATAATATTAACATTCCAAAAATTTTTATTATAAATAACTATATTTACACAATCTCGAATCACATCATGATTCAAATTCCAAATACTTAATAATTGTTTTACTGAATTATCAATACTAATATGCAAGCGTGACAAACCACAACCTATAGTCGGAATATAAATTGGCAAATTTCTACCATCCAAATTATAGTAATCTACCATACTTTGTAAGCACTCCAAATAGTTATACATATTGATACTCTCATCTACAGTTATTTTGTCTCCTACTTTTTTAAATGTTGTAAATGCTAACAAGTAAAATACATTTCCCTTTACACTCTCAATTTTAGCAACTGTCCCTACCGGATACCTTTTCATTTTCCCCTTATCTTTTTCTTCTTTTTCTAATTCTTCACATTTTTTTATCTTTAAGGAACTATCAATCATATCATTCAAAACACTAAGAGAATAAATATTATCTGTACAATATTTCACAAACTGTCCATGAACTGAACCTTTTTCAACTACCACATCATCTACTATAGTATCAAAACACCTATTAACTGGAATTACAAAAATAGCCTTATCCTGTGATTTTTCATATTTATCTATAATTTTTATAAAATCACCATATTGAACAGCTATTTTCTTTTGGTCTTCTTCATAAACTATAACCTTTCTACAAATAAAAATGACGCATAAATAAATTATATATGCTATTACAAAGCATAAAGTTAATATAAAAATTCTCATTTTAATTCCTATTTCACTTATATCCGGATTTATTAGTGTGAAGTATGTTCCTACTATTGAGAGAAATACAAGTGTCAGCTGAAATCCATTTTTTAAAACATACCATATATTAAATAATATCTTTTTTATCATCTAGGTTATAATCCTTCCTCTAATCTCTCCCACCAGTTTATGTACCGTAGTAGCCGGACACATCTCAGATGGCTTTGTTTTCCCATCTCTTATATTTTGTTCAATCTTTTTCTTTGCAATTTGCAATGCTTTCTCTTCATCCCCTGATTTACAAATTCTGTTATACATCTGCTCATCAGCCTTGGAGTACCTTTGCCCAGTTTTATTCTCATATACTCGTCCAAACTCTGAACAACATCTCCACGAATCCTGTATTGCAGGCATTTCTCCAAAATATGCATACATCCAAATTTCAAAACAGGGATTGGACCATCCCACTTGTATCCCCCTGCTTACAGCCTCCGCAATAATATCATCAAATCCTTGTACTTGATCCCTATCAAATACAATCCAGGGAATGCGATACTGTGCATCATAAGCTGTAAGTTCAATGCACTTATCAATCATTGTACGGGTTTTTGTCTCCACCACCTTAATGACCAATTTATTTTTCACATCATTCGGCAATGACTGATGTAGTCCTGTAAAAAAACATCTTTCTGTTGCCTCTGTATCTGTAACAATCAAGTAGTATCCAAGTTCCGGTACTTTAAACTTTCTACTTTGCTCTCTTGATTTTCTATTACCTTTTCTATCGCTTTTAGCCATACTCAATCCTCCTTAAATATATCAATACTCTTTAAGGTGGGAATTGCACCATACTTGCCAATCAAATAATTTTTTTCATAACTTTCATCCTTACGAATGCGTGTACCATCTTCATCTACAAAATCAGCCAGAGAATACAATGTGGAAACACCTTGCTCATCTTTTTCCACAAACCAAATTTCATCTCTTCTAAGCAATTGATTTGACAATTGCCATGTATCATGAGTTGTAAATATTAACTGTGCATGTTTTGTATTGATGGCCGGATTTAAAAATGTTAAAAGGAAGTTTCTAACAAGTAATGGATGCAGTCTTGCATTTAGCTCATCTATGAAAAATACGCTTCCCTTTTCTAAAACCTCCTGCAGCTCCGGATATAGTGCAAACATTTTTAATGTTCCCGCAGATTCAACCCCTAATGGAATTTCCGCCATATCATCTGAGTTTATCATTTTGTGTAATGCGTTAATCTTATAAGCTTCTTCTTTCGCTTCACCATCATAAGGAACTTTTTCAATTCTGAAATCTTTAATATGCTCATCAAATGACGCAAAGTATTCCACAACCTTCTGTTGCACTGCTTTATTCTCCACGAATCCTTTGGGCAATCTTCTAGACATAAAGAAATTTGTAAATGGATCTCCAAAATCTGCAAACTCATTTGCAAGGAACCAGTCTCTAATCGCTTTGCATTTGCCAATCTTCAGCTTTGCACCTAGTGAAACAATTAGTACCTGCTTCTCAAGTGCAACCTGTAAATTATCTCTGCTACTCTTAGGAAAACCTGACAAATCTAATTCGTTTTCCTTTACAGAACGGTAGAAAACTGTACTAAATTTTCTGGCTGTTTTTGCTTTTGAATTCAGCCACTCTTCCGTAATACCTTCTTTATTTACACAAAATCCATAATTATATGTCTTCTCTGCCTTGTCATCAGATAATGTAAAATACACCTCAAAATTAGACTCCGCCTCTGCTGTCGTCGAGTCAAATAAAAATGGTGTTGGCCTATATTCCACAAATTTATCTACTTCATCCCCATACTTAAAGGATTCAGCTACATATTCTGTCATATATTCAAAAGCATTATAAATATTTGACTTTCCACTTGCATTTGCTCCATAGATAGCAGCCACTGGTAAAATCTTCTCACTACCAATAGACACAACTCTCTCGGCAAATTCTGTCATCTTAGTTGCCGACAAATCTAAATTTGCTTCTTCTCTAAAAGATTTAAAATTTTTAAAATTAAATTGTATTAACATAATTTCTACCTCATCTTCTTTTCTACTATCTAGTATATCCTAATTTTTCAGAAAATCAACATTAAAGTTCGACTTTTTCTCATTTTAATGTATTTATTTTCCCATAATCACTTCCAAATCTCATTTTTACCTCTATGCATCTATAAAAACGGGTAAAAAAATAGGGCAAAAACTAGCCATTTTTCGGCTCATTTTTTGCCCTCAAACCACAACATCTTGTGGTCAAACCACCTTATTTCTCTCTTTTTCCACAATACTGCATCAGAATCACTGACTCCACATGCACCGTATGCGCAAACTGGTCCACAGGCCGCACCTTTTTCAGCTCATATCCGCCGTCACATAAAATCCGCAAATCCCTTGCAAGGGTGGCGGAATCGCAGCTCACGTAGATGATGC
Organism: uncultured Lachnospiraceae bacterium; assembly: GCA_900551115.1. Taxonomy (GTDB): domain Bacteria; phylum Bacillota; class Clostridia; order Lachnospirales; family Lachnospiraceae; genus Acetatifactor. Next base: position 48,250 of record URUY01000018.1, read on the forward strand.
GTTCGGGAGCCATTTTCAGCATGGTGGAAAGACATTTTTCGTCGCAGCCCTTGCGGGGCGGGTCCACCACAATAACGTCGGGATGCAGCATGTCACCTTCCGCCGCACTGCAGCCGGATTCCTGTTCGCCTGCGGCTTTTTCATAAAAAGCCGGAAGTACCTCTTCGGCTTTTCCCACAAAAAACTCCGCATTTTTGATGTGGTTGCGGCAGGCATTTTCCTTTGCATCCTCTATGGCCCGGGGTACGATTTCCACGCCGTAGACCTGCTTTGCCCTGGTTGCCATAAACAGAGAAATAGTGCCGATTCCGCAGTATAAATCCCAGACGGTCTCCTGCCCGGTCAGTCCGGCATATTCCAGTGCAAGACTATACAGCTTTTCTGTCTGCATTGGATTTACCTGATAGAAAGACAGGGGAGAAATCGAAAATTCCAATTTTTCTCCCGTAAAGGCCATATCTTCCTGTGCCATGTTTCGGACACGGATGCTGTCACAGATAGAGTTTCGTCCCCAAATGGTATGGATTTCTTTTCCCATAATAACATTGGTTTTTTCTGTATTGATACTTACTGACACACTCGTCATGTTCTTAATATTAGTAAGACGCTCTACTAAAGCCGCCTGATGCGGTAAATAGGAATTCTCCGCTCCGGCCTTTTCTCCGACACCGGCTCCCTCATGCACATCATTCTTCCCTCGGTAATTGGTTCCCTGATAATTAATCACCAGACATACCATAATTTCTCCGCTGTAAAAGCCGGTGCGAATAAGAATATGACGTACAAGTCCCGTGCCGTTCTCCTCATCATAGGGCTGCACATGATATTCCCGCATATAATCTAAAACAGTTTCCAGAATTTCCCTGTTTTCTTCCCTGCCCAAATGACATTCCGTATTGGCTATGATAGAATGGGTCCTGCCGGCATAAAAACCGGCAACCGGGTTACCCTCTTTGTCTTTGCCTACCGGATACTGGGCCTTGTTGCGGTAATGGAACGGCTCTTCCATGCCTACAATCGGCAAAAATACCCGATTGATTTCTTCTTCCGAAAAACCACCGATGCGCAGTAAATTATTCTTTACTTTATCCTGCTTGAACTGAAGCTGTCTGCCATAGTCCATTGGCTGAAGCTGACAGCCTCCGCACTGTCTGTGAAAAGCACAGGGCGGCTGTACACGAAAAGGAGAAGGTGAAACCACCTTCTCTAATCTGGCATAAGCATAATGCTTCTTGCTCTTTATAATCTTTGCTTCCACCGTGTCTCCAATGACCGCGTCTTTAACAAACAGGGCAAAACCATCTATCTTGCCGATGCCTTCTCCCTCTGCGCCCATATCTTCTATATCCACAGTCACAATATCATTTTTTCCAAATTCCATCCATGCTCCTATCCCTGCATTCAGCCCAAACGTTACTCTAATCTCGTTCCTCTCAAGTTAGATTCAAACACCCGGTTATATCCCAGCCAGTTTGTATCTGCCACGCTTCCAAATATTTCCGTCATCATTTCCAATTTTGCGTCTGTGTTGTCCGCCATATTAAGGGCCACTGCCTCAAACAGAGCCGGTTTTTTAGGCGAACCATATTCATATTCCCCATGATGCGCCAAAATGCAGTGCTTTAGTTCAGACGCAAGTACCGGCGGAAAGCCCGGTATTTTATGTATTTTTTCATCCAGCATCTCACAGCCTATGATAATGTGTCCTAAAAGCTGGCCGTCATCCGTATAATCATTTTCCGGAAACAGAGAAATTTCTCTGGTTTTGCCGATATCATGGAACATCGCCGCAGGCAGGAGCAAATCTCTCTTAAGCAGCGGATATGCTTTACAAAAATAATCGCATAATTTTGTTACACTAAGGGTATGTTCCAGAAGACCACCCACAAAACCATGGTGCATGGTTTTAGCTGCAGAGGATTTACGGAATTTTTTTATAAAATCGGTATCCTCTGTAAAAAAAGCCTGTAAAAGCTGCCTCATATATGTATTTTCAATGGAGTTGATAAAGTCTAACAGCTGCCGAAACATTTCATCATTATCCTTACTGCTCACGGGCAGATAATCCGCCGGGTCATACTCACCTTCCCTGCACACACGGATACGCTTTACATTGACCTGCAAAGCTCCCTGAAAATTATTTACTTCACCGTATACTTCAATATAGTCCAACGTGTCAAACTCTTCAATTCCCGCATTATTCGGCTCCCATACCTTTGCATCAATGGTTCCCGTTTTGTCCTGCAAAATAACGTTTTCGTAGGGTTTTCCGTTTTTCGTCACCGCTGACTGCTTATGCTTGCAAAGATAAATATCAAAAATTCTGTCGCCTTCCTTACAATCCTTAATGTATTTCATTGTTGTCTGTTCCTTTCCGTCATCCTATATTCCTGCTAATCTGCCGTGCCCAGTGTAATTTCCATTTCCATTTCCCGGTAGCTGTCCTGCACCGGTCTTTGCAGCACAACCTTCACGGTTTCGCCTGCCCCCAGACGCAGAAGCGCTGCCGTATAATTGCTGAAATTCTCAATACTGCTGCCACCGATTTCCACAATGATATCGCCCCGCTGAATGCCTGCCAGCATCGCAGGGGAGTCCATGGAAATTTCTTTTACATAGGCACCATAAGGCACCTGCATTTCCTGATGGGCTTCAATGGTAACATCCAGGCCGCTGATGCCCAGATATGCCGGTTCTTTTCCGTTGGACATATTTTCAATCAGTTTTTTTAATTCGGAAATACCAATAGCCGTAACAGCATTTTTCATATCGGGGCTTACTCTGTTAGGCGTAATAATACCGACAATCTGTCCCTGCATATTAAACAGCACGCCTGTCGAATTCGTACTTCCGTAAATGTCTGTTGTCAAAAGCTTGTAATTGGCATCTTCTTTATTCAGTATACTGCCCGAAGCGGTAACCATACCATATCCTACAGACCCTACCGTGCCCATAGGACACCCCAGTGCTACAACAGGCTCACCTGTGAGATCTTTTGTATTGGATGAGCCGAGAGAAGCAACCTTCACCTTCTGCAAAGTGGATTCCGGTATCTGTGCTATCAAAACAGACACTACTGCCAGACCGGTCTGACTGTCCGTCTGCTTGACAACTGCATCTGCCTTCGTCCCATCACCAAAAGTTACCGTCATGCTTTCTGCCTGCTTTATCGTATTACTGTCTGTTAAAATCAGATATTCCCGGCCATTGCTGGCAACAATCACCCCATAGGACTGACCTTCGCTTTCATAGGTATCATTCAGCCAGTCTACATCCGAAGTCATACCGGTAACCACTACCATGGAGCTTAAAAGCTCCGCCGTATATTCCATCATAGTATTATAAAGCTGTACATAATGGCTTTTATCCAGCTTTATGCTTTCTAACATCTTTTGAATCTGTTCTTCCTCCAAAATGACCGATTCTACAGCATCCTGTATGGAAGGCTCCTCTTTTTCTACCAGCATCTCCTCCGGGGACATTTCATCTGCTTCCTCAGGAAAAACTACCGTCTGCGGTTCCTCCTCCGGATACAGCCAGTTGCTGAAAACCGGCTCCAGTATCAGAAAGGTAAGACAGGCTATCAAACCGAAAATAACTGCCATGGAGGCCGTAGTTACCGTCCTGCGCAACAGCTTCTTCTTATTGACCGGCCTGTCTTTTATTTTTTCTATCATAAAATCAGACTGCTTGTTCTGCTCCGACTGCTGCATGCCTGCATATCCTCCTTTTTCAAATCCTATCCCTGATAATACTATCTAAAAGTATAGCCGATTGTCACCGTATTGTAAAGGATTCTCCGTCTTTCCCTATCTTTACAATACGGTCTGCTTTTCTGCTTCCGTGCCCTTCTTCTATAAACCTATCCATAACAGAAAAATCACCCCAGAAATGCATGGGAAATACATAATTTACCTTGATTTTTTGCAGCAGATAATCAAGTCCCAGATAATAGTCCGCTTCCTGTCTTGGGTCTAACGGCACAAATGCCACATCTATTGGCGCATCTTTTGACAAATCTGTCAGTTTTTCAATTTCCCTTTTGAAAGAGGCTGTCATATTGTTGTTAAAGCTTTTATCCTCCTCTTCCCAATACCACCAATGCAAATCGCCTGCATGATAGATTGTGGCAGATGGTGTTTTTAAGAAAAATGCCACGCCTTCATCTGTAGATTTTAGAGTATGCAGTCTGAAATCTCCTATTTCATATACCTCATTTGCCCGAACCGTCACAATTTTACCGGCTGTTTCTTCGTCCACATGCCATTTTTCCAAATTATACGGTTTTATTTTAATATCGTAGGAAAGCACAAAAGTAACTGCCTGATACTTCTGTGTCAGTCCAAATATTTCGGGATTAAAATGATCCGCATGCCTGTGGCTTGCAAAAACAAACAACGGTTTTTCCGGTGCCATTTCCGGTATTTCTCCCTTATAATAATCAAACAGATAATTTTCTTTTTCTGTTTCTACTAAAAAACCGCTGTGGCTGATATAAGTTATCTTCATATTTCTTTTTCTCCGATATATAGAAAATGCATACTGGTACCAAGCAGATATTCATTACGGCTGAGCCGATACGCCACCTCCAGCCATGCCTCTTTATTTTCCGCAGAAAGCTCCTGCACCTCCCTCTCCTTGCACGCAAGGATACTTTCTATTCCTGCAAATACAAGCTCTTTTAAGGAAAAAGAAGCCATCAGCTTTTTCGCTTCATCTATCCCCGTAAAATAAGCTGTCGTAAAACCGCCGATTGCATTTCCGTCCTCAACATTTCTGCCATCCTTCAGATAACCGAGAAGCGTTCTGTAATCATCCTCGCCACTGCAAATATTTACATCTTTAAGGTAACCAAAGCATTCCTGTAACGGTGCAAAGGCTGATATAAAAGAAGAAAACAAAAGCCCACCCGCCATTAAATGCCTTAAGGCCTGCTCTACCGCAAGCTTTCTGTCTTTCTCTTCTATTAAATGATACAACGGTCCCATCAGAAGCACCACGTCAAAATCAGTATCAAGCCCCTCCAAATCAAGCGCATTTCCCTTTACTGCTCCCGCCAAAGTAATGCCGTATTCTGCTGCCTTTTTCTTAGCTGTTTCTACATTGCGCAAGGATAAATCCAATAAAATCACCTGATGGCCTTTGCCTGCAAGATACAGGGAATACCTTCCCGGTCCGCCGCCGATATCCAATATTTTCAGGGACTTTTTACCGGCCCGTTCCATGTATTCTGCCAGATATTCGTCCATGTACCGTTTTGTCAGGGCAAACTCTACAAAATGTCTGTCCAGTCTGTCCCACTCATCATATTCTTCATCATAGAACTGTTCAATCTCATTCATATAAGCCTCCCTCCCGGACACCCAAGCGTCTGTAAATTTTGAATAGAATAGCACCGATTGGACGGCAAGTCAATAGAAATCCCTGATTGCGTAGCACCTGTGTCACATGTGGTCAATTCATATTTCTTATATTACTTTTTTCCATAAAATAAAAAGATACACCTGTATCTGCCAGCCTTCTGACATTACGGGTGTACCCTGTTTACTAAGCAGCTAGCGGGAATCGAACCCGTCTCTCCAGCTTGGGAAGCTAGCATTCTACCGATGAACTATAGCTGCACATCTGAAATGTATTATACTACACTCCAGATAAAATTACTAGAACAAAATTTTTTCAGCAAGCTGCTTCAGCTCTTCTTTGGTTTTTTCATGCATAGCAGAACGGATGGTAACTACCGGCTCTATGATTTCCAGCTCTTTCATACCTTCTAAAAGCTGGCGCATGCATTTTGCTGCCATAGGTGCCCATGTACCGTTTTCAATCAGCGCCACTCGGCGTTTCTGATAATTTTTGGATTTCAGATGTGCCAGAAAGCTTTCCATACAGGGGAACAGACCGCCGTCATAGGTTGCACATGCCAGCACCAGCCTGTCATACCGAAAAGCTTCGGCAATGACCTGTGCCATATCACTTCTGGATAAATCTGCCAACACCACATTCTTTTCCCCGGATTTCTTTAAAATTCTCTCCAGCTCTGCAGCTGCCTGCGCCGTATTGCCATGGATGGAGGCATAGGCAATCACTACGCCTGCTTCCTCAGGGCAATAGCTGCTCCAAATATTATATTTTTCAAGATAATGGGACAGATTATCCTTTAAAACAGGACCATGCAGAGGACATATTGCTCTAATATCCAGCGCTGCTGCCTTCTTTAATAGTGCCTGTACAGGCGCACCGTATTTCCCTACTATGTTAATATAATAGCGTCTTGCTTCCGCATCCCAATCCTCTTTTGCATTAAGCGCTCCAAACTTGCCGAAGCCATCTGCAGAAAAAAATATTTTTTCCGTCTGTTCATAGGAAACCATAACCTCAGGCCAGTGTACCATAGGCGCCATAAAAAACTGCAGGATATGACTGCCTAGCGATAAGGTCTCTCCTTCCGACACCATTACTTTTTTATCCTCTATATCCGTCTCAAAAAACTGCGGAAACATAGCAAAGGTCTTGGCATTGCCTATAAGTTTCATTTTCGGATAAGCCATCATTGCTGCCGCAATGCTTCCTCCGTGGTCCGGCTCCAAGTGAGAAATAATCAGGTAATCCGGTTCTCTTCCGCCCAATTCTTCCTCTATATTTTGCAGCCATTCTGATGTTTTTCTGGCATCTACCGTGTCCATCAGCGCTATTTTGTCATCCAAAATAAGATAGGAATTATAGGAAACCCCTTCCGGCACCGGATACTGTGATTCAAATAAATCAATCTCTCTATCGTCCACGCCCACATAACGTATCTTTTCTGTTACTGCAATTTTGCTCATACTCTGCTTCCTTTCCGTCTTTGCCGCCGTCCCCGTTCTTACAGAAATTTTCTGACAAGCCTGTCCTTCCATTCTGCATACGGCTGATATTTAAAAGGTATATCAAAATGAAAAGCACTTTCTACAATACTCTTTTTATGGCTGAAGGTTTCAAAGCCGGCCCTGCCATGATAGCCGCCCATGCCGCTGTACCCCACGCCTCCAAACGGCATATGGCTGGTGGCAAGATGCACAATGGTATTGTTGATACACCCTCCGCCAAATGAGAAGGTCTTTAACGCCCAGTCCCGCATGCCTTTATTTTTTGTAAAAAGGTAAAATGCCAGCGGCTTCTCAAAGGAACCTACGATTTTCTTTAAATCCTCCGGGCTTGAAAATGTCAGTACCGGAATAAGAGGGCCGAAAATCTCCTCCTGCATAACGGCGTCTTCCAGTGTCACATTGTCCAAAATAGTAGGTTCTATCTGTAAGGCTTCCTCATCGCAGTCTCCGCCAAACACTACCTGTCCGCTCTTCATCAGCTTTTTGATTCTTTGAAAATGTTTCTTATTAATGATTCTGGGATAGTCCTCATTACGGAGGGCATCTCCCTTTTCCATATACAGTATTTCCTGTTTCAGCATTTCTAAAAACGGTTCTTTTATTTCCTCATGCACCACCAGATAATCCGGTGCTACACAGGTCTGCCCTGCATTTAAAAGCTTTCCGAAGGCAATTCGTCTGGCCGCTGTTTTAAGGTCTGCCGTTTTGTCTACAATGCAGGGGCTTTTCCCTCCCAGCTCCAGGGTAACCGGTGTCACATACCGGGCCGCCTTTTCAAGCACCAGTTTTCCTACCGTAACACCGCCGGTAAAGAAGATGTAGTCGAAGCGTTGTTCTAAAAGCGCTGCATTCTCTTCCCTGCCGCCCTCAATAACCGCAACATATTTTTCCGGATATATTTCAGAAAGCAGTTTTTTTAAAACTGACGATACTGTCGGCGCATATGCAGAAGGCTTCAGCACGGCACAATTTCCTGCAGCGATGGCATCTATCAGGGGTTCCAGGCACAACAGTACCGGATAGTTCCAAGGCGCCATAATCAAAACAACTCCATATGGTTCCGGCACGGAATAAGCCCGCGCCGGCATTTGTGACACATCCGTCATGTGCTTTTCGGGACGCATCCAGCGGTGCAAGTGTTTTCTTACAAACCGAAGCTCCGATTTTGTCAGTCCGATTTCCGCCATATAGCTTTCGGATGAAGATTTATGCAAATCATTATACAGTGCCTCACACAGCTCTTCTTCATACATTATCAGCGCCTGTTCCAATCTTGCTAATGCAGCCTGCCTGAAGCCGTAAGCTTTTGTAATTCCCTTTTCAAAAAAGCTTCTCTGTTTTTTTAAAATACCGTCAATTTCATTTTCCGCTTTTCCTTTCATGGCGTCTTCCCTCTTTCTGCTGTTATTCCTCTTTTTGTTATTATTCCTTTTTAACCGGACATCTGCCTGTCGATGCAAATACTAATACCTGTTATGTACCTTTTCTGCAAAACACATACAATCCTTTATTTCAATAACCGTTCCGTCATCCAAAATTGCCTTGCCCGACATTTTTCCAAATACCTGATGCTGGTCCGACTCAATAATACAGGCACTGATGTGAGCAGCCCGGTCCAGCACGGGAACAAAATCCATTTCAAACCGGCCATCGCTTGAGGTAAATCTCCAAGGCTTTAAATATTCTTCCCTGCCTTTGTCATCAAGAGGTATCTCAAACGTAATATCATCGAGCTTATGGGCCCTGCCGTCATAAAAGAGCATATTTTCCGTAGCCGCGCTTGTATCGCCAAAGCCGTAACCGATATTAAAGCCAAAGCTGTGTCCGCCTATGTCGCAATTGCCATTGCCCCAGTACCAGGTGTTGTCGTAGGTCCAGACGCCCCTTCCCCAGTCAAGCGTACCAAAATCCGTCTCCGGGTGAAACTCATAACGGATACCGTCATATTCTGCATAACCTTTTGCACGCATACAGTTTATTTTCCGGTTATAATAAAAGGCTTTCTTTTTATTCTTCCATGGTGTGGCAATTACCATGCTGTCCATGGGCGGCTCATTAAGCTCAATATGGCATTCAAAATCCTTGCCTTGATAAAAGTTCTTAAAATGACAATCTAACACCCTGACGCGGCTGCCTGTCTTATCATCATCCTTCCCCAAAGCGGCATCCTCATCATCACTCACCTTTACCTGAAACTTCATCTGCAGACGCTTATCCTCATACACGGTATCGCCTTTTTCGGAGCTTGGCGGCAGGTGGTATTTTCCCATAGGAAATACATTCAAAACCGTCTCCGTATGCTCCCAGTTTTCCTTAAAATTCAGCAAAGATGCGGACTGTAAGCCAATGTAACCGTCATCCGAAATGGTAAACGCTACCCCGAATCCCTGGCCCATCACCAAATAATAATCCCATTCCTTGATTCGCATTTTGGAGGCCTTAATATCCGCTCTGTCATAGACCTGAAGCTGGCTTTTGGACCATCCGCATTCGGCAATGCCGCCTTCTTTATTTAAAAGCCTCTGCCTTCTTGTAACCTCATGATTACGTTCTCCCATATACATACCTCCTTTTACATTTTCCCATTTCCGCATTTTTAGATGAATGGGAAATAAAAACCTTCTGCTTATTTATCATAGTACAGATAAATGCCCTCCTGTATAATATAGTCATATGTCTTTTTCATATCCTCTATTGTCTGCTCACAGTTTTCAGCAGTCACCCGGTGAGACCCTTCCGCAATACAGGTAAGCATATATTGATTGATATCCGGCGAATAATGAATCATATCCATATAATTGTCCAGATTACATATTATTTCCTTCTCATTCTGAAAATAGTAGACCTCCGCATTGCTGTGTGATAATAATGCCGGCAGAACCGTCTCTAAAACAGTGAAATACTCTTCCCCAATCCCATTTACATAACCGCAATCCCACCACAGCATGGAGTACGGCGGAAAAATAATAGTATATTTCGTATCGGGATGACTTTCCAATTCCGTATTTATTAACATAATATTTTCCGCTAACGTCTCTGAAAACTGCGGTGTCGGTACACTCTCCTGTACTTCCTTCGGCTTAGCATAAGCCTGCATGGCTTTTTCTGCACCAAAGGTCTTGCCCGCCGACCAGTCATAAGCATGCCCGCCTGTATTGATATCAAGCATTGAATAGGCAAACATCTGCGGAATTTTCATAAAAAGAATGTCCTTATTAAACAGGTACGTCACATCATCCAAAATACTGTCTGTATGAAGATATCTTGGCGTATCATTTCCATAAAGCGTCACCTCAGTCGAGGATGTGAGAGAAAAAATATCCATACACCAGAACACCCGTCTGATATCCTGCCTGCTATGTGCCTTTTCCATGTAATACAGCAAGTCTGCCGTAGAGCCGGATGCACGGATAACCTTCAGCGTATGGCAATCATACAGCTCGTCCAGATAGCTGCCATCAAAATTTTCAGCTACTGAAGAGCCAAGCAGTATGCTGTCATAAGCGTTCGTCCGAATAGTTCCTACTACCTGATTGTCTCTGTCATAAAGCACCTGCTTTTGTCCAAACCACGGTGCATGATATTGATAAAAGGGGTCAAAAATGATTGTAACAGTCATGACAAGCAGCAGCTCTGCCAAAATAAAAATTCCTAACCGTTTCAAGGCTTTTCTTTTACTAAACATTATCTTTTGCTCCTAAAACACTGCTTTAAAAAACTATTATTCTTTAGAACTTACTGCTTTAAAAGTTAAAGTATAAAAAGGTACTGACCTGAGAAAGCGATATAAATGCCCATGTAAAAAGCGATGCAAGCGTAAAAGTCCCGCTCCATGTTCGTCCTTTTACTGCAATCCACTCCTCTGCCTTCCTGCCTGCAACAAGCAGCACAGATATTCCCAGTAAAAGCAGCATACAACTAATGTAAAACGGATTTAAGCCTGCAGGAAATTTCATTTCCAGTGCCTTTCTTATGACATAGGTTTCGGGAAGCTGCAGCGTATTGCACATTCCTGCAAAAAAACCATGAAAACCTCCTGCAAACAGCTTTTTCCATAAAAGCCACGCTTCCTCCAGTGAACGGCTCCTGAAAACCGAAAAGCTCAGTGTGACATATATACCGGTTAAAAAACGATTTACCCATTTCGAGGAGAAACGAAGCTTGGGCAGCAAGGTCTCAAATACCATTGCAAACCCATGCATCATTCCCCACACCACAAAAGTCCAGTTTGCACCGTGCCAAAAACCGCTGACTAAAAAGACAATCAGTAAATTGCGGCATTTTTTAACAATTCCTTTGCGATTGCCCCCTAAAGGAATATAAATATATGTAGATAAAAAACGTGAAAGTGTTATATGCCATCTTCGCCAGAAATCCTTTACAGACTCTGCTTTTAGCGGCATATCAAAATTTTCCGGCAGCCAGAAACCGAACATTTTCCCGATTCCTCTTGCCATGTCACAATAGCCGCTGAAATCAAAATATAATTCCAGCATATAACAGATAATGGTAATCCACGCAGAAGGTGCATCCAGATATGCTATACTTGCATATTCCGCATTAACTACTATTGCCAGCACATCCGCCAATAACACTTTTTTTGCAAGTCCCAATATAAACAATGCAATACCGTCATAAAAAAGAGCTATGTCGGGCTTCCTGTTTTTACGCGCCAGAAGCTGCGGAACAAACTCACTATGCAGCACAATGGGTCCTGCAATGAGCTGCGGAAAAAATGTAATAAAGCAGGCATAATCAATAAATGTATACCTTGGTGCCTCACCCTTATAGCAATCTGCCAGAAAAGACAGCTGTTGAAAGGTAAAAAAACTGATTCCTAACGGCAGTGCAATTTTTTCTATTTCCCAGCCTGTATGAAAAAAAAAGTTACAGTTATCCAAAAAGAAATTGAAGTATTTAAAATAAAACAGCAGCCCTAAATTTCCTGTAAGCCCCAACGCAAAAATACATTTTCGCATCCTTGCCGTATCGGTACATGTAAACAGACGGCTGCAGATGAAATTTAGCAGCAGACTGAGCAGCAATATCCCCAGATACCAAATATTATAATAACCGTAGAAAATCAGTGACATCCCAAACAAAAAGCTTTTCGCAAAGACCGGATTTTCTAATTTCTGCAGAATGTACCATCCCAGTAATGAAACCGGCAGAAATATCCCAATAAAAACAAGCGAATTAAAAAGCATGGTTTTCCCTCATATCATTTGTATTACACTGTTTATTTCTCAGTGCCCAGCAGCTTAAGTCCCTCCAAGAGTGTTTCTTTCTCCATTGCACCCCTTCCATACGCCGTCATGTAACCTTCTGCATCGATAAAATAGGTCGTAGGAACGGAGGTTACATAATAAGCATACGCCGCTTCCTGATTTGTGTCAAAATAAACCGGAAAAGTATACTCATTTTCTTCAATGTACGCCGCTGCCGTCTCTTTCGTCTCCCGGCTTCCGTCCGTTAGATTAACCATCATAAATACTACCTCTTCCCCATAGGTATCATATACATCTTGAAAATCCGGCATCTCACTCTTACAGGGACCGCACCAGCTTGCCCAGAAATTCAGAACCACAGGCTTTCCCAAAAAGTCTGACAGCTTCACTTCTTCATCTGCACCATTCACCACCGTAAAGTCCGGCGCCATCATTTTTTCCTCTTCACCTGCTGCCGTATCGCCTGTACCTGTACTTGTACCGTTCGTCGTAGCATCTGCTCCGGTTCCGGCTGCGCTGCCTGATGCATTACCTGTCCCGGTTTCTGTATCCTCCGCACCGGTTTTGGTTTCCTCTGAAATCGCAGTATTTTCCCCTGCTCCGTTCTGTCCGATTGGACTCAGCGCATTGGGCCTGTATTCTGCCGACAGCCTTTTATAAAGCATGCCGCTTCCTGCAAGAAGTACAATAAGTACCACTGCTCCTGTTATCATCTTTCCATATTTTTTCATAATATGCCTCTCCTCATGTGATAAAACATCTGCATGTCCGTATTATTATCTAAATTATTGTACTTATTATTGTGCGCTTAGGATGGCAAGCAATTTGCCAAACCATCCGGTCATCATACTAATGCCCACAATAATCAGAAAAATACCGGCAATCCGGTTAATCCATATATAATTTTTTTTGATAAATAAAAAGGTTTCCTTTAATCTGTCCAGCAAAAGCGCACTGATTAAAAAGGGAATCCCCAGCCCCAGGGAATATAACAGCAGCATCAGCAAGCCTTCTGCCATGGTTCCCCGCTCAGAGGCAAGCATCAGCGCCGAACCTAAAAAAGCGCCTACACAGGGAGTCCATCCAATAGAAAATATCATGCCAAACAGAAAAGTAGAAAATATATTTTCAGTCTTTATCTGAATATCCGGTTTTTTCGTCCTGTTCAGGAAACCGATTTGTAAAAGCCCGCTGAAATTCAATCCCAAAATCACTACAATACCGCCTGTCACCAAATTTACGGCAGTCTTATATTTTTGCAGAATGGCGCCCACAGTTCCGGCAAATGCGCCCAATATCAGAAAGACAACCGTAAAGCCTGCCACAAAGGCAGCAGCGTTACACAATGTCTTTTTCCGGTTATTCTCTCCATTTGCAAAATAAGATACATATACCGGCAGCATGGGCAGCAGACACGGTGATACAAAGGTAATAATTCCTTCTAAAAAAGAAATGAGATACTGCATATTTTATAATGTTCCTCCATGTATTATATTTAAAGTGAATACTCCGGCAGATAACGTATTACTATTGTATCATCCCTGTACCGGATTTTATACTGGTTTTGCCTTAATAATCTTCCAATAATCTATTAATCTTTTCCTGATCCCATGTATGGTGCTTAAGCACCTCACGGCTTACACCGCCGCATTTCCATGAATCCTGCCCGCAGCCGCGGTCAAAGGTCGCATCAAAATAAAGCCACTCTCCGTCTATCAGTGCAATATTCCACATATGGTCTTCCTCATACAGCTTTCCGGAAACGTTAAAGCATTGCAATCCTGCCTTTTCAAAAAGCAGCTTCAGTGCATGGGAATAGCCGCCGCATATCGCCAAGTCGTCATGCAGGGCACCGTATGCCGTCTGGGAATGATACGGCATACCGGTCTTGTCCGTATAGTAGCGGAAATCATATTTTACATTGCCTGTCAAATAGCCGTACAGGGCAAATGCCTTTTCCCTGTCGCTCATATCCGACGTCACATACTCTGCAACCACGCTCCCTGCCAGTTCATCGCAGCTTTCCAGATAGGCGAGGCATTCTTCCCCGGTCATTCCCATAGCCGGGGAAAAGGTAATTGCTGTGGCGTCATTATTCAAAAATCCTACAATATAGCCTCCGCCTGCCTGCTGCAGGGCGTTGTTCATATCGTCTGCATTAAGCTCCTTATTGGTTATCCTTATATTCACCGTCTCACTTCCAAGATGTCCTGACGCAACTGCAATGATATCTGCTAAGGAAGCAACCGGCTCTCCAGTAAAATCTGCCGGAAAACTGCCGGTTTTATAGGGCATATAGCTGATTGCAGCTGTCAGAAATCCATCTGCTATTACGGCATCCAGATTATAAGCATAAATATATTCCCTGTTCTGTGACGTAATATCAAAGTACAGATTCTTTACATCATTTTCGGGAAATTCTCCAAAGCTTACGGCGCTTATATCCATTTTTCGCGGCTGCCGCATGGCTGCAATCGCCGCCTCCAGCTCCGCTTTTATTTCATCCATGCTATTTACTATAAGCACTCCCTGCGGCACAGTGCCTTCTGTATTATTCTCTTCTGTCTGAGTTTCTTCGGTTAGGTTTTCCTCTGTTTGGCTTTCCTCTGTTACAGGCTCTCCCTCAGAAGCTGCCTCTTTGGATGTCCCTTCTGCCAATATTCCTTCCGGGGTTTCTTCTGTCGGCACACTTCCTGCCGTTTCTTCTCCGACAGTGGTCTGCATTCCCTCATTTTTTTCCTTACCTGTAATCTTACCACAACCTGCTGCCATTACAATTATAAGTAAAGGAAGCCAAAATGCCGCTGCCGTTTTTTTCATTATTTTCCGCATCTTTGCCGTCCTTTCCGTATAGTACCAATCTGCTTTATCCGATGACGGTACTATACAAATTTTTCCATATAATAAAGGTAGCCGTTAATTACTGGCTTATCTCCATATCCGCAAGCTCTGTTTCCGTTTCCATCATCCTTTCTAACAAAGTCTCCTGCTGATGTTCCTCAAAGTCCAGCTTATTCTGCAATTCCATCAGCTTTTCATAATCTGTAGCAAGTACCGGGTCTAAAAGCTGCATTTTCAATTCCTCTGCCCTGCTTTCGCTTTCTGCAAGCTGGGCTTCATATTTCTCCAGCTGCCTTAACAGACGGGATTTTATCTTGCCTGCATTGTAATAGGTCTTTTTGTCAAAAACATCCTGAAGCGTAGGCTCCTTCGGCGAAATTTTCTGCTGCTCTTCAAATTTTATCCTTTCAAGCTTTGTCTTTTCCTGCTTTGATTTCTCCTGTTTCGATTTCTCCTGCAAATAGTCTTCATAGGCATTGCTATACTGCCTTACCTCATTTTCACCAAACTCTAAAATTCCTGTTGCAATCTGCCTGATGAAATAACGGTCATGGGATACAAAGAGTACCGTCCCCCGAAACTCTCTAAGCATCTGCTCAAGCGCGTCCTTCCCCACTATATCCATATGGTTTGTAGGTTCATCTAAAATCAGCAGATTCGGTTTTGTCCGGAACATTTTACAGAGCGCAAGACGCACCTTTTCACCGCCGGAAAGCTGCCCCATCTTCTTTTCCACTTCCTCCTGCGAAAACAGAAAACTGCCAAGCGCGCTTCTTACCTCTTCCCGCAAAAGCGCCGGATAGGCTTCCCGGAAGTTGTCAAGTACCGTCTGCTCCTGGTCGTCATCATTTACCACCGCTCTTTGCTGGTCAAAGTATCCCCATTCTACGTTTTGTCCGAATATAAAGCTTCCGCCAAGCGGCTTTACATTTCCAACCAAGGTCTTTAACAGCGTGGATTTTCCTTTTCCGTTTTCTCCGATAATGGCAAGCCGTTCTCCTTTTTGCAGCCGAAACGAAACACGGCTTAACTCCTTGTCATAGCCTATTTTTAAGTTTTTCACTGTCAGAACGTCCGCATAGCTCTCGATTCTCGGTGTAAACAGCGCATGAAAGGTTTTCGTATCAAAGCGTCTCGGCTTTTCTATTTTTATCATATGCTCGATTGCCATACGCTTGGAACGCGTTGCTGCCACCTTCGTAGGTGTATTCTTCCACTTTTCAATCCAATCCGTCAGGCGCTTGATTTCCTTCTGCTGCTCCTCGTAATCCTTTTCCTGCTTTGCCGTATCCTCTTCCTTACGCTTCAGAAAAGCAGAATAATTACCCGGATAACGCTTGATTCTGTGGTATTCAATCTCATAGGTCACATCAGTAACTCTGTCTAAAAACATGCGGTCATGGGATACAATAATAACCGCTCTGTCATAATTTTTCAGATAGCCCTCCAACCATTCAATGGTAGGCAGGTCCAGATGGTTTGTGGGTTCATCAAGCAGCATGATGTCCGGACGTTCAAGCAAAAGCTTAATAAATGCCACCTTGGTCTGCTGTCCGCCGGAAAAGCTGCCGATAGGACGTTTTAAATCCTCCAACACAAAACCAAACCTCTGAAACAATATTTCCATATCCTGCCGCCGGGTATATCCTCTAAGTGCCTCCATCTGTTTTTGCAGCATGTCATATTCTGCAAGAAGCTGCTTCTGTTCGCCGGTATGAAGCTGCGATTCAATCTCCTTCATCCTCGCCTCACAGGCAAATACCGGCGCAAAAGCCTTTTCAATCTCCTCTTCTACCGTCACCTCTGTATCCGTAAAGCTGACCTGCCTTAAGAACCCTATATTTTGCTTGCCCGCCATGAAAATGCCGCACTCTTCGTCACTGTCCAAGTTGCTCATCTTGATATCTCCGGCTATCAGCTTTAACAGTGTGGTCTTTCCGCAGCCGTTTCTTCCCACGATGGCAATTTTTTCTTTGTCATGCACTTCAAAATTTACATCTTCTATTATAGTGTCTGCCGCATACTGCACTAACGCATGCCTGATCTGATACCGCATTTCTCCTCCAATTAATCCCATTGCATAGGAAAGTACTGTTTTTCCAATGCATCAAAATGTTTATTATATTCCTCCGCGTCAGCTTCTGAGAGTTTTTCAAAAACTTCCGCTTCATAAAATTTCCCGTGAATATCTTTCATTCCTTCAGACCGCAGTTCTACTCCCATAAAGGCGTCAAAATTTTTACCGTCCGGAGTCGTAATACCGAAGTGGTCACAGGTTTTAAACCCGATTCTCGGGTAATAATCCGGCTCGCCAAAGATAATGATACCTGGATATCCTGCCTCTTTTGCCAATTGCATCGTCTCTTTTAAGAGCATTTCTCCGATTCCGCAGCCATGCCACTCAGGTTTTACACACAATGGTCCAAAGGTAGTTACTTCATGAAGCTTTTCTCCGTCTTTTACCCATGACCTGGAATACATAATGGTCCCCACAATCTCTCCGTCCACCACCGCAATACGGCTAAGCTCCGGCAGATAATCGCTGCTTTCCCGCAAAACATGAACCAGATAATGCTCATTGCAGCCTTTTGTGTGTTTGTTCCAAAATGCCTCCTGGGTCAGGCGTTCCACTGCATGATAATCTGCAGGCTCTTCTTTTCTGATTTCTACCTCTTTGGGTGTCAGACGTTTTTTTCTTTTTAAAAAATATCCCATCCTGACACAGCTTTCTTTCATCTCCAAAGCTTTACCTGCCTCACGGTCCCTATCCTATTCTATCCGAATAAAGACTTCTTGCAGAAAAATGCAATGGCCTTTTCATTATCCCACTGTGTTTCCACAATAACAGCCTTTCGCCGCTCAAGCCTTGCCTGTTCTTTCGCAACTGCCATCAGCCTATGACCGATTCCTTTTCTCTGATATTTTAGCGCTACCCAAAGCTCCGTCACCCACAGGCAATTACTCTGTTCTTCCGGCGCTGTCTCTATAGCAGCAACCAATTCCCCCTGCATAAGCACTCCCCATGCACAGGTATTTTCGCTCTGTTCTTTTTTCAGTTGTTCTCTTTTTAAATGTATAATTTTGTAATCCATTTTCCCTCCATGCCAAAGCTTTTACGCATCCTCGCCGAATGTTTCAATTTACAGAAAAGCCCTTCCCATTTTAGCTTGGCAATATTTTCCTATAAACCAAAAAGGGCCGCAGTATATAAAAATACCACGACCTTCAGCCAACCTTCATTTTCAACAATGTATAGCTGTTATTTATTTCCGTACGAGGTATTCAAATACAATCTTAAGTTTTTATTTTTCATTACTTTACCTGTCATTTTGACTTACCTCCTTTTCTCCCAAATCCTCAATTTTCTGTTACCTGCTTATGGTATACTAAAAATAGGCTTTTTGTCAACCGGTTGCTGGGTTTATATTATTGATGCCAAAGACACAATATTGATAAAGGTACCGGACTTAGAAATTCTGACAGAAGGCTATGGTATGGCAAATGCAATCAAAATGGCCAGAGACGCCATAGGACTTACCGGCATTACAATGAAGATATAAATAAAGCAATTCCAATTCCCTGCGAATTAGAGGATATAAATATAGAAAATGCACATATCAATTCAGCACCCATACACTTTCTCTTGTAAAAAAATATACCTCTTCCAGGGTTTATCCTTTCCAGAGTTTCCTTACCCTCTCACCCCTGCAAAGTACCGAATCAATATGTCCTTAATATAATTATATCTTCTGGCATAGGAATTCTCTATCCGTATCAGTTCAAATCCATGCTCTCTGCAGATTTGGTTTTTCTTTCTGTCACGCTCACGAACAATATCGTCCTCTCTATGCTCTCTTCCGTCCAGTTCAATCGCCAATATCGGAAGCTCATTTTTATAATAATCCCGCTCATAAACTACAAAATCAAACCTTCCGGTATAAAATAAATTATTATATTTGGTATTGCCATTAAATACATGAGCAATACTTACTTCCTTCTGTACTATGCACTTCCGGTTTGTATTGAGTACGTTATCCAGTGCATGATTCAGCGTTGCTAAAAATGCTGTTTCTGTCTCCGTGCTGTATGGCTTAATTCCCAACGCACGAGAAGCGCTTACACGCGGTGTAACCTGTGAAGTACCGTTTGTTATAACATACTGGGCAAGCTCATATAAATCATCCGTACTATCTGTATGTAACCGCTCCAGTTCCTTTCTACTTGACAGAATAACAATCTGTTCCTTTGCCCTTGAAGTTGCCACATTTATCAGTTCCTTATTGTTTTTCAGCCAGTCATATGTACGTGTACCAGTCTTATCTGTTAATGCCAGGGAAAAGAGAATAATGTCCTTTTCGTCTCCTTGAAAAGCATGAACAGTCCCACAGGAAACGTTACCAATTTCATTCTTTTTCAACAAGTCGTTAATCAAATCCTTTTGATTGACAAACGGTGTGATAACACCTATACTTTTATTCTTATTGAGACCGGCAAATTGAAGTATCTCTTCTGCTTCTCTTGGTGCTGTATTTTTATAATAAGTAATATTATCTGCAATATCCTTGAAAATCAACGGCTGTTCTGTTTTACTCGTACTACATATTACCAATTTATTGTTATAATATTTTTTATTATTAAAATCTATAATCTGCTTGTCGCACCGGTAATGATGACTAAGAAGAATTTCTCCGCTGACGGAATCACAGGCAAGATAAGTTTTATAAATGGAATTGGCAATATAGTCATATTCCTCCGTCACATCATACATTTTGCGCAGTTTTTCATTGTCCATAGGGTCTAAAACAATAACCGGACTGAGCTGCTGCGGGTCTCCTACCAGCATCAAGCTGCGCCCCCGCAAAATAGGAACCAGGGATACTGCAATATTTCCCTGACTTGCTTCATCCATAATAACCATATCAAACCATGCACCGGGTTCTCCAATCTTGTGCGCAGAAATAGATGTAGTTGCAATAACGGGAAAAATCCGTTGAAACTTTTTTAAGTTTCCTTCTTTCTTCAGATATTCGTTAAAACCTTTAATTTTTTCCTTACGTGTTTTTTCCGTATTTTCATCTGCATATACAATTTTAAGCAAATCTTCATTTTTAGGTTCCTTCAACCGTTGAATATATTTTGCCGAAGTATAAAACAGATATTTTTTAAACTCTTCTTCATCCTCAAGTACCAGCTTTAAAGCCTCTTCATCTGTAATCTCTCCAATTTGAGAAAGTTTTTTTCTTACCTCTTCAAGTTGAACGCCTTGAAGCTGTGTCTGAAAAGTCAGATGCCGATTAACATCCATCAATTTTTCAATAGCCTCTTCCGTTTCAAGCAATTCGAGTTTTTCCTCATGACGACGCAAAAGCTCCGTCAGCTTTCGTGTCCGGATTACTTTATCATCTTTATTTCGTTCTAACGTACTGTCAAATATGGTAATATCTTTCGTACGTTCATATAAATCCCGTATATAATGCAATGCTTCAAATACTTTCTCATCATTTCCCAACCTGATAATAGGAAAAGGAATTATACCTTTATTCCGATAGGAAATGTTCATAAGCTTTTCACACACACCATCTATAGGATGATTGTTATAAGAAGAAAACAGCACCGTCTTTTCATTAAAAAAGGCCGTGACTATCGTATTTACAATCGTGTTAGTCTTTCCTGTTCCGGATGGCCCCTGAATATAAGCTAAAGGGTATTTAATGGCATTATGAATTGCCAAAAGCTGATCCAAATTAATACGTTTATTTAAAAGTGCAATAGGATAATCCTTTCTCCGTTCCACCTGTTTTAGTAAATTTCCAAAAAAAGCCTGAATGGGAATCGTTACCTTATCCTCTTCAAACATCTTATGAATCGCTTCGTATTCATTATGTAAATCCAACACAATATCCCTGCCGATAGCCAACACATAAGGCATATCATCTACGCCGTCCAATTGTCTGCCGGAACAGGTAATTCTATCCTTAATTTCTTCTGCATTTTTTTCAAAATCTTTTAATAATTCGTAGTCCTCTGCATCTAAAAATCTGCGAATACTCTGTTTATTTCCATTTATTGTAAATTCTGTACAAACTGTAATTTCTTCATCTCTGCGCAGCATCCGTCCTTTTACATCCAGTTTAAGTTTCCTATACGCAAGCACATAAAGCCCCTGTTTCGTATTCACACTAAGAACATTCATTGCAAGCTGTTTTATTCTGTGGCTAGCTGCTTCTTTTGATGCTCCATACTGAAAATTACTTACAATTTCTCTAAACTGCTCTGAGCTTAGTTCATAGCTTCCGGCTCTCAGCCTGTCCCCATCCAATTTGCTTACAAGTGCATATTCCGTCTTATACGGCGTAGTATCCAGCTTATTGCATTTTTCCAGATAATTCAGTATTTTTAAATTTGCAACATTATGAAATATACTTTGATATTTAAGAGGATTATTACAGATATCTTCCTTTAATCGAATATCCGTCTCGAAATAAGAGCCATCAATTATACTCGATGACAAAATAGAATCAATATAGATTTTCAGTTGCCGTGTAGTATATTGTGCCAAATGAAGTCCTTCCACCTTCATAGACTTATCCAGTGGATTGATACTGATTATTCCTATCCAATATTTAGTGATTTCATCTTTTCCATTCCTATATTCAATGCTGAGCCACTTATTCTCATGAACCGCTTTGAATATGTCTCGATAAATAGTATTCATCACCACACCCCTAGCTACGCCAACCTTATTATACCTTCAACAAATACTCTAACTAAGTTCTTTTTGTTTATGATATATGCTAATATTGTTTTCTCAAAATTTTAAAACCAACATTATTTACACCATTGTAGTCTTAATATAGCATTTCTAATGACTGTAGTCAATATGTTATTATCAATAAATTCACTTATATTATTATCAACATTATTGAAACATTTGTTTTGTTATGATATAATGCGGTTGACGGGTTGATACCTGCGGATTGAAATAATAATGTTGTTAATAAAAAAACAATACCAAGCCCCTATATAGGACTTTAATATATTCAGTCCTTATAGGGGCATTTTCTATGCCAAATTCATGCAATAAGTAGCCATTTATGTGCTTCCGCCATTTTCACATATATATGCTTGTATTATATTGATAATATAATATTTCTCCAAAGCAACTTTGTTGCACTCCACTGCGAGGGTGGAGACCGGCTACAAAAATATTTATGATATGGCATCTAAAATTTCAACCCACTCCACCGCGAGGGTGGAGACTTTGCGTGTATGGGCGAATATCACTGGTGTAAAATTTCAATCCACTCCACCGCGAGGGTGGAGACGAATGTTACAGCCACCTATCCATTCTCCTGCATTTATTTCAATCCACTCCACCGCGAGGGTGGAGACAGCGCGATTATAAAGCCTATCAGCTCACCCAGCCGATTTCAATCCACTCCACCGCGAGGGTGGAGACATATGAAGGTTCGGAACTCTGCCGACCATATACTTATTTCAATCCACTCCACCGCGAGGGTGGAGACCAGCGGTTGGGGTCAGTACAAACCTACATCAAGATTTCAATCCACTCCACCGCGAGGGTGGAGACGTCTATTACCGTAGAAACTGCATATACAACTGTTATTTCAATCCACTCCACCGCGAGGGTGGAGACGTCCTTCGGATGCGCAGCTGCAGGCAGCGTTACAATTTCAATCCACTCCACCGCAAGGGTGGAGACAAATACTACGTTTGTTACTAATGCAATCTATGCACATTTCAATCCACTCCACCGCGAGGGTGGAGACCCATGCAAGCGGCTGCTCTCTGGCAGTTATTGACTATTTCAATCCACTCCACCGCGAGGGTGGAGACTCTGCGTGTACTGTGCTTTTCCTTGTGAATTAATATTTCAATCCACTCCACCGCGAGGGTGGAGACATTGCAAGTGATTCTGTGCTTATCATTGACTGGATTTCAATCCACTCCACCGCGAGGGTGGAGACCTTGTCCGCAATTTGCTCCAATCGATTTTTTTTAAATTTCAATCCACTCCACCGCGAGGGTGGAGACGCAAGCTGATTAAAAAGTTTTCTTATCTTCCCATATTTCAATCCACTCCACCGCGAGGGTGGAGACACAAGGCACTTATATACATGTACACGACATGGTATTTCAATCCACTCCACCGCGAGGGTGGAGACTTGAAAACAGCATGATTGCGGATGAAATGGGCAGTATTTCAATCCACTCCACCGCGAGGGTGGAGACTATGATGGACCGAAAGCACACCGCGTAGAGTGCATTTCAATCCACTCCACCGCGAGGGTGGAGACATCAAAGCTTGTCCATATAAGCTCTGCTTGACTATTTCAATCCACTCCACCGCGAGGGTGGAGACTTTTAAGGTAAAATTACGCATATACGCCTCCTACATTTCAATCCACTCCACCGCGAGGGTGGAGACTTTTCACCTTGCATATATTCATCCAAAAGATTAATTTCAATCCACTCCACCGCGAGGGTGGAGACGCTGCATTGGATGAAATAGGCGAATATGTATCTGGTATTTCAATCCACTCCACCGCGAGGGTGGAGACATGATTTGTTATCACAAGAGGATGGACTGAAAGATTTCAATCCACTCCACCGCGAGGGTGGAGACCTGACATAGATTCAGGCTTAAATACTTTATTTTATTTCAATCCACTCCACCGCGAGGGTGGAGACATAGTACTAAAAATACAAAAGCAATTTCAAAATAATTTCAATCCACTCCACCGCGAGGGTGGAGACACTTTGGCGAGTATGTGTTTGCCCAAACAACCAGATTTCAATCCACTCCACCGCGAGGGTGGAGACCTTTCACAGTTTATACTATATCACACATGTATACTATTTCAATCCACTCCACCGCGAGGGTGGAGACGAATATAGGTAACGGTGTAATAAGGCGCTGGAATATTTCAATCCACTCCACCGCGAGGGTGGAGACGTCCGGATTCGCCGTGATGCCGTATGGATTGAAATTTCAATCCACTCCACCGCGAGGGTGGAGACTAGGTTATATCCTGATGCGCATAGCCGGAAAAAAATTTCAATCCACTCCACCGCGAGGGTGGAGACATAATTATTGATGTAAGTCATTGCCTCCGGCAGGATTTCAATCCACTCCACCGCGAGGGTGGAGACTTTGTATCTTTTCATCTGCACTCTTTGAATCAGAGATTTCAATCCACTCCACCGCGAGGGTGGAGACCTGTTTCGGAACATCAGGCAGGAGCCCATAACCGAATTTCAATCCACTCCACCGCGAGGGTGGAGACCTGGACGGAGATGATTAAGCACAGCCAGCCCAAAAATTTCAATCCACTCCACCGCGAGGGTGGAGACATAGGCAGAGTAAAAAAAGAAAATGATTTTTGTATTTCAATCCACTCCACCGCGAGGGTGGAGACGATTAAGGGGCTTTATAACATGCTTTACGAATAAAATTTCAATCCACTCCACCGCGAGGGTGGAGACTACCACTTGGTGACTGTCTGCTTACGATAAACTATTTCAATCCACTCCACCGCGAGGGTGGAGACAAATCATACATTGAATCTATTGCTGAATACACTATTTCAATCCACTCCACCGCGAGGGTGGAGACGGCAATTTCATTGATTTTAGTCAACACCGGTCTATTTCAATCCACTCCACCGCGAGGGTGGAGACAACAGTTTAACCGGATAATGGAGGGTTTAAAGGAATTTCAATCCACTCCACCGCGAGGGTGGAGACACCTAATTGTAACACAAAACGCGCGCATAGTAAAGATTTCAATCCACTCCACCGCGAGGGTGGAGACGCCCCGCGGCGAGCGAACTGCTTTGCTGCTTTCTCAATTTCAATCCACTCCACCGCGAGGGTGGAGACAGAAATGGAAATACTTAACGCTATTTTGGCATCAATTTCAATCCACTCCACCGCGAGGGTGGAGACTGTTGACGAAATCATATAATGCGCCTATGAAAAAATTTCAATCCACTCCACCGCGAGGGTGGAGACCGTCTGTCTTTCAGCTTTACGCTAAACCCTAAAAGATTTCAATCCACTCCACCGCGAGGGTGGAGACACATTACGCATTAACTTGTCTACATACTCCAAAATTTCAATCCACTCCACCGCGAGGGTGGAGACGGTTATAGTTGTATAATCCCTGGTCGCTGTAAGGATTTCAATCCACTCCACCGCGAGGGTGGAGACCCACCCTTCTAACGCATAATGCGCCGTTTTTAATATTTCAATCCACTCCACCGCGAGGGTGGAGACCGCAATACTTTGGCCTACCTTTTCCGATATGTCGATTTCAATCCACTCCACCGCGAGGGTGGAGACAGCAATCCCGGTAACGTCTTTGGATACGTTACAATATTTCAATCCACTCCACCGCGAGGGTGGAGACATAGCTTCGCCCTTAGTCTGGAACTTCTCGTTAGATTTCAATCCACTCCACCGCGAGGGTGGAGACCAAACGGCGCGCGCTGGTATACACAGTCCTTTAGTATTTCAATCCACTCCACCGCGAGGGTGGAGACCAGGGCTAATAACGCTTCTTTGCGTGTTTCATAATTTCAATCCACTCCACCGCGAGGGTGGAGACTATGCCTACGTTTAGAAAGTAGGTGCATTTTATATTTCAATCCACTCCACCGCGAGGGTGGAGACCAGAAGTACGACAATTTACGCTTGCATACTCACATTTCAATCCACTCCACCGCGAGGGTGGAGACCGTCCACCATTGTAATGGCTACCGGATAGTCCACGATTTCAATCCACTCCACCGCGAGGGTGGAGACATTGTAGGCAGGTTCGCTACGATACCTTCCACAAGTATTTCAATCCACTCCACCGCGAGGGTGGAGACCGTAGTTAGTGTTAAGTACGTAATCCTTAAAGTTATTTCAATCCACTCCACCGCGAGGGTGGAGACCCTTAAGCGCTTACCTGGACGAAGCAGCCCAGGACATTTCAATCCACTCCACCGCGAGGGTGGAGACTTAACCAGGCAATAGAGTGGAAAGAGCAATACCAGATTTCAATCCACTCCACCGCGAGGGTGGAGACTGCGTAGTTAGTGTTAAGTACGTAATCCTTAAAGTTATTTCAATCCACTCCACCGCGAGGGTGGAGACC
>URUY01000019.1 GCA_900551115.1 uncultured Lachnospiraceae bacterium
ATCTGCTCCACAAAGGTATAACACACTAGACTTTCCTACGGAAAATCGTGTGCCACGAAACCGCCGGTTTCTTTGGATTCTTCCGGTCAAAGGGGAACACTATCCCCTCTGAACACCCCAGACAAAGGAGAACGCTGTTCCCTTTTGGAATCCCCTTGCCAATAGGGATGCTACCGCCCTATTGAATGATTTAGATAAAAAACAAAATAAAGCATAGTTCGCCAGCACACCGCTATTCTGTCATTACCTTACACAGACATCTTGTAACTTTTTCGTTAAGCCTATTGACTCTGATACTTCGGAAGAGATATAATATAGTTGCTACTTAGCGAGCCTAAATAGCAAAGCTAAAGAGAGGCGACGATATGAATAACAAATATGTCCAGCAATTCAAAAAAGGCTCTCTGGAAATGATACTTTTATGCCTAATCGGACGCAAGGAGACTTATGGATATGAAATTATAACTAAATTGAACAATAGTGCGTCTGTTTTGGGATATGCGAAAGAGGGAACCATTTACCCCATTTTGTATCGTTTGCAGGAAGCAGAACTAATCAAATGCCGATTGGCTCCGGCTGCGGCAAATGGCGGCTCAAAAAAGTATTATTCTTTAACGGATAAAGGCAGGAATGTACTTGATGAACTAATCTTATTTTGGTCAAGCTATGAAAACTGCGTAAACGGCTTTATAGAAAGTTATCAACAAGCGAGGGTATCCAAATGAAAGAACAATATATCAAACAGGTTGAAAAGGAACTATCTTTACCACGCAAAATGAAAAAAGAGGTTGTACGTGACTTGAATGAAGTTTTTGCGTCTGCTATGGAGCATGGAGAAACAGAGCAGCAGATTATCCAGCGTTTGGGGACGCCAAAAGAATTTGCAGACAGCACCGCAGAACAGTTTGGCATTGATAACACCAAATCGAAAAAAAGGAACGGTATCATTTCTACTCTTGCTGCGCTTGTTATCGCGGCTGCTGCCTTTTCGGTATATGCTGTTACACAATCAGGAAAAGTACCAGAAGGAGCAATCGGACAAGCCGACGCGACAACAAATATACAGATTGAGGGCGCGTTTGCCTTTGATATTTCGCAAATCCTTTTGGCTATTGGGTTTGCAGCAACAGCTATTGCTCTTTTGTTAATTATCCGAACCATACACAAAAACAGGAGGTAACCAATGAAGAAATATATTTCTGTATTCACAATCATGATTATGATTTTTTTGGCTGCGTGTTCTAATCAAAATACCTCATCTACACCGACAAGCAATGAGAACAATACGCAATCTAATAGTGTTACAAAATTGGACGAGGGTGTTTGGCCTGAGAATGAGTACACAGAGGGGCTTCCTGTTGCGCCTGGTACGGTTGCATGGGCTACACTTGATACAGAACATGAGAATTGTAATATCAACCTTACCGGTATTAGCGAAAACGACTATAACGAGTATATGGAGCTTTTGAACCAAGAAGGCTTTTCCGTAATTGAAAATGTGTCAGAGGAAATCGAGGGAGAAAACTATGTTTCTATCGGGACACTTTTATCAAACGACGAAAAGTGGTTAAGTATCAGCTACATACCCAATAGTCTAACTATCTACATTTCCTTTGACAATAACTGAAAGAGATCACGGAATAGCAAAGCCAGCCGAGCCAGTCAACGGTCAAGATGAACGGCGCAAGCGCCGCCGTTGACAGCCCCGCCCGCCTTTGCAGATAGGCAATCAAGGGGCGACAGCAAGGAGTGCTGCCGCCCACAGTATTATCAGAGAGGGAGAATTCTATGAGAAATCGGATTGTAAAAGTGACAGAAGTTGTAGTCAGAAGCGCTTTTTACATCATCTCAAACTATGTATTTGTTAGCATGGGACTATCATTTCATACTCAATGGATTTCAATTCTATTTTTGCTTTCAATGGTATGGTCTACTATTGATTACGGAAAGTCCATAAATGAAATAATCGAAAAAAAGGTAATTGCTGAAATACTATGTATATGTTGCATTGCACTGAGTATAGCGATGGCATATTTTGTGGGATATATTCAAGGAGCATTCGTTTCCCTCTGAAAATACAGGGCCACAACTTTCCGCTTAATATATCAGTATGGAACAAGTTATCAAAAAGTCATGAATGCTCGTAGCTCACCGGCCCGGCCAGCGAAAGCAGTAAATCTGAAATTGATTTACTGCTTTTTTGCTCAATAGACTCTTAAATCATCTGAAAATATTTCAACGCATCCCTGATCGCCGCTTCCTTCTCCGGCGGACATTTTGGCACTTTGGCATCTTCCTTCTTTGACAGGTTATAATTTTGCCCCACATCCAGCCCGCACTTGCGCTTTATCTGTGAGATGTACAGGGAAGATACCTTCAAACCGGTATGCTCCAACACATACGCCTTGATCTGCTCATAAGTCGCGCCCTTCTGGAAGCCGGACATATCCATATCTTCCAGCGAGAACTCCACCCGCACCTTCTTTGAGTCGATTTCTCCCTTGGAAAGCAAAACAACCGTCTCAACGTGCCCCGTCCAAGGAAACATATCCACGCCCACACCCTTTACCATCCGATACCCCTTTTTTATCAGATACTGCAAATCCCGTGCCAGTGTTTCGGGGTTACAGGATACATACACGACCCGTTTCGGTTTCAGTTTCACTAAAGAGCTTAAGAAAGCCTCATCACTTCCGGCTCTTGGCGGATCCATAAATACCACGTCCACGCGAGCATTCTGCTCTGCCATCTGTACCATAAACTCCCCGGCATCCTTCTCGTAAAAAGTGATGTTGGATACGTCATTAATCTTCGCATTGATTTTGGCATCCTTAACAGCTGCGCTGTTTAGTTCCACGCCTATTACTTCTTTTGCCTTGCTGCTGGCTATCATACCGATTGTTCCGATGCCGCAGTAGGCATCAAGTATTACCTCTTTACCGGTAAGTCCGGCAAATTCCACAGCCTTTCCATAGAGCTTTTCGGTCTGCAAAGGATTTATTTGGTAAAAAGAGCGGGAAGAAATCCGGAAGGTCTTTCCGCATAGAACATCCTCAATGTAACCTTTTCCGTACAATATCTGCTCCTTATCCCCCAGCACCATGCTTGTTCCTCTGCCGTTTACATTCAGTACAACGGTGGTAATTTCAGGATGGAGCTTTAAAAGTGCCTTCACAAAATTGTTCTTGGAAGGCATTATGGGCGATGCCAGTACCAATACCACCATAATCTGTCCGGTATGCAATCCTGTTCTTATCAGTACATGCCGAAACAGCCCATACCCGGTATCTTCATTGTAGGGGCGGATTTTAAAGGATTTTAAGAGACCGCGGATGGATACAATAATTTCGTCAGCTTTCTCATTTTCCAACAGGCAGGAATCCACAGGCACAATCCGATGCGTCTTTTCTTCATAGGTACCGGAAATAATATTGTGTTTTTTGTCCTCTCCCAAAACAGCATGTACCTTGTTTCTGTAGTGATACGGATTGTCCATTCCGATAATGGAATCAAACCTGCCAAAAGTGCCGCAGCAGTCCTTTATCAGCTTTTCCTTTTGCTTAAGCTGCTCACTATAAGGTTCGCAAAGTCCTCTGCAGCTGCCGCATCTGCCCGCCACAGGACAGGGAAGTGTTTTCTTCTTCCTCTCAGGACCAGGCTGAGCCGCGTTCTCTCTCCTCTTATCCTCTTTTAAACCGGACTGTGCTGTTTTCTCTCTTTTCTTATCCTTTGCAGAAACAGGCCGAGTTGCGTTCTCTCTCTTCTTATCTTTTTCAGAAATAAACCGGGCTGCTTTCTCCTCTCTCTTATCCCCTTCGTAACCCGTTTTGTTTTTCTGCTGCCGTTCATTTCTTACATTACCTCTTCCGCTTCTGTCATTTCCTTTTTCTGTCTGTTTCTGTGGAATATTCTTCTGCACGTCATTTTTCTGCGACACATTCCTCCGCGCATTATTTTTCTGTGTACTATCCTTTAGTCTATCCTTCTGATATTTATTTCCCATAGCTGTTCTCCATTTTCATATAGATACAAAATTAAGGCAAGATACCTCTCCCATAACTGCATATGCAAGTTGTTCACAATAATCAGGTAACAAACCGCGTCATTACAACCAATTCCGGCACATTACGAATGCCGTCCTGCATTCAAGGTATCTTTTCGCCAATCCCCTCACCGTAATCCTGTACCTGCTCCACCATATGTCCGATATTTCCTTCTCCTGCAAACTTTTCCAGGGAAAAGAAATCCTCTTCTGAAACTGTTAAAAAAGTCAAAGGATGCGTCTCTTCACGCAACGCCGCTTCTTCCTGCAGTCTGCCAACGTAAACCTCCACATAACAGTTTTGGTTATAATATGTAAAATCCATCATGTGCTTTAAGCTTACCTGTTTTCCTGTAATACCGGTTTCTTCAAAAAGCTCCCTGTAAGCTGCCGTAAAACCGTCTTCTCCCGGCTCGATTTTACCGCCCACCAAGTTGTACTTTCCCTTATATGGGTCCTTTTTTCTTTTGCAGAAAAGCAGTTTTTCTCCGGTTTTATCATATATCATAATACAATTATAGCCCTGCATCATTTGCTCACAAAGTCCTTTCCGCTGCGCTCTTTATCATCACTTCATTATGGCATAGCCTCTGCCGTTATTCAATCTTTTTTCATAAACATGTATCGTGCTAAAAACCACCTATAATTCTATATTACCGACTATATGAATTCCAATGCATTTTTCACCCCAATATTGTATAGTGTTTACATAGCATTAATGCATAAGATTGCAGGGAGGTGATTCCATGAAAATCGAAATTAAGCTGGATAAAAATCAGCACGAAACAAGGGTTCTCATTATTGCAGAAAAAATGTCTGATGA
Source organism: uncultured Lachnospiraceae bacterium (assembly GCA_900551115.1). Classification (GTDB taxonomy): domain Bacteria; phylum Bacillota; class Clostridia; order Lachnospirales; family Lachnospiraceae; genus Acetatifactor. Next base: position 4,866 of record URUY01000019.1, read on the forward strand.
TGTAAACGAAATCATGCGCAGGCTGTCAGAAGAAACCAGCCGTGTAATTGCAGGATTTAAAGACAATGTATTGGAAATTTTAGAGCCGGCCTCCATATACCGTATCTATTCCGCCAACCAAAAAGTATTTGCCGTAACAGATAAGGGTGAATACATATTACGTTCACGTTTATATGAATTGGAAAGCAGATTGGAAAAAGATAACTTTGTACGCATTTCCAATTCCGAAATAATTAATCTGAAAAAAATAGTGAATTTTGATTTGAGCTACGCAGGTACCATTGCCGTCAAACTGACGGACGGTACAACCGCCTTCGTATCAAGGCGCTATGTAAACAAAATCAAACAGATGTTAGGAATCTAACTCATGCCGTTTTGCGGCAGAAAGAGAGGAAGCTATGAAAAAAAAGATAATTTCACGAGGTCTTATCGGTGCTTTGCAGGGTATTGTAATCGGTTATATGATTACCATTATCATTTCCGCAATAAACGGAACCGGAGAATATCTCCCCTGCGTACCGAATCTAACCCTACAGATTGGAACTGAGACCGGAGCTGTCATCCTGCAAACTATATTGTGCGCCCTGCTCGGTGCTGTATACGGCGGTGCAAGCGTTATATGGGAGCTTGATGACTGGAGCCTTGCCAAGCAAAGCCTTGTTTATTTTGCACTGGCTGCCGCTGCCATGCTGCCGATAGCCTACCTTACCCACTGGATGGAACACAGCCTGAGAGGAATTTTACTGTATACCGCCATATTTATATTTATCTTCCTGCTTGTCTGGTTGGTACAGTATATAATCTGGAAAAACAAAGTAAAGAAATTAAACAAAAGCCTGCACAGAGAGTAGTTCCTTTTCTATCAGCGTAGTCAAATACAGCACAAAAAAAGTACCGAGAAACTCGGTACTTTTTGATATCGGAGTGACAAGATTCGAACTTGCGACCTCTGCCTCCCTAAGACAGCGCTCTAACCAAACTGAGCCACACCCCGTGACACGAACGTTATTATATCGTGTTTTGAAAATAAAATCAAGCCCTTATTGCAATTTTTGTTGAAAATTTTCGCATAATTAGTACAATTCTTCCGGCAGACCTGTTTTTACGGGGTCTGCCGTACCTGATTAGGCCCGTTTTCCCATTTTATCACTGCTTTCTCGCTGTCTTTGCTAATATATTCTATTTTTCTGCAGTTCCTGCACCTGTCTCTTTTGTTATGTCCTCTTTTTTGCAATTTCTGCGTCTGTTTTTGCTGTTATGTCCTCTTTTTTCACAGTTCCTGCACCTGTCTCTTCAGTTATATCCTCTTTTTTGTCTTCTTCTGTCTTTTTCTGCATTTGGGAAGCACCGGCATCTGCTTTCCCGTTTGCGCCTGCAAGCGGTATACCCCCTTTCTTTATTGCATTCCGGGCATTCACGCTGTCCCGAATCAGGCTGTATGCCGTTGAAACAAGCGGTATAAAACACAGCATACCCATAATGCCGAAGAGGCTGCCGCCCACGCTGACTGCCAATAAAACCCAAATGGAGGGAAGACCCACAGAACCGCCTACCACATGGGGATAAATCAAATTGCCTTCTATCTGCTGTAAAACCAAAAACAGCACAATAAACCAGACTGCCTGAATGGGATCATTCATCATAATCAGAAAAGCGCCCACAACGCAGCCCACAAAAGCACCCACAATAGGTATTAACGCCATAAAGGCAATCAAAACACCTATGAGCAGTGCATACGGAAACCGTAAAATAGTCATGGCAATAACAAACATACTGCCTAAAATGACAGCCTCAATACATTGTCCCGAAATAAAATTGCTGAAGTTTTTATTTAAAAGAGTAAGCACATGCTCCGCTTTTTTATATGCTTTTTCAGGCAGATAAGCTGAAAGAATACGATGCCCCTGATTGCCTAACTTTTCTTTTTGGGACAGAATATAAATAGCAAAAACAAGAGCAATAAAAGTATTGACCACTCCGCCTATAATACTGCTTGCTACGGAAAAGGCAGAGGTAAGCATACTGCTCATACCGGTGGACAGAAAGCTCCCTACATTGTTTAAAATAGAATTCCAGTCAATCTTTATATTCTCCAATTCATGAAGCCAATCCAAAATTTCAGGATTTGTGGCTGCCAGTTTTTCCAGTTCATTAATTACCTGTCCGGCAAATACCGGAATCTGATATCCTAACAGGACAATCGTTTCCTGCAATTTAGGCACTACGGTTCTGACAACAAAGGTTATTATGGCAATAATAAAAATAATAGACAGTATAATGCTGATGGGGCGTTTCAGCTTTGCGGCTGATTTCCCGCGCCATTTTTTCAATATCCTGTTCTCAATGGAGCGGAGCGGAATATTCAGTACAAAGGCAATCGCACCGCCAGCCACAAATGGGCTCAAAATATTGAGTACTATCCCCAATCCGCCAAGTACATTGCTGCTGTACATAATCAGCAGGACTATCGCCGCAACAAATAAAATCAATCCTCGTATCTGTTTCATTTTTTCCTTCTCAAATCCCATGTAGCCATCCTCACTCTTTCGTTGCAATCAGTTTTACCAAATACTCCCATACTCTCGCTGTGGAAGAAATGCTTAAAGTTTCCTCTGTCGTATGAATATTTTCCATATCCGGCCCAAAAGAAATACAGTCAAGTCCTTCCAGTTTTGCTGCCAGTATGCCACACTCCAGCCCTGCATGAATCGCTTCCAGCCTGGGTTTTTCTCCATACATTTCTTCGTAAATGCGTACCATCTTATCACGAAGGGGGGAATCCACCCGGTATGCCCATCCCGGATAGTCGCCGGATACAGAAAAGCTGCCGCCTGCAAGCACCGTCACAGCGCCGACTTTAGTTATCAATGCCTGCTTTGCACTTTCCACACAGCTTCTGACTGAAAATTCACAACAAAGCTCCTGATTCTCTTCCTCATATTTCATAATACCCAGATTCAGAGAGGTTTCTACCAGTCCCGGCACATCAGCACTCATTGCCTGCACACCGTCAGGCAGGGCCAGCAGATACGCTGCCGCCTGCGCCGTACTCTCTGCATCAACACAGACTGCCTCTTCCTCCTCCGAAAACGCTGCCGTTATCTGAAAGTCCGGATCCTTGGAGGAAAGCTCTGCTTTGATATCTTCCTCCAGCTTTAAAAGCGTTTCCTTAAAGACTGCCTCCTTATCTGCATCAAACAGCACAACAGCTACCGTGTGTCTGGGTATGGCATTATCCGCCAGTCCGCCTTCCACAGATTTCAGATACAACGGCATACGGCCCGTCAGTTCAAAAATAAGTCTGCCCATTATGCAGTTGGCATTGCCGCGCTCCTTATGGATTTCTCCGCCGGAATGACCGCCTAAAAGCCCTTTCACACTGATACGGCAAAAGCGGCCTTTCCTTTTACATATCGAAAGCGGCAGATAACAGTTCATTCTGGCGCCGCCTGCACAGCTTGTTAAGAAAATCCCCTCCTCTTCGGAGTCCAGATTCAGCATTCTCTTGCCGGTAAGGGAGGACAGATCAATACCCCTGGCACCGTCCATACCCACCTCTTCATCCACAGTAATCACTACCTCCAGCTTCGGATGGGGTAAGTCATCAGCATCCAAAAGAGCCAGCGCGTAGGCAACGGCAATCCCGTCATCTCCTCCCAGGCTGGTACCCTCTGCATATATTTTATCTCCCTCTGTCTTTAAGATAAGCCCGTCCTTTTCCATATCAATGGCAGAGCCCGGCTTTTTTACTGCCACCATATCCATGTGGCCCTGCAAAATAACTGCCGGCTCCTCTTCATATCCGGCAGTTGCCGGCTTTATAATAATAACGTTTTTCAAATCGTCCTGTATATAAAAAAGCTTCCGCGCCTTTGCAAAATCCACCAGATAATCGCTAATCTGCGATATATTGCCGGAACCATGCGGAATCCCGCAAATCTCTTCAAAAAAGTGGAATACTCTTTCCGGCTGTAAGCCTGTCAGTGCGCCCATATCTATACCTCTCATCCTTTTCTTATAGAGAAAAAGCGCCGCAACCACGACGCTTTTATAATATTCTCATGTTATTAATTATAGTTACCATAAAAAACCATGTCAATAGCACACACGTTAAAATTACATAAATTTTTCTTAAGAGAGCTTTCATCGATGTACCGGACATCAGTTAATTCTGCCGCAGGCTATCTTTATCCCGGAATTGCCGGACGGCTGGGTTTTGAAATCATCAGGCATGTCATGAATTACAACCGTTCTTCCCGCCACCTCACCCGGCAAAAAACGCTCTGTAAAAAAGGCGCTCCATGCAAGTCCTCTGTTGCCGAACAATACAGGCATATCTCCTACATGCAGCGGATGTTCTTTCCCATAGGGATTAAAATGGTTCTTGGTATCTTTAAACGGATCTTCTGCGTCTCCTGTGCATGAAAACCCCTCATGTATATGGAATCCGAAAATATTGCTTTCCGTCTGCGGCAGCCCTGCAATATCTGCCACTACTACAGTCCCTTTTCTGAATCTGTAAAAAAGCACCATACCTTCTATCTGCGGATATGCATTGCTTCCGTTTATCTGTGCATAACGCTCAGGCGCTCCGGTAAAAACAGGATAAACCGCTCCGGACAACATTTCATACAAAATAAAAGCACCTCCCTGAACAATAGAATATTCAACTTTGGAATATTCTATTCGGGGAAGCGCTACATGTGCATGTCTTATGCCACCTGTGCTTTCGCAAGCTCTGCTAAAGACTTAAAGCCTTCTGCATCGTTTACTGCCATTTCAGCAAGCATCTTTCTGTTCATATCAACACCTGCCAGCTTAAGGCCATACATAAATTTGCTGTAAGATAAGCCGTTCATTCTTGCTGCCGCATTGATACGGGCAATCCAAAGCTGTCTGAACTGACGCTTTCTCTCTTTTCTGCCTGCATAAGAGCTTGTTAATGCACGCATAACAGACTGCTTTGCTACTCTGTACTGTTTGCTTCTTGCTCCTCTGTAGCCTTTTGCAAGCTTTAATACTCTATTGTGTTTTTTTCTAGCGTTCATGCCGCCTTTAATTCTTGCCATGTCTCATTCTCCTCCTTACCGATTATAAATATGGTAAAATTTTCTTCATATTCTTTACATTGGTTGCATCTGTCATAGCAGCCTGTCTCAGATTACGTTTTCTCTTGGTAGATTTCTTGGTCAAGATATGGCGCTTATACGCTTTGCTTCTTTTTAATTTACCTGTTCCTGTTACTTTAAAACGCTTAGCTGCTGCTCTGCTTGTCTTCATTTTTGGCATAACGAGTTCCTCCTAAACTTTCTTTGCTTAATCTATTTTAACTGCGCTAACTACGCTTTTCAGTTAAAAACATTGTCATGCTTCTGCCTTCTACCTTAGGTGCCTTTTCTACAATTGCCACATCTGACAGATTTGCCGCAAAATCATCAAGAATATGCTTGCTGCTGCTCATGTGTGCCATCTCACGGCCTCTGAATCTCAAGGTAATCTTTACCTTATCACCCTTTGATAAAAACTTTCTTGCGGCATTTACCTTGGTGTTAAGGTCGTTGGTATCAATATTGGGAGAAAGTCTGATTTCCTTCACATCGATAACCTTCTGTTTTTTCTTGGCTTCTTTTTCTTTTCTGGTCTGCTCATACTTGAACTTACCATAATCCACAATCTTACATACAGGTGGTTTTGCTGTCGGGGCAATCTTTACCAGGTCAAGTCCTGCTTCCTCTGCCAGTTTCTGTGCTTCTTTGGCGGACATAACGCCTAACTGCTCTCCGCCCTCGCCAATGAGACGTATTTCTTTGTCTCTAATCTGTTCGTTAATCATTAAATCGCTAATGGCTGTACCCTCCATAAAGAAAATAAAAAAAGTGGATAGCATAACTATCCACTTAATAATCCGCACCGTGCAGCATCATCGCTTAGAAAAGTTTATCGATACTGCGTGCAGCCCGAAGGCCTCTGACTATTAACACTTACGAGCTTACCTGCTGTAAGGTGAGAGTGGATACTCTGCTTTATTGTTCCGTGTTCTTCACACGCTTAAATAGAATACCACACTCTCACTGCATTGTCAACAGTTTTATTCTTGATTCTCATATACTATTTCTCATTGATTTTCATAAAGATAAAGCTGGATTCTGTTTTGCAGCACCTTTCCCACTTCCTCAGCACTTTTTTCCCCTAAAAAGCAGCTTTCAAGCTCCTCTTCCAGCACAGCGCTGATACTTTCCGGCAAAGAAGGATACGGCACACTGTTTTCGTACAATGCAAGAAACTTTTCTTTTACCGTTTCCGCATCTACCGGAATTGTAAAAGCTTCTCCGTCCACCCTGTAAGTTATTTCTGCCTCAAGCGCATTAAGCTGTTCTTCAAAAACATCCCTGCGTACACTAAGACCAACCGCCTCCACCATTCCTTTTTGCGCTTCATAGCTAAACAGCGACTCCAAAAACAGAAAAGCGCCTTCTTTTTCCTCTTCTAAAGCAGTAGCTCTTACAGCAAGCGGTGACGATGCTGTCATATAATGCCTCGAACCGTTTACACCCGGAAAACCTATATAATTGGCTTCCTCACCTAGTATGGTATCATATACCATTATACAAAAAGACATTCGTATAGTCAATCTTTTTTTGCTATTGTAACCTACCTATAGCAGCTTATCCTGCCGTTTAGCCTATATCTGCTTAAAACCTATCCTCCCCTTTGTTTTATGGCTGCTATAACAAATAAAACGGAAGTCTTTTGATGCGGTTAAAAAATGCCGGAGAATTTCTTCTCCGGCACAGCTTTTGCTTTCTTGTATTACTTTTTAAACCTTCCTTTAATACTTTCTCAGTGAGGACAAGGCGCATACGAAACCGTAGAAACCAACCCACCCTTTATCACCAGCCTGCACTTCATACAGCGCTGTGCCTCATAGGTATATACGGTACAGCTTCCGTCCGCATGTTCTGCATGCTCCTGCAATGTGCCGGAAACAAAATAATGTGTACAGGACATATATGTCTCTATCCCATCCTCCACCGGATAAATATTTCCTTCTTCGTCCACAAACTGCATGTCGTATAAGATTACGATGTCTGCGTCATATTCGCTCTTCATACCGTCCGGCACAAAGATACACTCTTTTTCCTCACCGGGTGTATAAAACTCTTCCGCAGAGGTGCCTTCACCCTTCTCCACCCTGTCTACCTGAGGATAAGCAAATACCGTAAGAGAATTGGCAAATATCATTACTGACATCAATATCCCTGACAATAGCTTCGCTTTTCTTGACCTGTTTGTTCTTATCATAATCAGTTTTATCCTTTCTTCCGCTCTTCTGCCCTTACCTGACAGCATAGCCGCAAAAACATTGTTCCTGTCATGTTTTGACGGCACCGATACTTCATTTGCAATCAGCCTTGCATAGCATGTCCTGGCCTCCGATGTCTGCTTTTCCACCAGCCGCTCATCACAGGACAGCTCACATATTATTTCAGCCTTTGTCTTCATCATATATACCAGCGGATTGAACCAATGTATACAGATTGCCAGTCCCGTCAGCTTTTTTATTAATACGTCATTACGCCTGATATGTATTGCTTCATGCCGCAGTATCATCTCTTTTGAGCTTAATGTTGCTTTATTGTTTATAAAAATAACGGGAACAAATACTCTGATTGTAAAGGGGGATATGCCATCGGCGCATTCATACAACCGGATTTTCCGATGAATACCGTATTCCTTACGGATTCGTTCCATCAGCTCCAGAGTATGCGCATCCGTTACTCGCGGATTCATTGTAAGGAGCCTCTTTTCGTTTATAAAATCTCTGACCATCCTTACGGTCAGTATCAGGGCTGCCACTAATATCCAAATACAAAAAACCATTTGCATGACCTTGTAATCAGAATTTCTGTAGACATCTGTACCGGTATCCCACTCCATATACTGCATATGTACAACCCCGGGCTTTGCGTGAAACGATGCGGGCAAATAATTCAGCACATCTCTGTAAAACGCTGCAAGTCCCATTAATGGAAACAGATAAAAAAACAGCACTGCTTTCTGCATCAGATATCTGTTCTGTTCTGACACATATTTTTTGTCGACTTTATCGAACAGCAGGCAAAACAAAAACATCACACTGCCGGATAAACCCATAGTAAAAATATACTCCATTATCCCCCCTACACTGAATTTATCTTTTGCTCATTAAAGCCAACCTTCATTTATTGCTTAATTCTTCAATTAATTTATTCAGTTCCTCGGCGTCCGATTCCTCAATATGGTCATTTCCTGACAAAGCTGCGCAGAAGTTGCCAAGCTTTCCGCCATACATAGTATCCAGTATTTCTTTGGTGTACAGGTGCAGATATTCTGCTTTTGTACAGCTTGTTGCAACAAAAGCTCTCTTGCGAAGCACCAGCTGCTTTTCTTCCAGTCTCACCAAAAGTGTATTAAGAGTCTGCCTTTTCCAATTTTTCCCTTTTTCATTAAATATGTCTAAAAGGTCTCTTGTCAGAATATAGTCTCCCTTTTCCCATAATACTTCCATAATTTCATATTCTGTAGCCGCTAATTGATATTTTCTTTTCATGTTTCCTTCACCATACCCTTTTTATACTTTGATTTGTATTACTGCCTACATGGAACAGTTTAAAATATTTTTATCCATATGTCAACAAATCTGCATCAATGATTGCTTTTTAGGCATAGAAATTTTTAGAAATTTTAGGAATTATTTATAACTTGTCAGTAATACACCCATGTGCTATAATGCACCCATGCGGACACGCAACATTCATGGCTGATGCAGCCGTCCGCTATACAACACAGAAGAGAGGGTATCGTAAAATGGGATTTCTTGACAGTTTATTGAGTAAAAGCGCAAAAAAATTGGTATCAGAAGTAGCAAAAACGGCTTTAGACGCCTTATCCGGCGAATCGGAGTCTTCCGATGCCAATATCAAAACAGTCTCTGTTCCAGCCGGTTATGAAGCACTGGCAGATACCGAACCGGATACAAAGATACGGGCAGTCCTGCAGAAGGAATTTCCGCAGTATGAGGTCCGTGAAAATGTATCGCCCGAAACCCTCGGCGGCACCGGCAAATTTCTTCCTTATTCCTTCGGCGTATATGAAAACGGTGTTCCCAGACTTTTTATTATGGTAGTGTACAGAAACACCTGTGCCTCCCGCCTGTACCGCTTTTCCAAAGAGGAAGCCACAAAAAACAGCGTTCCCCTGATTAACTTTGTCTATGCCTTTGAAAACCGGATAGACTACATAATACAACGTTTACACGAATATCTGTAACTATATATTGCGAAAAAGAAAGAGAAATGCATTCTGCACCTGCGGAGGATGAAGCAGCAGCCAGGCTTAAAGCCTACCGGGTTTTGCAGGTAACCGGCTTCTGTTCAGTCCAGTAATGTAAGCATAGCTTACTTCAAAGCTGTTTCTCTTTCTTTTTTTATACACTGCCATATTTTTAATTTAAGAAAATGTCGCAGAAGCGACCCGCCGCAGGCGTAAGAGTCCGCTTGCGGACTTTTTATTCTTTATGATTATGTTATATATCTACAGGAGAGAAAATTGATTTGAGCATCTTAGAAGAACTGAATACGGATGGTGTCTGGGACATGTTTTTACAATACAAGCTGGAAAAACGGCACCTGTCCCCTAAAGAAGAAAAAGAATGGCGTACCTTTATAAAAGAAAAACGATACCGGACGGTTACCGGGCAATTGATGCAGGAGGACTTTGCCTTCGCTTATCCCGAAAAAATCAGCATCAATAAAAAGGGCACCGGCAAAAAAAGAGTGGTTTATTCCTATCCCGAAACAGAGTCCATGGTGCTTAAAGCTATGGCCTTTTTATTATACAGATATGACGGACAGATTAGTCCTTCCTGCTATTCCTTCCGCCAAGGCAGCTCTGCCAGGGCAGCCATCGGTAAAATACTTGCCATCCCCTGCCTTTCAAATAAGTATTGTCTGAAGGCTGATATCAGCAATTATTTCAATTCCATACCGCCCGCACAGCTTATCACGGTATTAAAAGACATTATTTCCGATGATGAACCGCTTCTTCGTTTTTTAGAACACCTGCTGCTTGCTGACAGGGCCTACGAAAACGGAATACTGATTACAGAAAACAGAGGCGCCATGGCCGGTATTCCTCTGTCTCCTTTTTTTGCAAATCTTTATCTGCTCTCTTTAGACAACCTTTTTGAAAGCAGAAGCATCCCCTACTTCCGTTACTCTGACGACATCCTCATTTTTGCCGACAGCATGGAGGAGCTTGCAGGATATCAGGCACTTTTACAGGCACATATTGAAAAAAAGGGGCTCACCTTAAATCCCAACAAAATATCCGTATGCATGCCGGGTGAAAACTGGGAATTTTTAGGTTTCTGCTATAAACAGGGAACCATGGATTTATCCCGGATTACCAAAGAAAAAATGAAAGCCAAAATCAGACGGAAGGCACATGCCCTTTACCGCTGGCGTATCAGAAACGGTGCTGACTTTGACAGAACCGCCAAAGCCCTGATTCGTACCTTTAATAAAAAATTCTATGACGAACAGGATGAGCGGACATTTTCCTGGAGCCGATGGTTCTTTCCGGTACTGGGAACTGCAGACGGATTAAAGGAATTGGACAGTTTTTTCATACAGTACATCCGCTATCTGTCAAGCGGACGCCATTATAAAGGCAATTACCGGATCTCCTACGAAAAAATCAAAGAACTGGGCTTTCGGAGTCTGGTACATGAATATTACCTCTTTAAAGAAGGAAAGCAAAAAGGCTGCAGTACCGATTCATAAACCATGGGCTGCCCCCAAAAGTTTAACTTTTGGGGGCACCTTGCCGATACCGCATTTTTATTCCAGTACAAAACGCATATATACAGGATCATGGTCCGAATACTTGTATTGCAGGTCTACATTTTCATAAAGAGTACATTCCACATTGTCCGAAACAATAAATCCATCCAGCGTCACCATGTAGGTGGTGGCAGGATTGTAGGGCTCATCTGCATTTCTTGCACTGTCATGCATCACCGCCCGCTCCTCCTCTGACAACTCGTCCAGACAAAACCGAAAACCTTCCGGAAGCTCTTCCCTTGGGAACGGATACGCCCAGGACTCCACCTTGTCCGTATTCGCCGAAAGCGCTTTTAAGTCGTGGTTAAAATCACCGCCGCAGATAACATAATTGCCTGCCGCATACTCTTTCTGCATGTCCTCGCAAAGCATGGCTATCTGCCCCTGCCGGATTTCATCACTGTTGCCGTAAGCAGACATGTGCAGATTAATAATACAGAGATATTTGCCGTTATCCACCGGTATCCGGTTGATGCTGTAACAGCGGTCCAAATCCAAAAACTTACTGAAGGAAGTAGAAATCGGGAAGCTCCTGCGCAGTGCGCTTTCTATCGGATACGCTGACATGACTGCCAGACCTGCCTTACTCTTCCCGTGCGGCTCCGTAAACGGATAAAATAAAAATGCCGAATCATAGTTTACGGCAAAGGTCATATCATATCCTGTAAAATATGGCTGAATTTCCGCATACTGATCCACATGATAGCTTCTGGTGGCATCTAAATCCACCTCCTGCCACAGCACAAAATCCGGCTCTAAACTCTCCTTCACATAAGCCGCTGCTCCCTGCACGGTATCAAGTACACTTTCCTTACTTTCTGCAACAGAGGATTTCCCGCCATCCATGAAAAAACTGAAGTCAGGCGTATATGCTCCAAAACCGATATTGTATGTCACGATGCCGTACTCCTGTCCGGTAGTGACATATGTACCGTCAGCCGCTCCTTTTGTCACTGCAATTTCCAGATTGTCCGGCAGTCTTTTATAGGAAAATATCAGATATGCCGCATAGACTGCTACTGCCAGTACAAGCGCCAACACCAGGATGCCTGCTGCTTTTACGATTATTTTGGGTCCAAAGCTCCGCTTTTTCATATAATTCACCCCCTTTGTTTTTTATTGCTTTTTATTGCTTTGCAGCTTTTACCGCCTTGCTGCTTTACTGCTTTTACCATTTTCTTTTTATCAATTTTTCTTCTTACTTAAGCTTATTATATCTGTTTTACATTTATTTTACAATAAAGCCATTTGAAGTAAATTTCTTTTAAAATTTCTTTATGTCGGTTTGAAATAAATTCTTTTTCCTCCTTGCGGCAAAAAAAGAAATATACTATGATAAATAGTAACGTCAACATCCGTTGACTCTAACAACACTAAGACATATTTTTCACAAATAAAGAAATGAGGCAATACTATGACCACAAACGAAAAAGCCCTTTTACTCCACGAACAGTGGAACGGAAAACTGGAAACCGTGAGCAAATCTCCCATAAAGTCAGGGGAAGATTTGGCTCTTGCCTATACTCCCGGCGTCGCAGAGCCCTGCAGGGTAATTGCAGCCGACAAAGAAGCCGCATACAAATATACCATGAAAGCCAATACGGTAGCAGTTGTTTCCGATGGCAGCGCCGTTTTGGGCCTTGGAAATATCGGCCCCTACGCCGCCATGCCCGTTATGGAAGGCAAGGCCGTTTTATTCAAGGAATTTGGCGGCGTCAATGCTGTTCCTATTTGTCTGGATACACAGGATACCGAGGAAATCGTCAAAGCCGTTACTTATCTGGCTCCCGGCTTTGGAGGTATTAATTTAGAGGATATCAGCGCCCCCCGATGCTTTGAAATCGAAGAACGTCTGAAAGAAATACTGGATATTCCGGTATTCCATGACGACCAGCACGGCACTGCCATCGTTGTATTAGCCGGAGTCATAAACGCCTTAAAGGTAGTCGGCAAGGAAAAAGAAGCCTGCAGAGTAGTTGTAAACGGCGCAGGAAGCGCAGGCGTTGCCATTACAAAGCTGCTCCTTACCTATGGTTTCCCACATATCATCATGTGTGACAAGGCAGGCATCCTTTCTAAAGATACCGAGGGCTTAAACTGGATGCAGAAAAAAATGACCGAAGTCACCAATCTGCAGAATGAAACCGGTACTCTTTCCGATGCCATGAAGAATGCCGATATCTTCATTGGTGTTTCCGCTCCCGGCATCGTAAGCAAGGAAATGGTTGCTTCCATGAACAAAGATGCCATCCTTTTTGCCATGGCAAACCCGGTTCCTGAAATCATGCCGGATTTGGCAAAGGAAGCGGGCGCTAAAGTCGTTGGTACAGGCCGTTCCGACTTTCCCAATCAGGTCAATAATGTAGTCGCCTTCCCCGGTATTTTTAAAGGCGCTCTGGAAAGCCGTGCCTCACAGATTACGGAAGAAATGAAGCTGGCTGCTGCCGCTGCCATTGCCGGTCTGGTACCGGAGGATACCTTAAGCGAAGACAATATTATGCCAAAGGCCTTCAACCCTCAGGTGGCAGACGTGGTTGCGGATGCAGTCAAATCCCATATCAGACAGGACCTTTAACATGAACCCCCTTTGGCTTGATAAACCTTATTATTCTCTGGATGCTTATATTAAAAAAACCTTCGGTGAAAAATATTATAAGATAGCCCTTAACGGCGGCTTTACCTGTCCCAACAGGGACGGCACCCTAAGCAGAGGCGGCTGTATTTTCTGCAGTACCGGAGGCAGCGGCGATTTTGCCCAAAAGACAGATGCTGTTTCGATACCGGCGCAGCTTTCTGCCGGACGTTCGTTGTTCCATGAAAAAAATACGGGAACCCGTTTCATTGCTTACTTTCAGGCCTATACCAATACCTATGGGCCTGTCTCTTATTTACGGGATATCTATACCGCAGCACTGGCTGTTCCTGATGTAGCAGGCATTTCCATTGCCACCCGCCCGGACTGTCTTGGCTCTGACGTACTTTCTCTGTTAGCCGAAATAAAAGCCCTTTATCCGGACAAATTTATCTGGGTGGAATTGGGTTTGCAGACCATCCATGAACAAACTGCCGCTTTCATCAACCGGGGCTTTCCGCTTTCTGTTTTTGAAGAGGCTGCAGCAGCACTTTCCCGCATACAGATTCCTTTCATTGTACATGTGATTTTAGGACTGCCCGGTGAAACAAAGGAGCAGATGTTTGAAACCTGCTCCTACTTAAACCATATTCCGTTCTCCAAAAAACCGGCGGCAGCTCTTTCCCCATCCGCCAAAGACTGCACGCACCCTTTCACCAGAGACTGCATGCATCCATTCGGCAAAGACTGCCTGCGCCCCTTTGGTATCAAGCTGCAGTTACTGCACCTCTTAAAAGATACTGTACTTGCGGATAAATACCTATCCGGCGAGCTGCCCGGCTTTTCTGTTCTTTCACAGGAGGAATATACCGATATTCTGATTCACTGTCTGGAAATATTAAGTCCCGATATCACCATTCACAGACTGACAGGTGACGGGCCCAAAGACTTGTTACTCGCTCCGCTATGGAGTCTTAATAAAAGAAACGTACTGAACACGCTGCACAGGACCATGCGGCAGCGCGGCACTTATCAAGGGAGATGTTTTTATGATACAGGATGCATTCACACTCTATAAACTAATCGTACTCTATATGCTGAACCGGGTAAGCTTTCCCCTGACAAAGGCACAGGTAGGCGATTTTATCCAGGAAAAGGAATATACCAACTTCTTTACCCTGCAGCAGGTTATTTCCGAGCTGATTGACACCAATCTGATTAAGGCTCAGTCAATCCGCAACCGGACACACCTTGCCATTACCGATGAAGGCCGGGAAACACTCCGTTTTTTTGAAAACCGCATAAATGATGCCATTAAACAGGACATCGACAGCTATTTTTCCGAGAAGGAATTTGATTTGCGCAATGAAGTGTCCGTACAGGGCAATTACTATAAATCCACCAGCGGAGAATACGAGGCTCACCTTTTAGCAAAGGACCGCGGCATCACGCTGGTAGACATCACCCTGTCTGTTCCCGCAGAAGAGGTTGCCGCCACCATCTGCGACAACTGGCAGAAGAAAAATCAGGAAATCTATCAGTACCTTATTACCGAACTTTTCTGACAGAAAGCCCTTCTGACAGACCGTTCTGCCTTTTGACCGTTTCTGCAAGGCTGCCCTTTTCTGAGAGCCTTGCCGGCTTTGGTCAGTCCTCTCTTTTTAACGGCTGGAGACAGACTGTCAGAAATGCTGCTTCTTACTCCGCTTCTTACTCCGCTTCTTACCCCGCTTCTTACTCCTTTTCTTACTCTGCTTCTTTTCTGATTCTCTGCATATGTTCTTTTATCTTCACTTCATAACCGTTCCCCGATGGCTTATAAAACTCTTTTCCGTCTAATTCATAAGGCAGATACTGCTGCTTCACATAATTATTTTTATAGTCATGAGCATACTTGTAGCCTGTTCCATGCCCCAGCTTTGCCGCACCTTTATAATGTGCGTCCTGCAGATGGGTAGGAATCGGCAGATTCCCTGTTTCCTTCACTGTGTTCATCGCCTCCATAACCGCATTTGTAGCGGCATTGCTTTTAGGCGCTGACGCTACATAAGAAACCGCCTGCGACAAAATAATCTGTGCTTCCGGCATGCCGACACGTTCCACAGCCAGAGAGGCGTTTACTGCCACCACAAGAGCCTGCGGGTCCGCATTCCCCACATCCTCTGATGCACAGATCATGATTCTTCGGGCAATAAAGGTTACGCTCTCCCCTGCATACAGCATCCTTGCCAGATAATAGACTGCCGCATCCGGGTCCGAGCCCCGCATGCTCTTGATAAAAGCAGAAATGGTATCATAATGGCTGTCACCGTTTTTATCATAGCGCATCACCCGCTTCTGGATACATTCCTGCGCCACCTCTACCGTAATATGGATTTTGCCGTCTTCGCTCCGATTCGTTGTCATGATGCCAAGCTCAACGGCATTGAGGGCATGTCTTGCATCCCCGCCGGAAAGCTCTGCCAAAAATTCCAGCGCATCCTCTTCAATCACAGCATCATAGGTTCCCATACCTTTATTTTTATCATATACTGCTTTCCGTAAAAGAGTCTTGATATCCTCTTTTAAAAGCGGCTTCAGTTCAAAGATAACAGAACGTGAAATCAATGCGCCATTGACTTCAAAATAAGGATTTTCCGTGGTTGCCCCAATCAGTATAACAGTGCCGTCCTCTACAAACGGAAGCAGATAATCCTGCTGTCCCTTGTTAAAACGGTGGATTTCATCAATGAACAGGATTGTTTTTTTCCCGTACATCCCCTGGTCATTCTTGGCCTTCTCCACAACTGCTTCCATATCCTTTTTTCCCGCCACCGTAGCATTTATCTGCGTAAATTCTGCGCTGGTAGTATTGGCAATGACCTTTGCCAACGTGGTCTTACCGGTACCGGGGGGACCGTAAAAAATAATGGAGCTTAGCTTATCAGCCTTGATGGCACGGTAAAGCAGCTTATCCTTGCCGATAATGTGCTGCTGTCCAACTACCTCGTCGAGTGTTACAGGGCGCATCCTTGCCGCTAAAGGCGATTCCTTTTCCATATTATTTTGACGCATATATTCAAATAAATCCATTTTATACCTCAGCTCTGTGAATTTTGTAATAAGCCGTCCGGCTTAAGGTTCATCTGCCTGCAAGCCCCCTGCCTGCTCCTTTATTATATACTATTATGAGCAATTGACAACCGAAAAAACACTCCTTAGTCAAACAATATCTCCTCTACCGTCACAAACTGATACCCCTCTTTTTCAAGCTTATCTATCACCTGAAGGGCCGCAGTTACTGTGGTTTTGTAGTAGTCGTGCAGCAGAATAATATCGTTTTCTTCCACATCCGATACCACCCTGTCCGTGATACAGGACACGTTGCTGGAACACCAGTCAAGCGGATCCACATTCCACAATACCGGGAACATATTCAGTTCTGTTTCAAATTTCTTATCCCATGAACCGTAAGGCGGCCTTACATACATCACCTCCTGCCCGGTAATACCCGTAATGATTTCATTCGTCTTTATAAGCTCTGCTTTAAATGCTTCCCTGTTGCCTGCCGTAAGCTGCATATGACTATAGGTATGGTTGCCAATCAGATGCCCCTCCTCAGCCATCCGCTTGATTATATCCGGATGCAGTTCCGCATGCTCCCCGGTCACAAAAAAGGTGGCATGTACGCCCCGTTCTGCAAGTCCGTCCAAAAGCTGCTCCGTATAGTAAGGATGCGGTCCGTCATCAAAGGTCAGCGCAATCTTTTTAATTTCCACTTTTGCATTTGCAGCCCGGTAATCAACAGCCAGCCTGTACCCACACAACAAAAGGAGAAGCAGACAAAATCCGGCCTCTCCCAACATAATAAATCTCTCTTTTTTATTCATGGCTATCTCCTCTGGTTCTGCTGCCTGCGCGGTTGCCTGCCGCAGCACACCTCCTCTGCTGTCCTTAGAGTATATGCCATGCTATTGTCCAATTTGTCATTTCTTTCGCTCTGTAATTTTAGCGTTATTTTCCATAACGGAGCCTTCCAGTATAATTTCACCGATACTGTCAGCCTCTATCGTCCCGCTCTTTGGATTCTTTACCGATAAAATACTTCCCTTAATATCCGCTTCCACTTCAGAATACTCAAATGCAAGGTCTGTTCCTTCCATGGTACATCCAATCAGATGAAGCCCTTTGCAGTAGCAGAGCGGCTGTGTGCCGATAATCTGACAATGAATAAGCGTAAGCCCTTCCGAATACCAGCCCAGATACTCACCTTTTACAACGCTGTCTCTTACGGTTACGTTTTTACTGTGCCAGAAAGCATCCTTCGTATCTAACAGGGAGTTGTGTATCTCCATATTCTCTATGTACTGGAAGGAATATTTTCCTTTCATCCGCAAATTATCAATTCTTACGTTTCTGCCGTCTAACAGCAGATATTCTGCCTCAATCTCAGAATCTTCTATTGCAACATTGCGGCATTTCCACCCAAATTCCGGGGAATGTATCTCGCTTTTTTCTATCTTGATATCGTCACATTCACGCAGACATTTGATTCCTTCTATTTTACAGTCATATATATTTCCTTTTTGTGCGTACCAAATTGCCGCTCTTGTCTTTTCATCCATGCAGGAAGAAATAAGCGAAAAGGACTTTACATGCCAGAGCGGATAACGCAGGGAAAAACGCGCGTTTATGACCTCTATGTTACCGGCTTCCTTTAATGCGGATTCGCCGTCTGCCGGTCCTGCAAATACGCAGTTCTTTACCGTTGCATCCTGCAAATGATATAACGCTCTTTCCTCATCGAATGTCTTATTTTCTATCAGTATTGCTTTATTATTTTCCACTTTGCTTTTGTACCTTTCTTATTTGGTCTGCACCTTACAGCTTCAGACCATTCTTCTCATCTATAGTAAGCGGTATTCTATTCCCTGTCAAATGCCTGTTCTTTTCCGGTTTTCATGCTTAGAAAGCATAACTGCACGGCGCAAGTTCCATACCTTTTATATACGCATCTGCAAACCCTGTCTCCTCTGCCAGATTAAACACCTCGATTTTGGGAACACTTACTGCTGCTTTTTCTTTTGCTGCCTTCTCCTGTCGGCAGAATGCCCTGCTGCCATACACAAAAGCCCCCTCCAGCACCGCATTCCCTACTGCCGTCACTTTATTTAAAAGTGCATGGGGAAACAGACCGATAGCTGCTGCGGCAGCCACATCTAAATAGTATCCCATGCCGCCTGCCAGGTAAACCCGGTCTATCCTGCTAAAATCCTGCAGACCATATTTTTTGCATAAAATGCAAATCCCCGTGCAGATTGCGGATTTTGCCATCTGTAGCTGCCTCACATACTGCTGCGTAAGATGCACACCGCCAATGGCAATCCCCTCTGTAAAATACGGCTCTGCCAAAAGGCCTGTAGAATCCAGAATATCTTCTTCTAAAAGCCGTGCTGTCAGAGACATCAGATCCGTTCCGTAACATTCTGTATTGCCTTCAAAGGCCGGTCCTGCCGCCGTTCCTGCTGCCACAAGCCTGTCCTGGTTTCCGAGTACGATTTCCCCATTGGTTCCCAAATCTAAAAACAGCATAATTTCTTTTCCTTTTCCTATGGACAGCGCTTCTATGCCTGCCACAATATCTGCTCCGATAAAAGCAGAAGCTCCCGGCAAAATCACCGTGGGAAGGCCGCAGATTTCTGTACGAACCTCAGACAGGGTTTGGGGTAAAAAGGGATAATGCCCAAGCCCGCTTACCTCCATCCCCATAAGTAAATGTACCATAGTCGTATTAGCAGCAATCGCCATGCCTTTGATTTCCCATGACAAATGCTTTTCTCTAAATTGTGCGATTCCCTGCTGCAATGCCTGATGCACTGCATCCTTCATAGCCCCCTTTGTACTCTCGTTTTCTGCTGCTTCAATACGGGAAAGCACGTCTGCCCCAAAAATTCTCTGGGGATTTAAACAGGTAAACGTATCCTTTATCATACCATCCGTGAGGCTTCTGAGCTGCATGGCAACGGTTGTTGTGCCGATATCTACGGCAATCAGGCAGGTATCTCTCTCCGGTATCGAACAAATACTCTTTTCCTTATTATCCGTATCCATACGAAAGCTGCTGACGGCATCCATCCTTTTATCTGCAAAGCAGCTGCCGCAGCCGGTACAAACCTGACATTTTGTTCCTTTCTCAGAGGAACCGGTTTTTATCTTTGTCATAATGGTAATCAATCCCCGCCAGTTTATCTTCTAATTCTTTTCTGTCAATAGAAAGCTCTTCACAAAGCAGCTCCAGACTGCCATAAAAATCCCTCAGTTTCATGTTCACGAAACTAAGCAGCATGATTGGTTCTTTTGGTATCATGAATGCTCTCCTTTATCGTCATTATTTTCCGGGCAGAATTCTTCCAGCAGTTTCTTCTGAAATGCAGTATCTGAAGCCGCCCTGATAAGGTCCTCCATTCTTCCGGCTTCCGCCAGTTTGCGGTTTAAGACATTTAATCTTTTCCTTTCAGCCGCTTTTCCCTCTTCTCTTCCCTGCTCTCTTCCTTCTTCCCTTCCCTCTTCCCTTCCCTCTTCTCTTCCTTCTTCACGTATCCTGTGTTCATGTTCCCAGCTTTTCATATATTGGATTCCTACCTCCTTTTCACGCTTTACTTCCGTGACATACTCATGAATGGATGCTATTTCGTTATTTGTAACATTCTCTGCTACACTGTTCTCCATATATTTTAACATTTCTTTCAGTGCCTGACTAGGGTGTCCCTGTGTTCCTTTCGTATATAAATAAATTTTTACAGCACCATCCTCATAAGGGATTGACATATCTTCCACACAACAGTTCTTTACCGTATAAACCATACGCCCCTTTCCAAAAGGGTCATAAGGCAGAATCATAATAATGAATACATTCTGAAGCTTTTCATAACCGTTTCCCGTTTCCAGCATTCTTGCGTCAATCAAGCCGTGATAGTAACGGGTTCGTTTAGGCAATGCAGCCTTTTCATATATCTTATTTGGTTCTATGTCATAAATATCCGGCTCCACCTCCACATCTTCTCCCTCTTCTGATGCTTCGATATAGGTATCCAACCGGATACCATGCAAAGTAGTATCCATACCCGTAAAAGATTTCTGTAAAGATACCTTCACCTTCCCAATATGCTTCCCTAAAATAGTACCAAGCAGTATCCGGCAGACTTCCTCCCCTTTTTCACCCCTTGAAAGCAGTGTCTGAAACAAAAAATCATCCAATAAGTTCAATTCTTCCAGTGTCTTTTTCTTCATTCGCATTTCTCCTTTTTCTTTTTGATTACGGAATTTTCAGTGAAACAAGTTCGGCAGAGTTGCCGGATTTTCAGATGTTATGACACATACTGTGGCATATAACATATAGACATATAACATATCTTAGAAAAGACCCGCCATATACAGGTATCGGGTAATATTACTATACCCGATATCCTGTTGCATGACAAGTCTCTTTTTTAGCGCTTTCCTATTTCATCACTTATAAAAAAGCGTATACCATTTGAAGTGCCTACTGCCACTTCTTCATATGGTACTTTTTGCCTTTCTCTTTTGCTATCCGTTTTTGCCTTCGCCTTATTCCTTAAATGCTTTTATGGCTCTGGCTGTCAGGACGCCGTTGTCCACATCTATCTGAATCGTATCGCCTTCGTCTGCCTCATCTGCTAAAATCAGCTTTGCGGAAAGGGTTTCCACGTACTTTTGGATATACCGCTTCAAAGGACGGGCTCCGTATACCGGGTCATAGGCATTATCCACGATAAAACGCTTTGCTTCCTCTGTTAATTTCACCGTCAGTTCCCTGTCTGCAAGCCGTTTATTCAAATTATTCATAATCAGGTTGATAATGCCGCTGATATTCTCCTTAGTCAAGGGTTTAAAGAGAATGGTCTCATCCAGACGGTTTAAAAACTCCGGTCTGAAATGGTTCCGCAAATCCTCCATGACCATCTTTTCGGCTTCCGGCTTTATGGTACCGTCCCCGTTTATACCGTCAAGCAGATATTGCGCGCCGATGTTGGAGGTCATAATCAGAATCGTGTTCTTAAAGTCCACGGTCCGCCCCTGAGAATCCGTAATCCGCCCGTCATCAAGCACCTGTAAAAGTACATTAAATACATCAGGATGTGCTTTTTCAATCTCATCAAACAGAACTACGGAATAAGGCTTTCTTCTGACTGCCTCAGTCAATTGTCCGCCCTCTTCATAACCTACATATCCGGGAGGCGCTCCGATCAAACGGGATACGGAATACTTCTCCATGTACTCGCTCATATCAATACGCACCATATTGGTTTCATCATCAAATAACGCCTGTGCCAGTGCCTTTGCCAGCTCTGTCTTACCTACGCCGGTAGGTCCCAAAAACAGGAATGAACCGATAGGCTTTGTCGGATCCTTGATGCCTGCCTTGCTGCGCATGATAGCCTCAGATACCTTTGTCACACCTTCATCCTGTCCCACTACCCTTTTATGCAGCTCTTCATCCAGATGCAGGGTCTTATTCCGCTCACTTTCCGTCAGCTTGGCAACCGGAATCCCGGTCCATCTGGAAATAATCCGGGCAATTTCATCCTCTGATACGCTTTCATGTACCAGAGAAAGCTCTCTGCTCCTTACCTGCTCTTCTTCTATTTCAAGCTGCTTTTTCAGTGCAGGAAGCCTGCCGTAGGAAAGCTCTGCGGCTCTTTCCAAATTACCGTCTCTCTGCGCAATCTGAATCTGGCCGTTTATATCTTCTATCTCCTCACGCAGCTTGGAAAGCTTGTCAACAGAGGCCTTTTCATTGTCCCACTGGGCCTTTTTCCCTGCAAACTCTTCCTTCTGCTCTGCCAGCTCCTTTTGCAGTGTTTCCAACCGTTCTTTAGAAAGTCTGTCATCTTCCTTTTTCAGGGCCGCTTCTTCAATTTCAAGCTGCATGATCTTACGCTGCAGCTCATCCAATTCCGTTGGCATGGAATCAAGCTCCGTCTTAATCAGGGCACATGCCTCATCCACCAAATCAATTGCCTTATCCGGCAGGAATCTGTCAGAGATATAGCGGTTGGACAAAACAGCGGCACTTACCAGGGCATTGTCCATGATTTTAACACCATGGTAAACCTCGTACCTCTCCTTTAAGCCCCTCAAAATAGAGATGGTGTCCTCCACTGTAGGTTCCTCTACCATAACAGGCTGAAAACGGCGTTCCAATGCGGCGTCTTTTTCGATATACTGTCTGTATTCGTCTAAGGTAGTCGCACCGATGCAGTGCAGTTCGCCTCTTGCCAGCATGGGCTTTAACATATTGCCCGCATCCAGTGCGCCGTCCGTCTTGCCTGCACCTACAATGGTATGCAGTTCATCAATAAACAGAATAATCTGCCCCTCGCTTTTCTTTACCTCGTCCAGAACCGCCTTTAAACGCTCCTCAAATTCGCCCCGGTACTTGGCGCCTGCAACCAGCGCCCCCATATCCAGCGCAAAAATCTTTTTATCCTTAAGCCCCTGGGGTACGTCTCCCCGCACAATACGCTGCGCAAGTCCCTCTACTACCGCAGTCTTGCCTACGCCGGGTTCTCCGATTAAAACCGGATTATTCTTGGTCTTACGGGAGAGAATGCGGATAACGTTACGAATTTCATTGTCACGCCCGATAACCGGGTCCAGCTTCTGTTCCCTTGCCTTTTCCACCAGATCCTGTCCGTATTTTGTCAGAGTATCATAGGTTGCCTCCGGATTGTCACTGGTAACGCGCTGATTGCCTCTGACAGTGGAAAGTGCCTGCAAAAAGCGCTCTCTTGTGATACCGTACTCCTTAAAGATTTCTTTAATTTCCCTGTTAGGACTTTTCATCATGGCAAGAAACAGATGCTCTACGGATACATACTCATCCCCAAGCTGCTTTGCCTCGTCTTCTGCAGATATCAGTGCCTTATTAAGATCCGTTCCCACATGAAGCTCGCCGCCCTGCACCTTTACTCTCTTCTGCACCGCCTGTTCCGCACGGTTAAGAAAATGCTCCTTATTGATTTCCATCTTTTCAATAAGCTTTAAAATAAGACTGTCTTCTATAGTCAAAAGGCTATAGAGTAAATGCTCCTGTTCTATTTCCTGATTCCCATATTCATAAGCCAGCTTCTGGCAGCCTTCCACAGCTTCCATGGACTTTTGGGTAAATTTTGAAATGTTCATATGAATAGCCTCCTTTTATTCCTTTACTTTTCCATTTTTAATTCTCTCTGTGTTCTATTGACACTATAACACAGAGAACAGAAAAATCAATAATAAAATTATAAACATTTTCTAAAACATTTTCTATATATATTATAATAACCGAATTTTCAAAACAGAGGTACGCTTGTCCCAGCTTTTCTCCTTTTTAGAAAAAATAAATGCCTTTCTTTGGAACGGGCCAGTCATTCTGCTTCTTTTTGCCACTCATCTTTTTTTTACCATAAGGCTGCGCCCCCAGCTTTTTACCTTTCGTGCCATACGCCTTTCCGTAACGCCTGAAAAAAGCGGCGCCAAAGGTCTTTCCGGTTTCGCCACGCTGGCAACGACACTGGCGGCAACTCTGGGTACAGGCAATATCGTCGGTGTTTCCACCGCTATTGCCCTTGGAGGTCCCGGCGCCCTGTTTTGGTGCTTTCTGACCGGGCTGTTCGGAATGGCCACCGCCTATGCAGAATGCTACTTAAGCTGTCTGTACCGAAAAGAACGACCACAGATCGGTAGCGTGGGCGGTCCCATGTATGTTTTAGAGCAGGGCTTAAAAAGCAGATTTTTAGGAAAATTTTATGCCTTCTGTGTGGTTTGTGCAGCCATCGGCGCCGGCTGCACCACCCAGGCCTCCGCTATGGCAGACGCCGCCTACTCCACCTGGAAGCTTTCTCCTCATATCATCGGTGTTGCCGCAGCCATATTGACCGGCATGGTCATACTTGGCGGCATAAAAAGCATCGGCAGCTTCTGCTCCCGCATGGTTCCTCCCTTAAGCTTTTTGTACATGGGTGCCTGCCTGTTCCTTCTCTGGCAGAACCGCAGCCTCCTGCTCCCCTCCCTTTCCCTCATCCTTTCCTCTGCATTTACAGGACGGGCGGCAGGCGGCGGCTTTGTAGGCAGTACCTTTTTGATTGCTGCCCGTTTCGGTATTGCCAGAGGCCTTTTTACCAACGAGGCCGGTATCGGCACGGCAGCTATCGCGGCAGGTGCCTCCGGCATCCGGAAACCGGCCAGACAGGCGCTCATTTCCATGACGGCTGTTTTCTGGGATACCATTGTGATGTGTACCATGACCGGCTTTACTATTATAAGCAGCATGCTTGCCCATCCCGGCAGCACAAAGGGTTATACCGATGCCGGGCTTACCAATGCGGCCTTTTCCTTTCTTCCCTTTGGCGGCAATGCCTTTTTAACCCTTTCCCTGATAGCCTTCGCCCTTGCCACTCTGGTAGGCTGGTGCTACCTGGGTGAAAAAGGAGCGGCTTACCTGTTTGGAGAAACAGGCGTCCGCTCCTATCAGCTTGTATATATTGTTATGATTTACATAGGGGCAATCCTCCCCATGGGCCTTGTCTTCAGCATAACAGACCTTATTAATGCTGTTATGGTTGTACCCAATGTTATCTGTCTTTGGGCACTTTTCCGGCATATAGAAAAACCCTCTGCAAACCTTTACTAAACCGATTCCCGTTCTACCAGCATACAGGAAAGGCGCGTCATTCTGCCCCTGCTTTCCCCCTGTAACATGGAAAGCAGGCACTTTACCGCCATAAGACCCTGTTCCTCAAAATTTGTCCTGATAGTGGTCAGCGCAGGCTTTATATAACGGCCAAGCTCAATGTCATCACAGCCTAATACCTTAACGGTATCAGGCACTGCAATACCGGCCTGTAAAAAAGCCTCCAGGCAGCCGATGGCGCTTTGGTCGTTTGCTGCAAAAACAGCCTGCGGTAAGTCTCTCTCCTGTTTTCCGTTCTCCGTCTTCTGCAAAAAAAGCGTTACGACACTATATGCCTTCTCTCTGGAAAATCCGCCCTGCCAGACAAATTCCTCTTTCAGGGGGAGTCCGGCCATAGCCAGGACATCCCGAAAACCGCGGCTGCGCTCCCTGCTGTCATAATTGTCCGGGCCTTCCACCAGCCCAAGGCTATGCAGCCCTTTTTTTAAAAAGCACTCTGCTGCCATCCGGCCCGCTTTATAGGAATCGAAAAATACACCTGCCTGATACTCTCCCTCAATTTCTCTATTCAGGTATACAACAGGAATTTCTGCGGCTTTAAGCTCTTCTTCCTGCTGCTTAGAAAGGCTGCTGTTTACAATCACCGCGCCGTCCACCCTGTGTCCTAGCAGATTCGCCATAATGGAGCTGTTCTGTCCCGTAACAAACACATTTAACTCATAACCGGCCTCCTGACACTGTCTTGCTGCCGAATCAGTCAGCGCTCCCATATAGGGGCCGCCCATATAGGTAACAAACAAGCCGATTACCTTCATTGCCCTTGCCTTTAAATTCCTGCCGTTTAAATTAGGGATATAATGCATTCTCTCTGCCACTGCCAGAATATGCGCCTTTGTATCAGGAAGCAGCACATCCACCCCGTTTAATGCGTTTGACACCGTAGAAATGGAAACCCCCGCTTCCCTTGCTACATCTTTTATCGTTACCTTTCCCATCATACCTCCGCAAACTGCATATCTGCAAACTGTATGCCCGGTCTGATGTGCTTTAAGGTCAGCTCGTAAAGCCCCTCAGAAAGCACTACCTCGGCAGCACGCTGTGCATGCCACATTCCTCTTGTGCCGTTTGTCTGGATGTCCGCCGCCTTTTCGCCGTTTAAATACATCTGACAAAGCAGCTGCGCCCTTTCGTTTTCCATAGACATCAGTTCTACATTGATGCCATAGGTTCCTGCCTTTTCTACCTTAAGCAAAACACTTCCCGTCTCGGCCTGTTTCCCGCTTAAATCTATCCTGCAGGCTATGGACTTTGCTGAATTTGCATCCGTCCGCTTTTCTGCTTCCTTTAACGTAATCGGTGCTATGACTGCAGGCTCTACCACAGCCACTTCCCGCTCAGATGCCTTTGCCTCTAACAGGAAACGCAGAATATTCATAGCGCTGCGCTGCAGCTCTCCCACCGTCAGCTTTCCTTCTGCAACAGCACTTTCCAGATTGTCGTTTTTGGCATTGATAGCCGCTCCGCCGTTGTTAAAGGTCATATAAATATCATTTTGGGCACGTACCATGGAGCAGAGGTCTGTAACGCCGCCTTCGCCGCCCTCTATTACATCATTCACCTTTGCCCACCAGTCCGTCATTACAATGCCTTTATATCCCCATTCGCCTCTTAAAATGGTCGTTGTCAGATCATAATGGGACGCATTCTGATAACCGTTTAAAGGATTATAGGTGGTCATAACCGAACGGGCTCCGCCTTCCCTGACTGCCATCTCAAAGCCCTTTAAATAGACTTGCCTGAGGGCTCTTTCCGATACCACTGCATCCACCGTATGTCTGGCTTTCTCCTGATTGTTGCAGGCAAAATGCTTCAACGTTCCCATGCTTCCTGCCCTGTCCATACCTTTTTCGCAGGCAGCTGCAAACATGCCGGTCACATAAGGGTCTTCTGAAAAATATTCAAAATTCCTGCCGTTTAACGGATATCTGTGAATATTGATGCCGGGGCCTAAAAGGGTATCTATTTCATAAGAAACCAGTTCTTTCCCTTCCATATAGAAAAGCTCTTCCACCATATCGGCATCAAAGCTGCAGGCAAGCAGTGTACCGATAGGAAGCTGTGTTGCCTTTTCTCCCGTATCCATCCTGATGCCGGAAGGTCCGTCTGCCGCACAGCCTGCCGGAATCCCTCTCTTTGCCAGTTCATCGCTGACACCGCCAAAGGCTGCCGCCGTACCCGGCGTCACCCGGGGATTGCACATACCCTCTCCGCGCACAATAGTGGTAAGCTCCCTCAGGGAAAGCTGTGCCGTAAAAGCTTCCAGAGCTGCCCTCTCTTTCTTTACAGCATCAAAGGTGATGTCCGTCCTTTCCGGTGCAGGAAGTGCTGCCGGAAGATTTTCCTGTATCCGCTTTTCTATATCTATTGTCCTTACCGGTACCGGCTCATATGCAATTTCATATACACCGTCTGAAGCCTTTCCCGGCTTCATCCTGCGAAAGCTTCTTACCGGTGCTGCCGCTTCGCTTAACTTTTCCAATACAAGGAGCTTATCCAATACCAATACAGGTTCACCGTCTGTCAGTGCTTCCTTTGTATTGCGGCAATCCGTACCTACGTGGAAACGATATGCTCCTTCCTCTAATACATAGCAGGATTTGTATCCGGTAATACCGCTGTCATCATAAGACGCAAAACGTCTTATCGGAGTATCTAATATAAGCACCACAGACTCTCCCGGTTCAAGCAGCTTTGTTTTTGCAAAATTCACCAATGCCTTTTTAGGCTGTCCTAATTTCCCCTGAGGTGCTTCCACATACACCTGTACAACCTCTCTGCCGGCATAGCTTCCCGTATTCTTTACCTGCACCTCAACAGAAACGATGCTTTCCGCGCCTTCCCCTTTTACCTTCGTCTGCAGAAGCTGCACGTCAAAGGTGGTGTAAGACAGTCCGAAGCCAAAAGGATACATTACCCTTTCAGGACAAAAGGTTTCAAAATAACGGTATCCCACATAGATATCCTCTTCGTAAAAATTACAGGTTGTACTGCCGTAATTGGCATAGGAAGGATAATCCTTTACGGAATAAGCAATGGTATCTGTAAGATGGCCTGACGGAGAAACCGTGCCCACAAGCAAATCTGCTGCCGCCATACCGCCTTCTATACCGCCATGCCAGGTATATAAAAGCGCTTTTATGTGTCCGTGGCACCATTTTGCCTCTGTCCAGCTCATATCAATAATATTGGATACATTAAAAATAACTGCTACCTGAGTAAAATATTTGGTAACAAGAGAAATCATTGCCTGTTCTTCTTCTGTCAGCCTGTAGCTGCCCGGCTCATCGGCATTGTCCTTTTCCTCACCTGCCGTTCTGCCGATTACCACAATAGCTTTGTTGGATATTTCCGAAGCGGCCTTCACCACTTCATCTGACAGCGGCATTTCTTCCTGATGCCATGGCTCCGATGCAAACATACCATCGCCGTTGTCAAAACCATGCTCCTCTATCCAGTTTTCATACTCTGTAATCAATGCTTCATTTAACCGAACCCACGGATAACTTTTCAGGCCATCCAAAAGATTCGTCTCATATTCTACATTTACCAGACCACCCGAACCGGTTCCGCTTCTGTAAAAATTTATCTGGCATCTGCCAAACACCGCAATATGGTCTTCTTTTTTTATAGGCAGCATGCCGCCTTCATTTTTTAATAATACCGCTCCCTGTGCTGCTGCCCTTCTGCAAAAAGGAGCCAGCTCTTTTAATGGATGTCCTGTCCTTTTCTCCTGCATATACGCCTCTTTCCGCGCTTTCTGCGCATTATATTATTCCCTGTTTTATGGGAATAAAAACGTTTTTATTACGAGAAGAGTATAGCACGTGTCTTTTATTCTGTAAAGTATTTCTTTAAAAACCTTTTATGGCAGCTTCAACTATCCGTTTTTGAAAAACTTACCATTATAATTTTTTTACTGCTGCTAATACTAACATCAAGATAAGTGATAAGAACATACTTAAAACGGAAAACAGAATCCGGTTTCGGAAACGCTGTTGCAGATATTCTCCGGGATAAGTGGTGATTATCCGCTTATCTTGAAGATAGATGCAGTAGTGTACTGTGAAAATCAAAAAAATTATGGAGGTGAACAAAAATGGGAAGCAGCAAATCTAATAGAGTAGAAGTTCCTGAAGCTAAGGCAGCTATGGATCGTTTCAAAACTGAGGTTGCATCTGAGCTTGGCGTAAACTTGAAGGAAGGTTACAATGGTGACTTAACTTCCAAGGAAGCCGGTTCTATCGGCGGCGAGATGGTTCGTAGAATGATTAGAAAACAGGAAGAATCCATGAAATAACTGTATTTCTAAACAGCGTGCAAGCGCTTAATAAAGGATAATAAACCTTTAGGTAAGGGAGGCAGATTTTCTGCCTCCTTTATTATTTCAATGTTTAGCTTTACCGACAATCTTTTTATTGTTCCTTAACCATCTGCTATCTTTTTCATATACCAGATATATCCCTGAAACACCAACGTTTTTCTCTGCTTATCAAAAACAGGCATGAGGGTTTCTTCAAACCATTCTATCGGTTATCCAGAATTCCCCTCCATGCTCAACGCATTTTGGATTTTTGCCATAACCTGCGGATGCAAATATGGTCTGTCCTTTGCATATCCTTCTGCAATTCTTTTAAAATCAAAAGATTGATTATTCATCCATTACCTCCCCGGCAAATCCATGCTGTTCTTTATCATTAAACGCTTCTCAATTCTTTTATATAACGGACATCACAGGCAAAGTGTTCCGTTTTTACCAAAGGCTCATATATTCTTTCAAAACCATATTTTTCATAAAATTTCTGTGCTGCAGTCATATTTTCTAATGTTTCCAGGTAACAGCTGTCATAATATTTTTTTGCATATTCCAGTGCCGTATCCATTAACGCATGTGCAGCTCCCTTTCCCCGTGCTTCCGGTAAGCAATACATTTTCTGTAATTCACAGACTCCCTCTATTCCGGCAAGCTTTCCGATACCTGCACCGCCGATAAGCTTTCCGTCTTTATTTTGCGCTACCCAGTACCGGTTCCCTTCTGTGTGGTATATTTCATAAAATCTGCCAAGGTCAGGGTCTGCCCACGCTGTACCTTCATGATTTGCCCCAAACTCAATCAAACAGCTTCTTATAATATTTTCAACGTCCCTGTTATCTTTTTTTTCGATTTTCCTTATTATGTAGTCCGTGCAATGGTCCATTCTTTTTTCTCCTAAAGCTTCCTCTTTTTCCGTCCGTCTGCTGTCCCTTCCGTCTGCTGTCTGCTGCCATACCGAATTTTACAGTTCTATATAGTGGGGAATAATATCTTCATATTCCCCATTCTTAAGAAGAAATCCATTGGGAATTACGCCCAATTGTGTAAATCCTAACTTTTTATACAATGCCAAAGCCTGCACATTCGTACTGACTACCGCATTAAACTGCAAAATTTTAAATCCCTGTTCTTTTCCCTTTTTCATACAATGACAAACTAAAGCTTCACCAATATGCTTTCCCCGCATATTCTTTTTAACAGCGTAACTGGCATTGCAGATATGCCCGCACCTGCCGACGTTATTGGGATGCAAAATATACAGACCTATGATTTCATCTGTTGACATATCATAAGCAACACCTGTAAATGACTGCTGCTTAAAAAAACTTTTCCCGGTATCAATATTCAGTAGTTCTGTCTGCGGAAAAGCTTGTCCGTCTTCCACAACCGAATTCCATATTTTTATAATATCTGCGGTGTCCTCTGCCGCATATGCTCTTACTTCAATCTTCATCTTCTTTTCCTCCATGTTAACGTATTTTCAATTCAAAGGATTACCTTGCTCCTGCGTTCCATGATAGTAGTGTCCTGCCAGTTTCCAAACTTATCTTTTGCAATCTTTTCACGATAACCGACTTCTCTGAAACCACATTTTTTGTGAATAGCAATGCTGGACTCGTTCATTGAAAAAATGGAAGAATACAAGCTCCAATAACCTGCTTTTTCGCTCTCCTCACATTGCCTTTGAAGCAATGCAACTCCTATTCCCCTTCCCTGATAGGCATCGTCTATATAAATGCTGACTTCCACAACGCCATGATAAACGCAGCTGCCCGAAACAGGACTAAGGACAGTAAAGCCAACAACCCTGCCATCCTCTTCATCCACAAAACGGCATTCCTGAATATGTGCAGCATCCCATTCTTCAAACTCAGGACAGACTGTATTGAACGTTGATTTACCATGCTCTATCCCCTGCTTATAGATATCCGCAATACTGTTCCAGTCTTCTTTTTTCATTTCTCGAACCATAATATTTCCCTTCTTTTCATAAACTTCTGTTTAAATCCTCAAACCGTAATCTCTATTTGATTGTCTTCAACACCTGCGATACAGCTTTCGTAATAACCGTCTCCGGTAGTTCTGGGACTGCTTATCACCTCATACAGACCTCCCCACATCAGGCAATATACAGCAGTTTTCAAGCCCTTCCCTTCCCCTTTTTTGTAAACTTAATCTCTAACTCCATATTAAGTGCCATGGCGAGCTTTGTAAGCACCTCAATCGTAGGCACATTTTTCCTGCCCTCAATCCGCACAATATTGGTTCTCGCAATCCCCGTTAAGTTGGCAACATCCTCCTGTGTTAAGCCCTTTTCTTTTCTTAACTTGATATATTGCCCGATAATATCCTCTTTCACACGTTCTTTTTCCTTTTCCACAACGAATTGAAAACCATCATTATCCTTTAATAAATAATCCATACTGTACCTCCTGCGCAGGGTATCATCAGTGATACAAAAATAATACTGCAATACAATTAATTTGTAAATAAAAACCTAAAAAGAGCATCCTTACAAAAATTTCAGATGGGACAAAAAAGACCCCTCAAATCATATCGAGGAGTCTTCTATAATACCAAAGCTTTTTCTGCGTTCTCTATTTATAAACAACACTGCCTGAAAGCTCCGATGCCTTTTTACTGCCGCAGAACCTTTCTACAATAGCAAGTGCAAAGGGAATCGCCGTTCCCAGTCCTCTTGAGGTGGTAACATGCTCCGATACCTCCACCTGCTTTTCACTGACCAATGCGCCTGTAAGCTCGCTCTCAAATCCCGGATAAGAGCAGGCATTCCTGCCCTTTAAATAGCCTCTGTGTCCGAATATACTGGGAGCTGCACAGATAGCGCTGATGCATTTGCCTGTTCCGTAAAATGCATCCAGCTTTTCCATAAGCGGCGCGCATGCCTCCAGATTTTTCGTTCCCGGCATGCCGCCCGGCAAAACCAGCATGTCCAATGTATCAAAGTCAAGCTCGCTTAAAAGCATGTCTGCCGACACCGTAATCCTATGGGAACCTGTCACCGCCCTGCTGCCCATGACAGATACCATAAGGGCCTCTATTCCTGCCCTTCTGCACAAATCCACAACTGTAAGTGCTTCAATCTCTTCAAAACCTTCCGCTAAAAAAACTGCTATCCTGCTCATGGTATCCTCCCTTTTCTAATTCAGTCTGCTTTTCAACAAACCGGCATTCATTTCTGCCTTTCTTTACGCCTTATTTTACAACAATTCTGTTTGCCTGTCCACCGATGTACGGCATTTTCACCTTTTCAGAACAGCG
The DNA here is from genome assembly GCA_900551115.1 of uncultured Lachnospiraceae bacterium. GTDB lineage: Bacteria > Bacillota > Clostridia > Lachnospirales > Lachnospiraceae > Acetatifactor. Next base: position 37,649 of record URUY01000019.1, read on the forward strand.
CCTGCATTTTCAGTTCCCAATACCTGACTGCTTGTTTTAATTTTAAAAAGCTGTATAATGGAAGTAGTACATAAAAAGGAGAATTTACATGGAAATCGAACGCAAATTTACTATCAAAAAGCTGCCTGACAATCTGGACCTCTATCCGGTTCATCTTATCGAACAGGCTTATCTGAATACCGACCCGGTTGTGCGTATCCGCAGAGAGGATGATGAATTTTACTTAACCTATAAAGGACACGGCATGCTGGCCCGTGAAGAATACAATCTTCCTTTAAACGAAGAATCCTACTACCATCTGAGAAGCAAGGCAGACGGCAATATTATTTCCAAAAAGCGTTACCTGATTCCCTTAGAACACCCGCAGTTTGCTTCCGGTGGTCCAAGACCGCCTGAAGGCTACTCCCTGACCATTGAGCTGGATGTTTTTGACGCGCCCTTTGCTCCCCTTATTCTCGCAGAAGTGGAATTTGGCAGTAAAAATGCGGCAGAAACATTTCTGCCGCCTGATTGGTTCTTAGAGGATGTTACCTATAACGCCTCCTACCACAATTCTTATTTGAGTATGCGCAAGCTGTAAGGGGATTCCCCTTACACCCTGCCATACAGCTTACAAAGCTTTCTGATACGCCCTGCCAGTTCTTCTGTGCAGGCGTCTTTTTTCATTCTCCACTTCCAGTTAATGCCCAGTGTGGACGGTATGTTAATACGGGCAGTCTCATCCAGACCCAGATAATCCTGCATAGGTATAATAGCCGTATCCGCCACAGAGGAAACAGCCGCACGGATAAACTCCCACTCCACTTCTTCCTCGTCATCCTTAAGCTGCATATACCTGTCTGCAAAATTCCTGTCCGCTGCCGGAAGGGAAGTATACCAGCCTAATGTGGTATCGTTATCGTGGGTTCCTGTATATACCACACAGTTTCTTGTATAGTTGTGGGGCAGATAATCGCTTTCTTCTCTGGAATCAAAAGCAAACTGTAAAATCTTCATGCCGGGATAACCGGTTTTCTGTACCAGCTCAATAACGCTGTCCGTCAAAAATCCCAAATCTTCCGCTATTACTTTCTTTTCACCAAGCGTCTTTTTCATGGTGTCAAAAATAGCATAGCCGGGCCCCTTGCACCATTTTCCGTTTTCTGCCGTTTTGTCTCCGTAAGGAATGGACCAGTACTCATCAAAGCCTCTGAAATGGTCGATACGGACTACATCATAAAGCTCATAGCAGTAAGCAATCCGCTTCATCCACCATGCAAAACCGGTTTTTTCATGGTATTCCCAGTCATATAAAGGATTTCCCCAAAGCTGACCGGTAGCAGAAAAAGCATCGGGGGGGCAGCCTGCAACTGCAATAGGCGTACAGGTATCGTCAAGCTGGAACAATTCAGGAGAAGCCCATGTATCCGCACTGTCAAATGCTACATAGATAGGAATATCTCCCACGATTTCTATTCCGTTATCATTTGCATATTTCTTTAAAGCCTTCCACTGCCTGTTAAACAGATACTGCTGGAAACGATAAAATTCCACATCCTCTTTATATTTTTCGCTATACGCCTTCAATGCTTCCGGCTTCCGCAGACGGATATCCTCTTCCCATTCAGTCCACTGTATACCCGCAAGGCTGTCCTTTACTGCCATATACAGGGCATAATCCTCCAGCCAATAGCTGTTTTCCTCTGCAAACTGCCTGTAATCGGCGTCCTCCTGCAGATGCTTTTCCTTAAAGGCTGTCTCAAAGGCCTTGCGCAATATTTTAAAACGGGAAAAATAGACTTTTTCATAATCGACATATTCCTCATTTTCCCCGAAATCACAAACTTCACAATCCTCTTTTGTAAGATACCCTGACTCTGTCAGCTTCTCCAAATCTATGTAATACGGATTGCCTGCAAAGGTGGAAAAGGATTGGTAGGGGGAATCCCCGTAACCTGTAGGTCCAAGCGGCAGAATCTGCCAGAGTTTCTGTCCCGCATTCTTTAAAAAGTCTACAAAATCATAGGCTTCCTTAGAAAATGTGCCGATACCGTATCTGGACGGAATACTGGATACCGGAAGTAAAATACCGCTTTTTCTCATATTGACTGTCTCCTTGTTTACCCTCAGTATTTATCTGATAGATAATCATAATCTCTCTCTTTAAAGTACACCACTATTTGCGGCTTTTGTCAATGGCTTAAAATGCGGAGGCAAAAGCTGAAAACGAGGCATAGCACGCAAGTGTGCCATGCCTCTGATAAAGGCATTATACCTTTATCTCAATTTCCAAATATCTCTGTTGTATTCGGCTATCGTTCTGTCAGAAGAGAAGAAGCCCGCTTTTGCAATATTCACAAGCATCATCTTTTTCCATTTACTTCTGTCCTCATAATCAGCAAACACTCTGTCTTTTGTTGCAATATAATCCTCTAAATCAAGCAGGGTCATAAACCAGTCCTTGTTCAGAAGTTCATTATAAAGCCTTTCCAGGTTTTCCTTATGTCCTGCAGCAAGAGCCTCCTTGCTGACAATGAAATCAACCGCCGCTTTAATTACCGGACTCTTTTCGTAGTAATCTCTGGAAACATAATCAGCCTTTGCATAATGTGCAATGACCTGCTCGGATTTTTCACCGAAAATATAAATATTGTCTTCGCCTACAAGGTCTCCGATTTCCACATTCGCGCCGTCTGAGGTTCCCAGTGTTACTGCACCGTTTAACATGAACTTCATATTTCCCGTTCCGGAAGCTTCTTTGGAAGCCAGGGAAATCTGCTCTGAAATATCACAGGCCGGAATCAGCTTTTCAGCGTAGCTTACATTGTAGTTTTCTACCATGACCACCTTCATATAGGGGCTTACTTCCGGGTCCTTTGACACGATTTCCTGCATTACTAGAAGCAGGTGGATAATGTCCTGTGCAATTACATATGCAGGCGCTGCCTTTGCACCGAAAATAAAGGTGAGAGGTCTTACCGGCTTCTTGCCCGCCTTGATTTCCAGATACTTATGGATAATGTAAAGGGCGTTCATCTGCTGGCGCTTATACTCGTGAAGACGCTTAATCTGGATATCGTAAACCGAATCCGGATTTAAAGCAATGCCTTCTTTTTCTGCAATATAATCTGCAAGCACCTGCTTTTTCTGCTTTTTAATACTCTCCATTTTATTCAAGAATGCTTCATCATCAATAAATGCAAGCAGCTTTTCAAGCTCATCCGCATTCTTTTTATAACCGTCGCCGATTGCTTTTGTAATCAGCCCTGCCAGTTCGTGATTGCAGGATAACAGCCAGCGGCGGAAGGTAATGCCGTTCGTCTTATTATTGAATTTTTCCGGATAAATCTGATAGAAATGATTTAGCTCGGACTCCTTTAATATTTCCGTATGGATAGCCGCTACGCCGTTTACGGAAAAACCGTAGTGGATATCGATGTGTGCCATGTGTACACGCCCGTTTTCATCAATAATCTGTACTCTGGGATCCTCATATTTTGCTGCAACCCTTCTGTCCAGCTCCTTAATAATGGGAACAAGCTGAGGCACTACCTTTTTCAGATATTTTACAGGCCATTTTTCCAATGCTTCCGCTAAAATGGTATGGTTGGTGTACGCACAGGTACGGCTTACCACACGGATAGCCTCGGACATATTGAAATCCTCTTCCATAATAAGGATACGGATTAATTCCGGAATCACCATGGTAGGATGGGTATCGTTAATCTGAATTACCGCATGGTCATACAGCTTATGCAAATCATATCCGTTTTCCTTCATTTCACGGATAATCAGCCTTGCACCATTGCTTACCATAAAGTACTGCTGATAAATACGGAGCAGATTGCCTGCCTCATCAGAATCATCCGGATACAAAAACAGGGTCAGGTTCTTTTCAATATCTTCTTTATCAAAGCTGATACCGTCCTTTACAATGGACTCATCAACGGTCTCAATATCAAATAAATGCAGCTTATTTACGCCGTTTTCATAGCCAACCACATCAATATCATACAATCTGGAGGTCACAGTACGGTCACCGAACTCGATTTCAAAGGTAGTATCTGTCTTGTTCAGCCAGGACTGTGCTTCAATCCATTCATTTTTCTGTGCATCCTGCAGCTTATCCGTAAATACCTGTTTAAACAGACCCAAATGGTAATTTAAACCAATACCGTCACCGGGCAGTCCCAGTGTGGCAATAGAATCCAGAAAACATGCTGCCAGTCTTCCCAGACCGCCGTTTCCCAGTGAAGGTTCCGGTTCTGTTTCTTCTATCTCCGAAAGGGATTTTCCCTTTGTGGCAAGCAGTTCATTAATCTCATCATAGATACCGAGATTAATCAGGTTGTTGGACATCAGCTTGCCAATCAGAAACTCAGCGGAAATGTAATATACTTTTTTCTCACCCTTTATGGGTGCTGTTTCTCCGAGATATTCCTTTGTCAGATTAAGAAGACTGTAATACAGCTCCTCATTGCTGCATTGCGCAATGTCCTTTTCATAGTTTTTCTGTGTAAGTGCATTTAACTTCTGTTCCAGACTCATTTTTTCTCTCCTTTTTCAGGGCTTTTGCTCCCCTAACATATTATATCCATGTACTGTAATCTCTCTATGCTATACGGTAAAACGACTTCCCTGCCTTTTTCTCCCTTCATAAGCCGGTTCAGCTCTTCTACCGCTTCAGCCGATACAAAACTGAAATTCTGTCTGATAGTGTTCATCTGTTTTCCTACATATCCCATCAGCATAATGCCGTCAAACCCGCAGACCGGACGGAAAATATCCATTTCCGTCAAAGCCTTCATTGCGCCGATAGCCATCAGGTCCGAGGCACAGACCACCGCGTCCTTGCCTGCCGCATATTTAAAGGTCAGCTTCCTTGCCATAAGCTCTGAGAACTCACCGCCCCTTATAAGCAGCTTAAGCTCCATGTCCTCGGCCAGCTTTTTCATCCCCAAAAGCCGTTCCCCGGTAACATAGCCGTTCTTTTTTCCGGCAATATACAGCACCCTTTTGCAGTTATTTTCCTGAATGGTCTTTTTTGCCACATCATACTGGGCCTGCTTATGGTTAATCCAGACCGTAGACGTTGTTTCATTTACCATGGGCGCATCCACCAGCACAATCTTAAAGGTCTTGCTTTTCACAAGCTGATGAAGAACCTTGTCTTCCTTACTCATGCCGTAAATCACGATTCCCGTAATATTCTGGGATTTGAAGTAAGCAATAATTTCCTCCAGTGACTTATCCTGTATCATGGAAAAAAATACGGTAATCACATCCAGCCGCAGTTCCTTTGTTTTGTTTATGGCGCCTGACAGATACTGCATGTCAATCTCATCAATCGCCTGTGTCTTTGCTATCAGATTGATAAGCAGTGCAACACGGCCCGACTGTTTGGAAGAAAGTGCCGCCGCTATGGTATTGGGCACGAAATTCAGCTCTGCAATGGAGGCGTTGACCTTCTTCTTAGTTTCCTCACTGATATTGGGATAATCATTTAAAACCTTGGAAACCGTAGAAATCGCAACGCCCGCATGCCTTGCAACATCTTTAATGGAAACCATGTATGCTCCTTTCGGAAAACGTTTTCTAATACGATTATAAAAAACGCCTGACAGGTTGTCAAGCATTTTTTCGTATTTTTTCGTAAAATTGTATTTTTTATAATTTTGGAGTTTTTTCCGGGAATTTATATGAAAAGCCAAAACCTGCTCTTCTATCTTTTCACCAGATGCTTCGGCGTACCGTTCTCATAAATGGGAAAAAGCTCTCCCTGAATAAGAGGCCTTGCATATGCCACATATTCTTCCTTCACGCCGCATCCGTCCTCGCTTATCCAATCCATGGGCACTTTTCTCTCTATATTGGCTATGGCATGGATATCATAAAGCCCTGTTTTGCAGCAATAGGTTTCTCCCGGTTCCCGTAGCAGCGTCACCATCATGCCGGTACTTCCTTCTGCTGCAGCTTTTACCGCTGCCTCGCCCGCCTGACAGGCTTCCTCTATATCAGTCAGGGAAGCTATATGAGAGGCTGCCCGCTGCAAGGTGGAAAACTCCACTGCTCTTGCCTTATAGCCCAATTTTTCCTGTATCAGTCCGGCCAGGTACACACCACAGCCTGAAAGCTGCTTATGACCGAATACATCAGTTTTGTCATTACCGCTCCCGTCCAGCTCACATACAAATCTGCCGTTTGCCAAATGGATTCCTTCGGAAACCGCAATCACCACCGACTTCTGCTTCTGTGCCAGCTCCCACACCTTCCGTAAAAAAGCGTCCACATCAAAATCCCTCTCGGGAAGGTAAATCGCATCCACGCCTTCACAGGAAGCATCCTTTGCCAGTGCTGCAGCCGCTGTCAGCCAGCCCGCATGCCTGCCCATAATCTCCACCAGCAGTATGGCCGTCCTGTAATCCCCGTAGGCCGCATTGTCCCTGATAATCTCCTTCAGTGAGGTCGCAATATACTTCGCCGCCGAACCGTAGCCCGGGCAATGGTCAGTAAGCGGCAGATCATTGTCAATGGTTTTAGGCACACCGATAAACCGCTTGTCCTTGCCTGTAAGCTTTGCATAATCAGACAGCATCTTTACCGTATCCATGGAATCATTGCCGCCGATATAAAACAGGCAGGAAATGTCATACTTATCCATCATGGCAAAAATTTTCTCATAAATTTCTTCGTGACCGGCAATCACCGGCAGCTTGAAACGGCAGGAACCCAAAAACGCAGACGGCGTCCTCTTAAGCAGTTCTATGCCATCCTCTCCTGCAAGATACTCTTCCAAGTCAAGAATCCTGTCCTCTAAGAACCCCTGGATTCCGTATTCCATGCCATATACCTTTTGTGCGCCGGCTCTTTTTGCGGCAGCATATACCCCCGCAACAGAAGCATTGATAACCGCAGTCGGTCCTCCCGACTGTCCCACAATTACATTTCCAAGCATTTTAATCCTCACTTTCCGGTTCTTCCAGACTTTTTTCTTCCGCCGCGATTTCCGGTTCTTCCAGATTTTCTTTTTCCGCCGCGATTTCCGGTTCTTCTAGACTTTCTTTTTCCGCCGCGATTTCCGGTTCTTCCAGACTTTCTTTTTTTCTCCTGCCGTATATCAGAATAAAAAGCACTGTCCCTACTATGCTGAGCATCAGTCCAAGGCCTGTCCCATGTATGGAATAGCGCATGGAAACCGTATGCTTTCCCGATGTCACCGGTACTGCAATCATGGTATCGGCAAACATTTCATATTCGGTTTCTTTTCCGTCTATAAAAATCTCCCAGCCCGGTTCATAGGGAACCGACATAACCAGATAACCGTCATTTGCTGCCGTTACTGTCCCCTCCAGACTGTCCGCCGTATAAGCTGTAGTTAAGAAAGGCTCTTTTCCCAGTACCGCAATGGCTTCTTTTAACGTATCCGGCGACAGCCTGTACATTCTGACCGTCAAAGCTTCTGACTCATCCGCCGTAATCGTAAACTCCTCTCCGGCAGCAAACCATCCCAAATCCAGCAGCTTTCCTTTTCCCACATCCGAAAAAGTCTGCGTTTCTTCTCCCTGCGCAAGAACAAGATCGCCCTCCGGATTGCCAAACACCACTCCGTACAGATGTCCGTCCTCCAAAACCCTGACAGTTATCTGATTGCCTTCCGTTTCTGTTTCCTCTGCATTCATATTGGCAAACAGCGTATCTTGAATGCCAAGCTTCCGAATAAGATTGTTTTGGGTAACAATGGGATTTCCCGTACCCTTCGTTATTTCCTCTGCAAGCTTTGTCATCAGCTCCTCTGACATCACAAAGCCTACAGGTAATGTCAGCTTATTTCGGTACAAATACTTTTTGCCATGCTGTGCCACAAACTCATACAGCTCCGTGTCCTGCTGCTCCTCCTCCGAAAAGGTGTACCGTACTCCTAATAACGCGCCGGTAAGCGGTGTAGAACCGCTGTAATAGTAGGAAACCTTACTGCCTCCCATACCCAGCTTGTCATAATAATCCTCTACCCTGCCGTTTATTGTGGAGGAAAAAACAGAGGCTGACGGATATCCTGTCAGCGTTCCGTCATTCTTCGTCATCTGGGAAAGGCTTTCAAAACGGTAGAAGACGTCGCTTTCCTCTTTTGCAAGCGTCAAAAGCGCCTCATAATCGGCCTTGTTATTCATATAATAGCCTCTTTGCACAGGCCTTACACTGGTATGGGCCATATTCAGCCCCGCTTCTGCCGTAACCAAAACCAATACTGCCCATTTTCCATAAACAGCTAATCTGCGCAAAGCCATCGGCTTCTTATGCTTTTTCCAGATAGTCTGCCGAAAAAGAACTGCCATAATCAGATATCCTGCCAAAAAGAGCCAGGTACATGTCATGACTCCGATGGTCAATCCGTCTGTCGTCACAAAAATACCGCATGCTGTCACCAAAAGCAACCCGCTTACCACACCGGCCACCCTGTTCCATATACCGTTTTCCCCATCCCTGTACACTGCTTCAAAGCACATGGTAAGAATTACAAATATATACAAAAAGGACTGCCTTGCAGGAAGCGAATCAGGATAATTTAATCCATGCCATATAAAATTAAGAATATTGACCGAGAAACCAAGCAGCATAAAGGTCAGCAGAAGAAGCCGCCCTATTTTCTGCCTTAAAGGAATCCTTTTATGGAAAATATATACCGGAACCAAAATAAATGCCAGTACACCGCAGTAAATATTCGGCCAATGATCAAGTCCTCTTTCCGTAGGCAGCATGGCGGCGTGTCTTGCCAGCATCTCTAACCCGTTAAAATACACCTCTATTTTTTTAGGGAAGCTGATATCATGAAAATCCGTTACATGCATGGCATTCATAACAGGTACTAATAACACCCCTGCCATTGCACCCGCAAGCAGAGAAGATACCGTAAAATGCAGCACAGCCCGGATTTTTATCCGCCAGGACAGACCGTTTGTAAAAAGCTGCATCAGAAAATACAGCACTAAAAAAATGCACAGCATAATGGACAGATAATAATTTGTAAAAATAGAGGCTGTCAGTGTCAGACAGTATAACCGGCATCTGCCCTTTTTTACTAATTCCTCCAGTCCCAGTATGACAAGAGGTGCAAGCCACAAAACATCCAGCCACATATGGTTCCAGTTGTATGCCGCAACAAATCCTGACATGGCATAAAATACCGAAAACCACAGGATTCTTAAGTCCTTCGTCTGAAACCTTTTGCTAAGATAATAGGAAAATGTCAGACCGCATAAACCGATTTTTAATACAATAAAATAGGTCATGAATTCAATCAGAAGATTTTCCGGAAAAAGAAAAGCCAGCCAATTAAACGGGCTTGCCAGATAATAGGAATAAACTGCAACAAAATTAGACCCCAGCCCTGTATACCATGAAAATGCCATACTTTCGCCTTCATGCAGTTTTCTCCAGAATTCTGTTAAAAAGGGAACATACTGATGATACATATCAGAAAACATGAAGCTATTGTTACCAAAAGGAAAAATGCCTCTCGCAACAAAAATCCAAAGCATCCCAAGAACCGGAATGCAGAAAGACAGCAGATAAATATTCTTAATTTTTTTGGTGAAAATCTTCATACGGATATTTACTCTCCCGCCAACCACTATATTGCATCATACAGGGTGTGTACTTTTAAAACCAACGTATATAAAAATGCGGTTAGTGGGACTTGAACCCACACGCCTCTCGGCATAAGAACCTAAATCTTACATGTCTGCCAATTCCATCATAACCGCATCAATAACGCTTTGCTAAAAGCGTACTTTAACAGTATACCCTTACGGTAAAGATTTTGTCAACCCGATATGCCGGATGATTTTCTTATAAAGCCTATGCAGGAAATAGCAGCTCATAACAACGGATACAACCTCTGCAAGGGGAAATGCCCACCAGATATTAACAGCTTTTCCCGTCAGGGAAAAAAGATAAGCAGCGGGAAGCAATACCACAAGCTGTCTGGCAATTGACACAATCATACTGTAAACACCGTTTCCAAGCGCCTGAAATACGCTTCCTACCACAATACAGAAGCCTGCAAAAACAAAGCTTAAGCAAATGATGCGGAGTGCCGGCACGCCTACCGCCAAAAGCTCCGGCGTTGCATTAAACAGCATAAGAAGCTGCGCAGGGAATATTTCCATGACAAGCAGTCCCAAAAACATAATAGACACTGCATACATAATGCTCAGTTTCATAGTCTTTACAACGCGTTCCTTGCTTCCTGCTCCAAAATTGTAAGCAATGATAGGAACCATACCGTTATTCAGACCGAATACCGGCATAAACACAAAGCTCTGCAGTTTGAAATACAGACCAAATACGGTCTGTGCCACGCCGTAAGCATTCAAAATCAGATTCATGCCATAGGTCATAACCGAGCCTATTGCCTGCATGACAATAGACGGCGCACCAACCGCATATATCTGCCTGATTACGAATAAATCCGGTTTAAAGCCCTTTATATTCAATTTTACTTCATGATTGAATTTAAAATGGAATACAATCGCCACAATTGCTCCTACAATCTGTCCCGTTACAGTTGCTATTGCTGCTCCTGCAGCCTCCATTCTGGGAAATCCGAAAAGTCCAAAAATCATAATCGGATCTAAAATAATATTAATGACGGCTCCGATTCCCTGCGTAATCATTGTATAAAAGGTTTTTCCTGTTGACTGAAGCAGTCTTTCAAAAATAACCTGGATAAATAAACCGAATGAGCAGGTGGTACAGATAGTCAGATAGGAAACGCCGTATGCTTTTACCTCCGGCACATCTGTCTGACTCGCCATAAACGGCTCTACAACCGTAAAACCTATCAGAAGGAAGAGCAGGTAACAGAGAATCACCACAAACACACCGTTATCCGCTGTTTTATTCACCCTTTTGTAGTCTTTTTCCCCAAGCGCCCTTGACAGCAGTGCATTGACACCTACGGAAGTACCAACACCTATAGCAATCATAAGACTCTGAATGGGAAATGCCAGTGACACGGCACGCACCGCATATTCATCCACCTGTGCCACAAAAATACTGTCTACAATATTATAAAGCGCCTGCACCAGCATAGAAATCATCATCGGTACAGACATACTGATAAGCAGCCTGTTGACCGGCATGGTTCCCATTTTATTTTCCGTTGTATCTTTAAGTATCTCTTTTGTCGCCATAATTATTCCTTTCCTGCAAAGCAAAAAAATAAGACCTGCTGGCCTTTTACCTTTTAAGTGAAACACGGTGGACTCGAAACCCGGTGGGACGAATCAACCTTATTAATCGTTCTAGTGAAGCACGGGGGATTCTGAACCCAGGGGGTTCGAATCAATTTCATTTTGATTCTAGTGAAGCACGGGGGATTCGAACCCCCGACAACCTGATTAAAAGTCAGGTGCTCTACCGACTGAGCTAGTGCTCCAAACCTCAAACTGGGCTAGCTGGATTCGAACCAGCGAATGCAGGAGTCAAAGTCCTGTGCCTTACCGCTTGGCGATAGCCCATTATATGGCGCCAACCTAAGTTCTCACTGCATCCAAAAACAATGAGGGTGGATAAAGGGATTCGAACCCTTGGCCTCCAGAGCCACAATCTGGCGCGCTAACCAACTGCGCTATACCCACCATATATGGGATACAGCATATCCCAAACGTGCTCGAAGGGATTCGAACCCCCGACCCACGGCTTAGAAGGCCGTTGCTCTATCCAACTGAGCTACGAACACACGTAGTGCAATCGCACTGACGAATGATATTGTATCGTATCACGGTGCGATTGTCAACACTATTTTCACAATTATTCCCTATTTTTTATTCCTGTTTTGGTTCCCTGTTTTAAATTCCTGCCGCTGCCAAATAGTCAAAGTCCTCTGTAGCGGTTGAAGCAGGCAAACATCTCCTGCTTTCTGGGTATAGCCATATTTACCGGCAGGTAATTTCCTTCGCATACGGCACTGATTCCGTTTTCCTCTACCAGCGCATACAGCTTTTCTATGACTTCCTTAAGCGTCTTTCTGCCGTCCACAATATGCGTTTGGGCATACCGCAGCAGGTATCCCAGTGCATTTAACTGCTCTGTATCCACAAGCTGCTCCACAAAACGTAAATCTATCGTTTCTTTTTGTAATAAAATACCGTCCAGTCCCATGGTTTTCATCTTGAAACGGTCCTTTTCCCACAGGGTCTTATTTTTTTCAAGAGGTCTTTCAAAGGACGGCGCTTTGGCCTCCTCTGTCTCCATATTGGGCATCGGAAACTTTTCTGCTGTCATTTTGGCATAAGCCGTTATGTCCACCGGCTGATAATTGTCCATCTGTATAATACAGTCTGCCTTATGAAAATAGGAGCCTGAGCTTCCTGCTACCAGTATAGTAGACATTCCGTAGCTTTCATAAAGCTCCCGCACCCGGCTGATAAACGGCACTATAGGTTCCTTGTCCCGATTTACTACCTGCTGCATCAGCTCATCCCGTATCATAAAGTTAGTCGCACTGGTATCCTCATCCAGCAAAAGCAGTTCTGCCCCTGCCTCCATAGCCTCTATTACTCCTGCGGCCTGAGAGGTGCTGCCGCTGGCATCTGCAGAGCAAAAAGCTTTCGTATCTTTTCCGTTTGGCAGATTTCTGATAAACATGGAAATATCCACATTTTTAATACTTCTTCCGTCCTCCGCACGAACCTTCACCGCCGAAGCCTCCGTAATCACATACTCCCTGCCATCCCCGGAAATATGGTTGTATACGCCGCGCTCAATTGCTTCCAAAAGAGTGGATTTTCCATGATAACCGCCTCCGGCAATCATAGTAATCCCTTTTCGTATTCCCATTCCCCTTACGGCTCCCCTGTGCGGCAGCATCAGTGTCACAGAAAGGCTCTCCGGAGACCGGAAGGGTACTGCTGCCTTCATAGGTCTGTCCGATACCCCGGATTCCCTTGGCAGCACAGACCCATCAGCTGCAAAAACCACCAGCCCAAGCTCTGTCAGCTTCTCTCTGATATAACGCTGATCATCCGCAAGGAATGCAGTTTCTGTCAGCTTTTCCGCAGAAAGGGATTTATAGAACAGCGCCTTCTCTACGCATTCCGGTAAAAATGCAAACAGAATTTTCTTTAATTCCCCTGCATTTACGGTTCGCCCGTTGGCAGGAAATCCGATTTCCATGCAGACATTTATATCCCCTGTCTTCTCTTCTATCCGACAGGCGCTTCTTTCTAAAATTTCCTGTCCGGGACGGCTGATTCCCATAAGCCCGCTTTTGCCCGAGCCTCTTGCCTGAAAGGAATGTCCCTCTATCTGTCTGCCAAACTGCCTGAGCAGATAATCCTGCAGGGCAATCCGTCTGTGCTTTTCCTTATAAAGCGTCTCCGGAAACCCTGCCCTGCTGCCGGCCACCCTGACGCTTATCCTTGACGGCGATGCAAAGGGATCCCCCTGCACATGATCAATTGACAGCACATACTGTTTAAAAGCATACTGTCCCCTGGTATCCTTATAGGCTGGATAACCTCTTTTATCTATTCTGTCGAGCAACGCCCGCAGTTCTTCTGCATTTTTCATTTTTCCTCCATACCGCCACATTTTTTCAGATACTGTCAACAAAAATGCGTACAGACGGTTTCTGTTCTGTATTAAGGCACCGCTTCCCACACCGCAAGCCTGTCGGCTTTAAAACTGCTACGGGTCAGCCTACATCTTTTGTGTGCTTGTCCGCTCTTACAGCTCATTGCCGTTTTTTCTTCCCTCCACAAACGCCAACGCATTGTCCATGGTTGTCCGGCTGATGGCCTGTAATGCTTCCTGTGTAAAAAAACCCTGATGGGAGGTCACCATTACATTAGGAAAAGACAACAGCCTTGCCATGGTCGAATGCTCTAATATGGTATCCGACATATCCTCATAAACCGTGCCGGTTTCTTCCTCATATACATCCAGTCCCACTGCAAAAAACTTGCCGTCCCTGATACCCTTAATCAAATCCTTCGTCTTAATCAGCGCACCTCTCGAGGTATTTACCAGAATAACGCCGTCCTTCATTTTCTGAATCGTCTCTTCATTAATCAGGTGATAGTTTTCTTCTGTCAGCGGACAATGCAGGGAAATCAAATCCGATTCTGCAAGCAGATGTTCAAAATCCACATATTCCACAAAATCCAGACTCTTATTGGGATACATATCATAACCGATAACCCGCATGCCAAAACCGTGGCAGATTCTTGCCATTGCTGCGCCGATTTTACCGGTTCCCACAATACCGGCTGTTTTTCCATACAGATTGACGCCCATCAGCCCTGCCAGATTAAAATTATTTTCCCGGCACTTAATATATGCCTTATGCATATGCCTGTCCGCAGTAAGCACCAGCGCCATGGCATGCTCCGCTACAGCCTCCGGTGAATACCCCGGAACACGCATAACGGTTATCCCGCATTCGCCTGCCGCCTCCAAATCTACATTGTTAAAACCGGCACAGCGCATCAGTATCAGCTTGACACCGCATTTGTGCAGCGTGCGGATGGTTTTTTCAGAAAGGTCCATATTGACAAACGCACAGACTGCCGTAAAGCCGTCTGCCAGCCTTGCTGTTTCCGGCGTCAGCTTCGGCTCTATAAAAGTAATCTCCAAATCGTGATAAGCGCCGCTCCCTATCAGCTTTTCAAAAAATTCCCTGTCATAGCTTTTGGTTCCAAAAAATAATATATTCATAATCAAACACTCCTTCTAAAGCTTTTTATCATTTTTACTGTTAGTATATATGTGGATTTACAGCTTCTGTTCTTCCATTATTATAATACAAAAACAGGAAAAGTATCAAAACAAATAAAAACAGGAAGCAGCGGAATATTTCCCATTGCTCCCTGTTGCGTTTTTCCGGTTATGCTTTCCACAGACCATGCAGATTGCAATATTCATATGCCGCATAAAAACTGTCCGTATCCGTCAGCATGAATACAGCTTCCGGTTTGTCTCCCGGCTGTAACTGTTTCATCTGATTTCCTTCTTTGGTCTCAATGGCAATCCACTGTATGTAATGGGCTTCCACCATAGGATGCTCCGCCGCACCGATTTTTACCGTAACCCGGTTTCCCTCCACACTGACTACCGGCACATGCTTCTCCAAAGCGCCGTCAGAGGTTCCGGGAACCAGCTCCTTCATCTGCCTGCCACAGCACATAGTCGGAACCGCCGTATCCCACTTGGTTGCCATCATTATCATTTTTCCGCAGCTCTCACAAATATAATACTTCATTTCCATAACTTCCCCTGCCTTTCCTGCCTGGATTCCTTTTACAGAACACCGGACAAAACCGTTTATCCTTTACGCCTATGGCTGTTATCCAAAATCTTCCAACCTTTTTCATTGTAACATTTCTGCTGTTTTTTTACAATAATCCGTAATATAAGAGTATCGCGCGTTTCGCCATTTTCCGCGTTCTTACAGTTCTTTCCTGCCAAACCAGTAATACAGAAAGGTTCTGTAGCCCAGCTTCCCGTACCATTTATCAAGATGTGTCCAATGAATAAAGACCTCGTCACAATTTTGCTTTTTCATTTCTTCTGTCGCCAGTGCCACCATCGTCAGACCAATTCCCTTTTCCCGCTCACTGTGAATCGTACCTACACAGCCGATACTGCCGATTTTAGCACCCTCTCTACACAGAATATTGTCATCATCATAAGATAGAATCGTAAAGCTTATCACCTTTCCCTCAAGAAAGACGCAAAAGACCTTGTCCGCTTTCGGAAAATACTGTACCCAGTCCTCGTCCACATCTGCTACTGCCTCATACAGAGCAGTTCTGTCCTCATCGTTATAATATCCAAAGGTAACACCTGTCTGCATATTGACCGGTGCCTTCTCTACCTCAAAATCCTTCATAGCAAGCTTCATTTCAAAACAGCCGTCCTCTGCCGTATATCCGCACTTTTCAAAAAAAGGATTGCTCTTTTTCAAAAAGTCCTCTTCGCTTGTCACTGCACCAATAAACAGTCCGGAAGAAAAACCGCCCAGCACTGCCGTTTTATAACCGTCAGACGCAATCTTTTCTTCACTCATCGCCAGAAGTCGTCTTCCCAGTCCCTTATATCTATACTCAGGTCTTACGCACAACAGACGTATATTGTCACCGCACACAGCAGAAAAGCCTGAAATTTCACCATCCTTCTGTACGGTCAGAATCTGACAGGAGTCATAGTCCATGCAGCTAAACAGTTTATTCATAGGCATAGGATATTCGGGAAAACATTCTCTGAAAATTTGATATATAGTATCTTTCATATGGTGGTCATCCTTTCTGCGGGTGCAATCCCCCGCTCTCCTGCCTCCGGCAGGCAGACGCACAGCGTCTGTTTTGCGAGTCTCGCGGGTGCAATCCCCCGCTTTGGCGGCTATTGCCGCCTGGCAGCAAAGCTGCCACTTCATGCCCTAAAAAAGGGCATGAAGAAAGCGGGTGATGGGAATCGAACCCACGTATCCAGCTTGGAAGGCTGGTGTTCTACCATTGAACTACACCCGCATGTTACTATTTAATTTACCAACTGCTGTCTGCAGGATTTTAATCGGGGTGACAGGATTCGAACCTGCGACCTCCTGGTCCCAAACCAGGCGCTCTAGCCAAGCTGAGCCACACCCCGACAGTTTCATATAATCTGCTGCTTTTACAGCGCAGATTATATTATATAATACCTGTCAGATGATGTCAACAGCTTTATTTTACCGCTCACCTTACGGCTTAAGCCCCGATTTAAAGCGCCTGTGGTGACTCCATTTCTTTTTCCGCTTTTACTGCTTACTGCGCATTCCTTAATCCCTGTGCGCTTGTATTCAGCCTTGCCGCAATTTCAGTAACCTCATTTACCAGCTTCCGGTTTTCGCGGCAGGCATTCATTGTTTCACTGGAATGCGCCGTTACTTCCTCCGTAACAGCTGAAATCGTCTGGATATTCTGTACGATATCCTCGTTTGCTTCTGCTAAATCAGAAATCATTTTTTCCATTTCCTGCGTCTTTTCCGCAATGCGGTCCGTTGTATTGTTAATAACCTGAAGGCTCTTGCTCAGTTCCTCTGTTTTTGCACCCTGCGTCTCTGTATTTTCCGCCAACAGCGTAACCGCTTCCGCAACCTGTCCCAGCTCTCCCACTACTGTCTGTATCAGTCCTGTAATATTATCAGCCGCCTGTTTGGTCTGCTCGGATAACTCCGTTACCTGTGTGGCAACTACCGCAAAGCCACGGCCTGCTTCACCGGCACGGGCTGCTTCTATACTGGCATTAAGCGCCAGCATTCCGGTACGGTTGGCTACACTGGTAATCAATGTTACGATTTCATTCATCTTATCCGCCTGCTCCTGCAGCACACGCATCAGGTTTACCACCGTTTCATTGGCTTCTTTGGATTTTGACGCCTGCATAGCCAGCTCATCCATATTGGACAGACCGATACCTACCTCTGCCGAAGCACGTGCCATTCCCTCCATAATATGTACTCCTACTTCACGCACGCCATCAATAAGTCTCTGGATTTCCTCCGTACGCACGAGCTGATTCTGTACAGATTCCGCAGTATCCATAGTCCCGGCATTTACCTCTTCCATTGCCGTACCCATTTCACCTGTAGAACTGCCCAAGGCGCTCATATGCCTGTCTACCAGTTTGATATCTTCCGACAATGCCCCCGAAAGCCGCATCACATCCTGCAGCAGACGTTCTATTTTTTCTTTCTCTTCTTCCAGCTCTTTTCTCTTATCGGCATTTATCTGCTTCACTACACGAGTGGACAAATACACAAATATACAAACTAACAGCGTCAAAAACAATCTGATTTCAATATCCGGAATAATCTCTTTGGCATATCCTACTGTTGTTGCCTTATATACTACATCCCCCACATTCACAAGCACTACGCCTATTCCGATTTTCAGACAGTATTTCTGATCCGAATACAGGGTTATCACTAACAGCATGGGAATAATATAAGTAAACGTCATCATACTGTTAGTGGTAAATACGGCAAAAATATACAATGCCGCATAGCTCCACGCCATCACTCGCTTAATGAACAGACTGTCCTTATTCTTTTTATAAAGCCCCACTTCAACCAGTATCGGCAATAGGGCCAATATGGCAATCACTGCAAAATAAAGCGGTGTCCTGCTTCCTTTTATCATTTCCAACAAATATGCCAGCGTAATGATACTGTCCACTACCCCGTGACATAAAATTACAATCTTATTAATTCTTGCCGTGTCTGAAATTTTTTTCTGTACTTCTTTCATTTTCAATCCTTCCTCCATATGAAACCATTTTTTCTATAAATATCTCAATGTAAAATGAGCTTCCCCAAATCTGTCAATATCCATCAGCACATAAGAGGGCTTACGCCCGTCCTGCCGCGGATAGGATATACTTCCCGGATTTATCAGTGTGATATCATCCTCCATATCAATCAACGGCCTGTGTGTATGTCCGAAAAACACAATATCCACTCCCCGCACCCTGGCCTCCTGTCTGATATGCTCTGTTCCCATAGAAACATAGTAATTGTGTCCGTGTGTTATCCATATGCGGTATCCGGCAATTTCTATTTCCCTCTCTGTCGGAAGCTCGGAAAAGAAATCATTGTTGCCTGCCACCATTTCCACCCGACAGCCTGCCCCTGCTGAAATTGCATATTCACTTCCTTCTATATCTCCGCAATGAATCACCAGATCCACCGGTGCCGTCAGCTCCAGCACGCGGAAAAAATTGTCATTTCTTTTATGTGTGTCACTTACAATCAGTACCTTCATCCTCTGCTCACCGCTGCATTACTTTTCTTAATTCTTTTTCCATCAGCCTAAGCGCCTGCCCCCTGTGGCTTACTGCATTTTTTTCTTCCTCACTAAGCTCTGCCGTTGATTTTGAAAACTCCGGCACATAAAAAATAGGGTCATAGCCAAAACCGCCTTTTCCCCTTTCTTCATAACCGATTCTGCCTTCAATCGTCCCTCTCGCAGTCAGCTCCCTGCCATCCGGCAGCACGGCTGCTATGGCACAGACAAACCTGGCTGTCCTCTTTTCATCCGGCACACCGTTAAGCCGCTCTATGAGATTTTTGTTTTTCATCCTGTATGAAGTCTGCTCTCCCAAATACCGGGCGGAATAAATACCGGGCTCCTTGTTAAGATAATCTATCTCCAGTCCGGAATCATCTGCCATTACAATATCGTTTTCGCCGGCACAGGCCGCAACCGCCCTTGCCTTAATCATGGCATTTTCTTCGTAGGTCGTCCCGTTTTCTTCAATATCAATTTCTATTCCCGCATCACGCATGGAAACCACTTCCATACCAAGGTCTGCCAATATTTCTGTTATTTCTCTGATTTTCCCTTTGTTTCCTGTTGCAAAAATAATTCTGTTCTTCATATGTCACCCCTCTCGCTCCCCTATTTAAACGCCTCTAAAACAGCCTGATACAAGCCCTCGGCAATCCTGTCTCTATACTCCTTTGTCTGTAACAGGCCGGCTTCCTTTTCATTGCTGACATAGCCCACCTGTATTGCCGTCACCGGCACTTTTGCATCCTGTATGATTATATCAGAATCTTTGGCTGCATACAATCCATTTCCTCTGCCGCTGATGCCTGTAACCACATATCTTTCCACAAGGTCTGCCAGCTCTATGCTGCCGAAATCCGGCAGAAAATAACTTTCATTATACAAAGCCTCCGTACCGTATACTGACGTATCCTCACTGCTGTTCAGCCGTATGCTGATAAACATATCTGCCCCCACTGCATTTGCCAGTCCCACCCTGCTCTCTGCTGAAGGGTTTGTATCCTCCGTTCTGGTATAGTAAACCTTAATATCGGTCCCTTCCAAAAGCAGCTTCAGCCGTTTTACAAGGTCTAACGTCACATCCTTTTCCACCAGACCATTCCCCTGATATCCGGTCTCTTCTCCGCCTCCTCCGGCATCGATTACCAGGATTTTATCATATACCTCTCCGGGCGGTACAAATTCTATATACAGATGATTTTCTTCCATGGTACTTTTATATTCATACACATCCGTCAGACAAAATTTCAGTAAAACCGTATCCTTTGCATATTCAAAGCTGCCCGCCTCAATACAGGAAATATCTCCGGACACTGCTTCCCCTGCATAATAATCAGGGGAACTTCCCTTAATATATATCCACATCTGCCGTTCCATGTAATGATTCTCCATGGTTACGTTTTCCGCCTTTATGCCTTCCTCTAACGGAATACACAGATAGTCTGCCTCCTCATCTCCCGGCCTGAAACGCAGCTTGCCTGCTTCCCCGGTTCCGTTTGGACTGTTTACCGAAAAATCCCCTTCTTCCGCCACCTGGTCCTGCGCAACATTTGCAATGGTTATTGCCTTATTATCCGCAAAGACAAGCATTCCTCCCATGGACGCCGCACAGAAAAACAACGTATAAATCAATGTCCGTACTCTTAAACCTGTATGCATATTCACCTTTCTGCTCATGCAAACCGCAGTTAATTCCGTTTTTCTCCCCGCGGCTTCGGTCCCATGAACTGATAGTAATAAGTTTTCATCATGCCGTTATACAGCTTGCGGTTTTTATCGGCCTTGCGTCCGATGTCTTTTTCAGCCTGTTCATAAGCGGTTATCAGGTACATGCTCCATGCATCCAATGCCGCAAACCGCTCTCCTATCGTCCGATAAAGCGCCGGCAGCGCTGCCTTTTCTTCCAGTCTCTCACCGTAAGGCGGATTGGTAATGATAAAGCCGTATTTTTTAGCATGACTGAGTGCCTCCACTCCACGCCTCTGAAAATGTATCAATCCGTCCACACCGGCCAGCTTTGCATTTTCTCTTGAAATGCCAATCATCTTATCGTCAATATCATACCCCTGTATATCCGTATCAATATGTAAGTCTACAAGGTCCGCCGCCTCATCAAGCGCTTCATACCATATTTTTTTTCCAACTACATTTTCCCATTTCATGGCCGTAAATTCCCGTTTCATACCCGGCGCCATATTGGCAGCCATCATAGCAGCCTCAATAGGAATCGTACCGCTGCCGCAAAAAGGATCTACCAAAATCCTGTCTTTGTTCCAGGGGGTCAGCATAATCAGGGACGCCGCCAGATTCTCTGCAATAGGCGCCTTTGCCACAAGCCTGCGGTAGCCTCTTTTATGAAGCGACTCTCCTGTGCTGTCCAGTCCTACGGTCACCTCATCCTTAAGGAGAAAAGCTCTTACGGGATAACTTTCCCCGTTTTCCGCAAACCAGCCTGTATGATAGATACCTTTTAATCTGTCTACCATAGCCTTCTTCATAATTGACTGAATATCCGATGGGCTGAACAGCTTGCTCTTTACGCTTCCCGCTTTGGCTACCCAGAATTTCCCGTCTGCAGGAATATATTCTTCCCAGGGAAGTGCCTTCGTACCCTGAAACAGCTCCTCAAAGGTTTCTGCATGAAAGCTTCCTATCTTAATCAGTATTCTCTCCGCTGTCCGTAAAAATATATTGGCTCTGCAAAGTGCTTCCTCATCACCAAAAAAAGTAACTCTGCCATCCGTCACTTCCGTTACATCATATCCTAACTCTATAATTTCTTTTTTTAAAACCGCCTCCATTCCAAAATGGCAGGGCGCTATCAATTCAAATCTTTTCATTCTTTGTCTTCCTTTTCTGTTGCTTTTATAAGTATAGCATTTATCTTTGTTTTCTTACAACTTTTTTTTACGTTTCAACAAAAATGTTTTTACATGAAAAAGCCTGTCTTCTCTCTTTTTAGACAAAGTAAAAGGGACGCCGAAGCGTCCCCTGCCAATCGTCACAATTAGAAATTATTCTGCTTGTTCTGCTTATTCTGATTGTTGTTCTGGCTGTTGTTCTGACTGTTATTCTGGTTGTTGTTCTGATTACTGTTTGTACAGTTGTTATTCTTGTTCTGGTTTTCATTATTCTGATTGTTGTTAGACATATGAAACTCCTCCTGTTGATTTTTAGTTACACAGGTATTATGTCTGAAACGCACAGAAAATATTCCCGCTTTTTGTAGGACTTTTTTACTATTTTTGTATTGCATTTAGTACTAAAGTATTATATAATAAACACAGCGAAGGGAGATCACCCTTCATCAGTTTTCCTTCGCAACCCTTATATATTAATAATTTATACTCCCCTCAATGAGTCGTCAGTTCCCCCTGACGGCTCATTATCTTTTCTCAGGCGGTTCTTACGAACGCCGGGCAAGCTTTATCACAAGCCCGATTAAAAGAACGGGCAGCAGGATAGGCGCCAAAAGCGAAAGGACGGAAAATACCGCAGATAAAATCAGAATAACTACAAATACTACCACAAACACAATCAGCCAGCCCGGCACATGTGCCGTTCTGCCTCTGTAATCCTGCTCTGTTGTATAACCGGCATAGTCCTGTCTGTTTGTATAGCGGCCTTCGGTTTCGGCATTTCTATAGTCGCTCTCCTGTGACCAGCCTGCCCCCGCATGCTTACTGGCTTCCGCAATACTTCTTGCCAAAAGCCTGGGATCTCCCAAGGACTGAACGACTTCCTCTTCACTTTTTCCCATACGCATCTGTGTATTGATATAATCTTCATAATAGTTCACGTTTTCCGCCGCTTCAGAGGCACTCACCCTGCTTGCAAGCGCTGCACTTAAACCATCCAGAAATTCCCGCTTATTCATAACACAATATACCACCCGGCCATCTCCGGTCCTTCCTTCTGCTTTTACAAAACCCAATTTGTTTTATAGGAAAACCCTTCACGCTTTAGTTAAAGGCTTTCCTATGAATTGAAAAAGGGCACGTTATAATGTTTGATTCATTATAACATGCCCATGTCCCTGCGTAAATAAAACCAAAGGAAAGGTATTATTAACTTTTTATAAAAACTACAATTTGAAAATATCCAATCCGCTGTTTAAGTTGCCGGAAATATCTTCAAGCTGCTTTGCGGTTTCACCCAAATTCTTCATTCTCTCATCCATAGCGCCTACGGTATCAATCATAACCTCTGTGCTGGTCACAAATTTTTCCGCAATATCGGACAGGCTCTTTACACGGTCCAGGATAACCTCTTTTGCCTTATCCAGCTCTTCCATACGGCAATTGATATTTTTTACGCTTACCATAGAAGATTCTACGCCCTTTGCTACGGAATTGAAATTATTCATGGATTCCGTCAGCTTACTGTTCTGGCTGTCCATCCTGCTCTGTACTTCTACCATGATGGCAACCATTTTTTCAGACTCTTCCTTTAATCCGGAAATTGTCCTTTCTACGCTTTCCGCATTAGCTGCAGACTGGGTAGCCAGCTTGCTTATCTGCTCTGCGATAACGGCAAAGCCTCTGCCTGCGCTGCCGGCATGCGCCGCCTCAATGCTGGCATTTACGGATAACAGGTCTGTCTCGTCTGCAATCTCATGAATAATATCAATAGTCTGCTGAATGGACTGTACCGATGCATTGGTTCTGTCTACCTGCGTTGCGATTTTGCCGACTGTCTGTGTCATTTCCGTATTGGAAGCATTCAAATCCCGCATAAGCAACGTAGATTTTTTCTCTGCCTCAGACATAACGCTGACCGTCTCATACATGGACTCCATTTCTTTGGAGATAAATTCTATCTGGGTACTGATATTGTAAATACTATCTACGGATTCCGTTGTCTTTCCTGCCTGTGTGGATGCGTCCTGCGCAATAAGCTCCATGCCATCATACAGCTGCACTACATCACTGCACATGTTCTCGGACATCGTTGTCAGCACACCTGCCGAATTTGTCAGCATATCCGCCGAAGCCTTCATATTTGTAACGATACGCCGCAGTTCTTCACGCAGATACAGGGAAATATTGTAAATATCACCGATTTCATCCCTGTTCTTTACTGCTTTTTCCTTCTTTGCCTCTACAAGGTCACCCTCGGATACCTTTTCCAGGAATTTCTTGGTTCTGCGCATATTGCCGGACAGATACTTCGCAAACAGAAATACCACAACAAGGAAAACTACCATGATAGCAAATGTAGGTACCAGAATTTTCTGCATTTCCTTGTTCACCTGACTGCTGACCTCAGTAGACGGCCTTCCGGCAAAAATCGCACCTACCACTGAGCCATCCGCATTTTTCAGAGGACGGAAATAACCAAAATACTGCACCTTTTGGAATTCATAGGCCGGTTCAAATATTACCTCTCCTGCCGTTATTCTGTCATAAAGCTCCGGCTCCAATTTCAAGCCGACTGCCCTGGCACCTGTTACCATCCTAAGAGAAGTCATAACAATCCTGTTTCCAAAATAGAAGGTAGTGTCAACTCCTGCATTCTCCTTAAGTGCGTCTAAAAGTGACGTGTCACCGGACAAACGTGTTTCTCCTTTATAAAGGGTACCACCCTGATCCTGATAATAGTCGCCCTGATAAAGGCTTGCATAGGTAGTTTCAAGAGAGACTGCAGCCATCTGCAGCCCCTCCTGAATCTCAGCATTCAAATTATCCCGTAATATTACAGAACTGATTGTTGCTACAATAAAACCAATCAGGCACAATGGCACGCAAAACAAAACAACAAGCTTTTTTGAAAAAGAAAAGTTCAGCTTTCTCTTTACCTTTTTCTTTGTTTTCACCTTGGATTTGGTATTTTTCCTGATGCTCTTTTCTTTTGTCTTCATAGCCATCCTCCACAAAAGGTTTATTTTATTATATATCTATATTACCCTTTTACACTGCCCATTGCAACCCCTTGCACGATATGTTTCGACAAAATCAGATATACTACGATAACCGGCAGAATGGAAAAGGTAATTGTCATATAAACCTTACCCATATCAAACTTCAGCCAGTCAGCCGAACGAAGCTCCGCAATCAGAATGGGAAGCGTCTTTTTCTTATCATCATGCAAAACAAGCGCCGGTGTAAAGTAATTGTTCCAGCTGGTTACAAAGGTAAAAATAGCCTGCACGGCAATAGCCGGCTTCATCAGGGGAAGCACAATGGAATTGAAGGTTCTGAACTCCCCTGAGCCGTCAATACGGGCTGCTTCCACAAGGGACAGGGGCAGTGCGCTTTCCATATACTGCTTCATATAGAAAAAGGTTACAGGTGCTGCAATGGTCGGTACTATCAATGGAATAAAGGAATTTTCCAAATCCATACCCCTTACCAGATTGATAAAACCAAGTGCGGTTACCTGTGTGGGAATCGTCATAACCATCAGTATAAAGGTAAACATAAACTTCTTTATCTTAAAATCATATACATGGATGGCATAGGCTGTCATGGCAGAAAAATATGTAGATACCAACGCGCTCACGCCTGCCACAAAAAAGCTGTTTAACAGACCCTGTACGATGGGCTGCGTGCCATGAAGCATATTTAAAAAGTTATCGACTGCATGACTGCTGGGTATCAGCGTAAAACCCTTTGTCAGCTCTCCGTGGGCTCTGGTAGAATTCACGAACAGAATCGCAAACCAGAACAGACACAGGAAACATACCAATACCAAAACTATATAAGCAACCGTTCGTTGAGCCTTTATTCCCCAGCCTTTATTTACTTTATAATTTTCATCATATCTCATTGCCGTCACCTCCTAGTCTTCCTTTTTGTTGGATATGTTATAAACAAGCAAGCTCAGTATGGCGGTAATAATAAACAGGACAACCGATAACGCGCCGCCCATACCAAAGTTTTTGCTGGTAGTCAGATACTTGTTCAGATACATAATCAGCGTCATGGAAGAACGCATGGGGTTTCCGGTAGCATTTGTCAAAATCTGCGGTACATCAAACATCTGCAAGCCGCCGACCAGGGAAGTAATCATTACATAAATGAGGATGGGGCGAAGCAGGGGCAGCGTAATCCTGAAGAACACCTGCGTGGAGGTCGCGCCATCCACCTCTGCCGCCTCAAACAAAGAGGTATCAATACCCATCATACCTGCCATCAGCAGAATGGTGGTATTGCCAAACCACATCAGAAAGTTCATAAATGCAACAATCGTTCTGGTACTCCAAACATTATTCAAAAATTTGTAAGGCTCCGCCATGCCCATCTGCATCAGCATGGAGTTAATCGGGCCGGTATCAGAAAACAGGGTAAAGAACAGCATGGCGAATGCCGATGCCATAATCAGGTTCGGCAGATAGATAACGGTTTTAAAGAACCGCTGTCCCTTTAAACGCAGGCTGGGACTGGAAAACCATGCCGCAAGGAGCAGGGACACTACAATCTGGGGAACAAACCCCATAATCCACATGATTAAGGTATTTTGGGTATAGGTCAGAATATCACCGTTTGTAAAGATTGTTACAAAGTTCTTTAAACCGATAAAGGTAGGACCCACTTCCTTAAGACCGCTGTTCCCCCAGTAATGTTCAAAGAAGCTGTTGTAAATCGTATTAAACAAAGGTATCAGCTGGAAAATCAAATATACGGATACAAAAGGAATCAGAAAGATATAGCCCCATTTGTTATATCTTACTACCTTGCTTCGCTTTGCTTTCTTCATAAAATACATCCTCCGTTCTCTGCGCTTTTATTACAGAGCTCGCAGCAGTTCTCTATTGCAGTCACAGTAAAGAGCTGCTGCCGGCTCTGCCCTGTCAGAAATTTTCAAAAAAAATCCATGCCTGCCTGATTGGTCAGACAGGCATGGTTCATATTAACCAAGTTAATATTAAAATTAGTAGGTCAAATCAGGATACTTCTCTGTGATAGCTGTGTAGAATAACTGCAGAGCTTCATCAAGGGAAGCATTGCCGTCGAAGTAGTTCTTCATAGCGTTCTGGAACTCTTCGTTACAACCCTGATCGTATGCGGACAGGTTGCTTAAGTCAAGAGTCTCAACGCCTGCGCAGTACATGCCAAGAGGGTTCTGTCCGCCAAGGATTGCGCTGGAGTAGCTGGTATCAGCAGCCATAGCATCCATAGCAGGCTTGTTGTTTACAAAGTCATCATCCTGAACAACGATTTCCTTCATGATTTCTTCGTTGCAGGTCAGCTGAAGGATAATATCCTTAATAAGGCTTGCATTGTCTGTACCGGTTGCTGCACAAATCCATGTACCGCCCCAGAAGAAGCCCTGAGGACCGGTTGTTGCAGCCCAGCCGCCCAAGTTACCGATAGAACCTTCAACATCAGCAGCCATAGAGAAGTTTACTAACCAAGCGGGTCCAAAGTAGCAGAATACCTTTCCTTCGGGATAGAAGCCCTTAGACCAGTCATCACTCCACAGAGCATGTGTGCCAGCTGCGCCGGCATCTACAAGTGCCTTAGAATCTTCAACCCATTTCATGATGTTATCATCAATGGTAACTTTGCCGTCTACTACCCAAGGAGTAGAAACGTTGTTAGAGTATGTACGATAGGTATCGTTTACGGAAGAAACCATCTTGTAACCGGCATCTGTTACAGTAGCAGCGGTTGCATTGAAGGTATCCCAATCCTTAACAAGTTCCTGAATAGCTGCAGGATCATCGGTACCGAAGATTTCCTTAGCTGCTTCTCTGTTGTAGAACATAACGCCGGGGCAGCCCTGCCATGAAGCACCCTTCAAGACACCGTTTGAATCGGTAACGATATCCTTGGTATACTTATACTGGTTAGCTAAATCAGCTTCTGTAATGCCTAAATCTGCAATAGGCATTGTATATTCGGTATCAACATACTTTAATGCGTAGTCAGCTTCGATAAGGAAAATATCAATCTTGTCATCTGCTGCTGCATCAGCCTGGCCTAACAGAGTTGCATCCAGATTGTTCTGGTAAGCGTTGTCAGCATTTGCCGTGATGTTCCATACAACGGTTACATCACCAATCTTACCGGTGGTTGCGTCCACTTCCTCGTATCCGGGATAGTGATCGGTTACACGGCTCTGGAACTCAACATTCCAGCAGTAGATATTAAGTACTTTGCCTTCGTCTGCTGCAGGCTCTGCATCAGGTGTACTCTCTGATGCGGGTGTGGTGCTTTCTGCTACAGGTTCGGAAGCAGGTGTGGTTGCGTTAGCATTGTCATCTTTTCCACCGCCGCAGCCTACTAATAAGCTGGACAGCATAGCAACTGTCAGTAACGCGCTTAAAACTTTTTTCTTCATTACTTTTTTCCTCCCTTTGAGTTTTGTAATAAATAGGTGTTTTATATTAGAATTGCAAAAGCAATTATAATATCTGTTTGATACGGCTCACCGTTTTTCCCCGGTAGACCGCTCCGCCAATCACAATCTGTTCAATAATCGTGGTCTTTGGCTTCTCAATCAGGCTGATAAGCTTCTCGCCTGCCTGCGCGCCGATTGCCTTTGTATCCTGGCGCAGGGTGGTAAGCTGCGGCTCAATATGCCTGCCTACCCTGATACCGTCATAACCGGCTACGGATATATCATCCGGAATCTTAAGCCCCCGTTTTCTTATGACATTGATACCGCCGAAACAGGAAAAATCATCCGGGTAAAGAATACAGGTGGGAGGATTTTTTAAATTAAGAAGCTCTTCTGTTGCCGCTCCCGCTCCCTTTGTATCTCTGTATGCTGCTTCTTTAATATATTCATCCGGTATATTGATGCCAAGCTCTTCTGCAGTTTTATAAAAAGAAGAAAGCCTGCCTCTCGTAACGGAAGAATCTGCACCGTGTATGTATGCTATCCTGCGGTGTCCCTGTTCATATATATAGGTAAGTAATTCCTTCATGCCTCCTACATTGTCGGAAACAACCGCTACTTTGTTATTGAAAAGGTGGTCAATCGTCACTACCGGAATATCACTCTTAACCAATTCCTCCACTTCCGGGTCGTAAAAATCCACACAGGCGATTACCACGCCGCTAAAGCCTCTGTATCTGCAATGTTCTAAGTATGTCATCCTGTTCTTGCCGTTCTTGCTGGCATTGATAAAGGTGATGTCATATCCTCTTTCTTCCACCGTCCTCTTGAAGCTGTCGAGTACATTGGAAAAGAAATCGTGAGTCAGGCCGCTCTGGGCTTCATCCGCAAAAAGCACTCCGATATTATATGTGCGGTTTGTTTTTAAAGCTCTTGCAGAAGAATTGGGGAAATATCCCATTTCCTTTGCTACCTGCCTGATATGCGCTTTTGTTTCCTCACCGATATCCTTGTGATTGTTAAGTGCCTTGCTGACTGTTGCAATACTGACACCACACGCCTTGGATATGTCCTTCATGGAAGTCATATGTACAATCCTCTTTTTTAAGTTATATCCTTAAGTATCTGCTTAGTTTCCATTACCTAAATTGTACTTAATTTAGATTGTACTTAATCATTAGGCTTCGTCTGTTTAAGCTCTTGTACCTTGTACAGTTTGGTAAATAACTTAATCGTTTTCGTACTCTTATAATACAACACGTTTTATAGTTTTGCAATACTTTTTTGATATTTTTTATGCACTATTTATACTTTTAACAAACTTATACAGTTTTAGCAAAGCTGTTTTTACCGTTTTGCACAGTTTCACATTCTGTTTCTTCTATATAATGCTTCCAAAAGACCTTTTTTCTCTTATCGTTTTCTTTCCCTGCTCAAACTTTTCTTAAATTTTTTTGTTGCATTCTGCCCATACTTTGTGTATAATTCGGCTTATAGAGAGTTATATCATTTTACTTAAACGTTTACTTTAGATAGGCAAACAATGAAAAAAGGAGAATATGTGATGAAATTCGGTTTTTTTGATGATGTGAATCAGGAATACGTGATTACCACCCCCAAGACTCCGCTTCCATGGATTAACTATTTAGGCTGCAACGATTTCTTCAGCCTGATTTCCAATACCTGCGGCGGCTATACTTTTTATAAGGACGCAAAGCTGCTCCGCCTTACCAGATACCGCTACAATGATATTCCGGCGGATACCAACGGCAAGTATTTCTACATAAAGGACGGCAGCACCGTGTGGAATCCCGGCTGGCAGCCCTCCAAGACAGAATTAGATGCTTATGAATGCCGTCACGGCATCGGCTACAGCCGTTTTACCGGCAAGAAAAATGATGTGGAGGCTTCTGTTCTCACTTTCGTTCCCATGAAGGATACCTGTGAAGTAAGCAGGCTGACCGTTACCAACACTTCTGCTTCTGCAAAAGAACTGCAGTTATTCTCTTATGTAGAATGGTGTCTGTGGAATGCAGATGACGATATGAAGAACTTCCAGCGTAATTTAAGCACCGGTGAGGTTGAAGTAGTGGACTCCACTATTTTCCATAAGACCGAATACAGAGAGCGCCGTAACCACTACGCTGTTTATTCCGTAAATACCAAGGTGGATGCTTTTGATACCAGCAGGGACGCTTTCCTCGGCGCATACCGCAGCGCAGCTCTTCCTGAAGCTGTTGAAAACGGTGCATGTACCAATTCCATGGCAAGCGGCTGGTCTCCTATTGCTGCTCATCAGATTAACATTACCTTAGCACCCGGCGAAAGCAAAAGCTTTGTTTTCGTACTGGCCTATGTAGAAAATCCCGAAGCAGATAAATGGGAATCCTACGGTGTTATCAACAAGAAGCCTGCTTTTGCAATGCTTGACCGTTATAAAACGGACGCAGACGTAGATGCTGCTTTTGCAGAGTTAAAGGCATACTGGAAACAGCTTCTTTCCAAATATACGGTAGAATCCGGCAATGACAAGGTAAACCGCATGGTAAATACCTGGAATCAGTATCAGTGTATGGTTACCTTTAATATGTCACGTTCCGCCTCCTACTACGAGTCCGGCATCGGACGCGGTATGGGCTTCCGTGATTCCTGTCAGGATCTCTTAGGCTTTGTACACCTGATTCCTGACCGTGTAAGAGAACGTATCATTGATATCGCATCTACCCAGTTTGCAGACGGCAGCGCTTACCATCAGTACCAGCCTCTTACCAAAAAGGGCAACTCCGACATCGGCAGCGGCTTTAATGATGACCCTCTGTGGCTCATTGCAGGCACTTCTGCTTATGTAAGAGAAACCGGCGATACTTCCATCCTGACAGAGATGGTTCCCTATGACAACGACATGTCCATAGCAACTACGCTTATGGAGCATTTGAAACGTTCCTTAGATTATATCATTACCCATAAGGGTCCTCATAACTTACCTCTTATCGGCCGTGCAGACTGGAATGACTGTTTAAACCTGAATTGTTTCTCAGAGCATCCGGGTGAGTCATTCCAGACCTTCGGCCCCAGTGAAGGACCTGTTGCAGAATCCGTGTTCATTGCCGGCATGTTTGTAAAATACGGTGAAGAATATGCACAGCTTGCCGAGCTTTTAGGCGATGCCGCTGAAGCAAAGCGGGCACGTGATGAGGTTGCCGTTATGTATGACGCTATCCTGAAGGATGGCTGGGACGGCGAATGGTTTGTCCGCGCTTATGATGCATACAGCAACAAGGTTGGCTCTAAGGAATGTGAAGAAGGCCAGATTTTCATCGAGCCTCAGGGCTTCTGTGTACTTGCCGGTGTCGGCGTAGAGGAAGGCCTTGCAGAAAAAGCATTAAATTCCGTAAAGGACAGACTGGATACCAAATACGGTGTCATGATTTTACAGCCTGCTTATACCAGATATCATTTGGAGCTGGGTGAAATCACCTCTTATCCGCCCGGATATAAAGAGAATGCCGGTATTTTCTGTCACAACAATCCATGGGTATCCATCGCAGAAACCGTTATCGGACGCGGTGACCGTGCCTTTGAAATTTATCAGAAGACCTGTCCTGCTTATGTGGAGGATATCAGTGAAATCCACCGCACAGAGCCTTATGTATATTCACAGATGGTTGCCGGCAGAGATGCCAAATTCCATGGTGAGGCCAAGAACAGCTGGCTGACCGGTACCGCAGCATGGACCTTTGTAAATATCTCCCAGTACATTTTGGGTGTATATCCTACTCACACAGGCTTAAGCATCAATCCCTGTGTACCGAAGGGCTTTGGCGACTTCAAGCTTACCCGTGCTTTCCGCGAAGGCATTTACCATATTGAAGTAAAGAATCCTTCCAATGTAGAGAAAGGTATTGCCTCCCTGGTAGTGGACGGCAAAACCGTAGACGGCTGCATCATTCCTTACGAGAAAGGCAAGACCGTTTATAACGTTACCGTTACTATGGGGTAGTAGCAGCCCTTTAGTATAAATTCCCCTTTTTATCAACAACGAAGGGGCTGTTGCAAAAGTAGATGAATAATCTACCGGAGCAACAGCTCCTTTTTG
>URUY01000020.1 GCA_900551115.1 uncultured Lachnospiraceae bacterium
TTCTCTTTTAGAATTTTCAGGGTTGCATTGCTGTTTATTTGTCAAGGTTCTGTTTCGGCAATCCTCAGCATTGTATGTAGAAGCTGCCAAACGGAGAAGGAGGGATTTGAACCCTCGCGCCGCTATTAACGACCTGCACCCTTTCCAGGGGTGTCCCTTCGACCTCTTGGGTACTTCTCCAAATGAGGTTGATTCATCAAGCTCTTTCAATATAAAAACTGCCGGGGAGAAGGTATCTCCAGCGGAGAGGGTGGGATTCGAACCCACGCGCCCTTGCGGACAAACGGTTTTCAAGACCGCCTCGTTATGACCACTTCGATACCTCTCCATGCGTGCGCCGTTTGCTCAGCGCAAGAATTATATTAACAAAAAAGGCGGGACGTGTCAACAGCTTTTTTTGTTTTTTTTATATTTTTTTAAATATTAGGTATATAGAAAAAATTCTGAAAGTTTGACACAAATTCTTCACTCCCGGCATAGGCAAATATTCCCACCATTGCCCCTGTAAAACGCTTCCCCTTTTTCAGTCCTTCATCACATAGATAGTACACATTGGAAAGCTTCGCAATCTCTGTATAATCTTCTCCGTCTGTTTTGCAAACAAAAGTTCTTTGCAGTTTTTTTGTATCCACTCTGAATTCTATTTTCCGTGTCTCTTCTGCTATTGCAGTTTTACCGTGGAAATAATCTGTATCTCCGATATGCTCATGTACCTGTACAAAACGAACGCCCTTCTCCTGAAGTACCCCAAAGGACACCCATGTGTTTTCATCGTAATAGCAGATAAGCCCTGCTTCCTGCCCTTCCTTCATCGGACCGGAAAGCATGCCTGTGCCTGCCGTAAAATTAAAATGCTCCTGTCTGCGCAGCAGAATATTACGGGCACCCACATCGCTTAAGGGCAGCTCGCTTCCTTTTAAAGAAAGAATACCGTTTTTCATACGGATACCGTCTTTTACGGGTGGTCTGGGCGTTACCCAGTCTAAAGAAAGTCTGTCACCTTCCCCAAACAGATTACGCAATCCTCCCTTTTGCTCTATATTGCTTACTGTTTCTTTTTCTCCGCCATTAACCGAAACAGTTTCTGCTATATTAGTTTCTTCTATATTAGCTGAAATATGTTGCGCTGTCATATCTGAAACAAACGGTTTCTTCTGCATGATGCTGGGACCTTTTAAACCATTCACAATAGGCCAGCCGTCAGCCGTCCAGCTAATCGGGTCAAGCGCAGTCTCCCGTCCCAAAATGCTATAGGCTCCCGCCGCCATGCGTCCGCACAGATATACCATGTACCAGTCACCTTCTTTTGTCTGCACAGGCTTTCCGTGTCCGCAGCGCTGAATCGCCGCCTTTTCATCCTGCTGGCGCATAATCGGGTTGTAGGGACAGGGTTCATATATGCCAAACAGCTCCTTTGCACGGGATACCGTGATTCTGTGTCCCGGTCCGGTACCTCCTTCTGCCTCAAACAGATAATAATATCCGTCTTTTTTCAGCAGATGCGGACCCTCCGGCGCTCTTTTCTGGTCACCATAAAAAAGGAGGGTGGCAGGACTAAGCTGCCTGGTCCCGTCTTCACTGATTTCAAATATTCTTGCACCACGATTTAAAAGCATATAACGTTTTCCGTCATCATCCGTAAAAATGGAAGGGTCGATACCATCCTCATCCAAAAAGACCGGTTGGGTATATGGTCCCTCCGGTTTATCCGAGGAAACCACCATCTGCTTTCTGTACACGGTTCCGGTGTCATTCAGCCTGTATGTGGCACAAATATAGTATCTTCCTTTATAATAGGAAATGTCAGGCGCCCAATAGCCCCTGCCGCCCTCTAATTCATCCAGATATGCCCATTCAGGATTGGTAATGGCATAGCCTATTATTTCCCAGTGAATCAAATCTTTTGAATGTGATATAGGAATACAGGGAAAAAAGACAAAGGAGGAATTTACCATATAATAATCCTCTCCTACCCTTACAACAGATGGGTCCGGATAAAATCCGGTGCGGATAGGATTTCTGTATGCTTCCTCGTAGGAAAAGCCGGTTATGCGGGCAAAATAGGCTTCTATTTCCCCAAAGCCGCTATCATGCGCAATATCATAAGGCGTAATCAAATCACAGTCACCCGATACGGGGGACATACCCACTCTTTCCACCAAATAGGTCACAAGCTCACAATTTCCGGACATAGCGGCATAATGCAGAATGTTTCTGTGCCTGTCATCTGCTACATTCATACTGGCACGGGAATATTCTACGATATACTTTACAATTGCCACATTGCCTGTCCTTGCTGCCACAAAGCTCATAGGCAGACCGTCTTCATCCACCTCATCTATAATCGGTGGATTTCCCACAAGCAGTCTTTCTACCTCTGAAAGATTTTCTGATAAAATTGCCATTTCCAAGGGTGATTTCATAGTGACCTCCGTTCTGTGACAGTACAGCTTTTTAAATTTTATATAAAACCTTCAATCAAAAGTGCCCTGTACTCTCCGCCAAGTTCATGCAGCCCCTTTGCAATCAGCCCGGCAAAGGTTACTGCACCGTCATATCTTAAATGTGTATTATCTTCTTTACCTTCCGGATAGGAGGTATACTGCCCCGGTCCAAAATTCATAAAAAAGCGTTTGCTTCCTTCTGCTCCTGCCTTCTTTAATTCTGCTCGGCTATAGCTGTAAAGATCCACAAGCGGTATCTTCTGCTGCCCTGCAACCTGTTTCATTGCCGCCACATAGTCAGAATGGGCGCCAATACCCAGATATTTTTCATCTGCAAAACACCTGCGCTCAAGCGGTGTAATCAACACCGGTTTTGCACCGTGCCGTCTTGCCGTATCAATAAAGAGCTTCAAATTTTCCATATATGTACCAGACGGCTCCGTATACCTTGACGGGTCCTCTTTCTTTTCATCATTATGCCCGAACTGAATAAACAAAAAATCTCCTTCGCCTATTTCAGCTTCTATAGCCTTAAGTCTGCCTTCCTCTAAAAAGCTTTTGGTACTTCTGCCGTTCTTGGCATGGTTACACACCTCTATGCCCTCTTTCAGGAAAAGAGAAAAAACCTGACCGATACCTGTCTGCGGATATGTGGTAATATCATTGCTCTGTACGGTAGAATCTCCTGCCCAAAATATTTTTTTCATATCACAGCTCCTCTTCTATAATCCTCAATTTTTTCATAACTCATTTGACACGTCTATAATCCACTTTCCTGTAAATTATAAAAGCTTCACAGCCGCTATCGACTGTGAAGCCCTCCAAGCATTTATTCCTTGACAGCACCTACATTTACACCTTTTACAAAATAATCCTGGCAGAACGGATATAAAATCATAAAAGGGATTACGGCTACAATAACGGCCGCATTCTGTATCGTATTCGTTGATATGCTACCATCATCCATAGGTAAATCACTGTCCATAACCATGCCCCTCAGTTTCATCTGGAAGTTAAACAGTTTGTTATCTGTAATATAAATCTTAAAGTTCGTATAATCATTCCAGTAAGTTACCGAGAACATCAATCCGATTGCTGCAAGTGCCGCTTTTGATAACGGAAGCACAATTCGGAAAAAGATTCCCATGGGACTGCAGCCGTCAAGTTTTGCCGATTCAAACAGCGACTGTGGTATACCCTCGAAAAAGTTTCTCATCAGTACCAGATTATAAACATTAATACCCAGAGGAAGAATAACTGACCACAACGTATTCGTCAAGTGCAAATCCTTCATAACAACATATGTAGGAATCATACCGCCGCTAAACAACATGGTAAACAATAACATCCATGAAAACAGATTTCGTCCCGGCATCTCCCACTGAATCAGTACATAGGCTCCCAATGTAGAAAGCGTCAGACCGACAAAGGTTCCGACTATAGTTACCAACAGGGAAATAAGAAACGGTCTGTATAAATCTGCCCTTGTTAAAATCATTTTATAGGCTCCGAGGGTGAAATCTGCCGGCCACAATCTCATACCATATCCGGCTGCTGCATCCAACGAGTCCACTAAAACCTTCCAAATAGGAACCAAAATTAAAATTGAAATCAAAATAAATAAGATTGTGTTCACAATACTAAATGCTGATATTTTCTGTTTTTTTCTACGCATAACTTTTGTTGAAGTATCTTTCATTGTTCGCCCCTCCTTACACAATTCCACGTCCGCGAACCTTCTTGCTGGCTTTATTACATGCCAACACAAGGACGCAGCTTACCAGAGACCTGAACAAGCCTACCGCTGTCGTATAACCATAGTTTGCGGCACCACTGGAGAAGGACTGTCTGTAAATATATGTCTGCAGAACATCCGACACATTGTAAACGGAAGGATTATACATAACAAATACAGACTCAAACAAGTTCATAACCTTAGCAAGGTTCAAAATAAACACAGTAATAATAGTATTAGACAAAGCAGGTAATGTAATATAGCGCATTCTGTTGAAACGATTTGCACCATCTATTTGAGCTGCTTCATACAAATCCGGACTGATACCTGACAAGGTAGCCAGGAAAAGAATGGTTCCCCAACCGGTATCCTTCCAAATATTAACAACATAATATACCCATGTCCAGTTAGATTCAGACGTCAGAAATTCTATCGGCGTACTAATTAATCCCATATTTATCAATGCCTGATTAATCAGACCCGAATCAGATGCCGAAAGCATTAACTTAAAAATAGACGCAACTACTACCCATGACATGAAGTGGGGCAGATAAATAATGGTCTGAACTGTCTTTTTGAAACGGATTCTTACCATCTCATTTAACAGTAATGAAATAATAACTGCCATAAAGGTGTTCAAAACCAATTTCACAATAGATAAAACCAACGTGTTAGACAGTGCATTGACAAACTGCTTGCTGGACAGTGTGGAAAGTTTTGAAAGTCCAAACATATCCACAAAATGCTTAATGCCCACATATGTCGGTTCCTGTCCGGAGATATAATCCGTAAACGCATAGCGCAAACCTGCCATAGGCAGATAGTTAAATATAATTACAAATATAAGTACCGGTAAAAACATCAGATAAAAGCCCTTATACAGAACCATTCTCTGCCACACAGTCTTATTACCGGTATACTGGTAATCAGTAATACCTCTTTTACGTTTTCTCGCTTCTGCATTCTTGTTGACATTCAAAAAGCAACCAACAACCGCTATAACCGTCCCTACAATGACAATAATTCCGGCCAATCCGTTCTCCATACCGGGGGCACCATGACGATTGCAAATATTGTTATATGTAATTCCATATACCACAGCAGCCAATACTGATGTAGCTATGGATATCTTTTCGAGTTTAACCGCACATAAAATTACGGATGCTACTAGCAATAACATAAAAACATACCATAAAGCCGGCTGTTCATAGTTCATAAACCCGTACGCGGGAGTAAATTTCTTGGCAGCATCGGAATTTTGAATTGCGGGGAAAAAACCGCCCACAAAAGAAATCACTGCGCCGGCAACAGCAATTGGATATACATTTCGCTTTTTTCTAGTCACATTCTTTACGCAACTTGGCGTTTTTGTTGCCTTCTGAGGTATTTCAGTACTATAAGATTTTGACAACATAGACTTTGCCTTTCTAAAGTTGTAGTTATGTAAACGAGTTCAATATCATATAAAGGTTATTAATAACCGGACAACATCGAG
This sequence comes from uncultured Lachnospiraceae bacterium, assembly GCA_900551115.1. Lineage (GTDB taxonomy): Bacteria > Bacillota > Clostridia > Lachnospirales > Lachnospiraceae > Acetatifactor. Next base: position 5,675 of record URUY01000020.1, read on the forward strand.
GACAAGCCTCGATATTGCCACGGTTATAAATAAACTAACTGCTTTTATGAATTTCCACTAATATCAAATTACTGATTAAAGGATTCAAGAATTGCAGCAACGATATCACCACAGTCAGCATTGTACTGTGCGATTGCTTCTTCGCCGGTCATCTCTCCCTTTGCAACTGCTGCAATCAACTGATCTTTCTCTGTCCACAAAGCAGCACTGTAATCAAGATATACCTGAGAGGAGTTAATCTTGTATGCAGGTGCAGAGTTCTCATTGAACAGGTTGAAGGACTCGTCAATAACAGGGTCTGCTGCAACATAAGGATCAACGTCTACAAAGTTAGCCAGTTTCAGGTTAGCTTCAAACAGGTTTTTGGTAGTCTTGGATTCTTTCTCGGAACCCTTGCTGGACTCAGTAACTAAGCCGGCAATAGTCTGACCATCTTCATTCCACTCATAGTGTACGCCTTCAACGCCATACTGGAACAGCATCTGTACTTCTCCGCCATCCAAAATTTTGTCAATGAAGTATGCAAACACGCCTTCAGGATTCTCACAAGCGCTGGTAATACAAATCATAGGAGAAAGTCTCTCGGTATACTTTCCAACTTCAGCAATCGGCTTCATAGCCCAAGCTTCAGAGTAAGCTTCAGAATCATAATCTGCAGAACCATCTACATAATTCTTTGTAAGGTTTGTCTTAATGTTGTAAGCCCATGTACCTGCCCAATAGGTAAATACGCTGGTGCCGCCCATTGCATAGAATTTGTTTCTAACATCAGAGGTAGAAGGATTTTCAAAAATGGTTGCGTCAAGCACGCCATTCTCATATCCCCATGCCAGTCTGTCAAGAGCATCAATCATAGCCTGCTCTGTAAAGCCGTCAACCCAAACGCCTTCTTCATTCTGATAGAATTCAGGATAAGCGCCCTGATAGAATTCAGGCAGGTAATTTACATAAGGTGCTTCGTGATTGACAAGACCGGCTGCCAAAACAGGTGCTGTACCGGTAGCTTCTTTCAGGTCAAGAAGGAACTGCTGATATTCTTCCCATGTTGTAGGAAGAGTCTCTTCTGTGTAACCAGCTGCCTTTGCATCAACTGCTTTTACATATGTAACGCATCCATTACCACGTGCCGGATACATACCGTAGATACCTTCCTGTCCGTCAGGACCGGTTACATACCACTGGTCAATAATGGTGCTTGCAATATCCGTCAGTCTGCCGGAATTAGCTGTTTCAGAATTGTTCCATGCATCAGTCATGTTCCAAAGGCTTCCCTGAGAAGCATAAGATGCATATAAATTGGAAGGCATAATAACTACATCTGCAAGGGTAGCAGGGTCATTGAATGCAATACCAACCTGCTCAGCGTAGGAAGAGTGATCCGGACGAATCCACTCAATTTCAATTCCGAGAGCCTCTGCTGCTGCATCATAAAATTCCTGAGCGTAGTTATCTCCCTCTTTAAAAATAGTACCATCCCACATTACTTTGATTTTTTCAGGCTTTACGATCTCTGCTGTATCTGCCTCAGATTCTGTAGTGGGTGTGGTTGCTGCATCGCTGGAAGGTGATGCACTTGTAGCATTAGAGCCGCCAGTAGTATCACTGCCGCCTTCGGGATTACCACAGGCTGTCATGGAAAGAACCATAACTCCTGCAAGAAGAGCAGCAACGAACTTGTTCAACTTCTTCATAGTAGAACTTCCTCCTTTAATAATGTAAGTGTTTACAGACAAAAATCTGTTCCGCAATCTTTCTTTTTCATTTGCGGTAACTTTATACTAGCATATATTGGGCAATTTAACAAGTATTTTAAGAAAAAACTTTGCGTATTTTGATATTTTTGTATAATATATTTTTCAGACAACATATTTTACTATGTTTTTATATACTTTTTTTGAAAGCGCTTTCAGTATTTTGTGGATTTTTATCACATTTTGTTCGTTTTCATTTTACAAAATACATGATATAATACCAATGAACATCAAATATAAAATATAAACTTAAAATTCAGAAAGGTTGCTATGTCTAATACTATTTTTGCACAATACCCCCCTGTAAGAGCCGGTATCCCCGCCGATGCCATCCATCGTTTTTTAGACCGGCTGGAAAATTATCAGGTAAACATGCACAGCTTTCTTTTAATGCGCCACGGCCTGCTGGTTGCAGAAGGATATTATGCCCCTTACAGGGCCGATACCCTGCACCGTATGTTTTCCGTCTGTAAAACCATGAATGCTTTAGCTGTCGGTCTCCTTTGTGAGGAAGGCAGGCTTTCCTTAGACGATACCGTTATCCGGTATTTTCCGGATAAGGTTCCCGACAATGTACATCCCTTTATTGCAGAAATGACTATCCGCAATCTCTTAATGATGCGGACCTGCCATGCCTCCACCACCTACAAGCACGACCCTGCCAAAGAATGGGTGGAAAGCTTTTTTACTACCCCGCCGACCCATAAGCCGGGTACCGTTTTCCATTATGATACTTCCGCAGCCCATGTACTCTGTGTGCTTGTGGAGCGGCTCACCGGTATGCCCATGCTTGATTATCTGAAGGACAGGGTACTTTCTAAAATCGGTTGGTCCAAGCATTCTTATGTGCTGAAAAATGATTTTGGAGACTCCCAGGGCGGCAGCGGCCTGATGGCAACTCCCATGGATTTGCTTTTACTCGGAAAACTGCTGATGCAGAACGGAAGCTGGGAAGGCGAACAGCTCTTACCTAAAGAATTTGTTGCAGAAATGACCTCTTTGCTTACGCCAAATGCCTTGACCGGCGGGGTCTTAAGCGAAGCGCAGGGATACGGATACCAGCTTTGGCGTACCAGACACGAGGGCTTTGTCTGTTACGGTATGGGCGGTCAGCTTGCCGTCTGCCTGCCAAAGCAGGATATGATTTTAGTTACCACTGCCGACACACAGGGCTGCGGCGGCGGCAATGATTTGATTTACAACAGCTTTTACGAGGAAATACTGCCTGTACTGGATACCTGTTCTGATGATAAAGCCGAGGAAGCTGCAGCAGCAAGCCTGCGCACCCGTCTCGCAAAGCTTTCGCTTACACCGTTAAAGGACTGGTGCCGTGCAGCCTCAGACAAGCCTCTTAACCATTCCTTTTTAGAAGACTATAGCTGTGCTTCTAAAATAAACGGGAAAAATTTTTCCCTTGCGCCCAATAACAGCGGCTTTTCCGATATTTCATTGTCCCTTACAAAGACAGAGGGCTGCCTTAACTATACCTTTAAGGGAAGGGTCTGTAAAATCCCTTTTGGCCTGAATGCCTGCATACCCGGCACTTTCCCCTTATACGATATCAGCTGCGCAGCCAGCGGCATGTGGCTTTCGGAAAACACCTTTTACATAAAGGTACACCTGTTGGATACCTTCATCGGTTCCGTCCATATGGAATTTGTATTTGGAGAAGATGATGTGACAATCTTTATGAAGAAAATAGAAGAAACACAGTTTAAAGAATTTGCGGGCCATTTTTACGGCACCGGTAACTGACAGCCGGCTTCACTGCTTTTGTCTGCGTTCTAAGAATCTTTCTGCCACCTCCATATCCTCGGGGGTGGTAATTTTTATGTTTTCATAGGAAGCTTCCACCAGCTTTACAGGGTGGTGAAGCATCGTTTCCACTACCATGGCATCATCCGTAATACAGACGCTCTTTTCTGCCGGTGCCGTACCGCCCTCATTAAGCGCATTAAGCAGTCTGTACGCTTCTGTAATAAGCGCCGTTTCAAATACCTGAGGTGTCTGTACGGCAAATAACCGGCTTCTGTCAGGGGTCTTTGCCGCAAAGCCGTTTTCATCCGCTATCTTTATGGTATCCTTGACCGGTACTGCTGCGCAGCAGGCGCCATACGCTTCTGCCGCCCGGTAGGTATCTTCAATGATTTTTTCTGTTATGAGAGGTCTTGCACCGTCATGAATAAACACATAACCATCGTGGTGTTCCATCACGGCAAGCGCTTTCTGCACGGAAAGATACCTCTCCGCACCGCCCTCGGTAATGGCACTTACCTTGGAAAATCCGTACTTTTCTACAATTTCCTTCCGCACATAGGGAATTTCTCCCTTTCCTACCACCAGAACCACATCATCAATTATGGCAGATTGTTTAAAAGCCTGCAATCCGTACCAGATAACAGGCTTATCCGCAAGAAGCATATATTGTTTTGCAACATTACTTTCCATACGTCTGCCTGCACCTGCGGCTAAAAGTATGGCGGTACATTTCTTCTTCATCAGCTTCTCTCTCCCAGCTTGAGATTCGGCACGGCATTTAAGTCAAGGCCGCTCCGCACTCCCTTTTTATATTCGTAATAGCCGGCTGCTCCTATCATAGCCGCATTGTCCGTACACAAAACAGGAGAAGGATAATAAAACCGGACACCTTCTTTTTCACACCGTTCCTTTAACGCCATCCGCAGCGCAGAATTGGAAGCTACGCCGCCGGCAATCGCAAATTTATCAAAACCGTACTGCTTTACCGCATGCATGGCATGCTCCACCAGTACCTCTACCACTGCCTGCTGGAAGGATGCTGCCACATCTGCCGTGCAGATTTCCTCACCTTTCATCTGACAGCCGTTTAAGTAGTTTAAAACTGCTGATTTCAAACCGCTGAAGCTGAAGTCATAGGCATTTTCCTCTACCTTGGCTCTGGGGAAATGGAGTGCTTCCGGATTGCCCTCTTTTGCCGCCTTGTCTATCTTGGGACCGCCGGGATAACCAAGTCCGATGGCACGCGCCACCTTATCAAAAGCTTCTCCTGCCGCATCATCCCTGGTTTGCCCGATAATTTCATATTCGCCATAGTCTTTTACCACTACAAGATGGGTATGGCCGCCGGAAACCACCAAACAGATAAAAGGAGGCTCCAGCTCCTTGTTTGCAATGTAATTAGCACTGATGTGGCCTTCAATATGATGTACGCCGATAAGCGGAATATCCGTTGCAAAGCTGATGGCTTTTGCTGCAGATACGCCTACTAAAAGAGGCCCCACCAGACCGGGACCATAGGTGACTGCAATGGCATCCATATCCGTAAGACTAACTCCCGCTTCTTTTAAGGCTTCCTCTATTACCTGATTGATCTTTTCTATATGTTTCCTTGAGGCAATTTCCGGCACCACGCCGCCATACAGCGTATGCAGCGCAATCTGGGAGGAAATAATATTGGAGCATACTTCCCTTCCGTTTTTTACCACTGCCGCTGCGGTCTCATCACAGGAGCTTTCTATTGCCAGTATCAAAATATCCTTATCCATATTACACTCATTCCTCAAGCGTTACATTTTCTGCCAAATCCCATCCGTATATCCGCCAATGCCCGGCTTCATCCTTGCGGAGCAGATATACTTCCTCCACCGACTGCTTCTGTGAGCCGCTGGACAGCACATAAGTACAGTAAAAACGTGCAAATTCATGACCATCCTGTGAAAAATAATCTGCATCCGTACTGGCAGGCAGGCTATAACTGCTTACACGGATTGATTTTTCCTTGAAGGAATCAATATCTGCAGTCAGGTCCACAATGTATTTTGCCCAGTCATTGCCCGCTATAAGCTCCTCATCATACAGAAACCTTGTCTGGGAAGCAAGCTGTTCTAACTCTTCGGCACTATACTCTTCATTATAGAAGCATTTTGTAATATCACTGTAATAGCGCACGACCTCTTTCACCGTAGGGGGATAATTGTTTACCAAATCTCTGGCAATCAGCTCCTGTGCCACGGTCATTTCTGCCACGGGAGGTTCCGTGCTTCTCTGCCGGCTGCTTAAATAATAATAGTAGCCCACTATCATTGCCACTAAAAGCAGAATCACAATGCCGCTTTTTAAGGCAGCACCGGCACTTTTTTTCGTACTTCCCGGCTTTTTGGTCGTTCCGGTCTGTAACCTTGTGTTTGCTTTTATCATCCGGCCTCCTCCTATCCATACTTTTTGGACGCTGTTCTTTTGTAATGCTGTCCTTTATCCCGCTCTGTTCCCGGGTGCCGCTTTCTTTCTCTATTCTTCTATAAACAGAAGCTCTATGCTGCGTCCGTCCTTTGCCGCCACAGAAGCAGGAAATATTTTTTTAACCTCCGCCATATATTCCTCCGGCCTTTGCAGCGACGGACTGTAATGGGTCAGCCACATTTCTTTGACTCCTGCCTTTTGTGCCATCTGTGCCGCTTCATAAAAGGTCATATGCTTATACTCTTTTGCCTTGCTTATCTTATCCGGCTCTCCGTACATGCCTTCACAGATAAACAAATCTGCAGCTTTCGCATTTTCCACAATACTTTCTGTCGGTCTGGTATCTGTGGTATAAGTCACCTTAATTCCCTTTCTTGCAGGACCTAAAACCATATCCGGCGTAAGCGTCCTGTCGGAAAGCTCTATTACTTCTCCTCTTTGCAGCCTGCTCCAGTACTGTTTTTCAATTGAAAGCGATAATGCCTTGTCCATCTGAAATTTACCGCTTCTCTCTACTACCATGCTATACCCATAGCATACCACATTATGATTCACCTTGAAAGCCTCCAGCCTGAATCCGTCAAAGGGAATCTGTACCGTGTTCTCCGTAAGCTCCATGCAATTAATCGCAAAAGGCAGCTCCGGTGCAATCACACGCAGTGCAGATACCACTTTGGTAAGGCCTTTGGGACCAATCAAAAGAAGCGGCTCGGTTCTCTCCGCATTGCCCATGGTGAGCAGCATGCCCGGCAGCCCGCTGATATGGTCTGCATGGTAATGGGTAAAGCATATGATATCAATGGGCTTGGGACTCCACCCCTTTTCCTTCAGGGCAATCTGCGTCCCTTCCCCGCAGTCAATCAAAATGCTCTTTCCGTTAAACCGCATTATCAGGGAAGTAAGCCATCTGTATGGCAGGGGCATCATGCCTCCTGTTCCCAGCAAACAAACATCTAACATAATTCCTTTTCCTCTATCTCGCAGACAGGTATGGAAAACTCCTTTATTATGGCGTCATAGCATTTTTCGCACAAATCAAACTTCTGCCTTGTGCCGTCCTTTTCGCTGAAATAGCCGAACACGGTATCGGCGCTAAAATGCCCTTCCTTAATAATCCCGTTTTCTACCGTAAGCTTTCTGCCGCATTTATTGCAGATAACCTCTGTAAGCTGCATTTTATTTTCATCTTTATACTTTCTCATGCCATCCTCCCTATATACTTGTTAAAAGGCCGTATCACCTCTATTATACAGGTTTTTTATCTATTCGGGCATGGTAATTTGTCCATCCGCTTCCTGTCTTTTCCACATAATCACGGCATCTTCACGGGGAAGCTCATAAAATCCGGGTCGGATGCCGGCGCTTGTAAATCCAAGGCTCTCATACAGATGAATGGCTGGTGCGTTGCTGACTCTGACCTCCAGAGTATAGTTGCTGATACCAAGCGCTTTGCCCCATTCCATCAGACTGTTAAGCAAAAGTCTGCCGATTCCCATACATCGGTATTTTTCATCCACCATCACATTATTGATATCACCGTCTCCACAAGCATTTGTCACACCACAGCAGCCTATCGGCATATCTCCTGCCAGTGCCGTCACATATAAGGAGTCCGTTCTGTTAAGCACCTCTAAAAAAGCATTTTCGGACCATGGCATGGAAAAGCTTGCTTTTGCCAGCTTACTTACAGCAGGCACATCTTCTTTTTTCATGGGGCGGATTGTCATAGCTTTTCCTGCCGCATTCCATTTATATTCCTTTATCATTGTCTATTTCCTGTACCTGCCCTGCCTGTTCCTTCTCGCTTTGCTCCTGCTCCAGCCGCTCCCGTTCTGCCTGACTTAATCGCAGATAGTCCGGCTGATGCTCCCCGGCGCTCACTGTTTTTCCTTCTATATAATAATGCTGTGCCACCGCCGCCACTGACGCGGCGCGCTGTCTGTTTAAATGAGCCGGTGCAAAGCTGTAAGGGACTGTCATTTTTTCTGACAGGATATCCCGATATACCGGCACACCGTCTCCCAAAAAAATCACCTCTTTTGACAAACTGCCTGCCAGTCTGTTAAGCTCCTCTGCAATCTCACTTACATCTGCCGCACACTGTTCTTTAAGCGTCTGCATGCGGTATGTACTGCTGCCGTTTTCTCCTGCTTCTCTCTCAAAGCTATAGATTCCTGTATATACCTGATTTCTTCTGGCATCCATAATCGGACAAACCAGTTTTTCTGTACCCCAGAGATTGCAGGCAAGTCCTATCACAGTAGGTACCTCAATCAAGGGCTTTGAAAGAGCCAGTCCCAGCCCTTTTGCCGTTGCCGAACCGATTCTCAGTCCCGTAAAGGAACCCGGTCCCGCCGCTATGGCGATTGCATCTATAGTGGAAAGGTCAAGCTCTATCATATCCTTTATAGCCTGCAGCATAGGTATCAGCGTCTGGGAATGCGTTTTTTTATAATTCACGGTATATTCCGCCGTCAAGACCTCATCCTCTGCCACTGCCACAGTTGCCACCAGTCCTGAGCTGTCCAATGCCAGTATCTTCATAATGCCTTTCTCCTCCCGTCAGGTAACCGGAAACCTTTAACATGTGTATCAGAGTTTCCCAAAAACCTGTCCTTGTCATATCTTCTCTACTGTTATTCTACGGTAATCAAAACCTTTTTCCAAGTCCTTTTCAATAGTTATCCGCGTATAATGCTGCGGAAGAATCTCTTCTATCAGGTTTGCCCACTCAATCAGGCAGACACCTTCACCATAAAAGCAATCCTCATAACCGATTTCTTCCATTTCTTCCACATCCCCAATCCGGTAGACGTCAAAATGGTAAAAAGGCATGCGCCCTTCCTCATAAATCTGTACAATGGTAAAGGTGGGACTGCTCACCGGCTCCGTAATATCAAGTCCCTCTGCAAAGCCTTTCGTAAATACGGTCTTGCCCACTCCCAAATCTCCAAGCAGCGTATAAACCTGCCCCGGCACGGCCTTTTTTCCCATGGTCTTGCCAAGACACCTCGTTTCCTTATCGCTATGGGTTTCGTATACCATTGTCTGTTCTGTTCTTTCACTGTCCATGAATCATTACTCCGTCTTTGGGCTTACTGTCTGATTTTTACTTTTTTTGCAGGAAGATGTGTGGAAAGCACCTGAATCACCAGCGCCGTTTTATCCCCCAAATCCCTTTTGGGAAAGATGCAGGCATTCATTCTGGAGGTATATACAATAATGCTTTTCCCCGTGGAAACTGCCTTTACGATATTCTCCCATTGCTGCATTTCCTCCGTATCCTTTTGGGATACGTGAATCCCTTCATCATCCAGCACATAATGTAACGGTTCTTTAAAAGCAGGATTTGCAAGCATCTGCTGCCTGCTCTTTAAAAACAGCGTCCATGGTAGATAGCATAGAAGCACAATGCCCGCTATCACCATCAGCCAGCCTTTCATATAAACTCCCGCTATCACCATCAAGGCGCCTAATACGCTTCCCAGAATCCCGGAAAAGCTGTTATAGGTATGCCTCATCATATAGTCATACAGATCCGACGCCTTAATATGCACATCAAATTCTACCATCAAAACCTCCTTGCGCAAACGCTTTAAAAAGCACCTACCAGGTAGGTGCTTTTATGCTTACTTTTCCAATTCCGAAGTACAATGAGGACATTTCGTAGCTTCTATGTTTATCTCGGACATACAGAAGGGACATTTCTTTGTTGTCACAGGTTTGGGTTCTTCGTGCTTTAATTTGTTCATTCCCTTGACAAACAGAAATACCACAAATGCCATAATTACAAAGTTAATCACGTTGGAAATAAAAGTACCGTAATTGAAGGTAGCCGCTCCTGCCTCCTGAGCCGCTTCCAACGTAGCGTAGCTTTTGCCGTCCAGTGCAAAAAACCAGTTGGAAAAATCCACCTTGCCGGTAAAGATACTGACCAAAGGCATAATCATGTCCTTTACCAGAGAATTTACAATGCCGGTAAAGGCGCTTCCGATTATCATACCTACAGCCAAATCTATCATGTTGCCACGCAGTGCAAACTTCTTAAATTCTTTTAACATCCTTTATGCTTCCTTCCTTTTACCTGCTGCTTTCGCATCTCTGCCCATGCAGTTTATCCCATGTACCTCTTATATTATATTGATAATGCCCCTAAAAAGCAAGTGGATTATTTCTGTCTTCCTTCTTTAATAATAGGGCTTAACGGTTTGTAAATCACCATCGTAATCAAAGAAATGACCCCCGCCTTTAAAAGATTTAGCGGTGCTATCGCCAGGCACGCAAAGGCTGTCAGGCTGGTAATGGCCGGATTTATGGCTCTTCCCATATCAATAATGGTATCAACGGAAGGCATGCCGTAAAGCACTACAAATTTGGGAATCAGATACAGTACATTAAATATCGTACCGAATGCGGTCATGCATATAGTTCCCGTAATGCAGCCGACAACCGCCCCCTTCTTGGTTTTTACAAATTCATATACCGCCGATGCCGGAAGCAGCAGGCTGCAGCCTACGGTAAAATTTGCCAAATCGCCCACAAAGGCCGTACTGGTACCCTTCGTCAGAATCTTTAGAAGAATTTTTATAAATTCCATCATAACGCCTGCTACCGGGCCGAATGCAAACGTACCCACCATAATCGGCAGCTCGCTGAAATCCACCTTATAAAAATCAGGCGCAAAGGGCAACGGAAAATCAAACAGATGCAGCACAAGTGCGATTGCGGAGAACATGCCGGTCATCGCCATCATACGGGTGGTAATCATCTTTCTTTTTACGCCTCTTTTTTTGTCTGCCGCTTTTTCAATCAGTACCGCCAGCAGGAACATGAGGGCAATCACCCCTAAAAATTCCAGTACAAAAATAAGGTTTTCGGTTACGGTTTTTACTAATCCATTCATTTTTTATTCTCCCTTCAATGTGAAATATTGCAGGTAACTGCGAAATATCCCGGAATATAGGCTGCATTTAACAGTTTCTCAATCACCTGTAAAATATTGATAAGGAAATTCTTCCGGAGAACAGCATGCAAGTTTTTCCTGTAAATTAAAAAAGCCCCGGAATACTATCCGGGGAAACCTGCTCGTTAAAGCCTTCTGTGTACCAGCTCCGTCCATAAATTAAAACATTTAGGAACAGCATCCGTACAGAATCTGCCTTCTCACATTTCTTCTTTCATCCAGACTTTACTGTTGGTACCGGATTGTAACCGGTTCAGCTGCCGCTTTGACAAAAATCAAACCTTGCAGGTCGTGGACTCATCCCGCCTCTTTATGAGGGAGCATCACCACCAGTAGGGAATTACACCCAACCCCGAAGAACTTCTTTATTTAGTTTGTGATAGCTGCCGAATGGATGCGGCTTCATCACTGATGACAGAATACCTCTTTGTTAATGCTTTGTCAATAAGTGTTTTCCAATTTTCTGCAGGTCAGCATAAAGGTAATAATTGATATAAGCCAGAGAATAGTTACACACAGCATCGGCAGCAAGCCTGTGTCAAAGGAAAAATTCAGGAAAAAACATATGACCCACAATACTATGCAGGTTATCTGCATTGTTTTATAGGACCGATAGCCTGCCCTGTACATGATAAGCATCTGCAGTTCATCACTGCTTTCTTCCCATTTTTTCATAAAATGCACATCATAAACACTGCCTCTCTTCTCCGGGTTTATCAGTTTGATAAGGTTTACCGTTTTTTTCTGGAGCAGCATATTGAAAAGCTGACTTAAAATAATAACCACACCGGCAGCCATCAAAAAAAAGCCGTATTGCCTTCCTTCGCCCCGGTTTAAAAAATAAACCTCTACCCCGAACAAAAATAAATTGATAATGCATACAATGTTGGTTAAGAACATACTGATATCCAGACATTTATCCATTTTTCTTTCCGGTTCTTCTTCCTCACCGTCCCACACCTTACGGATTTTTTCTGTCTTTCTTAACATATGTATGCATATAATACCTGTCACAATATTTATCAGAATAAACAGAACCGGAATCACATAAATCATAACTTTGGGAAGCTTTGCCATCGCTGCCACAATACCGGCATCATTCTCTCTTATAAAAGCTAATGCAATACCGCCCAGCGCTCCCAGTAAAGTGCAAGCTGCCATTATCCATCTGAATTTTCCGACTGCCTTCTTATCTTCCTTTTTAATCCTCTCCTCGGTACTCATCTGCATCCTCCTCATATACAAAAATATCCTCTACCTTTGCATCGCATGCTCTGGCAATTTTAAGTGCAAGCGTAACGGATGGGGAATAGTCGCCTCGCTCTATCTGGCTGATAGTCTGCCTGGAGGTCCCCACCAGCGCTCCCATCTCCTGCTGATTGACAGAGAGTCTGACCCTGTATTCCTTTAAATGATTCCGTAACGGCATCCTTATTCCCTCTTTTCTCCTTCATGCTCTCCGCTCCGCTCAAACCGTGTACCTGCATCTGACCAGATTAATCCCCCACAGGAAGCAAAGCACACGCCAAAACAGATACCAATCGCAACATTATCAAGCGCTATACCAAACATAAATCCTATGCAGAGTCCAAAGACAATACCCGAGAACTCTCCTATACCTTTTACCTTCACGGATTTCTTTCTGAGGATATCTTCCCCCCATTTAATGGCATCCACGCCTGAGAATATTGCCTGCTCCTTTAAATCCGCAAGCATGTGTTCCTTCATCTTGTCTGCATGCTCCGCATACTCCGGCAGGATAAAAAAATCTACAAGGCAATAACTCTTGGCAGCCTTTTTCTCCCCTTCTTTCTCTTCTCTCTCTTCTTTCAGCAAATCAGCACCCTCCACATAGGGCAGGCTGATTTCTTCCTCCGTTTTTGTAAACAAAAAGCAGGCTATCAAGTCTTTTTTATCATACCAGGCATAAACCCTGCCCTCCTGCGCAAGCGCCTCTCCCATCTTTTGCCGGAAAGAAGCCTCTTTTAATGCGTCCATCTTCCCTGACAAATCCAACTTATCCTGCCTGCGTTTGGAAATATTCTTTACATGCAGCCGACTAAACTTTACCATGATGCCCTCCCCGCTTTTCCTTATACTATTTTACGCTTTTTCAGTCTTGTAACTCTTTTTGACAAATATTCTTTTCAATATGACAATTTTACTTGTCATATTTGATTATATATTATGACAACTTTTCTTGTCAAGTGGATTTTCTTTTCTATTCGGTTAAGGGTATCCTCTCTGCCCAGCCCCATTTCCTGACAGATTTCTATCAGGGCTCTTAAGCCCTGTCCTAATCCTTCGCTTCTGCCTTCCTCTATCAATCATTGAACAGGCAATGCCTGACAGAATTTAGAAATCATTATGCTTTTAAGTGATTTTAACAAAAAAAGAGGCCAATTAAGCCCCTTCTTTGTACGTCCTGTTTTGTATGTCCTGTTTTGTATGTCCTGTTTTGTATGTCCTGTTTTTGACATGCCTCTTATTTTTTAATTTTCATGGTAAGACCAATGCGCTTTTTGGCTGCATCTACCGTAAGCACCTGTACTTCTACGATATCTCCGACGCTGACTGCCTCAAGCGGGTGCTTGATAAAGCGGTCCGTTATCTGGGAGATATGCACCAGTCCGTCCTGATGGACACCGATATCTACAAATACACCGAAATCAATGACGTTACGAACAGTACCTTTTAATATCATCCCCGGTTTCAAGTCCTTCATGTCCAGTACGTCATTTCTTAAGATAGGCGCCGGCATATCGTCACGAGGGTCGCGTGCAGGCTTTTCCAGTTCCTTTACAATATCCGTCAGGGTAATCTCACCAATGCCCAGCTCTGCTGCCAGCTTCTTCTTATCAGAAATCTTCTTTTCAAGGCTTCCCATGGTAACGGAAGCTGTACGGCTGCCGGATGTCAAAGGAGCCGTGGTACCCTTTGCCTGCTTCTCAGGTGCGCTGTCCACCGCGCCCTCCTGCGGCAGGAAACTGCCCATAGCCTGTGCCAGTGCCTTGCCCATAGCAGTATTGGTATTCTTTACCTGCATCTGCCGTCCTGCATTCTTACTCTTATTGTTTTTGTCACCGGATGCGGCAGCCGCACCTTTTATACCTTCTTTCTTTCCCGAAAGACGTTCTGCAGCCGCCTTTTTCTGGGCTTCCTTTACGTCTTCCATGGAAAGCCCCAGCTTTTCCAAAAGCTTCATGGCCGCTTCGTAGGATTCGGGATGCACGCTGGTTGCATCAAGGGGATTTTTCCCGTCTGTTATCCGTAAAAAGCCCGCGCACTGTTCAAATGCCTTAGGCCCTAATTTTGCTACCTTTAAAAGCTCCTGTCTGCTGGTAAAACGACCATTTTTCTCCCTGTAATCCACAATATTTTTGGCAATCGCCTTGCTGATACCGGAAATGTACTCCAGCAGGGATACCGAAGCCGTATTCAAATCCACGCCTACTTTATTTACACAGTCCTCTACCACACCGTTTAAGGTCTCACCCAGCTTTTTCTGGTTCATATCATGCTGGTACTGACCGACACCGATGGACTTGGGGTCTATCTTTACAAGCTCTGCCAGCGGGTCCTGCAGTCTTCTTGCAATGGACGCTGCACTTCTCTGTCCCACGTCAAAATTAGGAAACTCTTCTGTTGCAAGCTTGCTTGCAGAATACACGGAAGCTCCTGCTTCATTCACGATAACGTACTGCACCGGTGTATCCACTTCCTTTAACATGTCCACAATCACCTGCTCCGACTCTCTTGATGCCGTGCCGTTGCCTACGGAAATAAGGGAAACACCATATTTTTTAATGAGACGCTTTACTTCTTTTTTCGCTTCCTCCACCTTATTCTGCGGTGCGGTAGGATATACTACCTTAGTATCTAACACCTTGCCGGTTGCATCCACCACTGCCAGCTTGCAGCCTGTTCTGAAAGCCGGGTCCCAGCCAAGCACCACCTTGCCTGCAATAGGAGGCTGCATCAGAAGCTGCTCTAAGTTTTTACCAAATACGCCTATAGCACCATCCTCTGCTTTCTCGGTCAAATCATTTCTGATTTCCCTCTCAATAGCCGGTGCTATCAGACGGTCATACGCATCTGCCGCCACTGCCTTAAGTACCGGCGTAGTATATGGATTGTCACTTGTAATTACTTTTTTTTCAAGATACCGCAAAATACGCTCCGCAGGCGCCACAACCTTAACCGTAAGCACCTTTTCGTTTTCTCCGCGGTTTAAAGCTAAAACCCTGTGGCCTGCGATTTTCTTTACAGGCTCTTCAAAATGATAGTACATCTCGTAGACGCTCTCTGCCTTCTCATCTTTGGCAGCGGAGGTAATGATACCTTCCGCCATGGTTGCATTACGGATATACAGACGATGCTCAGCTTCATCAGAAATGCTCTCCGCAATGATATCCATTGCCCCCTGCAATGCTTCTTCGGCACTCTTTACCTGCTTGTCCTCAGGTACCGTATCATCGGAAACATATTTTGCTGCTTCCTCTAAAACAGGCGCTTTGGCATCCTGTTTTAAAATAAACTCAGAAAGACCGGCAAGCCCCTTTTCCTTTGCCACACTTGCACGGGTCTTTCTCTTAGGCCGGTAAGGCCTGTACAAATCCTCTACCAAAACCAGCGTCTCGGCAGCCAGAATCTTCTCCTTCAGCTCATCGGTAAGCTTGCCCTGCTCCTCTATACTGCCCAGCACCTGCTCCTTTTTCTCCTCAAGGTTACGCAGATAAGTAAGCCTCTCATACAGGGTACGAAGCTGCTCATCATTTAAAGAACCCGTTGCTTCTTTTCTGTACCTTGAAATAAACGGAATAGTGTTTCCTTCATCAATCAGCTTTACGGCTGCTTCCACCTGCCATTTCAGTACCTTTAATTCTTCTGTAATCTTTCCTGTAATATCCATTCCTGTTTCATTCCTCCCAGGGGAAATTTCCCCTTTTCATCATCCATACCGGCTTCTGAAAATTATACGCTAAAAAAGCCGATGCTATTGCCATTATACAAAATGGCAGCTGACTTTTCAACGAAAAAAACATTTTCAGAAGGGCTGTATGCAATAAGCCTTGTAAGAGTAATTTTTGCTCATTGAGAATACCTCAAGCCCTTACACAAACCGGATTTCCCTTTGAACAATGCTTTTCCCTTATTTTTTCCTTGTTAGTCAATTATAAGGGAAAGAATCATGTCATTTTCCTAATCTCTTTTTATCAACTGCTTTAAAGAAGGTTTTCTTCAACTCTTGTGGTTTATAAAAAAATTGCTTTTCGGACTTACTTAAACGATTTTCATTCTTCTTTATTTTCAGCAACTCCATACTACAAATAAAGTCCGCAGCTTGCAATAAGCGATACTTTTGAGGTTCTGCTTTCCTAAACTCAACATTTGCAAAATGGATTGAAAAAACTGTATTTAAAATCGTTCCCAGTTCAATTTGACCGTTATCATAGTACACAATGATTTTGTCAAAGCTGTCAAAAAAGGCTTTGTGCTTTTGTACTACATTTGATATTCCACGCCCAAGTCTACCGGATAATGTGATTTTATCCGGTGTTTCCTTTCGATTTACTACAGCCACCTCATAGGAAATAGGACTACTTACAATAAAATCCGGAATTCTTGGTGCTATCCTCAAGTTTTTTCACATTGGTGGCAATTTCATTCTTTTGGTCATGAAACAGTAACGTCACCAGATAGTATGCCGGGCGTTCTGTAACCTCTCCAAAATCGCCTGATTCATTTATAAATATACTCCTTTATCGGAAAAGTGTTTCTATTTCTTAATTCTGCAAACTGGGAGTTGTGCTACTGAGCAAACAATATAATTTAAATAACCTCTTCAAATAAATCTTCGATGTTTGCTAAAACTTCACAATCACAGTAACCACCCTTCGTTTCTAACCATTCAATAACTTCACTAATTGGAAGATTGTTCTCCATTAGAAATTGACGAGTTAAACTTAGTTCATCATCACATTTATCCATGTTTTCATCTAAATAGTCAAATAAATCTGTAAAATTTTCAATGGACATTGGCAACGATTTAACAAATTTTTTTCTTTGTTCCTCTTTATACTTTTTTAAAAGTTCCTTTTTGTTTTTCTCCATGTTATGACCTCCTCGTCAAATTCCTAGTTGTCTAATTGTTCCATCTTCTTGCCTTATCGTGCAAGAAGCATCCCTCTCTTTCAGCTCGGTCAATTACTATTTATTCATCAAGCATCAATTTTCCTGCTTTCGCCTTATCTTTTAAACGTGCCATCTGTTCTTTTTCAATTTCTTGAATACTTTTCTCTGGGGTAGGTAAATCCTCTGGAAGCGTACCACCAATTTTTTCTATAGCGCCACGAACTTCTTTACCAACAGAATAATGAATTGATGTGGCTTTTTTTGCATTATCCACTCCATCTTTCCTTAATTTTTCTTCAGTCTGTGAAATTCTAAATAGATTAGCAATTAGCTCTGTACTACCCATAAAATCAAGTATCTTTTGCCCAACTTCAAGATTCTTTTTTTTATGAATATCATCCACATCCAGACCACCATATAATCCCATATATCCGGCACTCTGAAAAATAGCAAATTCTTCGTTAGAAATAACACCCGCATTATGCGCGGTCTCTGCAAGCATCTGGTTCCATTGTTTTATATCGCCTCGCACAACCAAACGCCGTCTATCTTCATCCAACTCATTGAAATGATCTGCAACCTCTTGTCTATAGGTTTGAATTGCAAAGTATGTTTGTCCCAACGCAATTACTTCTTTGCGAGGATCACCATTTTGTACAATCAGATAACACGCATACCTAGTAAGTTCATAATCTTTCACAGGCTTACTTGTCGCTCCCGCATCAACGATTTTCCTGACCTCAGGAAAATCGTTCTCTACTAAATGTCCACTATTTTCGCAAGCTATCATTGCACGCTTAATTACATTTTGAAAATTCTCCCACTTTGTATATTCTAATGCCGGTGCGAGTTCTCTAGCCGACCAAAATTCAGTTCCATCCCGTCTAATTTGCTTTATATCTTCAAAACGTTTATACTCTTTTGTCTTTAATTCTTTCAATATAAATCCCTCCAATTACCTTACCATGTATTACAAAATATCACATATCAACGCATGCACAACTTCAATTTGTATGATTAGTTATATCTCTTTTGCATTGACAACACAATTCCGAAAAGGGACTAAATATACTAAGTTCTTTCATTAGTTCTCCAAAACTCATTTACATAGTAAAAATGGCGGGAAATTCTTCCCGCCTACGGTGGTCCAAAGAGCTTTCACCTAGACCAAAACTGTAATGCATTACAGTTATATCCTACACATATAATACCACAAGTATTCTATTTTTCCAATAGAATTTTACGTTATTTTTCCTATGCAAAAAACACCTTTAAACTTTATTTGTAAAATATCTCGAAAGATGCTACACTACTATTAAGATTCATGTGCCGGGACTATGAGCAGCATGCACGGACACTGCTGACATGCAGACACACTAAACAATAAGGAGTATCACTATGGATTACAATCATAACCAAACGGATAGTCCGTTCCAAAACGGACAATCCAATCTCCCCGGTGACTGCCAGCCAGACGGACAGCCTGAAAAACCTGCTGACCGCCAACTAGACGGACAGCCTGAGAAACCTGCTGACTGCCAGTCGGAAAGACAACCCGAAAGCCCTCAGGGCTACTGGTTAAACGGACAGCCCCAGGGGTACTATATTCCGCCATACCGGCCTGAGCCAAAAAATAATTTTGCTACAGCTGCCATGATTTTGGGAATTGCTTCCCTTGTATCTCTTTGCACCGTTTTTCTGCCGATACCTTTAGGCGCACTGGGCATTTTGTTTGTTGTACTCGGAAAACGGCATGGGAAAAAGCTTCCCTCCACCGCCATTACCGGTCTTATCACATCCCTTATCGGCATAGCATGCGGCCTGCTTATTTTAATTTCTACAATCTCCGCTGCTCTTAACATGCTGAAACCGGAAAACAGAGAACAGTTAAACCAGATGTTTGAGCAAACCTACGGCATGGATTTTGACGAATACTACGAGGAATACATGAAGCAGCTTGAAGAACTTTATTAACCTTTCCTACTGTTAAAGAGGTGATTTTATGAGTTTTGCAATTCAAAACGGTTTTCCTGACAGTTATTCATCCCCGTCAGCTGCCCGGCAAAAGGAAAACAGCACATTTTCGGTAAATGGAAGACCGGCTGCCGGTGAAGAATGTCAGACCTGTAAAAACCGGAAATATCAGGACGGCTCGGACGAAATGGTTTCCTTTAAATCTGCCGCTCATATTCCTGCCGAGGCCTCAGCCAGCGTAGTGCGCTCCCATGAGCAGGAGCATGTATCCAATGCCTACGCAAAAGCAGCCACTGACAACGGCAGGGTCTTAAGCGCTTCCGTTTCTCTTAGACGCTCCCTGTGTCCTGAGTGTGGACGCTCCTATGTATCCGGCGGCACCACCCGCACGCAGATAAAATATTATAACGAAGAAAATCCCTATCAGCAGGATTTAAAATCCGCTGACAGGGCTAAATATAGCGGTATGAACGTAAATTATACCGCATAAAAAACATTTTGTTTGGAGAATCAATATGAAAACTTATTTATCCAGCGCACAATTAAAAGATAACGCAAAAGAATACCTGACCGGACATTACGGTCTGTTTATCGGCACAAGCCTTTTTGTAGGTCTTATGTCATTTATCATTTCCCGTTTCCTTCTGATACTTACGCCATCAGCTAACAGTATTGGCGGTTTTATCATATCCAATGCCATCAGCTTTATTGTTTCTGTCTTTATCGGTGTATTCAGTGTAGGGACGGCTCTCCTCTATTTAAAGTCGGCACATGGCGGTCCTGCAGTTTTTTCCGATATTTTTTACGGGTTTTCCCATCATATCGAAACTTCCCTTGCCATCTCCCTTGTCATGACTGCCATAAGCATTATTCCTACGCTTGCTTATACTATTCCCTACTATATTTACACAGGCACGGGCAATGATATGTACCTGTTCCTTATGTTCCCCTGTCTTGCTGCCGCACTTATTGTGTATGTGCCATTGTCCCTGACTTTTTCACAGTGCTTTTTCCTGATGCTGGATTTTCCCGATAAAGCAGCACCTGAAATACTGCGTTTAAGTATCCGCATTATGAAGGGACGCCGCGCGCGGCTTTTCTACATTGAAGTCAGCTTTCTGCCTCTGCTGCTGCTTGCTTCCTTATCCGGTATCGGTCTTCTCTGGGTGCTTCCCTACATGCAGATGACTATGGCAGCCTTCTATTTTGACATAATGAAACCGGAGCAGAACTAATCTTCTGCTCCGGCTATAGGATTCGCCCCTGTGCTTATCCATTTTAAATAACCATTCATAAAATTATCTAACGCACCGTCAAGTACCGCATCTGCATTGCCGCTTTCTACACCGGTTCTGTGATCCTTTACCATCGTGTAAGGCTGCAGCACATAGGATCTGATTTGATTTCCCCATCCGATTTCCTTTACCTCACCCCGAATATCCGACAGCTTTTCCGCATTAGCTTCCTGCTTTAATAAAAACAGCTTCGCCTTCAGCATCTGCATGGCCTTGTCTTTATTCTGGAACTGACTCCGCTCATTTTGACACTGTACTACGGTACCTGTGGGAATGTGGGTAATACGGATAGCGGAAGAGGTCTTATTGATATGCTGTCCGCCGGCGCCGCTGCTCCTGTAGGTGTCTATCCGCAAATCCTCTTCATTGATTTCCACATCCAAATCCTCTTCGATATCGGGCATGACATCCAAGGATACAAAGGAGGTCTGACGCTTTCCCTGCGCATTGAAGGGAGAAATACGGACCAGTCTGTGAACGCCCTTTTCGGATTTTAAATACCCAAAGGCATTTACGCCATTCACCTGAAAGGTTACGGACTTTATGCCAGCTTCATCACCGTCCAGATAGTCCAATACTTCAATTGCAAAGCCTTTTCTCTCTGCCCAGCGGGTATACATGCGGTAAAGCATACCGCACCAGTCGCAGCTTTCCGTACCGCCTGCACCTGCATTGAGCTTTAGGATAGCGTTGTTTTTATCGTATTCACCGGACAAAAGAGTGCCTATCCGCATTTCATCAAAGGTGCTTATAAAGGAATCCAGCTCTTCTTCGATTTCCGGTATCAGGGATTCATCATTTTCCTCATATCCCATTTCTATCAGTGTGAAAATGTCCTCGTACTGGACTTCCAAATCATGATAGGTCTGACAGGTATCCTTTAAGTTTTTTAATTCCTTCATCTGTTTGTTGGAGCGTTCCGGATTATCCCAAAAACCGGGAGCCTCCATCTCTCTCTCCAGTTCTTCGATTCGCTTTTCCTTATTAGCTAAGTCAAAGTGAATCCCTCACTTCCGCTAAAGGTGTTTCATAAGTAAGCAATTTTGCTTTCATGTTATCTAATTCAACCAATTAACGTCACCTCTTTCCTTATTTAGAATTGCTGTTTTATTGTTTTTAATAAAAACTACTCTCAGGCATTTCTTCCGCAGCACTGCTTATACTTCTTACCGCTGCCGCAGGGACAGGGGTCATTGGGATATACCTTGGTATTTTCACGCTTTTTAGGTGCCCTCGGACCGCTGTCATCCTTGTTGGTACCGGTCACCTTGGCAACCTGCTCACGCTCAACCTTCTGCTCAATCTTAACGCGTAAAAGCAGTCTTACCGTATCCTTTCTAATATTTTCCGTCATTTCATCAAACATTTCATAACCGTTTAACTTGTACTCTACAAGCGGGTCCCTCTGACCGTAAGCCTGCAGACCGATACCCTGACGGAGCTGGTCCATATCGTCAATATGGTCCATCCACTTTCTGTCAATGACCTTAAGAAGAATCACTCGCTCCAGCTCTCTCATCATTTCAGGTTCAGGAAACTCTGTTTCCTTTGCCTCATAAAGCTTAACGGCCTCTTCTTTAAGCTGCTGCTTTAAGCTGTTCTTTTTTGTTGCGCTTATTCTTTCTTTTGTCAGAGGTTCCAGCGGAATAATGGGAAGCAGGAGTGTATTTAATTCGTTCAAATCCCATTCCTCCGGATCTGAATCCTCGCCGATAACCATATCTACAAAATGTTCCGTAAGATCGGTTATCATCTTGTAGATAACATCCCGCATGCTTTCGCCGTCCAAAACACGGCGTCTTTCACCGTATATGATTTCCCTCTGTTCGCTCATGACCCGGTCATATTCCAACAGATTCTTACGGATACCGTAGTTATTGTTTTCTATCTTCTTCTGTGCCGATTCTATGGCATTGCTGAGCATTTTATGCTCGATTTCCTGTCCTTCGGGAATACCCATTGCAGTAAACATACGAATCAGACGCTCGGAACCGAACAGTCTCATCAAATCATCTTCCAATGAAATGTAAAACTTGGATTCACCGGGGTCTCCCTGACGGCCTGCACGTCCGCGCAGCTGATTGTCAATACGTCTGGATTCATGGCGTTCCGTACCGATAATCTTAAGTCCGCCTGCTTCTCTTGCGCCATCGTCCAGTTTAATATCCGTACCACGGCCTGCCATATTGGTAGCAATGGTCACCGCTCCGTGCATGCCGGCATCCGCAACGATTTCTGCCTCAAGCTCATGGAACTTGGCGTTCAGTACCTTATGCGCAATCCCTCTTCTCTTTAACATGCCGCTTAGTTCTTCAGATGCTTCAATGGTAATCGTACCTACCAAAACAGGCTGTCCTTTGGCATGTGCCTCTTCCACGGCTGCCGCAATAGCATGTAGCTTTTCTTTTCTGGTCTTATAAACAGCATCCTGATGGTCCATTCTGGCAACCGGTCTGTTGGTGGGAATCTCGATAACGTCCATACCGTAGATATCACGGAACTCTCTCTCCTCAGTAAGCGCCGTACCGGTCATACCTGACTTTTTCTCAAACAGGTTGAAGAAATTTTGGAAAGTAATGCTTGCCAGCGTTTTACTCTCCCGCTTAACCTGTACATGCTCCTTGGCCTCGATAGCCTGATGCAGACCGTCAGAATAACGCCGTCCCGGCATGATACGTCCTGTGAATTCATCTACGATAAGTACCTGGTCATCCTTTACCACGTAGTCCTTATCCCTAAACATCAGGTTATGGGCACGCAGCGCTAAAATAATATTGTGCTGTATCTCCAGATTTTCAGGATCCGCATAGTTTGCAATCTGGAAAAAACGTTCTACCTTTTCCACACCGGCTTCCGTCAGATTGACTACCTTATCCTTCTCGTTGACAATAAAATCTCCCGTTTCTTCCTGTACCACACCCATGATCGCATCCATTTTGGACAGCTCCGCCATATCCTCACCGCGCTTTAACTGACGTGCTAAAATATCGCACATCTCATAAAGCTTCGTTGATTTGCCGCTCTGTCCCGAAATGATAAGAGGGGTCCTTGCTTCATCAATCAGCACGGAGTCCACCTCATCGATAATGGCATAGTGCAGCCCTCTTAACACAAGCTGCTTTTTATACACTACCATGTTATCTCTTAAGTAATCAAAGCCCAGTTCGTTGTTGGTGACATAAGTAATATCACAGTTATATGCTTCCCGGCGCTCATCCGGCGTCATGCTGTTTAATACCACGCCTACCTTAAGTCCGAGAAATTCATGTACCTGTCCCATCCATTCCGCATCACGGTGCGCCAGATAGTCGTTGACCGTAACAATATGCACGCCGCAGCCTTCCAAGGCATTTAAGTATGCCGGCAGCGTAGATACCAGTGTCTTACCTTCACCGGTACGCATCTCTGCAATACGTCCCTGATGCAGGATGATACCGCCGATAAGCTGTACCCTGTAATGCTCCATATTCAGTACACGCCTTGCAGCTTCACGTACAACAGCATAAGCCTCCGGCAGCAAATCATCCAAAGTTTCTCCGTCCTTCAAACGTTTTTTGAATTCCTCTGTCTTGGCTTTTAACTGTTCGCCGCTTAAATCCTGCATGGCAGGGCGCAGGGCTTCGATTTTGTCTACTAACGGCTCTATCCGTTTCAGTTCCCTTGCGCTGTGCGTTCCAAATATTTTACTAACTAAACTCATATTTTCAAATGCTCCAATCTGCGCGCCTTGGCGCGCGTACATATATCTGTAAATCCAAATACACAAAGTTAATTGTATCAGATTTAAACAGTATATTCAACCAAAAGCCACTCCAATCCGTTAAACTTTTATGAACAAAATATGAATTTCACATTACTTTAATGTAAATCTATCCTTACTTTGATGCAAATCCATCCTTACCCTGCTGCCGGTTTGACATTGTCCCGAAAAAAAATTATAATTGCAATAACCTTTTTTCATTCACTTTTGCTATAAATTTCACTGAAATGAAAGGATTTAAAAATGAATATGACACCTGTTATCCCCCCTATACACCTGTATATCAACTATTCGGACAAAGAAGAGAGCTTTCCCACCATCGGGCAGGCATTGGCTTCTCTGCCTGCCGTTTCTTCTGCCCCGCAAGCCTTCCCCGCCGTGTCAGAAGATTATATTGCACCTGTTATTTTTCATATTGCACCCGGCATTTATAAGGAGCGGCTGGTGATAGAACGTCCCTATGTGACCTTTTTAGGGCAGGATGCCGAAACAACCGTTATCACATGGAATCTTGGCGCCTGTGAAATCATGCCGGACGGAGAAAAACGAGGTACCTTCCGTACCGCCTCCGTTCGCATCAATACCCATGATTTTACCGCCAAGAATATTTCCTTTGTCAACAGTGCCGGATACGGGCACACGGTAGGACAGGCACTTGCGCTCTACGCTGACGGTGACCGGCTTCTTTTTGAGGACTGCCGTATGATTTCCAGTCAGGATACGCTGTTTACCGCTCCTCTTCCGCCTACGGCGGCAAAGCCCGGCGGTTTTACCGGCCCCGGCGAAACAAAGCCCCGCATCATGGGCAGACATTTATACCGGCGCTGCTTTTTACAGGGCGATGTGGATTTCATATTCGGAAGCGCTGTCTCCTATTTTGAAGACTGTACCATATACTCCAAAAAACCCGGTGACCGAAAGCCGCCGGAAAGCCCTGATGATGAAGTCATTTACGGCTATGTAACAGCGGCTTCCACGCCTGAGGGTACGCCTTACGGATATGTATTCAGTCATTGCAGGCTTGTAAGCGACTGCCCGCCCCATTCTATCTACCTGGGCCGCCCCTGGCGGGAATGGGCAAAGACCGTATATCTTAACTGTGAAATGGGCGCCCACATTCACCCGCTTGGCTGGAACGACTGGAACAAACCCCATGGTCATTTTTACTATGGAGAATACCGTTCCACAGGAGAAGGAGCCTGTCCTGAAAAACGAGCTGCCTTTTCCCACCAGCTTACCGACAAAGAAGCGGCACTTTATACCGTCAAGGATGTACTTTCCGGGCCTGATAACTGGAATCCGTAGCATCCTTGCCTGCCTACGCAACCATAAGAGAAAAAAGAATTTGAATCCCAATAAATTTTAAGGACAGGTGTTGACCATTTCAGTCACACGCCTGTCCTAATTATATGACACTATTTATGACACAAGTGCTTTTATAAGTGTCAGCCTATGAAAACCTGCATTTTTACTGGATTTTTATGACCGCAAAGCTCTGCGGTCCCAATACCGCCGTCTCTTTTTCCAAAGAAGCCTCTCCAATGCTGAAAATTGCTTCCCCGATGGCATTTATTCCGGGAAGTGCTGCTTTTACTTCATTTTGGGAGGGATTTACCATAACTGCAAGACTGCCTCTGCGGTAAATTAACGGATATGCATCCTCTTTCACGTAAAGCACTTCAAAGCTGCCGTCTGCCTGTAAGTCCGCATACTGATGTCTCAGTGCGATAATTTCTTTTACCGTATGATACAAAGAATCCTCTCGTTTTTCTTCGCTTTCCACACTCACGGTTTCACCGGGCTTTCCGGTGGGCAGGTAGGGCGTATCTCCGTCAGAGAAACCACAGTTTTTTTCTGCATTCCACTGCATAGGCGTACGTGTGCCGGTACGGGAGAAGCCGCCTTCCTTGCTTACCAGGCCTTCTGTAAAGGGCATGCCGATTTCATCACCATAATAGAGGAACGGTACGCCCGGCATTGTGAATATAGTGGAAAATGCCAGTTTTAATTCTCTCTCATCCAACCATCTTGCCATACGGGGTGTATCATGGTTACAGGTGATAAAGCTGATATAACCATCATTTTTTGTAGCCTGCAAATCCTCCAGATATTCTTTTACAAAGGAAGCTGCATTGCCTTTTCCGTTTTTGGAGAAAAAGCTCTTGTTTTCACCGTCTTCTGTCACTTCTCTAAACAGGGCATGGTAGCCGTGTCCGTTATGATCAAGGTAAAAATCCATATCAAAACCACATTTTAGGGCACGCTTCGGACAGCTCCATTCGGAAACAAGCGCTGCCTGGGGATATTCCCTGTGGATTTCTTCCGTAATATTCTTCCACAATGCCATGGTCGCTACCTTTTCGTCATCATTCTTAACCAAAGAGTCTGCCATATCCACGCGAAAGCCGTCACAGCCAAGCTGCAGCCAGAATTTCATAATATCCTTCAGGGCTTCTCTTGTTGCAATACAGTCAGGATGGTCCACCGGAAGCTGCCATTTATGGGTAATCTCATGGAAACCGTAATTCAGGGCCGGCTGAGAACTGAAAAAGTTCACCATATAGTTGCCGTCATGATCTGTTGTGCCGCATACAAAACGGTATCCTTCCGGTGCATCCCATACATTCTGTGTCCAGATGTACCTGTTGGTATATTCATTGTGTTCCGGCTTGCAGCTTTCCTTAAACCATGCATGCTCATCAGAGGTATGTCCCGGTACCAAATCCAGAATAATATGCATGCCCTTTTCATGGGCTGTTTCAAACAGTCTCTTCAAATCCTCGTTTGTGCCGTATCTGGACGCACATTTTTTGTAATCCCGCACATCATAACCGGCATCCATAAACGGGCTGTCATAGCAGGGATTCATCCAGATGGCATTGCAGCCTAAGCTCTTCACATAATCAAGCTTGTCAATAATCCCCTGCACATCCCCGATGCCATCGCCGTTTGTATCCTTATAGGTCTGGGGATAAATCTCATAAAATACACTGTCTTTTAACCATTCTCTCATTTTCTTATCTCCTTTTTATTTTTTATCATCCAGGCGCCGAAACGCTCTTTCGCACACAAAAGCATTTCACGGTCACCAAAAAGCTCCTCTTTACCTTCCGGCAAAAGCCCTGCTTACCTTCTGACAAAAGCTATGCTTACCTTTCGGAAAAAGCCTTGCTTACCTTTCCACAAAAACTGCCACCTGACAGGGCTGCAAAATACCGTCAAAAACGCTTTCTCCCAATATGTCCGGCTGTCCCTTATATTCCGCAAGCTCCGTTTTGGTTTTGGCATTGTGCAGTACAACCGTTACACTCTCCTGACCCGGCAGCTCCATTCTCCATATGAGCAGTCCGCTTTCGTCCTCTGTCTTTATCCACTGCCTCGTCCCCTTTGCAATGGACGGATATTTTTTACGCAGTACAGCCAGCTTTTGATACCACCCATACAAAGCCGCATCCCGCCGTTTTTCTTCCCACAGCATGCCCCTGCGGCAGTCCGGGTCCTTCCCGCCTGTCATGCCTGCTTCATCTCCATAATAAATCATGGGCATACCGGGTGATAAAAGCTGTATGGCACTTGCCAGGCAGAGCGCTTCCTTCCGTTCTCCTGCCTCATATAAAAAACGGGGCGTATCATGACTGCCTATCAGATTCCACAAAACCGGAAAAACCTTTGTATGCAGCCTGCCGCGCAGCATGTCAAGCTCTTCTGCAAAGGCTGTGGGACCTATCTGTCTTTTTGCCGCAAAATGAAGCACTGCCTGATAAAAACGGTAATTCATTACACTGTCCCATTCGTCACCCCGCAAAAATTCAGCCGCATAATGCCAGATTTCTCCTACAATGAGCGCCCGGGGATTTATTTCCCGCAGTCTTACCCTGAACTTTTTCCAGAAGGCATGGCCGATTTCATCTCCCACATCCAGCCGCCAGCCGTCAATCCCGCATTCTTTTGTCCAGTGTGCTATTACCTTAAAAATATACTCCTGTACTTCTTCGTTCCTGCAATTTAGCTTGGGCATTCCGCCATGATACCCAAAGGTCCTGTAGGTCGGTGTGCCCGTCTCCTTTATGGGGAACTGCTCTGGGTAGTACCAGTCCCTGTAATGGGAGGCTTCCTGATTTTTCAGCAAATCAGCAAAGGCAAAAAAGCGGGTGGAGGTATGGTTAAACACACCGTCTAAAATGACATACATACCATGGGCATGAGCTGCTTTTACCAAATTGCGCAAATCTTCACCGGTGCCAAAATCAGGATCGATTTCCATGTAATCTATAGTATCGTACTTATGACTGGTTCCTGCTTTAAATATAGGCGTCAGATACAGCACCTCTGCTCCCAATTCGGACAGATAAGGTATCTTTTTTGTAATACCGGCAAGGTTGCCGCCAAACCGGTCCCTAAAATGAAGCTTTTCCTTATACCAGTCTGCCGTAAGCTCCTTATCGGAAGCAAAACGGTCCACAAAAATCTGATAAACAATCTTGCCTGCCGCCCAATCCGGTATCGCAAAAAGCTCTTCTTCCCGCACATTCTGAGGGCAGTCAAACATGGCATAAATATCCTCCGGCTTTTCCTTATAAAAATTGTAATTACCGTAATATAAGGTTTCCCCGTTTGTATCTGTAAATGCAAAATAATAACGCATGCACAGCATATGAATGGTTACTCTTGCTTCATAATAATCCCGTATTCCGTCACAGGCAACCTTTTCCATCACAGCCTGCCCTCTGGTATCCTTCTTCTGCACCGGAATGTATTTATCCTGAAAAAAGAGCGTAACCGTATCCATATCCCCGGCCTTTGTATATATCCGTACAACAAATTCATCCTTTTCTTCAGCAAAACAAAATTCCCTGTCTGCATTATGTATAATTCCTGCCTTCTCCATACCGCCCGCCTTTCCGAAACCGTTTTCTTTTAATATCATCATATCTCACTTTTATAGGCTTGTCTTGCACTATTTCTCATAAAAAATAACACAATTTCTACCTGTGAGTGTTTTTTTGTGTTATAATACGGCTATAATCTGTTGGCAGCAGCTAAATGTGAAACTTTTAAGGAACGAGCGCGCGATTTTCATGGAATATAATTGCACGGACAAATTTCACACTTTTCTGCTACACAAAAAAGGAGTTCCCACATGAACGAAGCTTTAAAAGAATCCGTATCCCACGGCACAAAAGAATTTCCCTTTGCTTATTATGTGATGGAAAATATCCGTCCCGGCTTTAACGTGCCCCTGCACTGGCACGATGAAATTGAAATCCTCTATATTGAAAGCGGCTGTCTTACTCTTTCCATCAATCAGATAGCCTACACCGGTAAACCGGGAGATATCTTTTTGGTAAATCCCAGGGAAATCCATGGTATGCTGACCGATGACTGCACGGTCCGGTATCACGCCCTGCTGTTCCCCTTATCTTTTCTTATCTTTCAGTCACGCAATACAGGCAGCAACGATTTTTATCTGCCTCTTTTGGAAGGACGGCTTTTGCTCTGTAACCACATTGATAAAGAAACCATTCATAAAGAAACAGCACAGACAATCCGCCGGGTGCTTTCCCTGCAAAAGACAAAGCCTTCCGGCTATCAGCTTGGGATTCAGATCTGCTGCGCACAGCTTCTCTATCTTTTATATGCGGAGGGCTGCTGCAACAGATTGTCTCCTGCAGACGGCGAGCTTGATATGAAAAGAGAAATCTTAACTTATCTGCAAAATAATTATGCGGGAAAAATATCTCTCCGCGAACTGGCTGACGCCTTTCACATGTCAGAAAAATATTTTTCCCGCTATTTTAAAAAAAATTTCCAAACGTCTCTTACTGATTATCTAAACAGCCTCCGTCTGGAAAATGCTGCCAGACTGCTTTCCGAAACCGACCTTTCGATTACGGAAATTGCACTGCAGTCCGGCTTTAACAATGTCAGTTATTTTATTCGTACCTTTAAAAATGCCTTTGGCTGTCCTCCCCTGCGCTACCGCCGGGGATAGCCGCAAACAGCTTTAAAATGTGGTTTTTACAGGAAATATTATCCTCCGGCGTGGTATTTTCCAGCGTCACATGCATGAACGGCTTCTTTTCTTTGATAAACTTCATAAGCGCCGTATAATCCATCTGACCAAGCCCCGCTCCTACGGAAACCAATTTATCCTTTTCTACCCTGTAATCCTTAATATGCACCATGGCAATATCTTCATCCAGTATTTCTATAGCCTCTTCCACGATTTCCCTCTGCTGCCCGTAATTGCTGATATCCAGCAGATTTACCGGGTCTAAAATCACCTGTAAATTGGGA
This sequence comes from uncultured Lachnospiraceae bacterium, assembly GCA_900551115.1. Taxonomy (GTDB): domain Bacteria; phylum Bacillota; class Clostridia; order Lachnospirales; family Lachnospiraceae; genus Acetatifactor. The sequence goes on from URUY01000020.1 coordinate 36,068, forward strand.
GAAGCAATTTCTGTAAGCACCTGTCTTGCACGCGCCGGATTATATACAATATGCTTCCATACCGGCTCAATCGCCATAATAACACCCATCTGCTCTGCATACCTCACCACCGGACGCAGATTCTTAATAAAGATTGCAAGTGCTTCCTCGCTGTGGCATTCCGGTACCGGCGTATAGGTCTCATTGGGTGCGCCCGTCTCCGTCCCCACCACACCGCAGCCTAAAAGGGATGCAAACCGGATATGCGCCATGTATCTGTTCTGTATCTTTTTTAATTTTTCCGGATTGGGATTGGCAAGGTTTAAATAACAGCCCAATACGGCAATATTCACATCATTTTGGGCAAATACCTTTTTTATGTACATGGCAAGCCCCGGCGTCAGCGCGCCGTCATCGGTGGGAAATTCATTTATCACCTTAGAGAGTGCCAGATGACCGCAGGCAAAGCCCAAATCATGCACATCCTTAATTCGCTCCTCAAAAGGAAGTTTCTTTGTATCATGTAATCTGATTCCAAGCTGCATACCTATTTTTCCTCCACGTTTACATCAATAAACTCCATGGCTTCTCCTGCCTGTCCCTCTATTTTAACATTTTCCAGCGTAAGCTTGGAAACATTTCTTGCAAAGAGCCCCCTCTTTGCGCTCTTTTCTACGCCCTCTGACATGGCAGGCACATCGCATTTTGCCTCTTCTGCATAAGAAACAGAAATATTCTTCATCACGATTTCTTCTATTTTTGCCTCGGGCAGGCCGTCAAAGTAAGCCGCAGCCACATGGCAGTTGGTACAATCCATGTTTTCAAATACCAGCTTCTTAATAGCAGGCGTCCTTTCGTCCACAGGATACGGCTCCCTGCTCTGTACATATTCTGTCTTGCCGTCAGGGTCGCAGAAATAAAAGCAGTTTACTACAAGCGGCGTCATCACATGGTCAAGGGTCAGGTTTCTAAAGGCAATGCCGTCCAGTACGGCGTCCTTGCCCCTGCCGCGCCTTGTCTTGATGCGGAGGCCTCTGTCCGTATGGCGGAAATAACAGTCCTCCACAACCATGCCCTTAGCACCGCCTGCCATTTCGCTTCCTACCGTAACCGCACCGTGGCCGTTCTCCATAAGACACTGTCTCACATGCAGGTTTTCACAGGGTCTCTTATATTTTCTGCCCATATAAATCTTGCCGGATTTCACTGCGATACAGTCGTCACCCAGTGAAAAACGCACGCCTAATATCTCCACATTTTTGCAGGATTCCGGGTCCAGTCCGTCCGTATTTGGAGAATCACTGGGATTCTGCACCGTCACACCGATAAATTTAAGGTCATCGGAGAAAAACGGATGCAGCGTCCATGAGGGTGAATTTTTAAAGGTCAGCCCCTGCAGCGTCACGTTTTTACTGCTGTTTAAGAAAAACAGCCTGGGTCTGAAGGCAATATTCATCACCTTCGGATTGTTCCACCAGTTTTCTTTGGAGGCGTTGCCGTTTATGGTGCCTTCTCCGTAAAGTACTACATTTTCCACGTTCACGCCGCAGATAATGCCGGAAAACATAGGAAGGGGATTGCCCTCCCACGTACCCAGATGGTATTCATCCTGCTCGTCAGAGCTTTCGATTACACCGGGAAATACAGGAAAATGGGTTCTGTCCGTATCCGCCAAAAGCTCTGCACCCTTTGCAAGCTCAAGCTTCAAATCACTTTTTAAGAACAGGCTCGTAATCTTATAGGTTCCTGCAGGAATATATACCCTGCTGTTTTTCGGGCATGCCATAATAGCCGCCTGAATAAAATGGGTATCATCCTGTATGCCGTCTCCCTTTGCCCCAAACTGTTTTACATTAAGGGTAACAAACTCCGTATCGGTCTTTACCGATACGCTACAGACCTTCGTCTGCCCATCCTTTACCGAAATGGTATATTCCTTATCCGGCAAAAGACCGAAAATACCGGTTATGGTGGTTTCGGTTTCCCCGTAATATTCTTCGTTTACATACAGACTGTATTTCTTTTTTGTAAAATACCGTCCGCCGTCCTCTATTTCAACGGAAGCACTTCTTGCCGTACTCATAATGCATTTTATATTCATACCAATCCTCCCAGTGCTTTTCCAAGCGGTTCATATTTTTCGGAAAGCAGCCATTCTCTTGTACAGGCAAAAAGTATTGCTTCTCCTGCCAGAGAAAGTGCCTTTTTATCCCTGCCGTCGGTTTCGCCTTTTAAGCATTTTTCCGGAAATTCCGTCATGCAAAGCGCTTCTTTTTCCATAAACAGTTTGACATAGGTTCTCAGCAAATCCAAAACCGTCCTGTAATGCTCATATATTTCCGGGCTCATTACGGCAAGGGTATCCGTAAGCAGCTTTAAATAGCAGGACATATCCGGCAGGTTATAAGAATCCGAAAGTCTTTTACCCAGTGCCGTAAGCTGTGCTGCAATATCAGCATAGCCTGCCTTCTTTCCTTCTGTTGTATCATATTCCGTATAGGCAGGGTAAACAAGCCTTCCTGCCTTGTACACGTTCTCGTCCACGGCAGCCGTTATCCATACGCCGTCACTGCTTCTTTCCAATCCTTTTATTTCCTGTGCCGCCTTTTCAAGCGCCTGCCTGTCGCCGCCAAGAGCCTTTTTCAACATATTTTTCATAAAAATCCTTTCCTAAGGTAAATATAACTCTTTTCCAATCCTACTATATCATAATTCTTCATAAATGCAGAAAATGGGTGGACTTATGCGGTCCACCCCTCTTTTACAGGGTAACGCCCTGTTTAAATATTGCCATATCATGAAATCCTGCTTCTTCGCTGCATACCTTTTTGCCGGAAGCTACCTCTAAAATGTAATCGAAAAATTTCTGTGTGGTCTCCTCCGTATCGGCATCTTCTGCCAGCACACCGGCGTTAAAATCAATCCAGCCGGCTTTCTTGCCTGCAAGCCTTGAATTGGTTGAAATCTTTACTGTGGGAACCGGTGATGCAAACGGAGTACCCCGTCCCGTGGTAAACAGGACAATCTGTGCCCCTGCTGCCGCCAGCGCCGTTGCCGCTACCAGGTCGTTGCCCGGTGCGCTCAAAAGATTTAAGCCCTGCGTCTTTACGGTCTCGCCATATGCCAGAACACCCCGTACATAAGAGCTTCCCGATTTCTGGGTACAGCCTAAGGACTTATCCTCCAGTGTGGAAATACCGCCCTTTTTGTTGCCCGGCGAAGGGTTTTCATAGATGGTCTGGTTGTGGCTCTTAAAATAGTTTTTAAAATCATTGATTAAGTCCACCGTTTTTTCAAAGAGCGCTTCGTTTTCGCAACGGTTCATAAGCAGGGTCTCTGCTCCGAACATCTCCGGTACTTCTGTTAAAATAGTAGTGCCGCCTCTTGCCGTCAGCATATCGGAAAACCGCCCTACCAGAGGATTTGCCGTAATGCCGGAAAGTCCGTCGCTGCCGCCGCATTTCATGCCCACGATCAGCTTACTCGTTCCCACTTCGCTTCTGGTAAAGCCTTTTGCATAGTCAATCAGTTCCTTACAGATTGCCACGCCATCGGCAATTTCATCATCGCTTTCCTGTGCTACTAAAAATTTCACCCTGTCAGGGTCATACTCCCCGATATATTTTTTCAATTCGTCAATATTGCTGTTTTCGCAGCCCAGACCTAAAACCAGCACGCCGCCTGCGTTGGGATGATTAATCAAATCCGCCAGTATGGTTCTGGTATGCTCCTGGTCGTCTCCCATCTGGGAACAGCCGTAAGGATGGGGGAATGCAATGACTTCCTCCACCGTACCTTCTGTAAAGGCGTTTGCTTCTTTTGCAATGGCAGTGGCAACATTATTGACACAGCCTACAGTGGGAATGACCCATATTTCATTGCGGACACCCACCTTGCCGTCTTTTCTGACAAAGCCCATAAAGGTTGCTTCTTCCTTTTTCTCCAGGGACACCTCTACCGGATTGTAGCTGTAGGTCAGAAGGTCACCCAGGGCAGTCCCTACATTGTGGGTATGTATCCACTGTCCTTTATGAATATCTTCCTTTGCATTGCCTATCCGAAAGCCGTATTTGATTACCTCGCCGCCTTTTTTGATTTCCTGTAATGCCATTTTGTGGCCTGCCGGAATCTCTTCTGCAGCCGTCACGGTAATATCCCCGTTTTTCCCGGCTACGGTAATGACCGTATCTGCCGGAATGGGATTCAAGGCAACGATTACATTGTCATTGTCATTGATTTTTATAAAGTTTTGCATAATGCTGCCCTCATACCGTTTTCTTTAATATCGTCAAGATAAGCGGCTACTGCGTCTGTCAGTCCTGCAACCTTTGTTAAATCCTGTCCGTGGAACTCTTCATTGGACAGATAAGCGGTAACAAAGGTTTTCGTATCCTTGCTGCTGTAGTCACGGAAAAATTCAAGGACCTTCATGTCGTCCATAATGTTGTACTCTGCTCCGTCCCTGTGACCGATAAGCGCCTTGTCACGGATTTCACTTCCTGTATAGAAGGCCATCAACGCTGCTATGGAAAAGGTCAGATGTACCGGCAGCTTTCCGTACTTGTCCACATATCCTAAAAAGCTGGGAAGGCATCTTGCTCTCCACTTGGATACGGAATTTAAGGAAATGGATAACAGGGCATGCTTTACATAGGGGTTGTTGAAACGGGTAATAACCGCATTTGCAAAGTCCTCCAGCTCCTCCTTCGGTAAGGTCAGGGTAGGAATCACTTCGTCAAAGATAGTCTTCGTCATGAAGTTCTTGATATCATCATCCTGCATGGACTGCAGTACAATATCGTTGCCTGCAAGATAGGAAGCCAGTACAAAGGAGGTATGCGCACCGTTTAAGATACGAACCTTACGCTGCTTATACGGCTTCTGGTTGTCGGTAAAGATAACCGGCAGCCCTGCATCGGGAAGAGGGAATTCCTTGCTGATATCCTTATCGCTTTCAATAACCCAGAGTGCAAACGGCTCTCCCGTCACCAAAATTCTGTCCTCGTAGCCCAGGCTCTCCCAAATGGATTCTACTTCGTCTCTGGGATAACCGGTAATGATACGGTCTACTAAGGTAGAAGTAAAAATACAAGCTTCTTCAACCCAGGTCTTAAAGCCGTCTTCAAGCCCCCAGAGTGCAATAAGCTGCATAACACATTTCTTTAACATAATGCCGTTATCGTCAATCAGCTCAACAGGCAGCATCACAAGGCCCTTGTCAGCCGCACCGTTAAAGTGTTTATATCTTGTATATAAGAATTTGGTTAATTTACCCGGAAAAGTCTTTGGCGGCTCTAATTCAAATCTGTCCGTATCATCAAACACAATGCCTGCCTCTGTTGTATTGGAAACTACAAAACGCAGGGTATCAAGCTTTGCCAGATCCATGTATTTTTCGTATTCCGTGTAGGTATCTACCGCATCTGCCACACTGCTTACCACACGGTTTAATACCTTTGCTTCTCCGTCAACAATCCCTCTTAAGGAAACGGTATACTGACAATCCTGCTCATGGAACATGGTAAGGTTGCCGAATTCAATAGGCTTAATCAATACAATGTCACCGTCAAACTTACCGGATTCGTTGGCAATATCAATCATGTAATCCACGAAACCGCGAAGGAAATTTCCTTCTCCAAACTGTACTACTCTGACAGGTCTTTCCTTTTTGCCGCTAAGCGTTTTGTTCATTCGTTCCATTTTCCTTCTCCTAACCCTTCTTAATCTTTTTGTTTTTGCTGTTTATTTTTATAATGCACCTTTTTCATGGCACACTGCCGTTTCTTTGTAAGTGCTTACAATATGATTTTACCCCCATTTCCCTATTTCGTCAATACACCCTCTGCACATTTTTTTCTCTTGCAAATTCCGCATTTATGGCAGATTGTCAAATTTTTTAAAATTTTTATGTGAAAATTATCTATTGAATTTCCCACTCGGTTCATATATAATTCAATTTAGGTTTTTTGAAACTGCTTACATCGTTATTTTCATAACAAAAGGGGCTGACACATGACAACTAATATGACAATCTATGACATTTCTGAAAAGGCCGGCGTTTCTATTGCCACTGTTTCCCGTGTTTTAAACGGAAGCAGCAATGTCAGTGAAAAAACGAAGAAAAAAGTTCTTGACGTAATCAACCAGTATGAATACACCCCCAATGCTTTTGCAAGAGGCTTAGGCTTAAATACCATGAAAACCATAGGCATTATGTGTGCAGATTCTTCTGACCTCTATCTTGCCAAAGCCGTATATTATATAGAACAGCTTTTACGCGCCAACGGCTACAACAGTATTTTGTGCTGCACAGGCTATGATCTTGAAACAAAGGAGCAGTCCATGAACCTTCTGATTTCCCAAAAGGTGGACAGCATCATTTTAGTAGGTTCCAATTTCATCCATGAAAAGGAAGCTGACAACAAATATATTACGGACGCAGCCTCTCAGGTACCCGTCATGCTGTTAAACGCTTCTTTTGACGCTTACAATGTATACAGCATCGTCTCTGACGATTATACCTCCATGTATGAGGCAACACGGCAGATGATTGCTTCAGGCGTGGAAAATATCCTGTACTTTTACAACTCCACTTCCTACAGCGGCAAGAAAAAGCTGTCCGGCTACCGTGCAGCCATGGAGGAAGCCGGGCTTTTAAAAAGCGGCAGCCTGATGCAGTTTTACATGGGCTCCCATGAGGATATCCATGCTATGAGCGAGCATTTACAGAAGGTACGTCATAAAGGCCTTTCCTTTAACGGTGTCATTGCCGCCGATGATAATCTGGCAATGGGTGTCATGAAATATGCCCTGCAGGCAGGTCTGCGCATTCCCGATGACTTATCCGTTATCGGCTACAACAATTCCCTGCTTGCTACCTGCTGCAACCCGGAGCTTACTTCTATTGACAACAAACTGGAAACGCTCTGCCAGCATCTGATTACCACCCTGATGGGACTGTTAAACGGCAATGAAATGCCGAAAAAAACCGTCTTTTCCGGCGAGGTTGTACGCCGCGGTACTACGCATTTACATTAAAATGGCTATAAATCCAAAGCTTGTGTCAGCGCGGCATTCACAAGCCTTTACCAAAAAGCCGCGCAGAAAGAGGATAACTTTATGAAAGCATTTATGGACAAGGATTTCTTACTGGACACTGATACCGCAAAGGCGCTCTTCCACAACTACGCGGAAGTTACTCCTGTTTTGGATTACCATTGTCACATCAACCCCAAAGAAATTGCCGAAGACCGTAAGTTCGATAACATTACTCAGGTATGGCTGGGCGGCGACCATTATAAGTGGCGCTTTATGCGTTCCTGCGGCGTAGAGGAAAAATATATCACCGGAGACGCTTCTGACAAAGAAAAATTTATGAAATGGGCAGAATGCCTCGGCAAAGCCATCGGCAACCCGCTGTATCACTGGAGTCATCTGGAATTACAGAGATATTTCGGCTATACCGGCACTCTTAATAAAAATACCGCAGAGGAAGTATGGAATATCTGCAATGCGAAGCTTGCCGAACCTTCCATGAGCGTGCGCAATATTATCAGGCAGTCCAACGTAACCTTAATCTGCACCACGGATGACCCCATCGACTCTTTGGAGTGGCACAAAAAAATCGCAGAGGATGCTTCCTTTGACATAAAGGTTCTTCCTGCATGGCGTCCTGACAAAGCCATGAATATTGAAAAGCCCGATTATCTGGAATACCTTGATAAGCTGGCGGCTGCAGCGGATATGACTGAAATCACTACCTTTTCTGCATTGAAAGAAGCCCTGAAAAAACGTATGGCTTTCTTTGCTTCCATGGGCTGTAATGTATCCGACCATGCACTGGAATTTGTAATGTACTATCCTGCTTCCGAAGACGAGCTGGAAGAAATCTTCTTAAAGAGATTAAACCACATTGACCTGACAAAAGAAGAAGAATTGAAATTCAAGACTGCTTTCATGCTGTTCGTAGGCGAGCAGTATCATGAACTGGATTGGGCTATGCAGCTTCACTACGGCTGTAAGCGGGACAACAATACCTTAATGTTTGAAAAGCTGGGCCCCGATACAGGCTATGACTGTATCAATAACTACGCACCCAGTGCGCAGATGGCCGATTTCTTAAATGCACTTATCAAAAATGACAAGCTGCCCAGAACGGTGATTTATTCCTTAAATCCCAATGACAATCAGGCAATCGGCACCATTCTCGGATGCTTCCAGGATTCCACTGCCGTAGCCAAAATCCAACAGGGCAGCGCATGGTGGTTCAATGACCATAAGACGGGTATGATTGACCAGATGACCTCCCTTGCAAACCTGGGTAACTTATCCGGTTTCGTGGGCATGCTGACCGATTCCAGAAGCTTTTTGTCCTATACCAGACATGAATACTTCCGCCGCATCCTGTGCAATCTCCTTGGCACATGGGTAGAAAACGGTGAATTCCCGGCTGATATGGATATCCTGTCAGAAATTGTAACAGATATTTCCTACAACAATGCAAAACGGTATTTCAAGTTTCCCCTTTAATCCTTGAAATCCATCCTCATAGCGTTGTTTGTTTTGATCCCTTTTTCATACCTGCAAAGAGCCATGTTGTTGACGACATGGCTCTTTGTATCTGTTCTTTTGCATACGAAAAGAAACTCCTGTTTTAGGGGGGGAACAGGAGTTTCTTGTTAGAGGAAGTTATTTGGAAAGGGAATTTATCTCTCTTTCACACTTAGAATATAACAAATAAAAAAGTTTTTCTAATAATAATATGGCTTTTTTTTCTTATATCACTGTTTTTTTATGGTTTTTGTGCTATACTTACGATAACATCAATATATAGAAGCAGACTGTATTCTGTAAAAGGAGCGCTATATGGAACATGTATTTTCACGTGAAGGAAAACACAAGGATATTACCCGGATACGCATTACCCGCGGCAGGCGCAATGTGGATTCTCCTGCACAGCCGGACCACTACCACCAGTACTACGAAATTTTTTATCTGTTATCCGGCAAGTGCCGTTTTCTTTTAAAGGACAATCTATATTCTCTGGAAAAGGGAGACCTTGTTTTTATTGCACCGGGAGAGCTGCATCATTCCCTGTATTATCCGGGCATCACCTGCGACATTGTAGCGCTCTACTTTAAGGAGGATTTTTTAATTCCCGGGCTGTTTACCCATCTGCAGCAAAAAAACACCCTGCCCGTTCATTCCTTTATGGGCTCCGTTCCCAGCCTCTATCAGGAGGAGTTTCAAACGCTGCTTGCCCGCATGCTCTCGGAGAGCATGGAGATAGACGAGCATTCACCTGCCTTTATGACCTGCCACCTAAATGAGCTTCTTCTGCTTTTAATCCGGCACAGCGTCATGTCCGAGGAAGAACCGGAGCTGATTAATGCCAAAGAAGCCGACATTATGACAGCAGCAAAGTATATCTACCGGAATTTTACAAAACCTCTGACCCTTGATGAGGTGGCAGACGTAGCCGGATTAAGTCCTACTTATTTTTCAAAAAAGTTCAAGCTTCTTACCGGCATGGGTTTTAAAGAATACCTGAATTATATCCGCCTGAAGCATGCCTCCGCTGCTCTGCTCAATACAGCCAGCTCCATTACGGACATTGCGTTGGAATACGGCTTTAACGACAGCAACTATTTTAAAGACCTGTTTAAAAAGGAGTACGGAAAATCTCCGAGAGAATACAGAAAAAGCCGCGGAAACTGATTCCGCGGCTCTTTTTCAAAATTTCTAATATTCCATTGCCTTCTCTTCACCGTTCATAACGCGCAGGCCACCCTGTGCCAGTGCAAGCAGCTCGTCCTCACCTGGGTATACCGTAAAGGGTGCAATCCATTCTGCTTTCTTTTTCAGGTTTTCAATTACCTCCGCACCGTAAGCAATACCGCCGGTTACGATAATCCTGTCTACCTTACCCTCCAGAACGCATGCCATGGAGCCGATATCCTTTGCCACCTGATACAGGAATGCTTCCTTTACCTCTGCGGCATGGGCATCACCCTCGTTTGCCATTTTGGTAACGGTACGCATATCATTGGTACCAAGGTAAGCATTGAAGCCGCCCTTGCCCACGATTTTGCTGTATACTTCCTTCTCCGTATATTTGCCGGAGAAGCACATCTTAATCAATGCACCGGAAGGAACCGCTCCTGCTCTTTCAGGAGAAAATGCACCGTCTCCGTCAAGCGCATTGAATACATCCACTATCCTGCCGTCTATATGAGCGCCTACAGATACGCCGCCTCCCATGTGTACAACAATAAGACGCAGTGCTTCATAGGGTCTGCCGATTTCTTTTGCATAGCGCTTTGCCACAGCCTTCTGGTTCAGTGCATGGAATACACTGGTCCTGGGAAGCTCGGGTACGCCTGAATATCTGGCTACGGTCTGCAGCTCATCTACTACCACCGGGTCTACGATATAGGAAGGAACACCGATTTCATCACCGATTTCCCTTGCCAGAATACCGCCCAGATTGGATGCGTGCTGCCCCTGTCTGCCAACCATTAAATCCTCCAACAGGGTATCGGTAACCGCATAGGTGCCGCCGGGAATCGGCTTTAACATACCGCCGCGCCCTACTACTACATCTAAAGCTTTCATATCAAAATTCTTTTCTGCAAGAAGGTCCGTAATGATTTTCTTGCGGAAATCCTTCTGGTCTACAATCATTGCATACTGACCGATTTCCTCAGTGCTGTGTCTTAATGTTTCCTCAAATAACAGGGTTTCATCCTCAAACACACCAATCTTGGTAGAGGTAGAACCGGGATTAATAATCAAACTCTTAATGGACATCTTTTTCCTCCTGCTTACTTTATGTGTAATCACTGCTTCCAAAACCTCTGCAGCTGTCTCTATCACGCCTTCTATAATATCTTCTGTCATGACCGGCTTTTTTTCATTTCTTCAGCAACTACTGCTGCAAGAGCCAGGGAATTTACCTTTGTCTCGAAGGTATCGGAACGGCTTGTTAAAATTACGGGAACCTTAGTACCGGTTAAAATACATCCGTTCTTTACCTGTACCATGTGTACGATTGCCTTGTATACCAGATTACCTGCATGGATATCCGGGAACAGCAGGATATCTGCATCCCCCTGAATCTTTCTGTCCGTTGCTCCCTTATGCTTTGCAGCTTCCGGTTCGATAGCCAAATCCAAAGAAAGAGGGCCATCCACGATACAGCCTGTAATCTCGCCGTTTTCGTTCATTTTTACCAGTTCTGCCGCCTCCACTGTTACAGGCATCTTGGGATTTACCACCTCTACCGCTGCAAGAGGTGCTACCTTAGGGCAGGAAACGCCGCATGCCTTTGCTACCGGCAGTGTGTTCTTAATAATATTTACCTTGTCCTCCAGCGTAGGATAAGTCATAAATGCTACGTCCGTCAAAAACAGCAGTCTGTCAATGCCGGGAATTTCAAATACACAGACATGGGACAGAACACCGCCTGTACGCAGGCCGACTTCCTTGTCCAAAACACTCTTTAAGAAATTCTTTGAATCAATCAGCCCTTTCATATACATATCCGCTTTGCCGTCATGGGCCAGCTTTACCGCTTTTAAAGAAGCCTGTATCATATCCGGCTCGTCAATAATTTCGTAATCCGTAAGGTCCATATCAATAGAAGCTGCTATTTCTCTGATTTGCGCTTCGTCACCTACAAGAATTGCATCTGCAATGCCTCTTTTCTTTGCTTCCTTTACCGCTTCCAGTACTGCTTCATCCTGTGCAACGGATACAGCCACCTTTTTCATGCCGCACTCGCCCACTTTTGCAATAATTTCATCAAAACCCTTTTTCATTTTTCAACCCTGCCTCTTTCCGCCCAAAAGGACCTCTTTCGTTCTAAAAAAATTCATCGTTAAAATAATAACACAGTTGTATATAAAAATCAACCCGCGCAGGTCTAAGTTTCCGCAAATTTTCAATCCTTTTCACCCTTTTTCAGGGCAGAAACCTCCAATATACTAAACGATAATATCTGCAAACTCTGCTCCCGATGCCCGCAGCAAATCTTTTGGCGCCAGCGCAATCTGTGAGCCCAGCCTGCCGCCGCTGACTATCATAGTTTCAAGCATCCCTGCCTGCTCTGCCACCCTTGTCACATACTGCTTCTTCATGCCTATAGCCGTACAGCCTCCACGGATATATCCCGTAACAGCATTGATGTCCTTAACAGGTATCATGGCAACAGATTTTTCCCCTACGGCCTTTGCCGCCTTTTTCAGGTTAAGCTCCTCCGCTATAGGCAGGACAAATACAAAGTAATTTTTGCTGCTTCCCCTGGTAACCAGCGTCTTATACACCTTTTCGTAGGGCAGGGAAAGCTTGTCCGCTATCTGTAGCCCGTCTATAAATTCTTCACAATCGTAGGTATAGTGTTCATAAGAGATTTTCATGGAATCTAAAATTCTCATGACATTGGTTTTCACATCTTTATTTTTAGCCATTTAAGCTGCTCCTTTTCTAATATTTCATAAAATATCCCGTAAAAAGAAGGGTCAGAAATCCTGCTGCCGCCCCGCATAACACCGCTCCAAGAACCGTGAACACCACCGTTTCCTTCCGTCTTTTATAAACTCTGCCAGCCCTTATATCCGCCAGCGCTTCCATTGCACCTGCCGCCCCGCAAAGCACAATGCCTGCCGCTGCGGTAAACCGGGCAGGATAAAAAGAAATGCCTGCACTCATACCCTCTGCTGCCTGCAAAGTCTGTCTTTCAAAAGAAAAGGTACTGCCGTCCGTCATTTTTTCGGTCAGTATACGGGCTGCCTGCTGTTTCAGTTCCTCTGTCCCTGCTGTCCCAATGACTTCTGCAAAATTTTCATTTTCTGCAATGTATCCTGCATACCACTCCGTCGATATTGCGTAAAAGATTCTTTCAAATAATACCTCATTTACTACATAAGTCAGCGTAGAATCTGCATCTTCATATGCCGTCACCGTCCAGTTTCCTTTTCCCTGTGAAATTGCATTTTGCAAGTCTTCCTGCAAAACATAACCGCATTCCGTTTTTCCCTGTATCACATTCCGTTTTACCTCTTCTTCGCTGTCACAGGAAATAAATTTTACCAATCCGGTATATTCCGAAAAAAGCGTCCGCAATGCTTCATCCGGCGTATAGACCGCCGCATAAACAGCCGTTTCTGACTGTTTCTCCAGTCTTACTGACATAAAAGAAAGCAACACTGTCATCGCCAGGCAGAGCAGAAAGCCTTTTCTCAATAACATGCGTTTTGTCAGTATAAAGAATATAAGCAGTCTGTTTTTCAAACCATATCCCTGTATGCCGTTCCCTGCTATGCCCGGATACTTTTGAGAGCTGTTCCCGCTCTTTTCCAAATACTGTATGCCGCCTTGCTTTTTATACCGGCAGACCAGGCTGCTTTGCACGCCTTTCAAATCCCTCCCTGTAAAAACAGCTTCCGACAGATATCCCAAAAGCCACAGAATACCTGTACAGACAAGAAGTCCCGCTGCTGTTTTTGCAAAGTTTTCCTCTTGTCCGGTAAACAATACGGTAAATGCCGCTTTTATATAAGAAGAGGGTAAAAATACCGCTGCTTTTCCCATGGCACGCGGCAGGAGAGCCGTCGGCACAAAGCAACCGGACGCATAGCCCAAAAGCAGTGCAGACATGCCCAAAAGCAATACCGCCGTCCGATGGCTGCCTGCCAGGCTATAGATAAGCTGCAGCCATACCGCCGTGCAGCATACGGCCAGGCACAGCAAAAGCAGGCTTTTTACGGAAATGGCTGTCTGCAATATCTGCCGGATACCTCCTGTAAAAAGAAGCAGCATCGCAGGCAGCAGCACCACGAAAATAAGGCCTGCCGTAACCGCCGTACGTCCCGCAAGCTGTGCCCCTTTTAATATACCCAGACGCTTTGCCAGCATCGTCTGCTCAAGTCTGCTTCTTTTTAAGAAACGCCCGAAAAACAGACCGGAAAGCAGCAGGTACACTGTAAAAAAGGAACTGCCGTAATAGACGGCAACGCTTTCGCTTCCGGTTGCCGACAATCTTTTTGTCTTAACGTACTGCTCTCTGTTTAAAAAAGCCCCCATGTTATAGGCATTTATTTCCGCATACATATCCTCCAGCTTTTCCCCGTCTGTTCCGTAGAGAACCGCAAGTGCATGGGTGGCGTAGATTTCTGCCTGCGCCGTTTTCAGCATACCGGTTCCGGCTGCTATAAGCTCTTCAAATACCAGTCCCAAAGGCGATGCATTATCAGACAGATACAGGCTTGCCGGTCTGTTGCTGCCTGTGAGAATCTCTTCCATGACATTCTCCGGTAAAACCAGCAGCGCTGCCAGTTCTCCCTCCCTAAGCAGCCGCTCTCCTTCTGCCTGCTCCACCGGCACAAGCTCACACCACCCCTGCATGGATTTCATATTTTCCACAAATGAAACCGCCAGTCCGGTCAGCTTATCCGCCGGTGCAAAGTAGCCTATCCGTACCGGCGCCTCTTTGTGTCCGGCTACTATTTTCTGACCGCAAAAAACAATCATACCGGCTGCAAATGCCAGTATGACTGCTTTTGTCAGAATAGAAGGAAGCATTGCCGCCGCCCTTTTATATTCCGTTTTCAGCCAAAAGAAATATGTTTTCATGGTTTCATCTTCATTTAATACATCTGAAACAGGAAATCATACAAAGCATTTTCCATTTCCTCAACCATAGCTGTAATTTCCTCTTCGCTCATACCAAAGAAATCCGTTGCATCAGAAGGCTCCGTAAAGCTTCCCGTAAAGGGGGCCATTGTCAGACTGCCAAACATGGTAAAAACGGTTTCGTCATTCTCTGCAAAGCTAAGCTCTCCCAATTCCAAAGTAAAGCTCTCTCCCTTTACAATATCGGAAAAACCGCCTTTTACCTTAAATGCATAGCTGTCATAGTCATCGCCTACGGATAGCTCACAGGAAAATTCATCTTCTTCCAAATCCCAATCGCTTTCATACAGAAAATCCATTCCAAAACCGGACTCCACATTTTCCATATACAGCTTAAAGTCATTTGTATAAGTGTCCTTTGTAAGCTTTGCTTCCCGATCCACGGACATATCCACCGTTGCATTTTCTGTTTCCATCGTTACCGTACCGGACACCTCATCCAGTGCGCGCTCTTTCCCTGAAAATACAAGGTCAATTTCAAGGTTATTCAGCTCTGTGCCCTTAAACTTAATCTCATCCCCGGTTACAATACTGACGATGCGGTCCTGCTTATCCATATAAATAAGCAGCTCTACATCATTTTTAAACCTTGCAGAAAAAAGCATCTCAAAGACTTCATCATACAGCTCTTCGATTTCTTCCTCATCCATATATTCGGCATATTCTGCCGCCTGCTCTTCAAGAGCCGCCTGCATATAGTCGCTGTATCTTATAGCGTCCCTGATATCTTCAATGGCCCGGTTTAAAGCCTCCTTATCCAATACCACACGTACACCGCCGCATTTTACAGTTTTGCCGCCACGTTCGATTTCCACCGTATCTTTGCTGTCCTCTACGGTCATGGTTGCCTGAATGTTTTCAAGGCTTTCTTTTATGGCCTTCTCCAAAGCATCATCAAATTCATCATATTCACCCTTTTTTCCTGTATTAAATACATCATAGGAGAAATCCTCCGGCAAATCATAGTCAAGCAGCCAGGACCACTCGGAAGCGTTATAATCCTTACCAAGCGTATCCAGATTAACAAAGTAGGTACCTTCTGCCCATCCCGGCAGACTGACATACATCTTGTCCCCTGCCACCATCAAATCAGCCTTAACTAAATCAATATTGTACATATTCAATGCAATTTCCGAGTCCAAAAGCCTTTTTGTATTGTCATAGTCCATAAAAAAATCAATGCCCATAGTTGCCATATCGTCCGCAGGCACTGTAACGTTTAAGCTCATATCAAAGGTTGACGGCTCGGTCCACGTTTTTTCTGTCACAGATGCATAGTCTAATTTTTCCCCAATCGGAGCCGCATAAGAGCCCAGTTCCTCTTCCAGGTTGACAAGTCCCTTTACAAGCCTTGCCTCCGGGGAACGGAATACCAGCTTATAAAGCAGGATGCCTCCTAAAGCAAGAAGCAGAATCACCATCCCTGCAATGACTGCAATAACGGCGCCTTTTCCCTTTTTTTCCTTTTTTTCCGGCTGTCCGTAAGCCGCGGGCATCACCGGCGGCATCTGCCCGTACTGATACATTGGCTGTTCTGTTGTCTGCTGCTGATACGGCTGCTCGCCTGTTGCCGGCTGCTGATACGGCTGCTCGCCTGTTGCCGGCTGCCCTGTTATCGGCTGCTCTGTTACCGGCTGCTGTTGTAAATTGTTTTCTTCCATCAGTTTTCTCCCTTTGTAAAATATATTCTGCGCGATATCTATAGCTGCCGCATCAGCGCTTCTCCGCGCAATGCCCTGCCTATCTCACGGCACTCTCCTCCGGAGAGTGCGTATATCCTGTCGCAGATATCCAGTTCACTTTCCTCGTGTGTGGCAACCACTACCGTACCGCCCATTTCCTTGAACATTGTAAGGTATTTACGCACCCGGGCCTTTCCCGGCAAATCCAGGGCGGCTCCCGGCTCGTCAAGCAGTAACACGGACGGGCGGCCCGCCAATGCGCAGCCGATGCTGACCCTTTTTTTCATGCCGCCGGAAAGATTTCCTGCCTTGATACGGCACATTTCGGAAATTCCCAAAAGCTTCAAAAAGCCCTCCTGCAGCTCCCACTCCAGTACGGCCTTATCCCGATACCATAAAAGCAGGTTATCCCTGACAGAAAGCTCTTCAATCAGGTTGCTCTCCTGCGGCACATAACCGGTATATTCCCTGAAAAGACGGCTCCCCTGCTTTCCCTGCGCAGGCTTTCCGTCAAAGGCTATCATTCCCTTATCTGCAGACCGAAGCCCGGCAAGAATATTTAAAAAAGTGGACTTTCCGCAGCCGTTTGCGCCTACGATACCAACGCACTGCCCGGCATCAGCAGATAAATTCACCTTGTTCAGCACTTTTTTCCTGCCGTATGCACTTTCAATACCGCTTGCACAGATACGTTCCATTCCTGCTCCTGTCTATGTAATAAATATTCCTTATGATGTCGGCATGCACTGACTACACTACTACATAATAGCATATTTGCACCTTTTTGCACAGTACAAAAAACTGGCTGCTTTTCCGCTTTTTTCATATGATAAATGTCAAAAGCTGCAAAGCTACGTCAGCTGATAATTTTCAGCCTGGGAATGAAACAGCTTATAGTATAGGCTGTCACTTTTTTTCATCAGATTTTCATGGGTATCAAAATCTGCCACTGTGCCGCCGTCAATAATCAGTATTCTGTCGCAGAATACGCTGCTGCTCATCCGGTGAGAAATATAAAGAGCTGTTTTGTCTTCCACAAGAGAGTTGAATTTTTCATAAATTTCCGCTTCCGCAATGGGGTCAAGGGCACTGGCAGGCTCATCCAGTATTACTAAAGAACCGTCCTTATACAGGGCTCTTGCAATGGCAACCTTCTGACTTTCTCCGCCGGACATTTCAATACCGTCCTTGTC
Organism: uncultured Lachnospiraceae bacterium; assembly: GCA_900551115.1. Lineage (GTDB taxonomy): Bacteria > Bacillota > Clostridia > Lachnospirales > Lachnospiraceae > Acetatifactor. Next base: position 53,613 of record URUY01000020.1, read on the forward strand.
ATACTCCCTGCCAAACCGGGAATCTGCTCCTTCCTTTAAGCTGTCAACCTTTTCCTTAAGACCTACCTCCTGTATCAGACGCAGCACCTTTTCTTTGTCCGCTCCGCTGTCTTTGCAGGAAATATTTTCACTGATGGTATAATTAAAGAGGCGGTAATCCTGAAATACGGCAGCAATGGTCTGCATATAAGATTCATAATCATAGTCATAAATGCTTCTGCCGTTAATCAATATCTCGCCGCTATCTATCTTGTACATACGGCACAGCAGCTTTATCAGCGTAGATTTGCCTGCGCCGTTCAGCCCCACAATAGAAATCTTTTCCCCTCTTTGAATAGCAAAGGTAATATCCCGTAATACCGGGCTGTCCGCCCCCGGATAGGTAAAGGTAACCTTCCGAAACTCGATAGTCTCCACCATTCCCGGAAAAAGTGCTTTCCCGGATTCTGCCGTTTCCTCCGGCAGTGCCATAAATTCCATATACGGCTCCAGAAAAGAGAGAAGCTGCATGGTATATACCACGCATTCCCCTACTTTCCGCATAGAAGCAGAAAAATTAACAGCGGCTGAAACATACATGGTAAGGGAGCCAATACTGATTTGAGGTCCCAAATACAAGCCTCCGATGCTGCTGCCCAGCGTCCGAAGTCCCACATACAGGTAGCAGAACGCCGCTACGCAATCGTTGACCGCATTCATTCCTCCCAGGGAAATTCCTGCTTTTTCCCCCATTTTTTCAAATAAATTACAGGTTTCATCCACATATTCCCCAGTCCTTTTTAAGAACATATCACTGCAATCATACAGTCTGCAGTCCTTCTGGATACTTTTATCAAAGCCAAGCCCCAGATAATATCCGAATTTCCTGTTGATGGGAATCAATTCCTGTGTTATCAGCACCTGATACTTTGACATCCCTCTGTAAATAAGAAGCATGGCTGCAAGAGCAATCGCCAGCATAATAATTAACACCGGTCCTAAGGTTGCCATAATGGTAAGAAGTCCTGTCAGCGTGATGATACCCGTCAGCATCTCTGCTGTCATCCGAATCAGGTTGGCGGTAGCACCCTGATTGTTAATGGCAAAGACCGCCTTGTCCTTTAAGTCCAGATAATACGGTGTTTCCAGATAAGAATATTCCAGCTTCATGATTTTTTCAGCCATGATCTGATTCATCCGATGATATACTACCGTACTGTTTACATCCAGATATTTTTTCAGTGTATTGGTCATAAGAGTCAGCAGAATATTACTGCCCACAATCAGACAGCCCCACAAAACAAGACCGAAAACTCTGTTTTCTCCCAATAGCTCCTCTATCAGATACTTTGGAAAAATAATGTTGCCAAACAGCCTTGCGCTTGTGAGTGCCGAATTTATTACTAACATAACAACGTAACCGGGCGCCACTTTTATAACCATTCCCAAAAAGCTTGTTAATTTTTTCATACAGCTTCCCCCTCTCCGGCTTCCTGATAATATTTCCCCTGCACGGTAAACATCTCATAGTAGCTGCCTTTTTTTGCCATCAGCTCCTCATGGCTGCCATATTCCTGCAGCCCTTCTTTATCAAACAACGCTATTTTATCGCAGAATTTGGTACTGGCAAGCCTGTGGGAAATGTAAACCGCTGTCTTCCCCTCTACCAGCATGCTGAAATTCTCATAAATTTCCGCTTCTGCCAAAGCGTCCAACGCCGCCGTAGGCTCATCCATGATAACCATATTGGCATCCTTATACAGTCCTCTTGCAATAGCAAGCTTCTGCCTTTCTCCGCCGGAAAAATCCGTTCCGCTTTCATCGATGACTTTAAGCATCATCTGGTTAAGCCCTCTGTCAAAGCCCTTTACCTTTTCTAAAAGCCCTACCTTGGAAAGCACGGTTTCTACCCGCTTTTCATCCACACCTTCTGAAGCACAGGCTACATTTTCACTGATGGAAAAGGCCATGATATTAACCTCCTGAAATACCACGGAAAACATGGCATACAACGCCTTTTTACTGTATTCCCCGATTTCCCTGCCATTGATATAAATGCAGCCTGCAGTCGGTTCGTAAAGTCCCGTCATCAATTTTACCAGGGTAGACTTACCTGCACCGTTTACCCCGACAATGGCAAGCCGCTCCCCTTTATGTATGGTAAAATTCAAATCCTGAAACACATCCGTATCACTGCCCGGATACCTGAAGGATACATGGTCAAATACAATTTCAAGGGTATCTGACGGCTTTTCTTCTCTGCCGCCCTCCGTTATCAGATTGGTATCCATCAGCTTAAAATAATCTGCCACGTACTGTCCCTGATCCGCCATAAAGCTAAGCGTCTCCCCAAATGTAAGCAGTGCCGTAAGAAGGCTGGTAATGGCAGATACATACATGGAAAAGGAGCTGACAGACATTCCCCTGTATGCCTGATAAATCAAAATGCCGTACATTACCCCATTGGTAATCAGAAGCGTGGCAAGGGGCAGAAAGCTGAGCCTGTATTCCCTTGCCTTCAGCCTTTTTACAAGGCTTTTTAATGCACCGATTTCCGCATCATAATTTTTCATAATGCGGTCCTTCAAGTGGTAGATACGGATATCCTTTCCATAGGAAAAATCATGTGTCGTCTTATAAAAATAGTTAATCCTTCTGTCCGCCCTTGCACGCTCCTCCCTGGATGCATATTCCCTTTTGTAGTTCTGTCTTGCCACCCACATTGTCACCGCCACATGCAGTACAAGGCACACCAGTATAATGGGATTTAGGCTTCCCACCAAAAAAAACATACCGATAATACCAATTATCTGAGCCGGCAGACGGAACAGCTTTCCGTAGATACCCTCTATGCCTTCATCATTATTATCGCCTGCTCTGAGTGCCTTATCATATTTTTCATAAAATCCGGCATCCTCAGAATATTTGTAATCCATGGTTAAAAGCTTTTTCATGGAACCCTCAAGATAGTGCATCCTGAGTCTCATTTGCCGCATATCCATTATTTGTTGTAAATAAACTAACATAAATCCCGTAAATCCTGCCGTAAGCGCATAAATACCCATGGCTGCGGCCAGCTTTATTCCTGCATCATTTTCTCCCTTTTCCAAAATACCGATTGCTATTTTGGGAAGAAATACGGCATAGAACGGATACAGGGAGGCTGCCAGGGTATAAGCTGTTACAATTCCCGCCAGCGCTTTATCATTCTTGATTAGGATTTTAAGCATCCTTGCATACAACCGTTCTCCTTTTTTCTCTTTCACGCTTTCTCTCTGTTTCATGCTTTTCCTCATTTCTGCTTATTATGTCATGTGTTTTACATATGGTACTACGGCTATTCTATGAAATCACTCCGGTTGCATACAAGAATCTATGAGTTCCGTTTTCGCAACTGCCGGTTGCATCTTCTGAAACGCACCTTTTTTACATATTTTTGCTCACTGTTTCCTCACCCAAAAATATTATCACCTTTTTATCACAGTGACAACCTCTCTGCCATATGCTGAAATAAGAAGCTGTAACCGGAGAACAATATGAATAAAACTTTAACCCTGTATGACCTTCTTCCTCAGGAAAGCGCTTTTATCAAGAAGCTCTCCTGTACCGGCAGTATCCACAGACGCCTGTTGGATATCGGACTGACAGAACAGGCAAAGGTAACCTGCGTAGGGGAAAGTCCGGCAAAGGATCCCAAAGCCTTCCTGATACGCGGAGCCGTCATCGCCATCCGCAGGGAGGATGGCCTTAACATCTTGATTGAAGGAGCGGAGCATACTTATGGAAACACTTAAAACCATTGCCATTGCCGGCAATCCCAATGTAGGAAAAAGCACCCTCTTTAACAGTCTTACAGGCCTTAAGCAGCATACCGGAAACTGGGCGGGCAAAACCGTAACCAACGCCCGGGGGTTCTGTCAGACAAAAAACCATAGCTGCATGCTGGTTGATATTCCCGGCACCTATTCCCTCCTGCCCCATTCGGCAGAGGAAACCGTAGCCCGTGACTTTATCTGCTTTGCAAAGCCTGATGCCGTTATCGTAGTCTGCGATGCCACCTGCCTGGAACGTAATCTGAATCTGGTGCTGCAGGTTCTGGAAATTACCTCTCAGGTCATCCTGTGTGTAAATCTTATGGATGAAGCAGAAAAGAAAGGAATTTCCATAAATTTTCCCCTGCTTTCAAAAAGACTGGGGATTCCGGTTGTAGGGATTTCTGCCAGACAAAAGAGCGGTTTGTCCCTGCTTCTTAGCACCCTGGATACCATGCTTTCCGAACAGCCGCCACACTGTACGTCAGAAAGCACTTGCAGTCCTAAAGACTTCCATGCAGAAGATGACGCTTATCCTAAAGCGGTTCAAATTCCCGCCTCCCTTATCAGCTATGAGCCGATACTGGAGGACGCCATAAAAAAAATTACCGATGCGCTTTCCGCCCTCCATACCTCCTGTCCTAAAACAGCCCGAGACCTTTCTGTTTTTTCCCATCGTTTCCTTGCTCTCAGACTGTTAGACCGGGATTGCTCTTTTGAAGAAAAACTGACCGTTCACTTAGGAGGAGAGCTTTTAGACGAGGCCTCTTTGTCTGCCGTACATACTGCCGTCCTCACAAACCTGCAAGCTGCAGGCATAACAGAAGATATGATACAGGATAAGCTGGTAAGCAGACTGTTTCAGATTGCCGAAGAAATTGCAGGGGCCGTTGTTGCCTGTAAAAATCCCCATTACCGAAAAAGGGATATGGTGCTTGACCGCTTATTTACGGGCCGCTATACCGCCTATCCTCTTATGATACTCCTTTTAGCTGCCGTATTCTGGCTCACCCTCTGCGGCTCCAACTATCCTTCCTTGCTGCTGTCACGCTTTTTCCTTACCCTGGAAGGATACGTTTCTCATGCCCTTGTATACATAAGCCTTCCTAAATGGTTCCACGATTTGGCAGTCTTTGGCGTCTTTCGGGTTTTAGGCTGGGTAATTGCCGTCATGCTGCCTCCCATGGCTATTTTTTTCCCGCTCTTTACCCTGTTGGAGGATATGGGTTTTTTACCCCGTATTGCCTATAATATGGACCATTGCTTCAAAAAATGCCATGCCTGCGGCAAGCAGGCATTAACCATGTGCATGGGCTTTGGCTGCAACGCCGCCGGTGTGGTTGGCTGCCGTATTATAGATTCCAAAAGGGAGCGGCTGATTGCCATACTTACCAACAGCTTCGTCCCCTGCAACGGACGTTTTCCTACCCTGCTTGCCCTTATTTCCATTTTTTTTGCAGGAAATTTTACCAATCCTATGCGTCCGCTTTTTTCGGCTCTAATCCTGACCGGCTTTATCCTTCTGGGCATAGGTATGACCTTTTTTTCCTCCTGCCTTTTATCAAAGACCGTTTTAAAAGGTGTGCCTTCCTCTTTCATCTTAGAGCTGCCGCCCTACCGCAGCCCCCAGTTGGGGCATATTCTCCTTCGCTCTCTTTTAGACCGCACTCTTTTCGTACTGGGACGCGCTGCCGCCATAGCAGCTCCTGCCGGAATGCTTATCTGGCTTTTGTCAAATATAAAGGTTATGGATATAAGTCTTCTTTCCCACTGTGCCGGTTTTTTAAATCCCTTTGCCCGTCTGATGGGACTGGACGGCGTTATTTTAATGGCGTTTATCTTAGGGCTCCCTGCCAATGAAATCGTTCTGCCGATTATCCTTATGGCTTATCTGTCACAGGGAAGCCTTGCGGAATACGAAAGTCTTTCCTCACTGCAAGAGCTGCTCGTGTTAAACGGCTGGACTCCCGTAACGGCACTTTGCACCATACTTTTTTCCATGATGCACTGGCCCTGCTCCACCACACTTATGACCATAAAAAAAGAAACCGGCAGCTTAAAATGGACCTTCGCTGCCATTTTGCTCCCTACGCTTTCTGGCATCGCTTCCTGTATCGCCGCAAACCTGTTTCTTTCCCTTTTTCTTTAAGAGGCTACTTTTCCCTGCATTTGCCCGAATGACTAAGGGTTTGACTAAAGGCGGGTTTTTGTTGTATCCGGATAATGGCGCAATTCCATTTTTCTTCCTCCATCCTATCTGGCACCTTCCAAAATTCGTATATAGTGGTTTGCTTCCCGCAGCACATGATCTGCAAGAAGAGGCAGGATAATGGACGCAATTTTACAATCTAAAATACCTTCTGTCCCGGCTGTTTTAAATTCACGATACTTTAAGGTTTCTTCCAGACTTCTCCGTGTAAGCTCATCCATAGCGCGGCAGTCCTGTGTTTTTGCCATTGCAAGCAGCTTTTTGTACTGTTCTGCAAACTCATCTGCCGTATCAATGAGCTGCTCTTCACAGGGGTCTAAAAGACCGCGGATGAACAGCGCATGCTCCATCATAATCTGATTCCAGAATTCTTCTGTTTCCCGCAGGTTTCCACACGTAGTTCTTCTGTTCTGCATCAATTCTTCTATCGTTGTACAGTACAGCTTTGCTTCCCGCAAAATGTGCTTTATCAAAAGCGGATAATTAGCGGTAAAAAGCCTTCCCTCGCAGACTTCTTTTAAAATATCTTCCTTAAATGCAATCAGTCCTTTTAACAGTTCAACAGAACGCTCGTTGATACTGTTTACGATTCTTACAAGCTCTCTGCTCTCTTCTCGTCCGCCTCCCGGTCTGAGACGCTTTTGCATCTCAGAAATGGTACTGTCAATCGGCACACCGCTTAAGCTTTCCGTTCTGTTTTCTGCCGGTATGGTAAATTCTGTGACCAGCTCATTTGACCTTAAAATACTGTTATGAACTCTTCCGTTGCTTATCCGCACCACTTCCCTCAGTAAATTTTCAAACTGCTGTCTGAACCAGTCAGCCTTCTTTATCCATTCCTCGTTCTTACACGGAAATCCCGCCTCCAGAAAAAGGGAGTGTTCTTTCATGATCCTTGCAAAAAACAAATGTGTTTCCAACGATAACACTGCATAATTTCCCATAGCTTTTCATACCTTTTAGTTTAGGGTTTTCTATACTATATGCAGAAAACTGCTCCTTGTTTTTTCTTTTTACGGGCTTTTTCCTGCAACGACAAAAAAGGACGGCATACCTTACGGTATACCGCCCTTATCATTTTTTTGCTTTTTTGCCACAGCTTTTTTCTACAGCACTCTATTTTGCTGCCAGCTCTGCTTTCAGGCTCTCTGTCAGCATGGGAACAATCTTATTCAAATCACCAACAATACCGTAATCAGCTACATCAAAGATAGGAGCTGTCTCGTCCTTGTTGATGGCAATGATGATATCGGATTCCTCCATACCTGCCAGATGCTGGATTGCACCGGAAATACCGATTGCAAAGTATACATTAGGACGTACCGTCTTACCGGTCTGTCCAACCTGAAGGTCTTTTGACTTCCAGCCTGCATCTACAACTGCACGGGAGCAGCTTACGGTACCGCCGATTGCCGCTGCCAAATCCTCTAACAGCTTAAAGTTTTCTGCACAGCCTACACCACGTCCGCCGGATACTAAAATCTTTGCATCCATAATATCTACGGTATCGGATACGGACTTTACAATCTCCAGAATCTCAACATATTTGTTGTCAGGGGTAAAGCCGGGATTGAACTCTTCTACTACAGCCTTTGCACCCTCTGCCTTTTGCAGCTTCTGCATAACGCCGGGACGAACAGTTGCCATCTGAGGACGGAAATCCGGGCATGCGATGGTAGCGATTGTGTTACCGCCGAATGCAGGACGGGTCATCAGTAACTGATTGTGCTTCTGCTCTCTTCCGGGAATCGGATTAATCGGGAAATCTCCGATTTCAAGCTGTGTACAGTCTGCAGTAAGACCGGTATGGATTCTTGCGGATACGCGGGGACCTAAGTCACGGCCGATTGCGGTTGCACCTACCAGGAAAATTTCCGGTTTGTATTTCTCGATTACAGATGCCAGTGCATGCGCATAAGGCTCTGTTCTGTATTCCTTTAATTCAGGGTCATCTACAACGATAACCTTGTCAGCACCATACTCAGCCAGTTCATCAGCCAAGCCCTTTACGTTGCTGCCCACCAGTACAGCAGTTACTTCGGTGCCCAGAGCCGCTGCAAGGTCCTTACCTTTGCCGACCAGCTCAAAAGCAATACTGTTGATAACGTTGTCTTCCTGCTGCGCGAAGACATATACGCCCTTATATTCTTCTAAATTCATTTGATTATCCTCCATCTGTCCAATTTAGATAACATGCTTCTCTTTCAGCTTGCCAATGATATAGTCAACAGACTCTGCAGGTTCTAAGGTAACCTTCTCACCGGCACCCTTTCTTACCTTATCAGAAGCCTTGGCAATCTGAGTGGGAGAACCTTTAAGGCCTAAGTTGGAATCCTCTACATCTACCAGATTTGCTCTGCCCCATACGGTAATCTCTGCATCGCATGCATCGAAGATACCGCCGACAGTCATGTAACGAGGCTCATTTAACTCTGCCAGTGCAGTAACCAGACAGGGCATCTTAGCCTTCAGCACATGATAACGGTCATCAAACTGACGCTCAACGATTACGCTGTCACCGTCAACCTTGATGTTCTGTGCGTAGGAAATAACAGGAATATTTAAATGTTCGGAAATCTGAGGACCAACCTGTGCAGTATCACCATCGATAGCCTGACGGCCGGTAATAATCAAATCATAATCCAGGTTTCTGATAGCGCCTGCCAAGGTCTGGGAAGTAGCCCAGGTATCTGCACCGCCCAGTACTCTGTCAGTTACCAGAATGCCCTTGTCAGCACCCATAGCCATTGCCTCACGCAGTACATCCTCTGCCTTGGGAAGACCCATGGTAATAACGGTAACCTCTGCACCGTACTGGTCTTTTAAGCGAAGAGCTGCCTCTAAGCCTGCCTTGTCATCAGGGTTCATAATGGTCATCATAGCGCCTCTGTCCAGCGTACCATCGGGATTGAATTTAACGCCACCCTTTGTATCGGGCACCTGCTTAATACAAACAACGATTTTCATGTATTTTCACTCCTTATATAATATTTTATTCATGGTAAGCGGGTTTACTTAAGCAATGCGCCGCTGATAACCATTCTCTGAACTTCGGAAGTACCCTCGTAAATCTCTGTAATCTTAGCATCACGCATCATACGTTCTACATCATACTCTCTGGTGTAGCCATAACCGCCATGAAGCTGAACAGCCTTGGTCGTCACTTCCATAGCCATCTCTGCAGCATACAATTTAGCCATAGCAGCCTCTACACTGTAAGAAGTCTTATGGTCCTTAACGTACTGATCCTTCGTAGCAGCTGCCTTGTATACCATGAACTGAGCAGCCTGTGCCTTGGTAGCCATGTCAGCAAGCTGGAACTGGGTATTCTGGAACGCTGCAATCGCACGTCCGAACTGCTTTCTTTCTTTTACATAATCAATGGTTCTCTCAAGCGCGCCTTCACCAATACCAAGTGCCTGTGCAGCGATACCGATACGTCCGCCGTCAAGAGTATGCATTGCAATATTGAAGCCCTTGCCCTGCTGTCCTAACATATTCTCCTTAGGGATACGGCAGTCGGTGAAAATCAGCTCGTAAGTAGAGGAACCGCGGATACCCATCTTCTTTTCCTTTGTACCGAAGGTAAAGCCGGGAGTGCCTTTTTCAAGGATAAATGCAGAAATCTCTTTGAAAGGTCTGCCCTTCTTTTCTACAATGCCCGTTACCGCAAAAATAACGTATACATCTGCTTCTTTACCGTTGGTGATGAAAATCTTGGAGCCGTTGATGACCCACTCATCGCCATCTAATACAGCCTTGGTCTGCTGGCCCTGTGCGTCAGTACCTGCGCCGGGCTCGGTCAGACCGAATGCACCAATCTTTCTGCCGGATGCCAGCTCAGGCAGATATTTCTGTTTCTGCTCTTCCGTACCATAGGTAAGGATAGGGTCACAGCATAAAGAGGTGTGTGCAGAAACGATAACTGCGGTAGTACCGCAAACCTTTGCCAGTTCTTCTACGCACATAGCGTATGTAAGGTTATCGCAGCCCTGTCCGCCATATTCCTTGGGTACAGGAATACCCATGAAGCCGGCTTTTGCCATTTTCTCAACTGTTCCGCGAGGGAAAACCTCAGTCTCGTCAACTTCCTGAGCCAGCGGCTTTACTTCTTTTTCAGCGAACTCTCTAAAGAGTGCGCGTGCCATTTCATGCTTTTTACTTAAAGTGAAATCCATGATTAATTTCCTCCAAAATTTAATATTGTTTACTGAGCATCAACCGGAGTTTTGGTACGGTCTGCGTTGTAAACGTAGAATCCTTTGCCGCTCTTAACACCAAGGTTACCGCCGCGAACCATCTTACGGATAAGAGGGCATGCACGATACTTGCTGTCGCCGGTTTCTTTGTAAAGAACATCCATAATAGCAAGGCAGATGTCCAAACCTACAAAATCACCCAGCTCAAGGGGTCCCATGGGATGATTTGCGCCCAGCTTCATAGCTGCGTCAATACCTGCGATATCAGAAACACCTTCCATTTTGATAAATGCTGCTTCGTTAATCATAGGAATCAGAATACGGTTTACAACAAAGCCTGCTGCTTCATTTACCTGAACGGGAGTCTTGCCGATTTCTTCGGAAATCTTCTTGATAGCTTCTACGGTCTCTGCAGGAGTATTCACACCGGCAATTACCTCAACTAACTTCATGCGGTCTGCGGGATTGAAGAAGTGCATACCAATCATAGGACGTGTTAAGCCGTTTCCGATTTCTGTAATGGAAAGACTGGATGTGTTGGATGCAAAAATGCACTCAGGCTTCGCAATTTTATCTAACTCACCAAAGGTGGTCTTCTTCACTTCCATATTCTCAAATGCAGCTTCTACGATTAAATCGCAGTCTGCACAAAGGTCTTCTTTCAGACCTGCTGTAATTTTGGCAAGAATAGCATCTACCGCTTCCTGTGTCATTTTACCTTTTTCTACCAGTCTTGCGTAGCCTTTTGCAATTTTGTCTTTTCCGCCGTCAGCCCACTCCTGCTTGATGTCGCAGAGTGCAACTTCGTAACCGTCAACCTGTGCAAATGCTTTTGCAATACCCTGTCCCATGGTACCTGCACCAATAATACCTACTTTCATTGAAAGTTCCTCCTTCATCTTTTAGATTACTATAATATTTACTAACCCATCTCGAAAATCCTTTTGCTTTGCAAAAGCGCACTGCCGTGCTTATGATTTTCTCGCTGCGTGCCATATAAAAGCAAATGCCGCTTTGCGGCGCTTGCTTTTATTTATGGCTACGCATTTTTGAAAGGTTCTTTTACTTTTTCCTTATTCTTGTCAAGAAAGAATGCCATACCGTATTTCTGGTCTTCTGTTTCAAAGCAGTCGCCGAAAAGCTTTTCTTCCAGTGCAACTGCGTCATCCATGGAAAGGTCAAGACCATCGTTAATTGCCTTTTTGCAGTTGCGTACTGCAATAGGCGCATTCTTTGCAATGCCTGCTGCCATTTTCTCTGCTGCGGGCATCAGCTCTTCCTGTGTATAAACCGCATTTACAAGACCGATACGGAGTGCTTCGTCAGCCTTGATGTTTCTTGCCGTATAAATCATCTGCTTTGCCATACCTGCGCCAACCAGACGCGCAAGTCTCTGGGTACCGCCAAAACCGGGGGTAATGCCCAGGCCTACTTCCGGCTGTCCGAAAACAGCGTTATCGGAGCAGATTCTGATATCACAGCTCATGGAAATTTCACAGCCGCCGCCTAATGCGAAACCGTTTACTGCTGCAATTACAGGAATTGGGAAGGTCTCTAACTTACGGAAAACATCGTTTCCTTTTTTACCGAAGGCTTCACCCTCTGCCTTTGTCAGCGTACTCATCTCTCCGATATCAGCGCCTGCAACAAAGGATTTCTGTCCTGCGCCTGTTAAAATAAGGCATCTTACTTCATCCAGGTTCACTGCATCCAAAGTAGCATCCAGTTCCTCAAGCACCTGTGAATTCAGTGCATTTAACGCCTTTTCACGATTGATGGTAATAACCGCTGTCTGTCCCTTTTGTTCGTATACAATGTAATCCATTGTGGTATACTCCTTTTCTTTATTTTAAAATACTTGCCGCATTGCATACAGCATGGAGAATACCGGAAGCCACCTTCCGGACATTCTCCATGTCAAATCACGTGTTTAAGATTAGTCTTCAATCTTTACGATTGTAGAGCAGCCCATGCCGCCGCCGATACACAGGGTTGCAAGACCTGTCTTAGCACCCTTTGCCTGCATCTCATGAAGCAGAGTTACTAAAATACGGCATCCGGAAGCACCTACGGGATGACCCAATGCAATAGCGCCGCCATTAGGATTTAACTGCCTGTCAACATCGATGCCCAAATCCTTGCCTACTGCAACGGACTGTGCTGCAAATGCTTCATTTGCTTCGATAATATCGAAATCTTCAATCTTCATACCGGCCTTAGCCATTACCTTCCTTGTAGAAGCTACAGGACCAATACCCATTACCTCAGGCCTTACGCCTGCAAGTGCGCCTGCTACGAAGGTAGCCATAGGCTTAACACCCAGTTCTTTTGCTTTTTCTTCGCTCATTACAACGATAGCTGCTGCACCGTCGTTGATACCGGAAGCGTTACCTGCCGTAACAAATCCGCCGGGATTGATTGCACGAAGCTTTGCAAGACCTTCGATAGTAGAACCTGCACGAGGGCCTTCATCCTTATTAAATACAACAGTTTCTTTTTTCTTCTTTACTTCTACGGGAACGATTTCTGCATCGAATGCACCGCTTGCCTGCGCTGCTTCAGCCTTCTGCTGGCTCTTTAACGCAAACTCATCCAGTTCTTCACGGGTAAGTCCCCACTCTTCGCAGATATTGTCTGCTGTCTTAATCATATGATAATCATTGAAAGCATCCCATAATGCGTCCTTAATCATGGTATCCACCATGGTCGCATTGCCCATACGGTAGCCGTAACGAGCCTGGGGAATTGCATAAGGAGCCATGGACATATTTTCCATACCGCCTGCAACTACGATATCAGCATCGCCTGCCATAATCATCTGTGCAGCCTGGTTTACGCAGTTAAGACCGGAGCCGCATACAACGTTCATGGTAACAGCGGGTACTTCAATAGGAAGGCCGGCTTTGATGGAAGCCTGACGTGCAACGTTCTGACCCTGGCCTGCCTGAATAACACAGCCCATGTACACCTGGTCTACTGCCTCAGGCGCAACACCTGCTCTGTTTAAAGCTTCTTTGATAACGATTGCTCCCAGCTCTGCTGCCGGAGTTGTGCTTAAGGAACCACCCATGGTACCGATTGCTGTACGGCATGCACCTGCTAATACAACTTTTCTTGACATTTGATTTTCCTCCATTTTTCCGCGTTTTCGGGCTTTCATTTTGATTGTTATTTTTTTATCATTGCCGATTGTTTTTATTTTAACATAGCCCCCTATGTTTTGCAATCATTTTTCCTTAAAATTTGATAAAAAAATAACGATTCAAATTATACGCTTCTTTCCTCCGGCCAAAACTCGGATAATGGATATACATTTTCTATATGAGTACTCCAATCGGCAAACACAATCAGCAGCACACGATTTCCATAATCAATTTGATAATATTCTTTTCTGTCTACTTTTATCTCTTCCTCTTTCCCGCTTCCGTCCGGTATACACACCAGCTTATAGTCGTGTATGTATCTGAAAACGTATCTTTCTTTTCCCACACATTTTCCGCAGCAAAAATAAATGCATTTCGTTTTGTATAATCGATAGCGTCCACCGCGCCATAATAGAAAAAGTACCAGCACTAATACACAAATACCGACACACATCAGAACAGGCTGCTGCTGCTCTATAATTTCTTCCTTAAGCATATTGCGGCTTGGCGTAATCCTCCACGGTATATCTCTTTCATTCCATTCCTGAAAGCTAAATGAGAAAAGTAAGATTTCAAAAAAGCATATTATGACCGCACAGCCGATTATAATGAACATAAACTCAGACCAAAGACGCTTTCTCTCTTTTTCCCTTATATACGTACTCATCTTCTCATCAGCAGGCTGCCACAAAATATCCATAAAATTTCCTCCTTAGTCGATAGCTAAGTTTAATGGAATTTTATCATATTAATAACGCCATAGCAATCAGTAGTAAGACAATTATCCTTTCCTTTTAAAATTACTCTTTCCAGTACTTATTCATGCCATTTTGGGCATTCTTCTCATCCAATCCAAATTTCTCTGCAACCTGCCTTTTTGTTTCCTCATAAGATTTGCCAAATTCTCTGCAAATCTCGATTAACACCTGTATCCCTTCCAACCTGCCTTCTGACCTGCCTTCCAACCTGCCCTCCGACCTGCCTTCTAACCTGCCTTCTAACCTGCCTTCCGCTCTCTCATCCATCAGCAGTTCCTGCCATGCTGTAATCATATCGTATTCCTCCTCATTTTCATTGTTATGATTCA
>URUY01000021.1 GCA_900551115.1 uncultured Lachnospiraceae bacterium
TATTTCTGTTGCACTGGCCTTGGAGTCGCCTCCACCGGACGTTATCCGGCATCCTGCCCTGCGAAGCCCGGACTTTCCTCACCCACTTGCGTGGCCGCGATTATTTGTCCTACTTATTTTTACACTGACGCTATTGTAACACGAAACAAAATCCGTGCCAAGTAATTTTAAAATTAAGGTTTTAAAAATTCAAAAACTTCCTTAAAGGAATCCTTCACATTGTACTTTTCATCAAAAAGACCGCAATAAGGCCCATTCATCTTGTATCCGTAATCTGATTCAGACAGTCCGGGATTGTCACAAAGCCTCCATATGGAAACACTGGCAAGCGGCTTTTCTTCCCCGCTGTTGACCCTCACGTATACTTCAAAAAGTGACTGATAAAATGCCGCGTGCTTCGCCGTTTCATATGCGTCAGCTTCATAATTACGCACCGCCAATTCCGTAGCATGTACCGTAAGCCCCATAGAGGCATACAAAAGAATTGCTTCTTCTATTTTGAGAAGGTCATTCTCATTCATACAGCCCGCCTGTTTACCGTAGCCGCCTATATAGCTCTGCATACCGATACCGTCACAAAGCCTTCTGTACCCGCCGTTTTCATCCTCCGCAAAGCTGTTAATGCTTTCTGCCAGCGCGCAGATGGCATCCCGCTTTTCCTCATAAAAAGTATTGTAATCGTTATAGAAAAGCTGAATGTTCACTTTGGGATTTTCTGTTTTCAGCATATCCACCGCATCAGCCGCATACAAAAATGCCAGTTCCACATAATCAGGGCCGATATACGCATAGAACGGGTTTTCTTCTCCGTTCCTGTACCTTCGGATACGGCGCAGGTCATTCTCCGCACAGTCCGAAATATCATCCGCTACCGCTTCATTTACCACATCCCAGCAGTAGACTACACCGGGAAAATTATGTTCAAAGTGGCTGATTACATCATTAATATAATATTTAAGCCTCTCCTTCATGGTCTCGGCATCCACATATTCCCCTGCATTCTTATAGCCCTCTCTGAAAAACCAGTCAGCCATATAAGCATCCCACACCAGCGTATGCCCTCTTACCGCAATTTTATTTTCCTGTGCAAAAGCCACGATTTTGTCTGCCTTTTCATAATTCATCACCGGCATGCCGTCAGGATTTTCCTGAGAAGCCTTCTGGTCAAGCAAAGAATAGGCCTTCATTTCATTACCGGCTGTAAGGCTGTTAAAATGCCATTCCACCAGTTCCTTATACTCCTCATCTGCCATCTCTCTGTCGCCGATTACCGTTCCGAGAGAAAAACCATACTGCTTTGCCAGTCCGGCAAGGGATGCATATTCATTAAAATATATTTCACCTTCGGTTTCCACGGCAGTTTCGCCGGGTTTCCTGTCCCCGTCAGGCGCACTGCCCACATCCGGCGTACTGCTCACATCGGGCGTACTGCCCCCGTCAGGCACACTGCCCACATCAGGCACACTGCATCCGCAGCTACTTATAAGCATTGCCGTTACAAGCAGCAATGCTACTTTTCTAAATCCCTTTCGCATGCTAATCCTCCAGCCGTTTGTCCTTTAAGAAAATTCCTATTTTTATCCTATATGCTGCACGCAAATATCGCTTATCATTTTTTGCTCACTGCTCACACATATATTGCGCATTTTTCTGCGCTTTTCCCACATTATTGCCTTTTTATTCATTTTGTGTTAGTATTACATATGTAAATATGTTTATTTTTTTCCGCTTTTTATAGCAGAAACTATACATATTCACTTATTTTCTTTAATATATATTAGCAATAATTGTTTTATGATATTTTGCATTCTTTTGCGCTTATAAACAAGAAAGGGTGGGCGGCAAATATGGAAATTACTATTTTACATAATTTCAATGATGCTACCAAGCAAAAATACCGTAAATGGCAGGATACAGAGCATTTTGACCGCATTGTGGACGGTGATTATGAACCGGTCAAATATATGTCCGGCTCCTCCATCCGCATCTGGTATAATACACAGACCATAGATTATTCTACCCACTGGCATCCTGCAATTGAAATCATCATGCCGCTTGAAAATATCTATACCGTAAAGGTTGCGCAGCAGGAGTTCGTCTTAAATCCCGGAGAAATCCTGATTATCCCGGTTGGCGAGCTGCATCATCTGATTGCACCCGAAAGCGGTTCCCGGCTCATATACCTCTTTGATTTTGCCACCATTTCAAAGCTGAACGGTTTTTCTTATCTGATGCCCTTTTTATCACAGCCGGTTTTTATCAGCGAAGAAAACTGTCCTCAGATTTACCGTGAAGAAGCCGCTCTTTTAGAAAAAATGTGTACGGAATATTTCAATGATACAAACCTGTGGGAGCTGGTTGTCTATTCCCACCTGTTACATTTCTTTGTCACCCTTGGCAGATACCGTATGACAAAGGACGATACCATGCCCTACCCTGCCGGCAGACAGAAGGAGCTTACTACAAAGCTCAATATTGTATTTGATTATCTTGACCTGCATTACATGGAGGATATTACCTTAGAAAAAGTGGCGGACGTTGCCGGTTTTTCCAAATTCCATTTTTCCCGGATTTTTAAGCAATGCTCCGGTCAGAATTTCTATGATTACCTGTGTTTTAAGCGGATTAAAGCTGCAGAAATGCTCCTGTTAGAGCCGGAGCTTTCCATTACGGAAATTGCCCTGCAGTCAGGCTTCTCCAGCCTGTCCACTTTTAACCGTACCTTCAAACGCACCAAAAACTGTACTCCCTCGGAATACCGCAGCTTATGCAGCAAAAGCAACAGGCATCTGTAACAGATGCCTGTTGCTTTACTTTCTCCATTCTTTTTTAAAGCATAGCAGAATAACCGCTGCCAAAATTGCTGCAAGCAGATAAGTCGCCGGAAAGTTCAACCATATGCCGGTAAGCCCTAAGGGAAACAGCAGCACAATGAACAATACCGGAAAGACCAGTGCTGTCGATACGGAAAGCGCGGAAGCATATACCGGCTTATCCACTGCCGTCATATAGCTTTGAACCGCAAAGGAAAACCACCGTACCAGAAAAGTTAAGCTAAACAGCCGCATTGCCCGGACAGCTGCACCTACAAAGGCCGTATCAGTATTTTTCACAAATAAGGCCGTAATCTGTGCCGGGAAAAAATAAATGACAAGAGCCGAGGCAAGAGATATAAAAGCACTTGCACTAAAACAGTATTTTTCAATGGCTTTTACCCTGTCCTTTCTTCCCGCGCCCCAGTTATATCCCACTGCCGGCTGCAGTGAATCACAGACGCCGTATAAAAACGACTGTATGGTTTCACCGGTATACATCAGCACACCATAGATAGAAACCGCATCCGCACCTCCAAACCGCAGCAGCACCATATTCATGACAATAGAAGTAACCCTTCCGGCAACAGTGCTTAAAAAGTTAGGGCTTCCGCAGACAATAATCTGCCGCAGCATGGACATGCTGAAACGGGGCCTGCACAGACGCAGCTGCAATTTTCCCCGGCAGAACAGATAAAAGGCAATTCCCGCACAGATAAACATGCCGCTGCAAGTTGCAAGCGCAGCACCCCAGATTCCCCACGAAAATACACCCAGAAACAAGAATTCCAAAACTGCGCTCAACAAAGACATCAGAATGTTTAAATTCATGCTGGTACGGATTTTACCGCAGATACGCAGGTAGTTATCCATGGCAAAAACAATTGTTGTAACAGGCGAGCATAAAGCATATACCCGCATATACTGTACGGCAAGCTCTGCAAGCTCCCCCTCTGCACCAAGGAAACGGATAAGCACAGGCGCTGCCATATATAATAAACCGCCAATCAGGGTTCCCGTTATGACTATCAGCAGGCATGCACAGGAAAAAATGTTATTGGCTTCCTTTTCCCGTTTCTGCCCCAGGCAAATGGAAATGGGAACAGCGGAACCGACGCCGATTAAATCCGCCAGGGAAAAATTGATAATCACAAAAGGAAATGCCAGATTTAATGCCGCAAATGCGGTTTCCCCCAAAAGCCGTCCGATAAAAATACCATCCAAAATCCCATAAAGCGAAGCTGCAAGCATACTGATTCCACCGGGTATTGCCGCCAGAAAAAACAATTTACCCGGAGCAGTTTTTTCAAACAGGGCATTATGATTCATCGCAAAAACACCTCGCTTCCTCTTTGTAATTAAGGGCAAACTGTGCTAACATCCGTGCCGGCTCCAACGGCGTTTTACAGGCACGTTCCATAGCCCGTTCTTCCACTTCATACACCTTGGCAAGGGATTTTTTAACATATTCCTGTCCTTTTTCCGTCAGGCAGATTTTCTTTTCTTTTTTATCCTTATCCGCATTTAAAACGATGTATCCTGCCTCAACACATTCCTTTACAATGGTATTGAGCGTTGTTTTCGGAATCAGCCATTCGTTGCAGATTTCTTTTTGCGAATGTATTTTTCCATCGTCCAGTGCATAGAGCAGCGTAAGGGTATTTTCTTTCATCCCGATCTTTTTTGCAATCATGTCACAGACGCCTTCAATCACATTAATGGCAATCATAATCTGTCTGATTTCATTCCTGTATTGACTCATTTTTCCTCCGTGTCGGAGCATCTTTTGCTCCGTCAAAACCTTTATTTTTTTAATATATAGTACGAATTCGTATCATATGTAATGCAGTATAGTACGGATTCGTACTAAAGTCAAGACGAAAATATTACGCTGCAAAAAAAAGCCTCCCGTCACGATAACCGTGGCAGGAGGCTTTCCCTTTTACACTACACCTGTTTTTATATTCACATCAGCTTATTTACTGCGGCTGTAAATATCATTGTACATATCTACGAGTTGCTTACTGTTCAGGCCTTCACAGCTTGCTACATATGCATCCCAGTCAGCATTAATATCCTTCTGTCCGGTGATGAACTGTAAGGTCCATGCATTTACGTTGTCAAGCAGAGGAGTCTTCCACAGGTTAATCTGCTCGTTTTCATCCTCAGTGGTAACCAGTACGGGATCTAACGGCTTAATATCTCTGTATTCATCAAAGTTTGCATACAGGTTCTGGAATACCGGTGAGAAATGGTCAGTCTGTACTTCCATGCTACCGGTGTTCATCATAAAGTTACCGCCTGCATAACCCCATTCAAGACGCATATCCTTCTGATTGTCAGGGTCTTCTGCTGCAATACCAAGACCGCCGCAGTACAGACCGTCTACAAGACCCTTTGTACCGTCATCCTTGGTCTCCCAGGTTTCGCCTTCAACACCCCATTTACAGAAAATCTGGCCTTCTTCGGAGAACCATAACCAGTCAACGAAACGAAGCATCTTAATGAATTCTTCTTCGCCCAGCTCCTCAAGCGCTCTGGTTGCAATCATAACACCACACTCAAGACGGGAGTTTTCAGAAGTAAAGTTATTGCTGCCCATAGGATACATAACGATATCTGCCTGATAGTTGCCTGCGCCAAGACCTTCATCCAGACCCTGTAACCAAGCGGTGTACTGGGAACGGTTTACACTGATGATAGCGGTCTCGCCACGGTAGAACTTGTTGTTTGCAGTCTTATCTTCCTGCGTAAAGGTCTCAGGATCAAGGATACCGCCTGCAATATACTTATTCACTAAAGTAACGAATTCTTTGTAATCTTCGGTTGTGGAAGCAAAATACCACTCATCGGATGCTGAATCATACTGCATGCAGTTCATAACTGCCCAACCGGAAGGAACGCCATAGGAAGCGCCAATCAGCTTAAGCAGGTTACCGCCGTTGCCCTGTCCGGATTCGGAACCACACCATAAGTCGGACCAGATGTAATCACTCTCAGCGCACATGCCTTCGCTTACCATGTAAGCCTTTACGCCAACCAGAATGTCATACAGATCTTCCCAGGTCCAGGTCTTCTGTAACTCCATTACATCATAGCCGGCTGCTTCAAAGATATCGGTACGAACCATGAAGGTGTAATCCTGTAAGGAAGTTTCCTTCATACCGGGCAGACGATAGTACTTACCGTCAGCACGAACGATGGTATTTACGTCAGCTTCCATATTGTAATCATTATAAAACTTTGTGTAGTTAGGCATATACTGTACCCAGTCGGATACTGCTACTACCGCACCACCGTCTACGAACGGAGATTCATCATAAACCTTGGGAATGATGTATGCAGATTCACCTGCATTAATCATAAGTGCTGTTTTGTTGTTGTAGTCACCGCTGTCGATAGAAGTAACATCCAGCTTAACGTTGGTCATTTCCTCAATCTTTGCAAAGATACCTTCTGTCTTCCAGGTATCTACCATGGGATACCAGCTTGCATCCGAGAAAAACATGGAATAGGTAACAGGTTCGTCAGAATGGAAGGTAACGCCTTCACCGAACTGATAATCCAGCTCCTCAACCGGTTCTGTGGAGCTTTCCACAGGTGCTGCAGAGCTTTCACTGCTGCCAGAAGCAGAAGCGTCTGTGTCTGCAGGTGCTTTTTCGCCGCATGCTGCCAATGACAGAACCATCGCTGCTGCTAAAATTACGCTAAGAAACTTTTTCTTCATTTTTCTTCCTCCCTTTTAATAAAAAAATGTGTTTATGCTCACTTCCCCTTTTAGGAAAGAAAGTATCAAAGTAACGTAAAGCTTATTCCTTTACTCCGCCTAACATCATGCCCTGTACAAAATACTTCTGAATAAAAGGATATACACAGATAATCGGCACTGCCGTAAGTACCATACAGCAGGATTTGATATTGGCTGCAATCTGCATCGTCTCTGCATTTACCGCCCCCGGATCAGCCGAAGACTGGGCACCTGTGATAATGGTCTTTAAGTAATAGGCTACCGGCCACTTCTCCCTGTCATCCAAATACAGATAGGCATTAAACCAGTTGCTCCAGTAACCCGACATGTAAAACAGCGTCATGGTCGCCATAATCGGTTTCGATAAGGGCAGCACTATCCTGAAGAAAACACCAAACTTTGACAGGCCGTCTATCTCCCCTGCCTCCTCCAGCTCGGAGGGCACTCCTGCAAAGAAGGAACGCATCAGCAGCACATAGTAAGTACCAATCAGTCCCGGCAGGATAAAAGCAGCTACCGTATTACGAAGTCCCAACGCATTCATCAGCACGTAATTAGGAATCAGTCCGCCGCCAAAATACATGGTAAAGATAATGAACGGTCCAAAAAATTTGTTAAGCCTCAGGTTCGGTTTGGATAAGGGATACGCCAAAATTGCCGAAGCAAAAAGGGATGCTACCGTACCGACTAACGCATACACAATGGTATTGAGATAATATCTCTGAAAATCTCCCTTGGAGAGTATGGACTTATAAGTAATCAGGTTAAACTCCTTCGGGAAGATGCTGACCTGTCCTTTTATTATCGCCGCCTCCGAAGAAAACGACTGTGCCACCAGATAAAGGAACGGATACAGCGTAGCTGCCGAAATCAATATCATAATAATAACATTAAACACCTGAAACGTCCTGTAAGCCTTAGATAGCTTTATCTTGGAAGGAGCATAATATTCTGCTTCTTTTTTCTTTGCAAATGCCATGATTCATCCCCTCCTTACCAAAGTCCGCTTTCTGTGGTCTTCTTGGAAACGATATTGGCTATCGTCAGAAGTACCAGATTGATAATGCCTTCAAACATGCCTACTGCAGTCGCATAGCTGTAATTGCCTGAACCGATACCCATTCGGAATACATAAGTGGATACGATATCTGCCGTTTCATAAGTCATCGGATTATACAGAAGGAATACCTTTTCAAAAGCACCGCCGGAACCCACCAGACCGCCGATATCCAAAATCAGCAAGGTGGTAATCGTAGGTAATATGCAGGGCAGCGTGATATGCCATACCCGCTGGAACCTGTTGGCACCGTCCACCGTTGCTGCCTCGTAAAGACTGGGATTGATGCCGGCAATCGCTGCCAGATAGAGAATCGTACCCCATCCTAAGCCCTGCCAGAGACCCGATGCCACAAATATGGTCGGAAACCATTCGGACAGTGAAATAAAAGGAATCGTCTCCTTGCCAAGTGCTGTCAGGATGGCATTGATAGGACCGGTTGTAGACAGAATCTCTTTTATCATACCTGCTACAATAATCATGGAAATGAAATGAGGCAGATAAGATACCGTCTGCACAAACTTCTTCCAGCGCAGGCACCGGATTTCATTTAACAGAAGTGCAAAAATCAAAGTAAGGGGAAACCTGAATGCCAAATAGGTCAGATTCAGTGTCAGCGTGTTCTTAAAGGCTCTCCAGAACTGCGCATCTCTCATAAACTGTTTAAAATATTTGAATCCGCTCCATTCATCTCCAAAGATGCTGCTGCCGGCACGGTAACGCCTGAATGCAATTACATTGCCCAGCATGGGAATATAGCGAAATACTATGTAATACACTACCGGTATCAGCAGGAATGCGTACAGATGCCAGTTCCTTTTTATATGCTTCAAGAGCGGTTCCTGTTTCCCGGTTTTCGCTTTTACCGTCTGCCTTTTCTTCATGAAAACATCTCTCCCTCCCATTTTTGTATAAGCTATAACCTTTTCATGTTTTCATTATATATACAAAAAGCAAAACATGCTTACCATATTTTGCTTTCTGTATTTTCAATTATTGCTCACTTTCTATCATTGCAAAGCATTTTTTGTGTCATATTGCCGTTATATTATCCGTTTTGTTATGTAAGTGCTATCATTTTGCTCTTTTTTTCGTATTTTTCCGCAATCCGTTTGTGCATGTTTGCTCACTGCTCAATTATGAAAAAAGCAAAAATGCGCAAAATCAAAACTGCTGCCGGGCAGAAAAATAAAGCTCACCCTGCACCGGCCTTTTACCCGCTGTAAAGAAAAGGTCTGTTCCGCATAATCCGCTGTGCCGGGAAATTCTACAATCTGATTGCTTTCACTGCCGTCCTCAAAGGCAAAACGGATATGTATCGTATTTACGGGCAGGCTGCTCCTGCCACAGATACGGATAGCGTCCGCCCCTTCTTCTCCGAAATCCATATCAGAAAATTCAAGCGTTACATTGTTACCGATTCCGGTTACCGCCCTCTCCTCTGCCGTAAAGCTGTCTCCGTATATCCGGTTTGCAGAAGCGGCAGGCAGGCATTCAAAGGCCTTCTCATATTTTGTAAAGGAAAATCCCTTCATATGCACCTTGTCATGGAATACAAAGCTTAAGGAGGTTACCCCCTTTACTCGCCTGTTTAGCCGGTAGGTTTCTTCCTGATACACATTCCATATGGAAGGTTTTTGATAAACGGCATCTGCCAAAAGACCGTCCTTTTTCTCTCCCGGTCTGCCCTCCCATATCCTGAAAGCATACGGTGCATCCGAAAGCGTAAAAATGGGAAGCGTAATTTCATCCGAACCGGTTTCTCCGAAATCAATTCCCGTAAAAATAACGCCGCTTTCCTCTCCTCTTGCCGTAGCAAAGCCTTTTTCATTGCCGTTGCCGATTTCTCCGATTGTCTCCGTATAAAGGCCCCCGGTCACAAAGGTGTAGGGATTTAAGTACGCCTCCCCAAGTCCCTTCGCCGTAAATTCAAGCTGGGATATCAGCTTTACCTTCCCATCGCTCTTTGCAAGACAGCGAATACGAAAATCGCCGTCTCCTGCCGCCGTCACAAGCGCTTTTCTCTCTCCCGCAACGGGCGTCACAGAGGCATAACCGATTTCAATTCCGGCATCATTCACCGCCTTGAAAACAATTTCCGTATCCGTTGCATCAAAAGGATAGAGTACTGCTTCCACCTCCGCATCTTTCAAATCCGGTGTCAGCACACAGCCTGACGGACTCTTTAATAAAACCTTGCGGGCCGGCTGCTTTTTTAAGCCCTCTTCCGTAAAATCCGTCCCTGTATACGCCGCAGGCGCCTGTATGCCACGGATTTTCTCTAAGCTTACAGCTTCTGCAAAAAGCCTGACAGACACAGGCATTAAGCCCTTACCCGTTATCCGCACCGCAATGTCACCGGGCACTGTTCCTGCCTGTACCACCGCCAAAAGCTTACCGTTAAACAGCTTTCTTACGCTTCCTTTGTAGGAATCATAATCCGTGCTGTCTCCGTTATCCAGACCTGCCAGTACACCGGCGCCGCTCACTTCCACCTTTACATAGTTCATGGCATTTTCTACCGGATAGCCGTCCTCATCCTTTACACCGATTTCAATAAAGCACAAGTCCCTGCCGTCCGCTTTCAGACAGGTTTTGTCCGGCACTGCGGTGATTGCCGTACCGTCCGAGAAAGAGTGTCTGCTCTCTTCTGCCAGTACGCTGCCTTTTTCGTCATAGGCCACTGCTTTTATTTCTCCCGGCACATAGGGCACCTGCCAGTGTGCCGTAAAATCCGTTCCCTTTTTATGGTTCAGCTCTTTTTTCCCAAAGGAAGCCCCGTTTACAAAAAGCTCCGCTGCCGCACCGTTTGTACAGGCCCGTACATCAATAAGCTGGCCTTCGTTAAAATCCCAATAAGGGAAAACATGTACCATGGGCGCTTTTTCTGCATCCGTCCACTCCGCCTTATAGATATAGTAAGCATCCTTTTTAAATCCCGCCGTATCCACCTGACCGAAATATGAATTTTTCGTATGATAGGGCGTAGGCTCCCCGATATAATCAAAGCCGGTCCATAAAAACTGCCCAAAGGAAAATTCCGCATCCCTGTCATCCGCAATGCACTTTTCCACGCTTTTGGCTCCCCAGCTTGTGGTGGAATTGCCAAGTGCAGAACACTGCTCATCCTCATCCGCTAACACAGACTGCCTGTACGGGAAATGGTATACCCCTCTGCTCTGTACCACAGAAGCGGTTTCACTGCCGTAAATCACCCAGTCAGAATGCTTTTCATGGTGTTTTTCATAATATTTTTCACCGTAGTTATAACCGGCTATCTTGACAATATCCGCACACTTCTGGGCGTTTTCCCATGGCATATAATTGGAGCCGATGGTAATGCGGGCGTTTTCCTTTGGGTCATGCTCCCGCACAAAGGAAATAAGCCGTTTCGTAATCTCCTGCCCATAGCTGTCCGCATGGGTATCATAAATTTCATTGCCGATAGACCACAGCAAGAGGCTTGGATGATTTCTGTCCCTGCGTATCCAGCTTGCCACATCTTTTTTTGCCCATTCCTTAAAGAACCTGGCATAGTCATATTCCGTCTTTTTCCGTTCCCACATATCAAAGGCTTCCGATACTACGAGCATGCCCATCTCATCTGCGATATCCATAAATTCTGCTGCCGGCATATTGTGGCTGGTGCGGATTGCATTGACGCCCATATCCTTAAGTATCCGAAACTTCCGCCGCAGCGCAGCCTCATAAAAAGCTGCCCCCAGACAACCGAAATCATGGTGTTCGCAGACGCCATGAAGCTTTACATGGCTGCCGTTTAGGAAAAAGCCCTTATCCGGCGAAAATTCCATTGTCCTGAAGCCCACCGTAATAAATTCTTCCTCTAAAGGCGCCCCGTCTGCCGCAAAAAGCTTGATACCAAGCCGGTACAGATTAGGTTCTTCCGTACTCCAGCGTGCCGGTTTCTCTACATGCATTTCTTTACAGGCAATCCACCCTCCGTTTTTATCCTGCCTAAAGCTGTCCTGCCAGCCAAATTCTGCAACAGCCTCATCCCCTCTGCAGAGAGTGTAGGCCACCTTCGACTGCCGGGGATTTTCTCCGCAGATTTCCGTTTCCGCTTCCAGTAAAAAATCTTCTCCCCAAGGCTTTGTGGACAGATAAGTACCGTCATAGGAAAAGGCCGTCTTTGGCATCACCCGGATAAATACATTGCGGTAGATTCCCGCACCGGAATACCAGCGGCTGTTAGGTGACCTGTATACTGCCTTTAGCAGTATTTCATTGTCGCCTTCCGTAAGAAAAGCGGTAATATCCATGCCAA
Source organism: uncultured Lachnospiraceae bacterium (assembly GCA_900551115.1). Lineage (GTDB taxonomy): Bacteria > Bacillota > Clostridia > Lachnospirales > Lachnospiraceae > Acetatifactor. Next base: position 11,904 of record URUY01000021.1, read on the forward strand.
AGGCAGAATACCCATACTTCCATTCCATTGCTTTTCTGCCGTTTATGTACAGCGTACTGTCCATATATACGCCGTCAAACCGAAGAAATACTCTGTCTCCTTCTTTATAGTCCGTCTTTCCTCCGCAAAGCTCCTCTAAATTAAGCATCCGGCGGTACCAGCCCGTACTGTCCTCATAAAGCTTGTCTGTATCATAAATCAGCCAGTCGTGAGGCAGACAGACCGGTGTAAAGGCTTCCCTTACGGCTTCCACCTCTGAAATATCCGTATCCGGTTTCGTTTTCAAAAAATACCAGTTGTCACAAAATAAGCATTCTCTCATGGCCAACCCCTTCCTCTTTGTCGTATCAGCCTGTCACCTGTTTATGAAAAGTATTCCCCACAGCGCGTTGCCTGCCATTCTTTCCGGCTTCCGGCCCGGCATAAAGTGACAGCAGACCATACGGATACCGCACAAAACGGTCTAATATATGGTTCTTCCCTGTTCATCGGGAATCCCTGTTTTCCGGTAAAAATAAGAATTTATCTGGTCCCGCCACTCTTTGGCATTGGCAAGCTGTGCCGCAAACCTCTCTTTTCCGTTTTCATAGATTTCTGCGGGAATGCTTTCTTTTAACCCTTCCCATTCCCTTATCATTTCTTCTACTTCCGCAACACCTTCAAAATGCGTGTCGTAAATATGCTGAAGCAGGGTACTGCCGTCCTTCATCCGGTAAGAATACGGCAGGTGATGGAAAAACAGCAAAAGATTTTCCGGACAGGTGCAGGCTTTGTCGTACATAGAAGCGTTAGGCTCATGATACTGCTGCGTATAGCCCGTGCCCCTGCTGCTCCTGTCAACACCGATTCCCTGATGGTCTGCTCTGTGATAAGTGCCCCAACGGGAGTATTCATACCCGTCTACATTTGGTCCGTAATGATAGTGGGGCGTTACCATAAAGCCTACCCCCAGGGGACTTGTATATTTTTCATAGGTTTCTCTGGAGGCAAGCAGCATACGGCAGATGCTCTCCACCACTGCCTCCTCTTCCGATATGGTCAAAAGCACCCACTCTTTTGCAATCTCCTCTGCGGAAAGACCGGTGGAAAAGGCAAGTCTGCCAAAGCCGTAGAAATTGGCTGCCGCCAATACGCTTCCCGTCCAGTTTGCATCATTTCCCGTATTGGCAACTGCCGCAATTCCGGCATTCCTGTTTCCAAAGGTACGCCCGCTTACAATATCCGCCACCGTATCCGCCTCTTCTGCGCAACAGGTGTGAAAGCCAAGCACCTCCTTAAACATAGGAATCAGATAGCAAAGGTCAATCTGCTGACCGGTATACTCCTGCGCTGCCTGCACCTCTAACATCTGATTGGTCTTTTTTAAGCCTCCGAGAAGCGGGGAAACCGGTTCTCTTACCTGAAAATCTATGGGACCGTTTTTAATCTGTAAAATAACGTTGTCACGGTAGTCACCGTCCATCCCGATAAAGCTGTCATAGCCTGCTTTTGCCCTGTCCGTAGTCCTGTCTCGCCAGTCCTGGGTGCAGTTATATACAAAGCAGCGCCAGATAATCAGCGCATCATACTTTTTCACAATATCTGCCAGCATATTGGCGCCGTCCGCCTGTGTTCTGCCATAGGTAAAGGGACCGGGTCTTCCTTCCGAATCCGCCTTTACCAGAAAGCCGCCCAGATTGGGAATCCGCGCAAAAACCTCCTGCATTTTTTCTTCCCACCAATTTTTAACCTGCTCATTGAGCGGGTCTGCCAGCCCGAGTCCGCCAAGCTCCATGGGAGAAGCAAAGTTCAGGCTTAAAAAAAGACGTATTCCATAGCCTGCAAAAACTTTTGAAAGCGCAGCCAGACTTTCAAAATGCTTTTCCGTAATTAAAAAGCTTGCCTCATCCTTTACGTTTACATTGTTTATCACCACACCGTTAATCCCGATGCTTGCTGCCAGTCTGGCATAATCCTTCGTTCTCTCATTTACCACAATCCGATTGTTTGAAAAAAAGAAGGACTGACCCGAATAGCCTCTTTCGATACTGCCATCCATATTATCCCAGTGGTTAAGCATACGCAGCGGATTGTCCGGGGACAAAAAGATATCCATACCTTCCGTTATCCTGCCTGCCCCACACAGCCTGAGCAGATGGAAGACGCCGTACAAAAGACCGTTTTCATCTGCCGCTTCTATATAAATACGTCCGTTTTTATTATAAATGTGAAAGCTTTCCCTAGAAAATTCCGCAGTCTTTCTCTTTGCAAGAAGCAGGGTTGCTCCTGCTTCTACAACGCTCATTTCCGTTTCATAAAATCCCCATACACCCCTTTTAAGCTCTTCCAGGGCATTTTGTACTACCACGGAGCGCCCGTCAAACCCACACAACCCTACTTTTTCAAAATAGCGTCCCGGACGGATATCCTTTCTCCTTTTATAGGAAAGCCACACCTTTTGCCATGTATTTTTTTCTTCCATCCCGCACCTCTTTTCCTAAGCTTTTTCAGAAAAAAGCAGGACACTGCCTGCTTTCTTCTTATTCTATCCGTAATGCTGTCTCTGCCAAAAGAACCATTTTAAGAACAGGCTTTCCGGTAAGCTCTTCACTTCTCTTATCCGGCCCCTGACCTCCCACAGAAACATGGTATTTACCCTTATGTACAAGGAACCTTGCCTCTTCATCATACAACGCGAACGCCTCTATGGGCAAATGGATTTTTACCTCTTTTTCCTCTCCCGGTTTTAAGGTACACTTCTTTATACCCTTAAGCTGGGCATTGGGAACCTTTGCCGCACTGTCCGCCGGTTCTGCTCCTATATACACCTGTACGGTTTCCGTACCCTCTCTAAAGCCGTTATTTTTTACCTTCACGCTTAAATCCACACCTTTTTCTGTTACCGTTTCAGCAGAAAGGGCTGCATCCGCATAAGTAAAGTCCGTATAGGAAAGTCCGTATCCAAAAGGATATAAGGCATCATTTTTCATATAGCGGTAGGTTCTGTCCTTCATGGCATAATCCGTAAATGCGGGCAGCTCCTCCGTTGTCTTATAGAAGGTAACCGGCAGCCTGCCTTCCGGATTCTTTTCCCCAAACAGTACCTTTGCAATGGCCCTGCCGCCCAGTGCGCCGGGATACCATCCCTCTACAATAGCAGGAATGTGTTCATCCGCCCAGGTTACCGCCAGTGCGCTTCCTGACAGAAGCACCAGTACCACCGGCTTGCCGCTTGCATAAATGGTTTCCAGTACCTCCTCCTGCAGTCCTGGCAGATTCAGATTCGGCTTGTCACCGCTGGCAAATTCATTGCCCTGATCTCCCTCCTCGCCTTCCAGACCGGCATCCAATCCCATGCAGGCAATAATCACATCACTTTCCTCACAGATTTCCTTTACCTCGGAAATACGCTCATTGCCGCAGCTTAAATTTGTCACCTTCTCTTTATAGATGTGACAGCCTTCGGAGGCAAGTACGCGCACCTCGTCTCCCAGATAGTCCTGAATCCCTTCCAACACCGTAACATATCTTGAGGCAGTACCCTCATAATTGCCGATTAATGCCTTACGGTTGTTGGCATTAGGACCGATAACGCCTACTGTCTTATACGCTTTTTTATCAAGAGGCAGAAGACCGCCTTCATTCTTTAACAGTACTACGCATTTTTCTGCCGCCTTCAGATTCAGCTTCTGCATTTCTATAGAGTCCACTACTGCATAGGGAATCCTGTCAAAGGGATTTTCCTCTTTCTCTTCCATAACGCCCAGCTTCATCCGGGTAGTATACAGATTTACCAGGGCTTCATCCAGACGCTTTTCATCCACTCTGCCGTCCTGCACTGCAAGAAGCAGATAGGAGAACATTTCGCCGCAGTTTAAGTCACAGCCGTTATTCATAGCCATGGTCGCCGATTCCACAGGGGTCTTGGTTACATGATGACCGGTATGGAAATCCTTAATGGCCCAGCAGTCAGATACTACATGCCCCTCAAAGCCCCATTCGTCTCTCAAAATATCCTGCAAAAGCTCTTTATTGCCGCAGCAGGGCATGCCGTTCGTCCTGTTATATGCTCCCATTACTGCCTCTACATGGCCTTCCCTGACGCAGGCCTTAAAAGCAGGCAGATAGGTTTCGTACAAATCCTGTTTGCTTACCTGTGCATCAAATTCATGGCGCAAATCCTCCGGCCCGCTGTGTACTGCAAAATGCTTGGCACAGGCAGCTGCCTTTAAGTATTTTTCATCATGACCCTGCAGGCCTTTTATAAAACGCACGCCCATTCTGGAGGTCAGATAAGGGTCTTCGCCAAAGGTCTCATGTCCTCTGCCCCACCTGGGGTCTCTGAAAATATTCACATTAGGCGCCCAAAAGGTCAGCCCTTTATAAATGTCCCTGTCTTCATACTTCTGCTGCATATTGAATTTTGCTCTTCCTTCTGTGGAAACAGCATCTGCAACCTCTTCTATAAAATCCTCGTCAAAGGTAGCGGCAAGACCGATTGCCTGTGGGAAAACCGTTGCCATGCCCGCTCTTGCCACACCGTGCAGCGCCTCATTCCACCAGTTATAGGCCTTGATGTTAAGTCTTTCAACAGCAGGCGCATGATGTACGGTCTGGGACACCTTTTCCTCCAGCGTCATCTTTGCTACAAGTGCCTTTGCCCTCTCCCTGTACTCCTTTAATTTCTCCTGATTTTCCACAATATCCATATGACCTGACCCTCCTGTGTAAAATTTCTATTTTATATGCTGTACCTGCCTGCGAAACCTTGCAGGAGTGGCTCCCTTTGCCGCCGTAAATTTATTTATAAAATAATCCGAATTGCTGTAGCCTACCATGACTGCAATATTATATACTTTTTCGTCCGTATGTAAAAGCAGTCTTTCTGCATTTTCTATCCTTACACGGTTTAAAAAATCCTTGAAGCAAACGCCAAACTGCTTTCTGAATATCTGTCCCAGATAAGGTCTGCTGATATAATATTTTTCACTTAAGCTTTTTAAGCTGATATCCTGCATATAGTTTGCACGGATATCCTTTTCAATCTGTAAAAGCAGACCGGTGGTGTCCTGACTTGAAAACCGCATCCTGTATTCTGCGAAATCACAGGCAAAACGTTTAAACTGAGAGCGGCTTCCCTTCATCCCCTTGGGATCAAAATCATGCTCGCTGATAAAGGTAAGGACCTCCTGTCTGGAAATGCCTGACAACTTCTCCTCAGAACACCGCAGCAGCATTACCTGCATATAATCCCGATACAGCCTTACCAGCCTGTAATCCGCACCGGCAGCATGGATTTCCCTGAAAATTTCATCCACATCCCGCTCAATGGCTTCCATCCTGCCCTGTACGCTATCCTCTACAAGCTGCTCCATTTTCTTTATATTGATACCGGTAATGCCGCTGTAACAGATATGCGGCTCCCGATATTCCCTTATACTCATCGGATTATCCATAATTATTTTCCTCTTGATGTATACAGACTCTCAGGCGGTCCTAAATAAGAAACTGCAGGCCCCCTGTCTTCCCTGTAAAGAAACAGTCTCTCTGCCACCAGCCCGGCATCTGCAAGCAACAGTGAAATCTTATTGATTCCTTTTGTCAGAAAAACCTCGCTTTTGCAGATTCGCCTGTGTTTTAAAGCTCCCATGCTCCAGACCCGGTCCTCTGACTCTCCGGCTCTGTAGCCCTTTGGAACAGTGTTTTCGTAGAAAGCTGCTTCTTCATTTACCTTTATCCCGTAAAAAAGCTCTCCATTTCTCTTTAGGGGATTTACAGGTGCAAACCAGATTTCACAAATGTAACTGCCGGCCTCCTCTGTAAACAGACGGTAGGAAAGGGACGGCTCTTTACCCCTTATAAAATCTGCGGTATCCGGGTATGCCTTCATGCCGCAGCCGCTCACGCCGTAGTCAGCAAGCATTCTTATCTCACAGCCTTCCGGTTCCTTTTTTTCAAAGTAATGGCACGCCTCTATCACATACCCGGCCTTCCCCGGTAAAAATGTCATATCCGGCAGGTCCCTATTCCACTTTTTTGCCTTAAAAAGGATACTTACCGTCGTATCTCCATCCGTCACAAGTACTTCTGCGCTTTCCTCTGTACCGGAAAGCCTGCTTCTGTCACAGGAAAATAACACCTTTACACAATCCTCTACCGTTCCTTCTGTCCTGTCACAGGAAAGCCAGTCGCAGTCCGGTATGAAAATCCTATAGGAAAGAGTACCCGTTCCCGTATTGAAAATTTCAATTTCTGTCTGTGTATTCGGTTCATAAAGGAAATCTTCCATGACAAGCTGCATGGGCTTTCCGTAAACCTTATCGTAAACCGCTTCCCCTTCTGTGGCCGATACTGCCATTCTCGGTCTGTCAAAAGGCGTAACCATCATTCTTAACGGATACCGGCAGCCGTCCTCGTTCCATTTGGTAAAGCCTACGTGGGAGGCCAGTTCCATTCCCTTCCACTTGCCGTCTTTAAAGGATGCCCATTCGCTTTTCAGTTTTTTATCTCTTTCAATGCAGTCCGTAACCTTTTCTGCTAATACATTGGCCTGCTTTTTGCCCTGCAAGGCATACAGATAATTTTTAGATGCATACAGATGCATTTTTAAAAGATTAGCTGAAGCAGACGCCGCAAATCCAAACAGGCTGTAGCCTGCTTCCTTTTCCGAAAAAGGCAGGCCGCTCATAAAGGCTTCTGTCCTCTGCTCTAAAACCTCTGCCCTTTCAAGCATTCTGTCCGCCTCTTTATAATGGCAGGGGTGGTAAACAGACGGATTTAGGGCTTCCGGTCTTTGCAGACCGTTTAACCGTACCGTTTCTGTCAGTATCCATTCAGCCTCTGTAAGCTGCTCTTCTGACAGGCCTTCCCCAAAATGTTTTTTCAAAAGTGCTAATGTGTATTCCCTCTGTCTGCCCGGATGTTCCGTTCCAAAGCCTTCAAAATCATAGGCCAGGTTCATAAAATAGGTAAGGGGAAACTCATTGAATTTCAAATCTCCCACATTGACAATCCACACCTTGCGTACACCGTAATCATATGCCTCACACATCTGCTCCCAGATTTTTGTAAGAGGCGTGGAATTCAGCCACTCATAGGATATGGGGCCGCCATGGTAATCCAGATGATAATACATACCAAACCCACCGGGATGCTTTCGCATTTTTTCATCGGGAAGCGTCCGCATGTATCCGAAATTATCCTCACACAGCATAAGGATAACATCCGAAAGCTCTTCCCATTCGCACAATCCTTCCGTATTGTCATCCCCGTAGTAATAGGGCTCCACTTCTTTATATAAGGCAAGCAGCATGGGCAGTGTCTTCCCATTCTTTTCGCCTGCTTTTAAGATTAATTTCTTCTGGCAATGGATGATATCCTTTAATAAATCAATGTTGTCCTTTAAAGTTGCCTCTTCTCCTAACACCTTGCTGTCCCGTTCTCCGCGCATGCCTATGGTAACCATGCTCTCCCAGCCGGCACTCCGTAAAAGGCCGTCTTCCCAATACTTTAAAAGACCTTCCCTGTTTTTGGAAAAATTCCAGTCATTGCCGTAAATGCTGTCTTCTCCCCTGACCTTATCCCATTCCTCACTGGCACGCAGACATGGCTCATGATGGGAATTGCCAATCACAATACCATACATATCCGCCAGCTCTGCAGCCTGGCTTCCCGGACCGTCCAATGCAAAGGAAGAGGTCCACATGGCAGGCCACAGATAATTGCCGTAAAGCCGCAGCAACAGTTCAAATACCTTATCGTACATTTTTGCCGTAAAGCCGCCGAAATGCTCCATGGTCCAGTTGCCGAAGCAGGGCCATTCATCATTGATAAAAAATCCCCTGTACTGCACAGACGGTTCCCTGGCAATCTGTACCGCAGGCAGGGAAAGCACTATTTCCTTCTGTCTGCGGATTACGGCATCTCCCCAAAAGCAGAGCGGTGATACCCCCATCAGCTCTGACAGGCGAAACATACCGTAAATTGTCCCTCTTTTATCGCTTCCTGCAATAATAAGCGCTCTTTTTACGCCGGGAAAGGGTTCCTCCAAAGAAAAGAAGCCGTATACCTCCCATTTTCCCTGTATACCGGACAAATCCAGCCTTCCTGCTGCCTCCAGCTTGTCAAGAAGGGGACTTTTTCCACACATGGCAAACAATACTGCCGTTTCTCCGAAAAGTGCTTCCCCCTCTGCCAAAATATTCACTTTTTCTGTTCTGCCGCATACGCTGTTAAAGTCCTCTGTGACTTTTTCTGCCACTCTTCGTATGCCTGCCTCTGTCCCTGCCTCTACGAAAAAGGCGGTACTTTCCCCTGTCTCTGCCAATACAAATCTGTTCATTCTCTACCCCTTGGCTTATTCACTTAAAAAGCAGGACGCCGGCAATCCTTCTGCATTATACAGATTGGCCTCAGTCGGGTCGTCATTCCATGCATAACGGCACTTCTTTGGGCTTTCCACTTCGCCGCACCAGGCAGATACCGTATCGCCCTCTGTAAAAGCCTTTGCCTTATAAAATACCCCGTCCGCTCCTGCAAGCTCCACCCCGTAAACTTCCCCTTTTGTACCTTTCGCTGCAAGACCGCTTCCTGTATTTGTAAAGGTAATTCTTACCTTGTTTTCTTCTATCTGTATGCCGTCATATAAAGGACCGCTGCATACCACATCCTCACCGTAAGCCATTTTTTCCATGGCGAGGGCAAGCCGCTCTCCCAATACAAGCTTGTTCTGTGGGTGCAAATCGTTATATTCCCCAATATCTGCTGCCGATACCATTGCCGTACCGGGAATGGTAAGAGACCGCCGCTGTTCATTCCGAAGCACCGCCCATGCAGTCCCGGTACAGGGAACCCTGCTGTCCGAAAAGCCTGCAAGCTGAACGTAGACAATGGGCAGAGACGGATTTTTAAAAAGCTGTCGCCAGTCAAAAACCGCCCTGTCAAAATAATCGCTGTATCCTTCCGGCTTGTGGGTATTGGATTCGCCCTGATAAAACGCCATTCCCTTAAAGGTATGTCCTGCAAGAGGTGATAGCATACCGTTGTAAAGCCCTGAGGCTTTATACTGGAAAAACGTCAAATCCGGCAGTACCGGCATTGTCCTTACAATCCGGTAATCCCATACGCCGGAGAGTGAAACCGTCTCCCCGCCGCACCTGACATAATAAGGCTTTCCCGGAATAAAACCGCCCGTTTCCCTAAAAACAAACATCTCTATCTTTATATGATTGCTTCCCTTTTTTAAATAGGCTGCCGGAAAATCATATTTTCTGGGCGGATACCGGTAACCGGTTTCTCCCACAGGATGACCGTTTATATAAACCTTATCCGCGTCCACAATGGCACCAAGATACACTCTGGCACTATCCTCTGATACCTCGTCTAAGTAAAATTCCTTTTCCAGAATAAGGCTGCCGTGAAACCCTGAAAGTGCCGTCCCTTCCCAAAGTCCGGGTACGGTAATCTCACCGCTTGCCCCTAAAGGCACCTCTGCAAACTGCCCCGCCTGCTCATACCATTCCTTCTGCTCTTTTTCTTCCTGCTTCTGTATTCCTTCTATGTAACCTGCTTTCCTGCACAGCTCTATTTCTCCTGCAAATTCGGAAAGCTCCCTTATCGTTTCTTCACTGCACCATGCCTGGATAGGCGTTCCGCCGATGGCTGCCCGCACAAGGCCTATGGGAACCCTGTATTTTTCATAAAGCGCGCGGGCCATGAAAAAGCCTGCTGCCCCAAAGGAAAGTAACGGCTGTCCTGACGCCTGTTTCCACTCTCCCCCTGTAAGCTCCTTTATCGGACCTGTAAAATCATATACCATGGGCACGGCAAACTCTCTGATTAAAGGATAATCTGAAGCGGCAACCACTTTTTCCGTCACATCAAGCGTCCGCATTACCGGCAATTCCATATTGGACTGGCCTGATAAAAGGAACACATCCCCAAAGGCTGCGTCCTTTATCTCCATCCTGTCCGCAGGGCTGTCACTCCTGTTTCCGTTTCCATTACTATTTCCGTTGTTTTCACCTGCCGGATATTCTTCAAAAAGAAGGGTTACGCCGTCCGCCGCAGGAAACGGCGGCAGGGTCAGTATAAAGGCACCCGCCCCGTCAGCCTGCCCTTCTATCCGTGCATTCTTCCCCTGCAAATCCTTTACCGTTACAATAATACGGCTTTCCGGCTTCGCAGTACCCTTTATAAGATTCTCCGCATCCCTCTGCAACACCATTCCATCTGAAAAAAACGGTGATAACTTCATAGCTCTCACTCCTTTGAAAAACACGATAATCCTTTGCCAGCTATAACAATCCTTTACCAGATTCTATAATTTCCGCTCAAGGCAAGCAATGCAAAAAAGTAGAGACAGTTGTCATAATATCTTCTGTTCCCGGTGCGGAGAGGCGTCTCAAAAAACCGTTTCACCCAGCTTTCAGCAATCCCTCCCTCACAGGCAAGCGCACCCTGGGCATTTGCTGCAAGCAGCCCTATGGGATGCAGTGCTTCTCCGGAAAGTTGCGTACCGTCTGTTTCATAGACGCCAAAGTACGCCGCATAAGCATCTCCGAAAAAGGCAAGCAGCCTTTCTGCCGCTTTTCTTTGTCCCACATCCGTATGAAACCATTCATAATCAAGTCCGATGTTTGCCACTGTACGGTAAGCATCGGAATAAAACCAGTCATGCCTGTCCTTTGTCCATGAAAGCGGACGGCGCATGGGGCTGCCGTCAAACTCAGCATATTCTGCGGAAAGCCCCGTTACCGGATGGCACGCTGCCACGAGATATTTTCTGCTCTCTGCTGCCGCCGTTTTCCAAAACTCTCTGTCTTTTTCATCTGCCCACAGGGCAAACAGCTCATAAAAATGCGGCAGATGATAGGACGGGTCCGTAAAATCGCTTCCCGGCACAAACAGAATCTGATGGTTTTCAAGATTCCACATGGGCGTACCCGGTCTGCCGTTTTCACCCTTGTGCAGACACGCCTTTAAAATTTCCCGTGCTTCCCGGGAATAGCAAAAAATCCCTTCGCCGTCTCCCCATCTGTGGGATGCAAAAAACAGTGCCATGGCAAAATATTCCTCGCCGTCCGGAGCCGGTCCATAGGCATTCTTCGTACCGTCCAATGCACAGGACCATGCAAAATACCCCTCATTTTCTCCTTCATCCATCCACATATAGGTCTTCGCCCATTTCCAGATACGGTCAAACTCTTCTTTTTTGTCAAGCTGTACACACAGCATCATACCATAGGACATGCCCTCTGTGCGAACATCCAGATTGCCGGTATCCACAAGATATCCCATGTCCGCTCCCACCGGGTGATATATACGTTCTTCTTCACTGCCGTAGAAAAAGGTCAGAAAAACCGCCTCCAGCTTTCTTTCGACTGCCTCTTTGCTTATTCCGATTTCGGCAAAAACATTTCTGTATTCCTGTTTATATATAGAATTGTTCATAAGCGGTTCTCCCCCTAAAACACTCTTCTCAGACTTTATCTTTATTATAAAGTTCTTTCAAAAAACAGGCTTACCAAAGAATGTGAATTGCTGCTCAAATATTGCTAATTTTACAGAAATGACAGAAAATGCAAAAAGAAGCGGTCCCCATTGACCGCTTCCTTTTCTTAATCATTACACTGTAAAAGATGCAATTCCTGTTTTCAGCCCTTCCATATTTTCATGCAGAGCGTCTGCCGTATTTCTGAGTTCTTCCACATGCTCCATCAGACCCTCTGAGGTAGAATTCACCACTGCTGCGGAGGCTGCCGTTTCCTCAATGACCGCCGATATACTCTCGATAGCCTGCAAGGCAGCTACCCTTTCCGTTTCCGCCATTTTAGTATTTCCGGTTATGCTTTCCATCAAGGTACGCAGCCTGCCCATATATTCCTGGACCGCACGGAAGGCCGCCTGTACATCTTCTACCGCGCCGGACTGCAGGGCCACCATTCTGCGGGATTCTTCCGCATGGGATACGCTTGTCTGCGTACTCTTTCTGATACCCTCTACCGTTTTTCGGATATTACCGCTTGCTATGGCAGAACCTTCCGCAAGCTTTCTGATTTGTTCTGCCACCACGGCAAAGCCCCGTCCGCTTTCTCCTGCTCTTGCTGCCTCAATGGAAGCATTTAAGGAAAGGAGATTGGTCTCTCCCGAAAGCTGGTTGATAGTATCCACAAAGGAGTCAATCTGCTCAAATTCTTTCTGCAAAAGCATAATGCTTTCCCCTACCCGGTCAGTAATATCAGCCGTTGCCTGCGCCCTTTCATCCAGAGCCTGTACGGTACTGATGCCCTCTATAAGCCGGCTGTCCGTCTGTTTGATGACCTGCTCAATTTCGCCGATACCACCGGTAATAAGCTGTATTTCTTCCGACAGCTTATCCGTTTTTTTCAGACATTCCTGTGCATTTTCCGCCTGTACCTCCATGCCCGCATGTATCTCACCGATAGCATTTGTAATATTTTCCGAATACTCCTCTATAACACCGGATACCTTGGTTACCGCATCCGTGCTGCCCTGTACCAAAAGCGTAGAGGACGCCACCTCCTTTACCAAGCACCTGGTATTAAGCACCATATGGTTTAAGGACTGTCCCAATTCGGCAAATTCATCCCTGCCGCGCACCCTTACCTGTGCAAGCAGATTTCCTTCTGCTACCTTTCCCATATTCTTTGCTATGTGCTTCATATTCCGTCCCATGCGCCAGGACAACAATATGCCTGTCAATGCTGCTGCCGCACAGGCAAGCACCACCAGCAAAACGGTGATATCTTTAATACGGTCCGCCTGCTTCATTACAACCGCTTCCGGCACCAGCCCGCAAATCATATAGGTACCGTCTTCACTTCTGCTGTATAAAAAATAACAGGTTCTGCCCTTGTATTCCGTAATACAGAAGCCGGACGGCTGCTCTGCCCAAAGGCTTTCCTTATAGCAGGGCAATTCGGTAAATATACTTTCCTGGGTTTGGGGTATACATTCCCTGCCGCTTCCTGTCACCATACCCACGATGCCCTCTTCTCCCAGATTAATACCGGCAAGAAGTGTTTCCACCGCGCTCTTTTTCATATCTACAACTACATAGCCCGTCCTGCTTGCATTGGGACACAGGTAGGATAAAATCATATCCTCCGGTTTTAAGGAAAGCTGTTCGTCCACCATGGCATGGGAATCCACCCACATGGCGTCATTGCTGCCATACTCTGCCTTCACAGCATCAGCCAGCGCCTGATAAAAGCCGGGCAAATCGGTCTTGCTGTACTCTACCTTTGTAGTAAGCAGACTGACGTTCTCCTTGGATATGATATGGATATTATTGATAAAAGCATTGCTCACCTGACTGTTGAACATCATATCCCTGGCATCATTCATAACCTCAGCCCGTTTCGCCGCATCGGCTTCCGCTCCATTTTCCTCATAGAGTCCAAGCAGGTATTTCCCTATATTTTCATCATTGGCATATTTGAAGGCTTCCGATTCAATAAACTCCATACCAAGCTCCACATATTTTACAGACATATTAAGGGTCTCTAATGTAGCCGTCTCATATTTTTCACGAAGTCCCTGTGCCGCGCTTTCATACGCCTTCATGCCTACCAGGATAACAAAAATAACCGGCACGCAAAAGCAAAGAAGTATCTGAATACCGATACCTATCTTTCCTTTTCTGCGCCCGGTTTTTTTCACATTTCTGTCAATTGCAGCTTTTTTCCCGCTTTTTCTCTGTTTTTCTTTTTTCATATTATCCCCGCCTTCGCACCAAAAGAATTATTCCCTGTCATATTTCCATTATATACCGCATATTGTGTCAGGTAACTGCAAAAACTATGGTGAAAAGCGTAATAATTAAAGATTTTGCTGCATAATATTCATACTATATCACAAAACTATACCTGAAAACAGCTCCCTCCCACAAACTCCCTGCAAATGGAATTGTTGGGCAGGCTTTCACTGCTTACACCCAGAAAATAATCTAAAAACTTAAGCAGTCTTTTTGCTTCGTAATACTCAGGCTCCCCCTTTTTTATTCCGAAAAGCAGAGGCTCTGCAAACTGCTTCAGTACTGCAAGCTCATAAATCAGTGCCGAGTTGAACATGGCATCCGCACTCTCCTGAAAAGGGAATATGTTTTCTTCCTCTCCTCTTCTGACTGACGGCCACATCTGAATGGTACGTCTGGCGTCTGCGCCCCTGGTTCTTGCATCGCGCACCATCCTTCTTAAAAGTCGTACGTCCGTAGTGGGAATCCGGTTATGCTCGTCAATATTTAAGCTGGTCAGCGCACTGATATATATTTTGTACTTACTCTCCTCCGGCAAAGCATAGGAGGTCTTGCCGTTTAAACCGTGAATCCCTTCTATTACCAGGACATCCTCTGCCCCCAATGTCAGTGTATTGCCCTTATACTCTCTCTTGCCGGTCTTAAAATTAAAGGAAGGCATCCGTACGGTCTTTCCCGAAAGCAACTCGCACATGTCTTTATTAAACTGCTCCACGTCAATAGCTTCAAGGCATTCAAAATTATAATCCCCGTTTTCATCTCTTGGCGTAAACTCCCTGTTTACAAAATAATCATCCAGGCCAATGGGATGAGGGGTCATGCCCTGGGTACGGAGCTGTATGGACAGGCGGTGGGAAAAACTGGTCTTGCCGGAGGAGGAGGGCCCTGCAATCATAATAAATTTAACATCGCCCCGCCTTACGATTTCCTTTGCAATTTCTCCGATTTTCCTTTCCTGCTCCGCTTCCTGCACCAAAATCATATCGCTGATGTTACCGGCACATATATGGTCGTTCAAGTCACCTACAGTTGAGATATTTACCTTTTTGCCCCATTTTTCCGCATCTGAAAGCGTTTCAAACAAAAGCTTGCCGGATGGCAGCTCTGGTACGACATGAGGAGCTTTTCGTCCCGGCAGCAACAGCATCATACCGTCCCTGTAAGGAACCAGGTCAAAATATTTTACATATCCCGCATGGGGCAGCATATAACCGTAGTAGTAATCAAAATAACCGTCCATTTCATAGATATTTACAAAAGAGCTTCTCCGGTATTTAAACAGCTTTTCCTTGTCTTCCATCCCTTTTTCCCGAAACAGCTCCATGGCGTCATCCATAGAATAGGATTTCTTAAATAACGGCATTTTCTGTTCTGCCAGCGCCAGCATCCTGTTCTTAAATTTGTCTACAAGCTCTTTCGTAACAGTAAGGCTGCCGGTGCTGATATAACAGCCTTTTCCCACGGTAAATTCCACTCTGCAGTTTTGGGCGCATACAGCGCCTGCCACATCATATACGGCCTTCATAACCATCATGGTTGCCGTCCTTACATAGGTCTTGTTTCCCACGGCATCCTTTAATGTAAAAAATTCCAACGTACCGCTTCTTACAGCCTTTTTAAACAGCTCCCTGATTTTGCCGTTTACCGCCACCACTGCAATCTGGTTATCATAGGCAGGCTGATATTCTGCCACGATTTCTTCATAAGTGATGCCGCTCTTATACTGTCTTTCTTTTCCTTCTATTGTAAGTGTAATCATTCCCCGATACCTCTTTTCTTTATGCCGCCGCAAACATCTTTTATATAACTGCAAACGGGCTTTTTTCTGCAGCTGTTTCTATTGTAAGCTCAGGCAGGTTTCTTGAAAAGTAATCCTGCATATAAGGTACAAACAGCTTTTCCAGACCGTAATGCCCTGCATCTATAACCCCTATTCCCTGAGCCGTCAAGTCGATTCCCATATGATGATCGATATCTCCTGATATCAGCACTTCTACGCCGGTCTGCACGGCACAGGACACCACGGATTTTGCCGAACCGGGGGAAATCGCTGCAATTTCCACTTTTTCATCAGGTTCCCCGTATACTCTCACAGCCGGAAGCCGGAATGCTTCCTTTACATATACCGCACACTCTCTGAGCGTCATCACTTCAGGGAGCCTGCCATACCTGCCGATGCCCTCCTTGGAGATTTCATCCTCATAGGTCACAGAAAGCACCTGTCTGTTTAAAAGTCCCAGACGGTCTGCCGCAGCATCCGCCATTCCCATTACGTCAAAATTGGTATGCATGGCATAATAGCATATATCTGCCTGCAGCAGCCTGAGTACTCTCCTGCTGATAAAATTTTCCTCCGTAATGCTCTTTAACGGTGAAAAAATAAGAGGATGGTGGGTCAGAAGCATATCTGCCTCCGCATCAATGGCTGCTTCGATTACCTCATCCGTAGCATCCACTGCGAGATAGACCTTTTTTATGCTCTTTGTGCTTCTGCCGGCTAAAAGCCCAACATTGTCCCAGCTTTCGGCAAAAGCCGCCGGAGCCAGTATTTCCAGTCTTTTCATTACCTCAAAACATTTCACAGCTCTGCCCCTCCTTCATAAAAGGCAAGACACCTTTCAATGTCTTTAAGCTCTTTTTTTATCTCCAAAAGGCGCGTATAAGCGCCGCATTCTGTCAATTCCCGAAGAATTTTTTCGTTTCTGTCCTGTAACAGCTTCAGATACTCCAGTAAAACCGGATGCCTTTGTTCTAAAAGCAGAGGACCGAAGCTGTCTGAAATCCGCTGTCTTTCCTTTTCGGATAAGCTTTCTGCACCACATCCTCCGCCCTGCACAGCTCTTGTATAAGCAGCATTTTCCCAAGCTTCCTTTGACGGTACCGCCTTTATAACAGGATAAAACTTACCGTCTTCCTTTACCATATCCTCCTGCACAATCACAAGGCCGTGGGTACGCAGGTACTCTCTGAAAAAGGAAAGCTCCGACTGGGGCTGCAATATAAGTTCCTTCATCAGCAGGATTTTATCATACCCTTCAGAAAGTATTTTAACCATCAGGCGTCCGCCCATACCGGCGCAGACAAGTGCCTGCGCTTCTCCCGGCAAAAGGGTCCTGAGCCCGTCTGAAAGTCTGGTTTCTATGTATTGGGAAAGTCCATATGCTTCTATATGCTCTTTTGCCCTGCTAAGGGGGCCGGTTCTCACATCCATGGCATATACCCTGGGTGCATTTTTATGTTGGTAAAGATAAATAGATACAAAGCCATGGTCACATCCCACATCAGCAACGCTCATGCCCTCTGTCACCATATCTGCTATGGTTTTTAATCGCTTTGATAACTCCATGGCCTGTCCTAATCCAAATAATCCTTCAGCTTGCGGCTTCTGCTGGGGTGACGCAGCTTTCTCAGCGCCTTCGCCTCAATCTGGCGGATACGTTCACGGGTAACGTTAAATTCCTTTCCCACTTCTTCCAGGGTACGCGCCCTTCCGTCATCCAGTCCAAAACGCAGGCGCAGCACCTTCTGCTCCCTCTCTGTCAGCGTGCCAAGAACCTCTACAAGCTGCTCCTTTAACAGGGTAAAGGCTGCCGCATCCGCAGGAACAGGCACATTGTCGTCCTGAATAAAGTCGCCCAGATGGCTGTCTTCCTCTTCACCGATAGGTGTTTCCAAAGAAACCGGTTCCTGACTGATTTTTAAAATTTCGCGCACTCTGTCTACCGGCATATTCATTTCTGCCGCAATTTCTTCCGGTGACGGTTCTCTTCCCAGCTCCTGTAAAAGCTGACGGCTCACACGTATCAGCTTGTTAATGGTTTCCACCATATGAACGGGAATACGAATCGTTCTTGCCTGGTCTGCAATAGCTCTCGTAATTGCCTGTCTGATCCACCAGGTTGCATAAGTGGAAAACTTATAGCCCTTTCTGTAATCAAACTTTTCAACCGCTTTAATCAGTCCCAGGTTTCCTTCCTGAATCAGGTCAAGAAACAGCATGCCGCGTCCTACATAACGTTTGGCAATACTGACAACCAGTCTTAAGTTTGCTTCTGCCAGACGCTTTTTCGCTTCCTGGTCGCCAAGCTCCATCTTTTTTGCCAGCTCTATCTCTTCCTCTGCAGAAAGCAGCGGAACCTTACCGATTTCTTTTAAATACATTCTGACAGGGTCTTCAATGCTGATGCCGTCAGGTACGGAAAGGTCGATATTTTCTACATCTACCTCTTCCTCGTCTATGAGAATGATTTCCTCATCATCCACGTCATCCTCTTCCGTAATGCGCAAAACATCCACATTACTCTGCTCCAGTGACTCCAAAATCTTATCAAACTGTTCCTCTTCAAGCGGCATATCACTAAAGAAATCACTGATTTCCTGATATTCCAGTACATTCTTTTTCTTCTTTGCAATGGCAAGGAGTTCTTTTATTTTCTCCTCAAACCTTGCCTGTGTGTTTTCGTCCATTTTGGGTTCCATCCTTTCAAAACGTAATAGTAGTATAACCTTAATCCAGGGAAATATGCGTTTTTCCAAGTTCTTCCAATGCTTTCTTGCCCGCAATTACCTGATTCAGTGCATTTACATCACTTCCCAGCTTTCCTGAGTAGTACTCATAGCTGTTCTTTTTGACAGCATATAAAATATCGTGGAAGGCTCTTTCTTTTTCCTGTTTCGTTTCCAATGCCTCCACCTTGGTATTAAACAATGCTGCTGCCTCACGCTGTTCTTCTTCATCTTCAAACATACTGACGATGCCTGCCGGATTGTAGCGGCCCGCTTCCATATCCGAAAACAGGCGCTCCGCCACCTTTTGATACAATTCCTCCGTAAAGTCGGACGGCGCTATATATTTGGAAATCTTTGGATAAAGAGCCGGGTAATCCGTAATCCAGGTAAGCAGCATGCGCTGCACCCGCTTACCGTTTTCTTCCGGTGTATGTTTCCTTGAAAGCGCCTGCTTCGGACGTTCCAGGGGCTTTACCAGTCCGGTCTGTGCCGCAAAGGTGTTTACCAGCTTCCTCAGATTTTCAAAACCAATGTTATATTTTTCTGCAACTGCTTCGATATAGTTCTCTCTCTCTACCTCTATTTCAAAGCCACAGAGCTTTTTAGCTATTTCTTTGTGGAACTTCGTCTTGCTCTCAGGGTCCTTTTGGTCCACCTCTCTTGCCAGAATACGGATTTCAAACATAAAGCTGTTTTCCGCACTGTCAATCCGGTTCTGAAAGGCTTCCTTCCCTTCATTTTTGATAAACTCGTCCGGGTCCTTATAGGGCTTCATATCAATAATTTTTCCGGTAAGACCGCTTTCCCGCAGGATACCGATAGCCCTAAGCGCCGCATTCACACCCGCACCGTCACTGTCATAGGCAAGCAGCACGTTCTCCGTGTACCGTTTTAACAAACTGGCCTGTCCCGTTGTAAAGGCCGTTCCCAGGGATGCCACAGCCTGTGTGAAGCCTGCCTGATGCATGGATATGACATCCATATAACCCTCACACAGAATGATATTGCCCGCTCTTGCCGTCCGGGCAAAATTTAAGCCGTACAGATTCCTGCTCTTGTCAAATACCGGCGTTTCGGGAGAGTTTAAATACTTGGGAGTACCATCGCCCATTACCCTGCCGCCGAAACCGATAACACGATGGTTGATGTCCTGAATGGGAAACATCACCCTGTTCCAGAATTTGTCATGGGAACCGGACCGTTCATCGAAGGTGGACAGTCCTGCCTCCTGCAAAAGTCTTTCATCAAAGCCCTTCTGCTTTAAATATCTGGTTAAATCGTCACTGGTCTTGTTGGCAAAACCCAGTCCGAATTTTTTCATGGTTTCTTCGCTTAGTTTTCTGTTACTTAAATATTTATAACCAAGTTCTCCCTGTTTGGCGCGAAGCTGATAATAAAAGTACTTTGCAGCCTCCTTATTTGCTTCCAAAAGCCTTGCCCTGTGCCCCTCTTTTTTCTTCATTTCCTCAGAATACTCTACCTGAGGAAGATTGACTCCGGCACGCTCCGCTAACATCTTGATTGCTTCGCCAAAGGTATAATTTTCATAATTCATGACAAAAGTAAACACATTGCCCCCTGCACCGCATCCGAAGCAGTAATACATCTGTTTGCTGCCCGATACGGAAAAGGACGGGGATTTTTCATTGTGAAAGGGACAAAGCCCGAAATGGCTGGCGCCCTTCTTCTGCAGCTTCACATACCCCGATATCACATCCACTATGTCATTTTTCATTCTGACTTCTTCTACTAGTTCTTCTGGGTAATACATTATCTCTCACTCTCTTTATTAACGCTGCTTCCCACGTTATCCGTGCCACGACTTCGGTATATACAGTTCTTCATAGGTTGCAATGGCAAACCTGTCCGTCATGGCGCCTATGTAGTCACATACGATTCTTTCTCTCGGCTCGCCTTCTTCTATCATTTGCAGCATATCTGCCGGAAGTACGTCAATATGCTTCAGATAATACTCGTACAGGGTCTCCATCAGCATTTCCGCTTTTCCTTCCTCGCTCTTTGCCTCCGGGTTCTGATATACTCTGTCAAACATAAACTGCCGCAGCTTTTTCATAGCCTCTGCCACCGGCTCAGACATCCTGATGTCTCCTGTGTCAAAGCTTGTCGTTACAATATCATGTATAAAATGATCCAGTCTCTCGCCGGTAGTAAAGCCTATTACCTCGCCAATTTCCCGCGGCACATCAGCTTCCGTAAGGATTCCGCCTCTTATCGCATCATCCATATCATGGTGGATATAAGCTATCTTATCCGACAGGCGGACAATCTTTCCTTCTGAGGTAGCGGGCATGCTGGCGGTCTGATGATTTAAAATTCCGTCCCGCACCTCCACGGTCAGATTCAGTCCCTGTCCGTTTTTTTCCAGTTTTTCTACAGTCCTTACACTCTGTACATTATGTTCAAAGCCATACGGGCACACGGCATTTAACGCCCTCTCTCCGGCATGTCCAAAGGGCGTATGTCCCAGGTCATGTCCCAGTGCAATTGCTTCTGCCAAATCCTCATTCATACGCAGCGCTTTTGCAATGGTACGCGCATTTTGTGAAACCTCCAGTGTATGCGTCAGTCTGGTACGGTAGTGGTCACCCTCAGGCGTCAGAAACACCTGTGTCTTATCCTTTAATCTCCGAAAAGATTTGCAGTGCAGGATACGGTCCCTGTCCCGCTGAAATACCGGACGGATATCACACTGGTCTTCCTCTCTTTCCCGCCCTTTTGAATTCATACTGAGTGTGGCATAAGGACTTAAATATTCCTTTTCCCATAATTCAAGCTGTTCCCTGATTGTCATATCCAAAGCCTTTCTGCGCCCTGCGCCTACAACAATACAACTTTTTTTGTCTCTATGGCAAAATACTCTCTATTCTTAATATTCTGCACCTATCCGCAAACTCCTTTTTTCTTTTCAGATAAGTTCACAAAAAAGAGACTGTTCACACCGCGCAGTCCCTTTTCTTAGCCCCTGTCCGTATATTACAGCAGTCTGTCCGTGTATATTACAGCAGTCTGTCTGTATATTGCCGTATATTGCCATATATTACCGTTTATCTGCATATGTCATAGATAAACTCTGCATTTTTATCCATAGCTTCATATGCCGTCTTAAAAGGAGACATCTGAAATACATGCCACATTCCTTTAAAACGGTCCATCCTTACCGAAACATTTGCCTTTACCATCCTTTTATGCAGCTCCACGGAATCACTGAGCAGTATTTCATTTTCACCTACCTGAATGTAAACAGGGGGAAACCCTTCAAAATCTCCAAAAAGCGGAGAGATATACGGATTCTCCAAATCCTGTTTTTCATCGCCGTCTCCCGCATAGGCCGCTATCATTCTGTCAATATATTCCCGGTCAAGAACAGGATCTACCTCTGCCCTGGTCTGATGGGACTTGCCCGAAGAGGTCAGGTCGGTCCATGGTGACATCAGTACCATGCCTCTTGGCAGAAGCCGCCCTTCTTCTTTCAGCTTCAGGGTAAGTGCCAGCGCCAGATTGCCGCCGGCGGAATCTCCGGCAAGCACGATATCCCTTGCCCCATATCCCATAAGCATCAGATAATTCCATACCTTGACAGCGTCCTCTATCGCTGCCGGATACGGATGCTCCGGCGCCAGCCTGTAATCAAAGGCCACTACATCCATGGAAGTAGTCGATGCTAATTTTGAAGTCAGCGTTCTCCCGTATATACAGCTTCCTGTAGAATAGCCGCCCCCATGACAGTACAATATCAGATACTTTTTCATATGGGCACGGTTGACACTGACCCATTCTCCATGAATGCCGTCCATGTCAATTTCTGTATAGGTAACTTCTTTATTATTGCCTAATATAGCTCCAATGTAGTCCTGGGACTGACGGTGCTTCTCCAAATTGGGATTTTCGACTATCCCGTGGACGCGCCTTATAAACTGCATCAGGTTCTGGTTTCTTTTCTCGTTAAATGCCATTTACTTTCTCCTGTGTATATATTTGTGGTCTGCAGAAACGCAAAATCAGCCGGACCTTTACCGCCGCCTAAAAATGCAGCCGCCTGCGCACTGCATTGCGAAGCCTCTTTCTTGAGAGCATGGTAATCAGGGCAATATCAATAATGCCGCACACGGTAAGCACTACAGCTGACCAGATAAGCCGTACCTGCTGATACAGATACCAGTCAATGAGCAGCTCCAGTCCTGCACATAAAATGCCGATTGCCGTAAATACATACAGCGCCGTTGTGAGAAACGTAACAGGCAGCTTCTTTATGCACAGAGCAAAGCTTTCTGCTGTCAGAATCACAAATATTGTAACAGGCAGTGCCAGTCCGAAAAACCAACTGTCACTTTTGGTCACAAAGGTAATCAGATACAGATATATCCCTATGGCTAACCCGTCCAAAAACAAAGATGTATAAACTGACATCTTTGTATATATGATGACCGGCACAAAAAGCACCCACAAAATCAGACAGCCTCCGATAATCAAAAGCGACCAGGCAGAGGAGTGAAACACAAACAGATTCAGCAGCCCGCAGGTCAGTCCGGTAGCTACCAAAACCGTAGTAAGCAATATGGCAAAATCTTTTCTTTTTACCTTTTCCACCTGCCCCTTTTCCTTGGGAAAAGGCGGTTTTCCTGTGTTTTTTTCTAATTCTTTCGGATTGATTACCGGCGTATTACAAAGCGGACATTCCTTTAAGGAAGCCTCTAACTCCACGCCGCAGTTTACACAATATGACATATTATTTTCTCCTTACAGTCTCTCCTCTTCTATTTCCCTGTTGCTTTCAATTTTTACATGGATGCCGTCCTGTACCAGCTTCCTGAAAAAATACCGTTCCACGTCAGCCTCTATAATACTGCTTGCAAAATTGATGGTAAGAATATCTTCAAAACTGATAATTGCACAGTTTGTACGTCTTGAAAAGGGCTGTCCCATATAGATGTCAAAGCGCTCAATATACGGTTTCATGCTTTCCGGCACCTTTAACGCCCCCATATTAGTAAGCCCTGCCGAGGAGTTCTTATCCTGTACTTTGCTATAAAAGGTGCGTACCACAAAATCCTTAATAAACAGCGGAACAACTCTGGTAACGGGATTTCTTTGGGTAGCAGCGTTGGTGGTGATATCCCCTCGCAGAAATTTTTCATTGATATAATAACGCATATAATTGTGTACCTGCTCTACAATTTCCTCAAAGGTATACTCTCCCAGTCTGGGGTCGATTCCCGGATAAATCATGGTAATAAAATTCCGCAGTGTCTTCGATGGGAAAAAACGCCTTAAGTTGACCGGCATCGCAATTTTCACCGGTTTCAGCCCAATGTGGAACTCACTGTCCTGCTTCTGCAAAAGCGCATACAAAAGCACTGCATTCAAATATTCCGTAATGGTGGCGTGATATTTTTTTGCCACCTCCATCACCTGAGATACCGACATAATACCGTCAATAATATTTAATGTATAGAAGGGTTCTCCCGTCCCCCTTACCCGATAGGTCTTCTCGCCGGGTCTGGGCGGACGCACCTTGGAATTGGCATACTTCATATAGGCATCTTCCAATTCTCCCGGCTCCGGTTTTTCATGAATATCAAGAACGAATCCGCCATTTTCAATACTGTTTCCTAAAAGACGCAGATACTCAGCCGTTATCGTCTGAAGCACGCACATGCCGCCCGTACCATCACCCAAACTGTGATGCGCTTCCAGAGATATGCGTCTGTCATAATAATAAATCCGTATCAGATAACGGTTATTTGCCTTAAACGGCATGGGCATACAGGGATTTTTAATATCCGGCTGCACAAAAGGCCCCGGCCTGTCATTCGGCTCTAAGTACCTCCAGAACAGTCCCTTTCTGATAGCTGCCTTATAGGTCGGAAACCGGGGCAGCGTCCTGTCCACTGCCTCCTGCAAAACCTCTGGGTTTATCTGTTCCTTCAGCACTACAGAAAGCCGATATACAGAAGAAAAGTCCTTCCTTTGTAAGGTAGGGTACACGATAGCTGATAAATCAAGCTTGTACCATACCGTTTGATTTTTCTTTTTCTCTTCTTTGCTGCTCAAATTCTCACCTGCCTTATTCTGCCTTTCACTTTATATCGCTTTCATAGCATTGCTTACACATTTTCCTGCTCCAAAAGCTGCCTAAGTCTTTTGATTTCCCGTTCCTTCTCTTCTATTGTTTTTTCTTTGGCTTCTATCGCCTTCTGCTGTTCTTCTATCATATACTGCATAGTATTTCTGTCCAGTTCTTTTAATGCATCCGAAAACATATTCAGCACCTCCTCAGGCTTTTCACGATAGGAAGCTATCTCACGATATATCTCTTCCAGCCACGGATATTTTTCTATCAGTTTTTCTGCATCTTTCAAGCTTTCTGTTGTCAGAAACAACAGCCACCCGGTCAGTTCACTGCTATCTTTATGATAAGGAATATCCCGAAATACGTCAAGAGCCACAAGGCAATATTCCTGTAGAAGTTGTAATGAAAGTCTCGTATTAAATACTGTCTTTTAGCAGAAAAGGAAAGCACAAAAAATAAGCCCTGATTTCTCATCTGCATTAGAAAATATTCAGAGCTTATTTTGCTTTTTCATCTACCTGCATCATTTTCAGATAACGCACAAAGGAATCAAAGGATTTAGTCTATTTATTAAACAAATCTGAATGACTCCCAGTATCAACTAAAGTAAGTGTTAATATATCATTCTCTTTCAAATAGATGAGTAACCAGTCAGGCTGTATGTGGCATTCTCTAAACCCTTCATAATTCCCATGCAAATCATGGTCACGATGTTTTCTGTCCAAGGCAATATCATTTTGTAATTTATTTACCACTTCTTCCAATAAACCAATATTCAGCCCTCTTTTTTTAGCAATTTTCAATCCCTTTTTAAATTTACCAGAAAACACTACTTTATACTTCATAAGTCTAAATCCTTCAAACCTTCAGCAAAACTATTATATTTCTTTACATTCGGGTCCCTGCTGATTCTTTTAGCTTCTTCCATAGCTTCCAGCACTTCCGGTTTGTACTGTGGCAATTCCACACTAAAAGGAAGTCCATTTCTTAAAACACATTGTTTTAAGAATATATTCATAGCACCTGACATATCCAGTCCAAGCTGTGAAAACAACTCTACTGCCTGTTTTTTTAATTCTTCATCAATTCTAACCTGTGTTGGTACTGTTGCCATAATCATCACTCTCCTGCTCTGAAAAATTGCTTCAAATTTTATCATCTATATCAGTATCTCTCTTCTCTCATATTATATTCTTTACAGTTTACATTGTCAATCATTTGTATCCTTTTGTGTGTTCTTTCTCTGTTTCTTAACAAGGTCTTGCCACATAGAAAAAGACCCCACAGAAAGGATTTTTCCTCTCTGCAAGGTCTTTGCCAAAATCTTGCTTTATGCTCTTTTTTACTCCCTTTTCTTCTCTCAATTCCTGCCCCAAAAACTTTCTGGGGATAGAGGAAATTGGTTTTTGGAGGGATAAGGTAAGTTGGCATTGATATTTATCAAGTATTATTTAAAGTATTCCACGCCGCTTTCAAAAATCTTTAAGTCCTGCTCGCCGTAGATATTCATGGCTACCGCCGTATCGCGTCTCTCTGCATGCGCCATCTTGCCGAAGCATCTGCCGTCGGGAGAAGTAATACCTTCAATGGAGCAGTAGGAGCCGTTTACGTTCCACTCTTCATCCATGGAGATATTGCCGTCCATGTCTGCATACTGGGTTGCCACCTGGCCGTTTGCAAACAGCTTGTCAAGCCATTCCTTCTTTGCAACAAAACGTCCCTCACCGTGGGAAGCAGGGCTGCAATAGGTCTGCCCTAATTTTGCACCGCGAAGCCAGGGAGACTTATCCGATACTACCTTGGTATAAACCATCTTGGAAATATGGCGGTTAATGGTATTGAAGGTCAGTGTGGGAGAATCCTCCGTCTGTCCCGTAATCTCACCAAAAGGCACAAGTCCTAACTTGATAAGTGCCTGGAAGCCGTTACAGATACCCAGTGCCAGTCCGTCTCTTTCCTGCAAAAGCTTCATAACAGCTTCTTTCATCTTTGCATTCTGGAAGGCTGTTGCAAAGAATTTTGCAGAGCCGTCCGGTTCATCACCTGCGGAAAATCCGCCGGGGAACATAATAATCTGGGCGTTGTTTATGGCTTTTTCAAATTCCTCTACAGAGTCCCTGATATCTGCTGCCGTCAGGTTTTTAAATACCTTCGTAACAACATTGGCACCGGCACGCTCAAAAGCCCTGGTACTGTCATACTCGCAGTTGGTTCCGGGGAATACCGGTATAAATACGGTAGGCTTTGCTACCTTGTTCTTACATATATAAATACTGTCCGCATGGTAAAGCTTTGTATCTACAGGGGTTGTATCTTTTACTGCCTTTGTGGGGAATACCTTTTCCAGTGTGCCCTTCCATGCAGCTAACGCCTCTTCTACAGGAAGAGTCATATCACCATAAGTAAATACAGGCTCCTCTGTTACGCAGCCTATCAGCGTATAATCAGCTTCGGAAGCTGCAAGCATTGCAAGCTTGTCGGCTGCCACTTCGGCTACAATATCTCCCAGTCCGTTTTCAAACAGGATATTTGCAGGAAGCTCGCTGTCAAATTTTACACCAAGCCTGTTACCGAATGCCATCTTGGATATGGCTGCTGCCGCACCCTTACTGTCCAGTGCATAAGCAGATACAATAGCCTTCTTCTTAGCAAGTTCAGCGATTTTATCGTAAAGCTCCATGACCTTCTCATATACGGGAATATCATAATCGTCCTTTTCAATTTTGAAACGAACCAGCTTATTGCCTGCCTGCTTTAATTCCGGTGTAATGACATCGCCCTGTTTTGCCACATCCACAGCAAAAGAAACCAGTGTGGGCGGTACATCGATTTCGTTGAATGTACCGGACATGGAATCCTTACCGCCGATAGATGGCAGACCGTATCCTATCTGCGCATCATAAGCACCCAAAAGTGCTGCAAAAGGCTGACTCCAACGATGGGAATCCGTGGTCATACGTCTGAAATATTCCTGGAAGGTAAAGCGAATCTTCTTAAAATCACCGCCGGCTGCAACAATCTTTGCCATGGATTCCGTCACTGCATATACAGCACCGTGATACGGGCTCCAGGAAGAAAGGTAGGGGTCAAAGCCATAGCTCATCATGGTAACGGTATCGGTTTTTCCGCGCAGCACAGGCAGCTTTGCTACCATGGTCTGGGTTTCCGTAAGCTGGTATTTACCGCCGTAAGGCATCAGCACGCTGCCTGCTCCGATAGAAGAGTCAAACATTTCTACCAGCCCCTTCTGAGAGCATACATTCAAATCCTTCAGCAGGGAAAGCCATGCGCCCTTTACATCTTCTGCATTCAGCTTTTCTTCTACCGCAGGAACTGCAGCCTTTTTAAAATAATTTTCCTCTTCGTTCGGAATATCCACCTTTACGGTTGTCTCCTGATGCGCACCATTGGTATCAAGGAAAGCACGGGAAATATTCACAATGTCCTTTCCTCTCCAGTTAAGCACAAGTCTGGGTTCTTCTGTTACCACTGCCACCGGCACTGCTTCCAGATTCTCCTCAGCGGCATAAGCTAAAAAGGTATCCACATCCTTTTTATCCACAACAACCGCCATACGCTCCTGAGATTCGGAAATAGCAAGCTCCGTACCGTCAAGGCCGGCATATTTTTTAGGCACCTTATCCAAATCCACAATAAGACCGTCTGCCAGCTCGCCGATGGCAACGGAAACACCGCCGGCACCAAAGTCATTGCACTTCTTTATCAGACGGCTTACCTCTTCGCGGCGGAACAGTCTCTGAATCTTACGCTCTGTAGGCGCATTACCCTTCTGTACCTCAGCACCGCAGGTCTCAATAGAGGTATCTGTATGTATCTTGGAGGAACCGGTTGCACCACCGCAGCCGTCACGTCCGGTCCTGCCGCCTAACAGAATAATGATATCGCCGGGGTCAGAGGTTTCACGAATTACATTTTTACGGGGAGCCGCACCCATTACGGCACCGATTTCCATACGCTTTGCCACATAGGAAGGATGATAAATTTCTTTTACAAAGCCGGTTGCAAGACCGATCTGATTGCCATAGGAAGAATAGCCTGCCGCCGCTCCTCTTACCAGCTTCTTTTGGGAAAGCTTTCCGTGCAGAGTCTCGGCAACGGGAACCGTAGGGTCTGCCGCTCCCGTTACACGCATAGCCTGATAGACGTAGCCGCGTCCCGAAAGGGGATCTCTGATAGCGCCTCCCAGACAGGTAGCCGCACCACCAAAAGGCTCTATTTCGGTAGGATGGTTATGGGTCTCATTCTTAAAGAATACCAGCCACTCCTCCGTTACCTTTTCATTGCCGTAATCCATTTCCACAGGCACTACTACGGAGCATGCATTGATTTCGTCAGACTGCTCCATATCCTCTAACTTGCCGTCCTTCTTTAATTTGCGCATAGCCATCAGCGCAAGGTCCATCAGACAGACAAACTTATCGCTTCTGCCCGCAAAGATTTCCTCTCTGGTATCCAGATAGCTCTGATAGGTAGTCTCAATGGGTTCTCTGTAATAGCCCTCACCGAATTCCACATCCGTAAGCTCTGTAGAGAAGGTGGTATGACGGCAGTGGTCTGACCAGTAGGTATCCAGCACACGGATTTCCGTCATGGTAGGATTGCGGTGTTCCTCACCTGCAAAATACTTCTGAATATGCTTAAAATCCTTAAAGGTCATTGCCAGACCCAAAGAATCATATAAATCCTGCAGTTCCTTTTCCGGCATTTCGGTAAATCCGTCAAAAACAATAACGTCAGCCGGCTCTTCAAATACGGTAACCAGGGTATCCGGCTTTACCATATCGGTTTCCCTGGAATCCACAGGGTTAATGCAGTATGCCTTTATTTTTGAAAACTCCTCATCAGAAACATCCCCTGTTACAATATAGGTAACAGCGGTTCTGATAATCGGTTCTTCATCCTCTTTTAAAAACTTCACGCACTGTACAGCAGAATCTGCTCTCTGGTCAAACTGTCCCGGCAGAAACTCTACGCTGAATACACGGTCACCCGGCAGCATTTCTATCTTTTCTGCATATAAATCGTCTACCGGCGGCTCGGAAAATACGGTACGGCATGCCGTTTCAAAAGTCTCCTCCGAAATATTTTCCACATCATAACGGATAAGCACCCGCACTTTCTTAAGACCGCTGATACCCAGATAGTTTTTCAGCTCCTCGTGCAGCTCCTTTGCCTTTACTGCAAATGGTTCTTTCTTTTCTACATAGATACGTTTAACGTTTCCCATGATATCCTCCCGTGAATTTGAACTAACAATGTACATTATACAAGACCTTTTTCTTCCTTGCAATGCAACATTGCAACATTTTTTTATAAAAAACAACTAAAACCGCAAATGCTCCAAGGTTCTCCCCTGAAGCATTCTTTACGCATTCCTATTCTTCTTCAATACCCAGCTCTTTCAAAATAAAGAAAAGCTCTTCATCTACCATATCCGCAGTAATACCGATGGTATGGGCCGATATCTTAAGTCCTTCCAGCACAAACATGATATTGCGGGCAGTACCAAGACAGTCCTCACAGTAGAATTCACCGTTTTCCACACCGGCTTCAATCAGCTTTTCAATTATCTTTACCGCCGAATCAAACTGTTTCTTCAATATATTATCTTTTTTGGGTACATTTTCCCCGAAGTAATATTCATAAGTAGCTACCGTAAGGTTATTCTTCCTGCAGAGCAGCTCTTTTTTCTGTTCCTTTAAAAACAGCGTCAGGATATCTGCAACGGTGGCATCCTCTGTGATGCTGTCAGAAAATACGTCATCCGCCTCCTCGGTTTCCATCCGAAGCACTTCCATGAATATTTCCGCCGTACTGCCAAAATACAGATACAGACCGCCTCGGCTGATTTCACATGCTTCCACAATATCCTTCATGGTAACGCTCTTGTAGCCCTTCTCCATGAAAACCTTTCTGGCAGTTTCCAGTATAAATCTTTTCTTTTGCAATGACTTTTCGCCCATATACACTTACTCCCATTTCCCCTGATTAAAAGACGGCTGGTCCCACATATCAAACAATTCCTTAAACTTCAGCAGAATGGCATAAAAAATCCCTTCCTCTACTGCCTGTGACCACAGCCATCCCTTTGTCATTCCGCCACAGATATATTTAGACAGAATGCCTGTTAAGACTTCCATATTTTTAATGGTTACGCTCTCTATCAGTGTGCGCTCTTCCTTTGGTGCGGAAATTCTGTAATAAGAATAAATATATACATAATTTCTGTCAGTCAGGCTGCTTTTCTGTACTTCCCTTACAAAGGAAAGCAGCGTGCTGTCATACACCGGAAACGGCATCGAATGCTGCTTTAACTCATTTTCCGAATAAACAGAACTCACCTTTGCTCCCTGCTTGTCCTCAAACCAGGACAGATAGCGAAACAGCGGTTCCACATCCTTTTTATAACGTTTTATAAGCTGACGTCTGTATTCCATATCCTGTTCCAATATAAAGTACCCCCGTAAAATGACACTCGTGTAGATTTATTGTACCATAATTTTTAAAAAAGTACAGTAAGTCTTTCCATAAAAGTCATTTTTCGTGACCTTTTTTATAAGAAAAGACAGAATACTGACATAAACTGACCGTGTTTTGGTTGTATTAAGAAGATGCAGAGGGTATAATGAAAAAAGAGTATAATAAAAGGGTAAAAATAAAAATTATCTGTTTTACATGATGAAGGAGGTTTCCATGGCTGTTGTTTCCATAAAAAAAGACCAGCTTTTGTTTTCCTGCAAAGAATCCATAGGAGAACTTTATCTGATTATGAAGGGAAGTTTTTCTCTTTCTTTTCCCGGCGGTGAATATGTTCTTTCCACCGGAGAAATTCCCGGTATCTGCGAACTCTATTCCGACACACATGTCATGACTTGCAGGGCCTTAGAGGATTCTTCCGTACTGGTCTATCCGGTTTCCGATATTTCTTCCCTCAATGCACTATTTGAAGAAAATGCCAGCTGCCGCAGCGTATTTGCCCGTTCTGCCGTCCGGCAGATGAATACCGTTTTACAGCTTCATGAGCTGGCGCATTTTAATTCCGGCACGCTCTATACAAGCTGTACGCAGGACTATTCAGCTTATCTTTCCTATTGCATCAGGTATAAGCAGTCTCCCCGAAAACTAAATGCGCTGTCCGCACTTTCTCCCGTTATGGAAGACCTGCCCTTAGATTCCTGGTCTTCCCCTTATTATGACGGTCTTTTACAGCTTTTATCCGGAAACGGCACTTCTCTTCTTGCAAAAGAACCTGCCGTCCTGACCGGTCTGATTGCCAACACCTGCCTGGATTTTGAAAAAGTACTTTCTTCCCTCTGCGCTTTGGCAGAATATCAGAAGCAGGCATTGTCCCTCTACATAAACGGCGAAACAGAAAATCTGTTTTCCCTGTATACTACCCTGTATCTGCAGCTTACGCCGGATGCACCTGATTATACAGCCCTGTACCGTGTCATTACCCATATGATTTTACAGCTTGAAGCTTCGGCCTATATCAACCGCTCTCTTTTGATACAGCAGATTACGGCTTTTAAATGTAGTCTGCAGGCCCGCAATCTGACAGGTACAGAACCTGACGAGGCTGCTGATACGGATTCCTGTTCCTGCCAGCTTGCAGATTCCCTAAAGACAATTCTTGCTTATGCCGGTATGGAAGAAGATTTTTGCCTTGCTTTCAGCGATTTAATTACCCGTTATAAAAATACTGCCGATAAAAACAGTTCCGATGATGCCCTGCGCAAAATCAGACAGGAAATAACAGTTCAGTTTTACGAGCTTTATGCCTCTGTTTTCTTCCGTGCAAAGGAGGAGGATACTCTCCCGCTTCCTGTCCGCATGTTCCTTTATTTCGGTTATGTGGACGAGCAGCTTGCCGGTACGGAAAACACTGCCTTTTTAAGCCATGCTGCCGAAAGTCTCTCCGAAAACTCCCACGAACACATCTTTACGCTGTTTGACTGGCTGAAAGCCATTTTTGAAGGCCGAAAGGAACCCAGCCGTAACGAATTTGACGAAGACTATACGGACCATCTGCATGCCTTAAAGGTTTCCGGACAGATAAGTGCCGCCGAAGAAGCCGCTCTTTCTAAAGACATGCGCAAAAAAGTAGAATACGAACTGAAAAGCATGCTTCCGCCTGTAAATAAAATGACTTTCGGACGTATTTCCACCTTCTGTCCTGTTTTTTCCGCCCATAATGTGCTAAAGCAGCCGGAAGCCTCCTTTGTTTCTGCCTCCAGTCTGCAGAATATTTTACAGGAAATCCTCAGTTTGGATTTCAGCGCCTTTTACCGGGAATACGTTTACAGTAACGTTCCCGCCGGTATCCCCAGAGAATTTTTCCATACAGAGGTACTGCCCGATATCATCCTGATGCCTGTTGTGGGTACAAGAGGCGTAATGTGGCAGGAAATAGAGGGACGGCGCCGGACTACCTCTGCCCGCATGATGCTCCCGATTTTCTATCTGGAGGATTTGCATTCCGCAGTTATCCGGCTTGTGGGCGAATACCGTTGGGAAATGTGTAAGCGGGTTCAGGGGGCTCGCTGGAATGATGTTGCAGACCGTTCCCTTACCAGCGAATATTTTGACTATATCCAGTTTTTCAAAAAAAATCACGATTTGTCCGCCGATGCAAAAGAAAAGCTCAAAACGGCTCTGCAAAAGGCTCACGGCAGCTTCAAGGAAATGTTTGTACGCGATTACATTACTTACATTTTATTTGAAGGGACCGGTTCTCCCAGACTGAATAAGCCCGCAAGAACCATTCTTTTTACCTACTGTCCTTTTGCGGCAAAGACCAGGGAACGTCTCACACAGAATCCTATCTATAAGGATATGTTAGATCATTATGCCCTTTGTCAAAACCAACTGCTTCACAAAATGGATCTGCTTGAAAAGAGGGTTGAAAATACAGGAAACAGTCTGCCAAAGGAGCTTGTTGCCGAGCGGCATTTTCTAAATGCCTGATTTCCGTTCGTAAAAATGCCGGACTGCTTTTGCCAAAATCCGCTAACATTTTTTTAAATCCATCCATTTTTTATTTATATTTTGTCATTTTTACACCTTTTTGGCTAATATCGTTTTATTTTTTTGCAATATTGTTATAGACAAAAAACCATTTTAACGGTAGAATGTACTTGTTTGACAGAGATGTCAAACTGCTAATTAGCAATTCCGGAAGAATTCCCCTTTTACACAATCGAAAGCCCTGTAGGTTTCCCCCTACAGGGCTTTTGATTATCCCTTAAAATATATTGCGCCGGCATACCCCTGTATGCCGGCACTTTTATTACTGATATAAACATACGCTGTACGGCGGAAGCACCAGCGTTGTATCCTCTTCTGTTATCTGTTCTTCTCCCGTAAGCAGTACTGCCTTTGCAAAAAGGCTGCTCCATTCCTGTCCGTTTACCGTAACACCGCTTCTGTCAAGCGTTACCGGCTCTGCTGACAGATTATAAAGCAGAAGGATTTCAGAGTCCTCATACGTCTTTCTAAAGACACATACCTGCTCGTCTGAAATCTCTTCCATATATTCCGTATTTCCTCTGGCGATTTCAGGGAACGCATTTCTCACATGGATGACCGCTTTCACATAGTTATAGACAGAAGCCGCATCTGCCTCCTGCTCCTCTAAACTGCCAAATTTCATCTTAATGCTGTCCATATACTCCGGACCGTCACACATGCCTTCCGCAGCCGTATCTGCAGACCACTGCATAGGCGCTCTCTTGTTTTCATCCTTGCCGGCGCCCTTCATACCAAGCTCCTCACCGTAATACAAAAAGGCATTTCCGCTCATAAGCAGATTCATGGCCTGTGCTATCTTAGTCTTTTCAGTGCTTCCTTCTCCGGCATAGTAGCCTGCGCTTCTTCCCATATCATGATTGGTATAGAAGGGCGCGTCAATAAAGTCAGCGTTATATTCGGAAAGCCTGCCTGCCACCTTCTCTACTGCACTTCCGTAAACAACAGGGCTTTTACCGCCTGTACCGTTTAACGTACACGCAATGATGCCGTCCTGCGATGCAAACTGGAAGTCAAAGGTACTGTCTATACCGCTCGCATAATACTTTGCATAAGTATCTGCATCCGTCCAGACCTCCGCTACAATATAGGCATCTTCCTTCTGTGCTTTTACCGTATCGTTTAGCCAGGTCAGAATTTCCACATTGGAAGAGGTCGCATCGGAAACATATTCCTTGGCAGCATCCAGTCTGAAGCCCGCTACGCCTTTATCAAGCCAAAACTGCGTAATCTCTGCAATCTCAGCCCGGACAGCTTCGCTGTACAGATTCAGGTCAGGCATCTCACTCCAGAAAGGAGCCTCATAATACCATTCCGTCCCGGAAACCTGATACCAGTTACTGCTCTTTTTCTCTTTGGAGAAATTATAATACTCAAAATAAGGACAGTCTGTCACTGACGGTTCTCCGTCACCAAGGTTCTGCAGATAAGAAACGGCCTCCGTAAACCAGGGATGCTTTGAGGAGGTATGGTTGATGACCAGGTCTATCAGCACATGGATATCCCGCTCCCCACATGCGCTCATAAAGGCTTCAAAATCTTCCATGGTGCCGTATTCCTTATCAATCGCGCAGTAGTCCGTCACGTCATATTTGTGATAGGTCGTAGACGGCATAATGGGCATCAGCCAGATACCGTTACAGCCAAGATCCGTATTGGTAGATATATCCCCGTCATTTATGTAGTCAAGCTTCTCAGTCAGTCCCTTCAAATCGCCGATGCCGTTGCCATCGCTGTCATAAAAGGAATATACAAAAACCTCATAATAGGTCCTGTATTTATCATCTATCACCTGTATGGGCAATGCATACACATCCTTATATAAGTCTGTCTGAACATTTCCCTCTGTGCCGGTATTGTCAGCAGTCTCCCCGTTTTCCGCCGCACTCGTCCCCTCCGCGGTATTCGTACCCTCCGGCACATTTCCACTCTGTGTCCCTGATGCACAACCGGGCATGGCGAACGCCATGCCCAGCAGCATCAGGACCGTAATCAGTCCTTTTTTCATATTCCGTTTCCTCTCTTATCCCTTAACCGCACCGGACATACCGTCTGCGTAGAATCTCTGTGTCAGCAGGAACACTGCCGCAATAGGAATAGAAATCAAAACCGCACCGGCTGCAAAGCTGGTATACCAGCTATTGATATATTCCTTCTCAAGCATCTTCCACAAGCCTATTGCCACGGTATAATACTGTGATTCGGCACGGCAGATAACCTTCGCAAAAATGAAATCCGTCCAAGGTGCCATAAAGGCTGTCAACACCGTATACACAATGATGGGTTTACTCAACGGCACCGTAATTTTGGTAAATACCTGCCATTTGGTAGCGCCGTCCAAAAAAGCAGCCTCATCCAATGCCTTCGGTATGGTATCAAAGAAGCCCTTCGCCACATAAAATCCAAGTCCTGCGCCGCCTGAATATACCATAACCAGAGCCACACGAATCATGGCACCCTCGGACAGTCCCAATGCCTTTAAGATATAGTAAACTGCCACCATGGACATGAATGCCGGAAACAGGGTCAGTATCATAGCAATATTCATAAACGGTTTCCTAAATCTGAAACGCAGCCTTGACATACAATAGGATACGCTCAACACCATAAAGGAAGAGATCAGACAGGAAAAAATTGCAATAATAAAGGTATTCTTAAACATCTGCGGGAAGTTCAGTACCGTGGTATCGTTAAACAGCTTTGCATAATTTGCAAGCGTATACCCCTTCGGGAAGAAGGTGGATACATAAGAACCCGGATCTGTACGGAAGCTTGTCATAATTACCCAAAAAATAGGAAATAACCAGACAACCGCCAAAACTGCCAAAAGAATATGCACCAGTGAATTTGTAATAAACTTTTTTGTTTTTGCTGATTTCTGTTTTCTCTTCATTATTGGAATCCCTCCTCGTCCTTATAAGATGCGGTATTCCGATAGGTTACCAATGCCACGACAGCCAGTACAATGAAGGTCAGGATACCGATTACAGCACCTAAATTAAAGTACTGCTGGTCTACCGTCAGCTTATACAGCCAGGTAACCAAGAGGTCGGTTTTACCTGCGGAATTGCCTACAGGAGTAGGCGCGCCGCCTGATAACAGGAAGATAACGTTAAAATTATTGACATTTCCCGTAAACTGGGTAATTAAGTACGGTGTCATAACGAACATCATATACGGAAGCGTAATCTTAAAGAAGGTTACGAAAGCATTGGCACCGTCCACCTTGGCTGATTCATACAGCTCTGCAGGTATGTTCTGCAGAATACCTGTTGCCTGCATAAGGGTATAAGGAATACCTACCCACAGGTTGATGACGATAACCATTACCCTCGCCCATGTAGCATCCGTCCAGAAAGGCAGGGATTCGTCTATAATGCCCCACGATTTAAGCAGTACATTCACTGCGCCTTCCTGATTTAACATGGTACGCATAATCAGAAGAGTTACAAACTGGGGAACTGCTATGGAAAGAATAAAGCAGAATCTCCAGAAGCTTTTAAATCGGGTACCCTTACGGTTTATTACAATCGCAAGTATCATACCCAGTATATAGTTTAGTCCGGTAGCAAGAACTGCCCAAACGAGCGTCCACGCCAGTACTGACCAGAATTGTTGTCCAATTGAATCACTAAAGCTTAAGACCTTTTTAAAGTTGTCAAATCCGACCCAGTCAAACAGTACCAGATGATTGTCAATCTTACTGTAATTGGTAAAGGCCATGCTAATCATGAAAATAAGCGGCAATACAGTAAACGCTATGATTCCTGTAAGAGGAACCGACATCATCAGGTTCTGCAGATTGCCGTTAAACAAATCCTTGATATCCTCTAAGAAGGAATTGACATGTTTTCCTTCTTTTGTAAGGCATTGCGCCTTATATGCGCTCTTTATGGCGCTTATCCAAAACAGGATAAAAAGAAATGTCACAAATACCGTCACTACGCCGTAAAGCAGAATCAGCACAGAGTTGTGCCCTGCCGTATACTCATAGATACCTTTTGCTTCATTCCAAACCTCCTCCTGTTCAATCCATCCCAGGGAAGGAAGCATAGACAGATTGTAAATGCCGTTTTTTACCATAAATACGATGTATGCAATTTCTACTGCAAGAAACAGAAGTCCCTTTACAAACTGCCTGTAAATAATATTTCCCGCACCAAGTATGATGAAGGATAATTTTGTAGCAATATCACCCTTTTTCAAAGCCGCCCCCAGCGTATAAGGCGTTGCAAAATCTTTTCCCCTTTTTTTCTTTTCAGCCCGCTTTACTTTACCCACGTGCATGCCCTCCTTTTTTGCTTTCAGACTGCCATGACGGTGTTACCGCATGCTGCTACTGCAAATCTTAATTCTTTTTCTTTCAGTACAACAAGGGATGCCGGAGGGACCAAGCCCTCCGGGTATCCCCGTCTGCTATAATACTGCTTATTCTTTTATTATTCTACTACAGAAGTATTTACAGCGGTATTGAAGTTTTCTGTCATTTCTGCTGCATTGTCATGAGTTACTTCTTTTGCTACAAGAGCTTTACCAAGGTTTTCAGCAGGTGACCACCAGTTGCTCATTGCTGCGCAGTAAGGCTGCATGATAGAGGTGTTTGCAATACAAGCATCGGATGCGATTGCTACAACGTCAGTTGCGATTGCAGGGTCAGCCAGTACGGTTGTGTTGGTAGGAAGGATATTTCTCATATCATAATGAGCCTTCTGTGCTTCTTCACCGCCAAGGTAAGCAGCTAAAGCTACTGCTACTTCCATATCTTCACAGTTAGGATTAACACCAATTGCCTTAGAACCGAAGAATGCCTTCATGCTCTTGTCTTCACCGTCAATATTGATGGTAGGAAGCTGTGCTGCGCCTACGTTCTCTTCACCGATAGCATTCACTACGTTGCTATAATCCCAGGAACCGGAGAACATTGCTGCGATAGAGCCATCTGCAAGACCTGCAAGGCCTTCGCCTGCACCGTCATTTACAAAGTTAGGGTTTGCAACCAGATCTACTAAGTAGTTGGTAACTGCAACTGCCTTGTCACCGCCCATATCGATGCCTGCAGCTTCGTCAGTACCGTCACCGAACAGTGTACAGCCGTTTGCTGCGTAGAATGCCTGAATATACCAGGAGTTGGACAGAGGGAATGCTACCTTGCCTTTTTCAAGCATGGTCTCAAGGCTCTTTACATCATCTTCTGTAAGCATGCTCTTGTTGTAGTACATGAACCATGTATTGGTAGTGAAAGGTACGCCGTAAACAGAACCGTCTACAGATACGGAATCAACCAGTGCCTGGGACATATTGTTCTGTACATATTCCAGAGTAGAACCACCCAGTTTTGCGATTGCGTTGTTAGCAATCAGGTCTGTTAAGTTGTCGTTAGCAAACATATAAACGTCTGCTGCTGCTTCAATGTCCTGTGTAACGGTTGCCTTTGCATCACCTTCAGCACATACGCCGTAGGTAAAGGTAATGTTCCATTCAGGATGAGCTTCGTTGAACTGCTCGCACATGGTCTTTAACCAGTTGCCTGTTTCATCATTCTGGTCCTCGGAAGGAGCCCATACTGTAAGTGCTACGTCTTTTGTTTCTGCAGGAGCGTCTGCAGGTGTGCTCTCGGTGGTACTCTCAGATGTACCTGCGGCGGAGCTTTCCGTGCCGGGTGTAGTGTTTGCATCTTTACTACCGCAGCCGGCCATTGTTGCTACCATGGCTACTGCCATTAATAATGCTAATGCTTTCTTTCTCATAACTTGTTTCCTCTCCTTTTTCTTTATGATACGTTTCTAGCATCTATATAAAATGTGTTTCCACATCCTATATCATTATTTTGTAACATCCTCTTTTATGACATTACCTTCTGTATATGGCTGCCAGCGTCCTTAACCAGGTCCGCCTCTCTTCCGTCAGCCCGTCCTTCTTAAATCGCCATCTCCAGTTTTTTCCGACTGTACTGGGCAGGTTCATTCTGGCTTCATTGCCCAGCTTCATAATATCCTGCATCTGTATAATAACCACATCCGCTATGGATGAATACGCCAGTCTGATGATGGCATCCGGAATCTCCTCTTTAGAAGTAATCCCCAGATATTCATATAAAAAAGCCAGTTCATACTCTGTCTTATCCCTGAAGAAACCAACCACGGTATCGTTGTCATGGGTTCCTGCATACACCACTAAATTTGTATCTATGTAATTGTGGGGCAGATGTTCATTGGCCGTATTGCCGTCGAATGCAAACAGAAGAACCTTTATGCCCGGCCAGCCGCATTTTGTCATCAGCTTTTTTACACCCGGGACCTGCGCACCCATATCCTCTGCCATAACCCTGCTGCTTCCTGCTGCCTTTTCCAGTGCGTCCGTCAGTTTCTTTCCGGGACCCTTATTCCATTTGCCGCCCCGTCTGGTATCGTCTGCGGGAATACTGTAATACCTCACAATACCGATAAAATGGTCGATGCGAATCACATCATACAGGGCTGCATTTGCTTCCACTCTCTTTTTCCACCAGGAAAATCCATTCTGTTCCATCTTTTCCCAATTATAAAGAGGATTGCCCCAAACCTGACCCTGCGTGGAAAATTCATCCGGCGGACTCCCCGCCACTGCTTCCGGCGTTCCGTCCTTTTTCAGTTGAAATTCTTCCCTGTGTGCCCAAACATCTGCACTGTCAAGCGCTGCATACAGAGAAATATCTCCTATAATCTGAATTCCTCTCGCATTGGCATATTTTTTAAGCCTGCCCCACTGGGAGAAAAATTCAAACTGGCAAAACTTCCAAAATGCGATTTGCTCTTTTAACAGAAGCTCGTATTCCTTCATTGTTGCCGGCTCCCTGTTCTTTAAACCGGGCTCCCACTGCAGCCATTCCCTGTTTCCAGAAAGCGTTTTCGCAGCCATGAAAAAAGAATAATCCGAAAGCCACTCCTCATTCTCTTCGCAAAAGCTTTTGAACTCCTTATTTTTCTTGTCAAATCGTTCAAATGCTTTCTGCAAAACCTGAAAACGGTTTTCAAAGATAACGGTATAATCAATATCATCCGCATCACCGCCCCAGTTATAGCTTTTTACCTCTTCTCTGTCAAGCAGCCCCTCCTGCACCAGCATACCCAAATCAATAAGGTACGGGTTGCCTGCAAAAGCCGAAACAGATTGATAAGGACTGTCTCCGAAGCTTGTAGGTCCAAGCGGCAGCACCTGCCAGTACTTTTGCTTTAAATCCACCAACAGGTCTACAAAGCTGTACGCAGCATTTCCCAATGTCCCGATGCCGTAATCTGACGGTAAACTTGTTACCGGAAGCAATATTCCTGCACCTCTGGTAAATGCTTTAGATTCCACTTTTAACCCCCGCCTTTGCTTTTTCTTTTTTCGTGAATTTTCGTTTCTGATTACATTATTATATTTTTGCCCCCTTTTTGTCAATAGGTTTAGCGTTTTTGGATACGTTTTCTCTATTTTTACTGTT
This sequence comes from uncultured Lachnospiraceae bacterium, assembly GCA_900551115.1. GTDB lineage: Bacteria > Bacillota > Clostridia > Lachnospirales > Lachnospiraceae > Acetatifactor. Next base: position 52,773 of record URUY01000021.1, read on the forward strand.
TTTTGCATCCTATTTTTGTATATTTTATACAATTTCATTTTCTTTCATTTTCGAAAAAATGTAATACCTTTGATTTAGCTGTTGCATATCAGATTTTTTATCTTTATACTATAAAAGGAATGTTTTTATTTCATTTTATCGATATTGCAGAAAAAGGAGAACCTTCATGGCTACCATAAAAGACATTGCCAACCGGCTGGGTATTTCCGTCAGCACGGTTTCAAAGGGGCTGAACGGCGCCAGCGATATCAGCGAAGAGCTTCGTCAGCTTGTGCTTGATACCGCTGTAGAAATCGGCTATACAACAAAGCGCATGAAAAAAGAAGAGCATAAGAAATTATGTATCTTTATTGAAAATATGGATTATGAAACGGTAAATCAGTTCGGCTACGAAATTATCTTAGGCTTTAAGCAGGCCGCCTACCGTGACAAGTGGGACGTAGTGGTTACCCCTGTCACCCCTGCACTGCAGGCTATGGAAAAATATGATACCTATATGTTGAAGCACGGCTTTCAGGGTGCCTTTCTTGTAGGCTTTGCCCTGCATGACGACTGGATGGGGCAGCTTGCTTCCACCAACATCCCCACCGCTCTTTTTGATAACTATATCCGCAAAAATCCCGCCGTTGGATATGTAGGCACCGACAATTTTGAAGGTATTGACATGGCGGTGGACTATCTGGCATCCTTGGGACACAAAAAAATAGCCTTTCTGAACGGTTCCTTAAACTCCATGGTTTCCGACCAGCGCCAGCAGGCCTTCGTCGACAGCATGCAGGCTCACGGTCTGCCGGTTGAAGCGGAGCTGATGGCCTATGGCTATTACGTTGCAGATTCTGCCAAATATCATGTTCCCAATTTTTTGGCGGCAGGCGCTACTGCCATCATGTGCGGAAACGACCTGATTGCTTCGGGCGTAATTGCAGAATGCACCAGACGGGGCTTTTCGGTTCCTTCGGATATCAGCGTTATCGGCTTTGACGACCTGCCCATATCCGCCCACTTGACGCCGCCTCTTACCACTGTAAAACAGGACAGAGTAGAATTGGGGAAAAGCGGCTATTACACCCTTTCTTCCCTCTTAAACAAAGTATCCATCAGCAAGACGCTTTTACGCGCACAGCTTATTGTACGCGCTTCTGCCGCAGAATGCAAAGAAAGCAGGTTAAAATAACCTGCTTTTTTTATGCGCATCTTAACGCCCTCATATCCTTTTACTAAAAAGCATCCACCCTGTCCGTGCCGCTTTCATTTTTCAATTTTTCCAAATACGGTCCCGGATTCTTTTCCATTTCCAGCATGCAGCAAAAAGCCGCCAAAAGCAATTTGGCGCTATCATACCGAAGGCAGTCGTCTCCCCTGTCCAGATATGCCTTGAAATGATCCACCTGCCAGACCATAATATCCGCAAGGCTGTACCCTTCCACCTTTTTCTCGCAAAGAAATCCGCCTGTATCATGGTAAAAGGCAAATTCCCTGAGCATGCCCTCGGATTCGCATAAACCTCTCCAGAATTTTTCCAGATATTCCTTATCATATCCCGCTTCCCGGCAAAGCTCTGCCGCCCGGGTTTTCAATTTCACAAGAGCCTGCCTTAACTGCTCCCTGTCTGTTTCTCTCTCCATAACCTTCTCCTCCTCTAGTAGTCACCTGTCCCCCCTTCTTAGCTGTAAGCTTTTCAAATTCCGGCTTTACAAATTCCACGCCGCATTCCATGACATGCTCTAAAAACAGCCTGTAATATTCCGGTACCAGCGCTTCCGTCTCATCATGGGCATGCAGCAGGAAAATATGGCAGGCGCCTTCCTGCCAAAGCATTTCTCCCGTAACAGGATGGGGCTCGTGTATCTTCTTGAAAACCGATTCTGCATTAAAATCAGAATCAGGCCGTATCTGCCATTCCCCAAAATCAAAGGTCCAGTAGGCGTCAGCATCCTCCTTCATACGGCATTCTATGTACCAGGGATTGGTAACCTGTGCATCCTGCAGCTTATCAAACCCGTTCTTTCTAAAATATGCCTGAAGAGCCGTCGCATTTTCTCCGCCCTTGTCCCCATAAGGAAAACGGAAGGGTTTAAAGCGGCGGGTCACCCCCGCGTCTGCATAAAGCCGGTCAAGAAGCGCTTCATTTTTCTCGATTTCTTCCAGGCAGGCAGAAAGGGACAGCGTACTAAATCCCGGATGGGAATAGCTGTGGTTGCCTATAATCATGCCCCTCTGCAGGGCATAAACAGCCTCTTCATAATATTTTTCCACATTCCTGCCCACGGCATACATTACCGGACAGATGTTTTTTTCCTGCAAATAGTCCACAATAGCCGTGGTATTTGCCGATGCAATATCATCAATGGTCAAAACTGCCTTACTCATATAAGCGCTCCATTTCTTCTGCTCTCTCATAAAACTGACTATAAAAGTCAATATTTGCTTCATAGGGTTTCAAGTAAAAAATCCGTAAAAGCCTAAGGCTCATTTTCTTTATCTCTTCCTGCGCCATGCTGCCCCCATCCTCTGCTGTCTGCAATGCTTTTGCCCGCTCCTTAAGTCCCTTTACCAAATAATGCCAGCGGACTAAAAAGTCCTGATTTTGAGGCAGCGCCTGCGTATCAATCCATTTTCCCACTTTTACCTTGGTTTTATTTTCCTTAGGACATTCCTCCAACAAAAAATAAGTGAGTTTTCCAGATTCATAATTACGGCCAAGAGGAAAGGTTCTGCACAGTCCCGGTCTGCAGGCATGAATGCTGCAGCGGCCCTGTTCATTTAAAAAGACGCACTGCTCCTCCCTGCCCGCCATTACAAGGTGCGGCAGGATAATGCCTTCTTCCACATGGAGCGCTGCCTGTTTGCGCAAAAGCTCCTCAAAGGTCTGCCCTAAATGAATCGTCAGCCGGTACACGTCAAGCGGGTCAAGCACAACGGATTCCCCCATTCCCTTACAGCACCGGGAACATCCTTCACATTCATGGCACCCGGCCTTTACCATATCCTTCAATTCATACAGTCTCATACTTTATTCCTTCCAGCTTAAGCAGCCGCTCTTTGACAGGAAGTCCTGCACCGAAGCCTGTCAGACTGCCATCGGCACCTATTACCCTGTGACAGGGAATCAGTATCAGAATCGGATTTTTATTGTTTGCGCCTCCCACAGCCCGACATGCCCCGGGATTGCCTGTGGCTGCTGCAATTTGTCCATAGGTCCTGGTTTCTCCATAGGGTATTTCCGCAAGCGCCTTCCATACTCTTTTCTGGAAATCAGTGCCCTGCGGTTTTACCGGCACCGTAAATACTTTGCGTTTCCCCGCAAAATATTCCGAAAGCTCCCGTACCGCCTTTTGCAGCACCGGGCTTTTGCAGTCAGAAAGCTGTTTACCGTTTTCCTGCAAATCCAGTTTTGTCACCGCTTCCTTATCCGCTTCTATACAGAGCATTCCTATCGGTGACGCAAAATAACACCTGTCCTTTTCCATATTTCCCCGCATTTCTGAGCGACTTGTCATAAAGGTATGGCACATGCTCTTCTTTTTTCTGTATTTCATTGTATCACAATTTATTTTCCATCGGAATACTATGCAGTAAGAATCTTAAAAGGCTGCGATAGTTTGCATATTTTTATTGTTATTTTTGAAGCGTTCTGCATTGCCTCCGCTCTGTCCGCGGACGCCTTTGTGACCGGCTTTTCCTATGGAACGGACAGAATAAAAATCCCCTTCTTATCCGTGCTTGTAATAGACGGTATATGCAGTCTGATGATAGGCGCCACGCTGCTTGCAGGTTCTTATATCAGACAATACACGCCTGCTTTTGTGACCACTGCCGTCTGCTTTACCCTCCTGTTTGTTTTGGGCATGGCAAAGCTGTTAGACGGCATCACCAAATCCCTTATCCGAAAATACGGCGTTATCAGCAGTAATATTAAGTTTTCCTTCTGTAATTTCCGCTTTGTCTTAAGCCTTTATGCCAATCCGGCATGCGCGGATACGGATCATTCCAAAACAATTTCTCCAAAGGAAGCCATTGTCCTTGCCATTGTGCTGTCTCTTGACGGCTGCGCCGTGGGCTTCGGCGCGGCTCTAGGGAATGTAAACGGACCCGCCGTCTTTTTCTGCTCTCTTATCATGGAGGCTGCTGCCATCCTTTCCGGCGCAGCCTTGGGAAACCGGGCAGCTAAAAAACTGTCTTTTCCTGTTTCCTGGCTGAGTGGCTGTATCCTGCTGATTTTGGCATTTTTAAAGCTGATTGCGTGAAGGCTTCAGCAAAATATGTATTTCCAAAGGAAAAAATCACGCAACGGATTTACCTGTTGCGTGATTCCGCTTTCCCTGCCGGCATCTGCTTTCTTTACTTTGTTCTCTTTCTCTTATTCTTTTTCTTATCCTTATACATCCGTTGGTCTGCAAGCAGTATAACCTGGTCTAAATTGCGGCCTCTTGGGTCTTCCCTGCTTATTCCCACACTGATGGATATTTTGTAAGGCTTACCGCAGATGGTATTAATGTGTTCCAGATACTTTTTCATCCGGTCTGTTCTAAGCTTTATTTCTTCTTCCGTCAGATTGCCTACACAGACCGCTGTATATTCATCTCCCCCAATCCGGTAGCCTTTTTCATACGCCGTATCCTCTCCCCGCAAAAAACTGCTTGATGGCATCCCCGGCCTGCTTTATGGCAAAATCGCCTTCCGCATGTCCGAAGGTATCATTGATATATTTCAGATCATCCAAATCCGCCATCAATACCACCAGCTTGCTGCCTTCTTTTTCAGCCAGCTTCATCTGTTCGCTTGCATAGGCCGAAAAGCCGTTCCGGTTGTAAAGTCCTGTAAGGAAATCGGTCACAGCATTTTTTTCCACTAATTTATAGGCTGCGCTAAGCTGCTTATTCACCTTTTCCATATTGATATACCGGCGCATAATCTCTAACAGGTTGCAGACATTGCGGCACCAGCTCCAATAAATATCCGGGAAAACATTGGGTTTCCCTTCATACTGCACTACACCGTAGCCAAAGCATCTTCTCATAAAATGCAGCGCCGTAAAATAAAAAGTAGCAGGAAGCTCTCTTTCCTCCCAAAGTCCGGGAAGCATCTCTTCTATCTTGAAAAAATGTTCTGTATCCACTCTCTTTGCTTCCCTGTATCTGCTGTAAATCAGATTCATCCGGCTGTTTCTGCCATGCGCACCGCCGTCTTCCTTATACTCTTCCTTTGTCCAGTCGTCATACAGGCAGATATAATACCCTGCCATCTCCTTTATATACAGGGTATACCAGTCGATTTTCCACAGACAGTCTTCGATGCCGTTTGCTCCGGTTCCGTCTTCCATCATAAAATTGTATGCGGAATAAAAATCATGATATAATCCCTGACGCAGGCTCTCTATATGCGGCAGGCTTTCTTCTCTTTCTTCCTGTTTCTCACAGCCGCAGGTCCGTCCAATCAACAGCTTCTCCTCTATTGGCAGCTCCGGCAGGCTTTCCCCCTCTAACTGGTTAATCAGCTTTCTGGCCGCATTTCTTCCTATATTTTGGGCATCTCTGGGCGTGGACGTCAGAAAATGCCGTTTTACAACACCGCCGCCGTCTGCATCAAAGCCTGTTATCAAAATATCCTCCGGCACTTTGATACCCCGCTTTCTGCAGGCATCATATACGCTCAGCCCCATGGTATCTGAAGCACAGCAGACAGCCTGCGGCAGACCTTCCGGGCTCTCTAACAGCGCCTGAACCGTTTCATCGCCTGCATCATACCAAAAATCCCCGAAAAATACCCGGTTTTCCTTTATGGGCAGATTCTTTTCCTTCATAAAATCATAATATGCCTGCAGGCGCGCTTTTGCATGGGGATGTCCTTCTCTCCCCGTCAGAAAAGCGAAATCCCTGACTCCGTGGGCCTCGTATAAATGCTCCATGATGCAATGGATATTTTTGCCTGTATCCTCTAAAACACAGGGCAGCTCTGCGGCTTCATTATCCACTCTGACCACCTTCCGCGGATATTTTTCCCGAAGAGCCTCAAGCTCCGAAAATACCTTTGGGAACTCTGCCAACTGTTCTGACACTATGATAACGCCGTCCAGCTTATCATAATTAATCATAGAAAAAACATTCATTTCTCCCATTTGATAGTCATTCCACATCTGTCCTTTGACAAATGACGAAAACACCAACACATCATAATCCCTGGCATAAGCTTCTTCCTGAATCCCCAGCAGCATCTTTTGTTGAAATGCATCATAATGTTCCGATGTAACTACTCCGATTTTCTTTCGGCTCTTCTTCATAAGCATTTCCTCTCATTGATGGATTTCCCTTTTTTAATTATACCCCATTCTCTCTGAAAATGCTAATCCTTTTCGCCGTCCCAAAAACAAAAAAGGATATCGCAGCCTTAAAAAACCACGATACCCTTATTTCTTATTTTTACATAAAATCCCTGATTACCTGCAAGGCAGGAAGCGCATTGCCGTCGTAATCAAACAACGCCTGATTGGCCCATTCGTTTCCGCAGGGTCCCGCGTCCTCTATGTAAGCCAGAGAAGCCTCTGTAGCCCAGCCGCTTCCCGAAACCGGTATCCATGCCGGTTCCCAGTAATAAAAGCCTTTTCCCAATCCTTCCGGGACATTTTTTAAGCGGTTCATAAAATCCGTCATAAAATCACACTGTCCCTTCTTTGTCATGGGATATTCTACCTTTTCTGCAAGGGCTGGCTTTGTAGCATACCCTTTTCTTTCTTTTGGCGCGAGCTTCTCATAGCTTCCGTAATCCTCCATGGTATACCCCATGGATACCTCCGCAACAACCAGCTCTTTCCCGTAGCGCCTGGCAATATCCGTCATATTGTCCGAAAGCATCTGTAATGTTCCATGCCAGAACGGATAATAGGACAGACCGATTATCTGAAAATCCTCTCCCCGCTTCAGATACTCATCAAACCACCTGCGGTACAGTTCATTGTTGCCGCCGTTATCAAGATGAAGCATAATGGGAACATCCTTATCCACCGCGCGGACGCCCCTTATCCCGGCGCTTACAAACCGGGCAATATTGTCATACTCAGGCACTTTGCCGTAAGGCCACAAAAGACCGTTTGAAAGTTCATTACCTACCTGTATCATCGTAGGGAAAACGCCCTCTTCCCGCAGCACTGTCAAAGTAGAAACCGTATATTCATATATTGCCTTTTCCAGCTCCTCTACAGAAAAACCGCGCCATGCCTTGGGAATAAACTGCTTTCCCGGATCCGCCCAGAAATCACTGTAATGGTAATCCAGCAAAAATCCCATGCCTGCCGAACGCGCACGCTTTGCCAACAAAATCACCGTCTGCAAATCACAGTTCCCTGCGCCGTAGGAAGCCCCCTTTTCCGAATAGGGGTCATTCCACAGCCGAAGGCGGACCGAATTGATGCCATAGTCCGAAAGAATCTCAAATACGTCCTTTTCTTCCCCGCCGTCAAAAAATCTGCCGCCGCAGTTTTCCACCTCTGCCAGGGTAGAAAGATCCATACCCTTTATAAACGCTTCCGTTCTGTTCTTTTCCAAAGGCTATTCCTCCTGCTCCTTTTTATAGCCGTACAGCCCCGTTACGCCTCAAAATCCGTGAAACGTTTATTCATGGCGCCGTAGCGGAATCTCGCCATTTCATTCTTTTTAAGGACATCCTCCTCCGTTCCCTTATACTGGCAGCGGATACAGTAATATTCCTGTTTGTCCTTATCACAAAACATATCAATATCCAAATCCCGCATAAAACAGGAGGGACATCTGTAATTTAATCTTCCCTTTCCAGACTGAGCCATGTGGTAAATACCTCCTTTTCAGAAAGTGTAGTTGTATATCCCAGGGTAAACATAGGTGAAAAGGCGTAGCCTTCCTTTACATACCCTGTTGCCTGTTTCGGCTCTGCCGACAGGGAAACCTTTGTCTTTACGGGAGGCAGCACACAGTACACCTTATCAGCGCCTTCTACTGCTTCTTCCCTGCATTTATAAGCGTAGGCAATTTCTTTTTTCTCCGAACCACGCACACAGCCCAGTGTAAGAGAGGTCATGTCCTCTGCATACTCCGTGGTACCGTAGCATGCGGTCATGTACTCATTCAGCTCTACCTTAGCGTCCGGTCTGCTCATGGAAAGCACTTTTCTCTCCATGCCGATTGCAGAGCTTCCTTCCTCAAATATCACTCTTGTCTGTAACGTTACGGTCAAATCTGCAAATTCGATTTCTACAGGGTCAAGGGTTAAGATTCTCTTTTTCTTTCCTTCTTCGATTGTCTCTTCCGAGAAATGCGCCTTGGTCCGGCAGAGACACAAATCTACCTCTTCACCGTTATAGGACAGCTTTGCGCTCCTTACTGTTCCCTCTCCCGCATAATGGGTAAAATAGCCTGCACGGTATTTTTCCTGAATCAGGAAGGGATAGGAAGCATCCGTTACGTGAGGAGTACCGATGCCCACCGGCCATTCCAGCTTGGCGGCATAGGGACGTAAATCCACGATAGCGCCGCCCTGGTCCATATTGACGCAGGCACGCATATAGGGGTCACAGTACCAGAAAAGCTGTTTGTCAGAGCCATACAGGATATCCCGCCACAGAGCGCATTCCGGCTCCGTATAGGTCTTTTTCTGTCTGTAATAACCGGCAAACTCTGCCATGGTCATGTCCGTCAGCTTGCCTTCTTTTTTCAGCTTGCCGTAATAAGCCATGCCATCCTCGTAGGATTTCTTTAACAGCTCATAGGGAGCCTCCCAGCGTCCCATTTTATTGAGCCAGCCGGGACCTACAAACATCATATTGTAAGCGTAGCCGTTATTGTACTTTTCCAAAGAACGGTACTGGTCTATCAGGTTGTACAGATAAGGATACTCCCAGGTCTCGGTGTCATAAATCATACCGCGCAGCACGTTCTGGGGATGGGTACCGAAGTTGGAACCGTTGCCGTCATAGCAGGCAAGCAGATCCCTTGACAAGTGCGGAATTGCCACAATGCCGGAATCCTCTGCCTCATTTGCTGCCGGTGCATGTACATTTGCCTTGGACGGAATCCAGGGTGCCCAGGGACCACCGTCCATAAAGGTATACCAGGAGTTGTTGCAGGTATGGTACGCTTTTGGTCCCTCCTCCCAGCAGGTTGCTACCGCGCACTGTACGGAAGGATATTTTTCCTTGATATAATTAATCAGCTCTGCATCCATATAATAGGAGCCTGTTGATACCGGATAAAAACCGAAAATATCATGGAATTTTCCAAATACATCATCTACAATCGACTTCTTGTCCTCCATGGAAAACATCCAGATACAGAAGTCCTTTGTATTGTACTTTTCCCTGAATTCCTTGCAGGGAAGACCAAGCAGGGATAACGCTATCTCGTCTCCGTAGGTGTCATGATGCTCCTTTGCCAATGAAATTGCCTCTTCATTAAACAGGCTCGCATAGGTCATCTGAATCGTTGTCTTTAAGCCGTTTTTATGAGCGGCCTCCTGCTGCAATTTAAAAATATCCAGTGATTCTGTCAGCAGCGCCTTTCTGCCGATATCCTCTGCCTTTCCGTGTCCCGTCACCTTCTCGGCATATTCGGGAACCATCTCAGGCCGATGGATAATATTTACAATAAATTTGTCCATGTTCTTTTTAACCGCTTCTGCGGTTCTTCCTTCCTTCTTTGTTTACTTAGCCCTTTACGGAGCCTCCGGTAATGCCCTCCACATAAAACTTCTGCATAATGACAAACAGAATCGCTATGGGAATACCAACCATAACGCCGCCCGCACAGAATCTGGAGAAATAAGTAGGCAAAAGGTTTCGGTTCAGCATGTTATACAGCCCGATTGCAACCGTCCAGTCTGTGGAAATACCGGAATTTAAAATAATTTTTGCAAAAATGAAATCTGCCCACGGCACCAGAAATGAGCTGATGACCGTGTAGACAATAATCGGTCTTGAAAGGGGCAGCACAATGGTAAAAAACGTCCTTGCCTCTGACGCACCTTCTATATAGGCAGCCTCCCTTAATGACTTCGGTATTGTATCAAAAAAGCCCTTCGCCACCAGATATCCCAACCCCGCAGCTCCGGAATAAACCATTATCATGCCCACATGGCTGTTGGTGAGTCCAATGGATTTTAAAATGAAATAAATGGCAATCATGGATAAAAAGCCGGGGAACAGCTGCAGCATTACAGCCACGTTCATCAAAGCTTTTCTACCCGGAAACCGCATACAGCTCATGGCATAGCTCACCATCAGCACAAAGATGCTGGATATTAAGCAGGTAAAAATCGCAATAATCAGGGTATTCATAAACCATTTCGGAAACTGGGATACCGTATCCGGAGAAAACAGCATTCTTGTATAGTTTCTTATGGTAAAGGTCTCCGGAAAGAACCGGCTGGTATTCATGCCATCGTAACCGCTGAAGGAAGTGGCAATCAGCCATACTATGGGTATCAGCCATATCACAGCAAGTATGGTCAGTACAACATGTATTACACAGGTATTTACAATTTTTTTTCTGTTCATTACTGAAAGCTCTCCTCCTTATCTCCTTTAATCATGAAATTAAATGCAAACAGCGTGAAGACCGCGCATATTACAAAGACGCAAATGCCGATTACCGCAGCCATCTTATAGTTATAATATTCACTGGTCAGCCGATACAGCCAGGTTACCAGCAAATCAATTTCCTTGCCGTTAGAGGCTGCCATTTTTTGATCCGTGGTCTGATAAATATCCTGCGTCAGCAGATAAATAACATTGAAATTGTTGATATTCTGTACAAACTGGGTAACAAGATAAGGTCCTGTCACAAACAGCATATAGGGCATAGTAATCTTTTTGAAAATCTGAAAAGCATTGGCGCCGTCAATACGGGCGCTTTCCTTGATATCCTCCGGTATGTTCATCAGCACGCCTGTTGCAATCAGCATCAGATAAGGCACGCCAATCCAGATATTGATGAAGATTATGGTTGCCTTCGCCCATCCGGGACTGGTTAAAAACGGTATGTAATTTGTGCTTATCAGCCCGATTTCCTTAAGAAAATCCGTTACGCCAAGCTGTGCCAACACCGTATTGGCAATTCCCGTGTTTGCAAAAAAGTTTCTGAGCAAAAGCAAGGTTACAAACTGCGGAATGGAAATGGCCGCCACGAAGAGCGTACGCCACATCTTTTTCATTTTGGTATATTTACTGTTAATCATCAGCGCTAATACAATACCGCCCAGATAGGTAGTGGCGGTAGCAAGCACTGCCCATACAATGGTCCATGAAAGGATCTTTTTAAAGGAGTAACCGAAGGTAATCGTCATGCCGCCGGACGCAAATAAATTTTTGAAGTTCTGCAGACCCGTCCAGGTAAACAGTGCCGTAGGCGGCATATGATTTTGGTCATAGTTGGTAAAAGCAATGCATACCATCACGATAAGGGGCATGACATTAAAAATAATGATGCCGGCAATCGGAAGAAACAGAAGCGTCACATAAAACTTCTTGTTAAACATGGCTTTCACATCTTCTCTGAAGGTATTGACATGCTTTCCCGCTTCCGAAAGCTTCTGCACACGATAAGCGCCGATAACATTTGCCATCCATAAAAATAAGCCAACGGCAAGCGTGGTCAGGCTGATTACGCCAAACAGCAGAATCAGAAGCGAATTGTCATAATTGTTGACCTCATTTTTCATTGTGGCCGGATTATACACCATAGTACGTTCCACCGTACCCAGGCTCGGCAGCTTTGCTATATAAGGAATGCCGATTAACACAGTATACAGAATCACTGCCACCTCTAAAAACGTCACCAGGATTCCCTTTATAATCTGTTTTCTTCTCATATAGCCGGCGCCCGCCACAAGCAGGGATGCTTTGACCGCCAGGTCACCTTTTGCAACTGCATGCCCGAATTGCCCGAAAAACCTTCCTATTCCGAGGAAAAACTTTTTTACCGGATTGATTTTCTTTGCTGTACTGCCATCCATGCGTATACCCTCTTTTTTCTAAAGCATTATAGTTATAAAAATACCCCACATACTTTTTCTCATATGCGGGGTATCCTGTCATCTCAATGAACCGTTTTATTCAGCAGCCTGAGATGCTGCTTCTACCATATTATCAAGTAATGTCTGCAAATCGGTTCCATCAGGATTGCCCTGTGCCAAAATTTCGCCAAAGCTTGCAGTTGCTGCCCAAAAACTATTGCCTGCGCTCATCAGAGTTGCATATTCGTTCTGCTGTGCAATTGCTGCAATAGCAATGTTTTCTTTCACTGCGTCAGAAGCTGCTGCGTTGACATTGGAAGGTCCAATCTGTCTTGCTTCAAAACGAGCTACCTGGCTCTCCTCATTTGTCAGGAATAATGCCAGCTCCATAGCCCATCCTACATTCTTGGAATAAGCATTTACACCAATCATCTTGTAACCGCCGATAGTACCTTCCTGTACCTGCTCGCCTGCACATGTGTAAGTCGGAAGCTTTGTAGCTGCATAACCGTCTCCAAAAGCCTCCTGGCAGGAAGCTGCATCCCATGTACCGGAGATAATAGCACCCAGTTCGCCGGAAGCAATCTGGTTAGCGGTATCACCATCGCTGATTGCCATGAAAGCATCGTTGGTTGCGATATCTAAAATTGCCTGTGTTACATCAGCGCCGCTGTAATTAGCAGTGCCGTTCCAGTTAATATTTGTGGTGCCGCCTTCGCCAAGGCTTGTGGAAAATCCTGCTCCGTGATAGAAGCCGCCAAGCCACCAGCCTGAATTCAATACATGTCCTACCTTCTTGCCGGCTGCTCCTGCTGCTGCCAAAAGTGCGTCATAGCTTGCCACATCTTCAGCGGTAAACAGGTTGCTGTCATAGTATAAGAAGTAACCGTTGTCTGCTGAGAACGGATATGCGTATAAAACGCCGTTCACAGTAGCTGCATCCACAGCACCGGCAACATTGCTGCTGGTTACTGTCTCTGTATCATTGACAGGCTGTAATGCACCTGCATTTACCAAATCGTTAATCTGGTCATTTGCAAAAGCAAATACATCTGCTGCTGCTTCTACGTCTGTAAGGATGGTATCCTTTGCTGTACCTTCGGACTCAACACCGATGGTAATATCAAAGGTCTGTTCAGGATGTGCTTCTTTAAATTTTTCTACCAGAGCTGTTGTTAAATCCTGGTCCTCTTCTGCTGCCCATACCTTTAAAGTAATGGTCTCGCCTGCAGGAGCCTGTGCGTCAGCTTCATCTTCTGTGCTGGACGCTGTGGTACTCTGCGTATCCGTTGTGTCTGTACTGTTTGTCTCATTTGTTTTGCCGCAGCCTGCAAGGCTTGTTACTGCCAGTGCTGCAACCATGAATGCTGCTAATAATTTCTTTTTCATATTTTTTCCTCCCTTTTCTGCGCATTGCGCAATCGGTTGTTCTATGGTTTAAGTATAAAGCTTTGCATATTTGTTGTCAATGCATACAATATACTATAAGCAAACTATTTTTATGTAGGAAATGCCCAACACTTTCCCTTTTATAGTTGCGCAGTTGCGCAATTTTAAAAAATTTCATGTAATTTACAGCCTGTGCTGGGTAGATTCCTTCATGGAAACCTCGTATCCTAAAAGAGTCCGGCGCTGCACCTCCTTACCGGCCATATGGTCCAGCAAGGTCTTACAGGTCACCATGCCCAATTCCTGTATATCAAAGGACAGGGATGTAATAGAAGGAATATTGTTTTCAAGCAGGGAGCTGTTGTAAAAAGAAGCTACCTTAATGTCCGAAGGTACCCTGATTTTTTCCTTCCGCAGCTTGTTCAGTACATGGGCACAGATAGAATCATCCATACAAATGACACATTCCGCATGCCGTTCAATCAGCTCTTCCAAAATCTTGTCTACCATGATGCCGTTCTCCACATCCAGATACACCATACTGTTGTCCACGGTAAGGCTCTGCTCCAAATAAGCGTCCATATACCCCTGCAGGCGCTTTCTGGTTACTACATGGTCTTTATTGCCGCCTATCAGCGCCATTTTCCGTATACCGTGCATCAAAAGAATAGAGGTCAGCTCCCTGCAGGCGCTTCTGTGGTCGTTATCAATCTGTATGATATCCTTGTCAATATAGGTCCCAATCGTAACAAAGGGAATATTCTTTTCCTGTAAAAATCTTGCAGGAGCATCATTTACCAGCGTCCTGCTCAAAATAACGCCGTCCACCTTATGGTTGTTGACAATACGCTCTAATTGTCCCATATCCCTGTCAGAAGCAATGGATACCAATACATCATAGTCTAACGAATATGCTATTTCACTGATTCCCATCAGGCATTTTTGAAAAAAGGGCAGTTCCACCAGATTATAGTCACCGGGCATCACAAAGCCGATGTTGTAGGTTTTCTGCTGGGCAAGCCCCTTGGCAATCACATTGGGCCTGTAATTATTTTCCCTGATATAGGTAAGCACCCTCTCCCTTGTTTTTGCACCAATCCTGCCTTTTCCGGAAATTGCCCTTGACACCGTTGTCTTGGATACAGAAAGCTCTCTTGCGATATCATCTATTGTCAGTTTCTTATTTTCCACACCGTTTCCTCCCCGCAGCTTTTGCGCAACCGTTTGCTCTATTTACAATCTATCAGAAAATGAAAGGATTTGCAATAGGAAAACTGACTATAATCTTCTGTACTTTGAATAAAGTGTCCGCTCGCGGAGCCTTTTGATTTATAAGAAAGCCTTTCACTCTTTAGTGTGACAAGGTCTTTCTTATAAATTATTAATCAAAAAAACTTAGTGTCATTGCAACTGCAATAACACTAAGTCCTCTATCTCAGCAGGGGAAGAGGGGATCGAACCCCCGTTAACGGTTTTGGAGACCGCCGCACTACCGCTGTACTATTCCCCTA
>URUY01000022.1 GCA_900551115.1 uncultured Lachnospiraceae bacterium
TATTGTAAAAATTTGAGTAAAGCGGCAGAACTGCCTGAATGTGCGAAATGCACTTGTCATTTGATTACTCTCAGTAAAATTATTTTAAATCTCATAGTAACATTTGTCAACTGTGTTTTAAAAGTATTACAAACGCATTTTCGTTTGTTTTATATATCGTACAAGCATCGTAATGTGAATATAATGTAAAATTTAAAATTTTTAAAATCATAAAAGAAACAACCCAAATCCTTATGCTCTGAGTTGTTTCCATATCATTTCATATCACTTCAACATCTTACACTTCATATTTCTAACAAGTACTTTATTTTTTATTTCATTAATTTGTAAAAGCCTCTCTGCTTCTGTTAATGTATCATACTCATTCTCTAACAGCATAAACCTTTCCATTATTTCATCCTCAATAACAACTAATTCACCAGCACTCATAGGATCACTGAAACGAACTGTTTCAGCCAATTCCGACAATGCTTTTTCTACAGGAGGTGTATTTTCCTTCAACAGTACTGCTTTCAGTTCAACATTTAAAGCACCCAAGTAATTTCTTTTCTTTCGTACTTTTTCATCTATATTTGTAACAGCATTTTGGGCACTTATTGAAGAAATAACCAGTATTGCGTAAATAGCTATTCCTATCACCTGTAAAATTATGGATACATTAAATATCTTCCATGGGATTATCATAAAAATAATACTTAGTACCATTTGTATTACTACATAGAAAATTCCTTCGACTAAAACCGGAAGTCCCAAAAAGATATCCTTTAGTCTGTTGTTTTTTCCACAAATAGACCATACCGTAAAAAGAAAAAAAACATATGCTAACATTGTAAATAGATATGCTACCATAAATTGCCTGCCGCTATATCCTATCAAGCCAAATACTACTATGGTATATATTACAAAAACGATTCCGATGATAGCGCTTATCATCCATTTATTATCAATTTTCTTCATTTTATACCTCCATTAAATCATTGCAAGCAGTTTTTCTTTTTCTGCTTTCATTTCTTCCTCTGTTATCATTCCCGCTTCTTTAAGCATCTTCAGTTTTTGTATCTTCTGTTCAAAATCCGCCATACTGTTTCCCATTGTATTGTTTGTCTGTGATACCTGCTCTTTAGGGGCAACTGTTTCCTGCATTGTTTTGACTGTCATATCCGCTACCTTAAAACCAATTCCTCCACCAAGACCGGCCATCATACCCATTCCCATTCCTACATTGGCAAATTCCCCCACAGCTTCATTTTGCACAAGTTTTTCTGCCACATCAAATCCTCGTTCATCCTGATAAGAATAACCTTCTAAACGTCTCTTTTCCGCAACACCCTGAGCTTCCAAAATTGTTTTCTGCTTTTGAGTTTCCTGCTCAATCAAATCTACTTTCTGCTTTAATTGTGCTTCTGCCACATTCATATAAGATGCATAATGCAATTCTTTGAATCGTTGAAAATTTCTGTCCTCAGGTTTCTGAATTCTTGCAACTATAAACTTTTTCAGCGCAACACCATATTCCCAAAAATCTTCCTTTAATCTGCTCTGCAAATTCTCTGAAATTGCTTCTAATCTTTTATCCACAGTAAAAATACTGTTTTCCGGCTCACTCATCATTTCTGCCATGTAGGTTTTCACCCGCAAATTTAAGATTTCCCTAAAATAACTTACAAGTGCATGTTGATTTAATTCCGTCTTTGTTCCCAACAGTTTAATCAATAATTTTCTTGAATCGGATACCTGCAAACGCATTTCACCGGATGCTCCAATAGATAATGGAAAATGATATACCGGATCCATATATTCGACCTGACTGTCTGTTCCCCACTTAACCGCCATCTGTTCTACCAAATTAATAAAATAAACCTCACAATGAAAAGGCGTTTCGCCATTTGTCCCCCAATTCATTGCCTTTTTTATCAACGGAATATTCTGTGTTTCCAAGGTATGTCTGCCCGGTCCAAATAAATCTAATGCCTGACCGTTCATAAAAAAAAGGGCTTCCTGCGACTCATGTACAATTAACTGCGTCATAGTATTAAAATCTTCACAGGGATGCTTCCAAATAAATATACGATTTGTATCCTTTTCTTCGCTGTTGTTTGCTCTACTTTCCTCATCCGATGGTGCTTCATACTTAATGATTTGTGTAACTCCTTTGTTTTTTTCCAAAATACCCATATCCATTTTCTCCTTTGTTACTAAACAATCTGTACTGTAAACAATTTTTATCCCCTATATGTCTGGTTCAAGTGCTTTCATAGAAAATACATTCTTCCCCGATGTATCTGTTCCCATATACATTGCAGTTATAACAGAACCAACCTTCAATACCTGTTTAGCACTTCTGATTCGTCTGCTACTAATCTGTGAAACAGGGATAACTCCACTCTCACCGCCTTCTAAACTAATCGTCGCTCCCCATTCATCTACTTCCGTTACCTCAGCCTGCAATATACTTCCTTCCGTCAACGGACTTATTTTTTTTATCGTTTGTAGTTTTTCTCCGTCAATTTTTGCTACATTCATTTTTAATGTTATTTCCTGTTCTTTTTGAGATAAGTGTTGTAATGATTTTTGTATTTTCTCTACCTCTTCCTTAACCTTGACATACTTCGCCACCGCACTGTCATATAATCTTTTTGTTCTTGCCAGATCCTGACTTAAAGAATACCTTTCACCTTCGTTATACCCTTTCTGCCTTCTCTGCTCTGCACAAGTGCTTTTTAAGACATTTTTCTTTGTCACCATCCTATATGTAATAGCAATCGCTGCAATAAGACTGATTGCATTTGCCGGTCCAACGGATCTTCCTTGCGATGCAAATATCCCTATTGCAATAAATATGCCCCATGCTAAGACTATCCAAATATAACAGGATATTCTTTTTGCTTCATTTTCCGCTATTGCTGTTTCCAAATCTGCCCCCAACCGTTCATTTTCCTCACATAACATTTGTGACTTTTCATATTGCCCTTTGGCAGCGCTATACTCCTGCTCTGCCTTCTTAATATTTTTTCCTTCAAGAATCTCTTTCTGCTTTTTTATCTCCTGCCTTATTGCTTCCACAGTCTTCTTGTCTTCTTCATACTGTATCTGCATATTCTGTGTTCTTTCCAAAAGAGGTCCCCATTTATCCTTATTATTATCACTTATCCAAAACTGTCTAATCAAGTCAAGCTGGGCAGTATAATCTTTTTCTTCCCCCTTTTCAACAGCTTTTGCGCACTCCTCATAACAAAATTCTTCATTCCTTTGTCTCAATTCTTGAAGTGTTTTTGCATATTCCTTATCTGCATATTTCTGCGCATTTACAAAATAATAACTGTTGGAAATATTTCTCGGAACAAGCGCAACGGCTTCTTCCTTTCGAAGTATTTTTCCATAGTTTTTAATGCATTCAATTCTTAGCTGTGCCATATATACTTTTGGTTCATCAATTTTTATATCTAACACTTTCTCGCAATACTCCTGTGCCTTATTAACATCACCTACCTCCAAAAAGGCTTCTATTCTTTTCAGCAAATTTTCTATATTAGTCACTCCATAATGTTCTCTCTGCTTATCAAGTACAGCACCACCTTTTTCTTTGGCAAACACCTTCTCTAACCCATGCAGCAAATCCTGCATGAATCCAATTTTTCCCATATCCTGTGCCTGTAAATGTAAAAGTTCGTCCGGTAAATCATAAGGATCCATATCGCGACAAACCGGTATCAGTATCTTATCTGTATTTTCCTTCATCATGCCCAAAAAACGTGACCACTCATTCTTTACCCATACCGCATTAAAATAATCTTTATTTGTTCCTATTACTAACATTACCCTTGCACTGCTTAACGCCGCATAAATATAGGGTTCATACCCACCTACTATATTTTCCAGCGAAACACGCGCAAAAAAAACTCTGTATCCTTCTCTTGTCAAGTGCTGATAAATATCCTGTGCCATAACACTATCCATGGTACGTCTTCCTTGCTCGTTGCTCTCCTTATAGCATATAAAAATATCATAAGCCGCCTCTTTTTCAGAAATAGCCAGAATATCTCTTTGAATCTGCTCCAGTTTTTTTGCTTCCTCTTCATAAAGTTTTCCTGCTTCTATACCGGCATATCGAATAGCAGCTTTATAATCTTCATCAGCTAAAATAGATTTATTTATAGTTCTGTTGCATGTAGGCATCCACTCTTTGGTTGCCGGATCTTTTACATATTCAACACCATATTTACACAGTAATAGAGACCAGTATGCCTCTGCATCCTCGCCGTCTTCACTTAAAATAGTTTCATATATACCCATTGCTTTGTCATACTCATTATTGCGTCTGAAATGACTGGCTCTATCATATAAATTTAATCTTCTTTCATCATCCATTTTAGGTAATGTCTGCGTTCTGCCGCAGTAACTGCAAACTGCGACCTTATCTCCAGCATTTACCTCTAACTCCCCGCCACATATTTTACATTTCAGTATCATCCTATGTTCCTCCTCGTATGTATTAATCATTTACGGTTAATATTAATATATACCATTTACGGTTAATATACAAGTAAGAACAGAATAAACACAAGGAAGTAAAACGACAATATGATTGTATTTGACCGCCTTTGGGAAACCATGAAAGAAAAAGGCATTACGCAATACAAGCTCATTACCTGTTACGGAATAAGTCCCGCACAAATAACCCGCTTAAAGCGTAATGCCAATATAAACACGCATACTATAAATATGCTTTGTGAAATTTTAGATTGCAAAGTAGAAGATATTATGGAATATACTAATTAATGCTCTCTCCGCTTTGTCCTATTTCCTCTGACAGCTTCTCTGCCTCATCCATCTTGCGAAGCAGTGCTTCTGACAGAGCCCCTGCCTCTTCACACAGGTCTGCTGCCTTCTGCCTGTCCTGCCTATGAATGGCTTCTAATACCTTCTCTCCCATTGCGTGAAATTTCTTATGCTCTGCACCGATTTCCTTCCAAAGGGGAGCCAGCTTCTGATTTTCTACCTCAAATACATTGTAAAAATGACCGAATGCACAGCGTTCGCCGTTTGTCTGCAGAGGCGCCGCCTCCATCCTGTCCACCATTGCCTCTAAGCTTTTTGTCCATGCAATATGAGCCTTTTTTGCTTTTTCTATGGTTTCCACGATTTCGCCGGCACTTATCTTTCTGCCGCCCGTGCGCAGATGTACAAACAGATTTTTTGCCGCACCGGAAAGCATTTCATCAATTTTTCCTACCTTGTCAGCGCATTCTGTATTGGCTTTTGTGCTGTCTGCAATCTTTAATGCCATTTCCGTTAAGCGCTGGGCATCTTCACTGTTCTGTTCCATAGCTTTGTCAATTTCACCGGTTGCCTGCGTTATGTTCTGTATGGATTCATTGACGCAGCCAACCTCTTTGACCACATCATTCAGCATGGAAATATTTTCCGATACGGAGCTGTCTACTATTTCCAGCTTCTTTCCCATTGCATCGGTAGAGCTTAACGCTCTTGCCAGGCTGGCTTTACTCCGGGCTGCTGCCTCTTTGACCTGTTCCACAAAGGAGCGCATATCTTCCAGATATAATTTGGTATCGTCAGCCAGCTTTCTGACTTCTTCTGCCACTACAACAAAGCCTTTGCCATGTTCTCCGGCTCTTGCTGCCTCTATAGAAGCATTCAACGCCAGCAGATTGGTCTGATTGGCAATCCCCTGTACATTCCCTACTATCTTATCAATTTCTGCAGTCAGATTCACAAGCTGTGCAATACTGTCGCTCATATTTTGGGAATCACTGATTACTTCCGCCTTAAGCCTTCCCGTTTCATTCAAAAGCACCTTACTGTCCGCATTCTGACCGGCCAGTTTCTTTGCCGTTTCCGTAACTGCATGTAATGCTTTTGCTGCCGTTTCTACCGTCTGGTTCACCTGATTCATGCTGGCTGTCGTTTCTTCCACAACCGACAGATTGGCTTCACTCACATCCCGCATAGTCTGCGTATACTCCGAAAGCCTCCTTGTCACGTGCCCAAGCTGCACATCAAAGCTGCTCAGTGTGCTGGTCGTGTTAATCAGCCCTTCCGTTTCCCGTGCAATATCATCAAATACCGTATTGCTTTCTTCCTTTACCGAAACCTTTTTCTTCATCTTCAGCATTTCTATCTTCTCCCTGTCTGCCTGTATTTTCCATGTACAAATTCCCATTTTAACCATATCAACATTTCTATCTTACCAAATTATTCATATAAAAGATAGGGGCAGTATGCTATAATAAGGTATATTTTCAAAATGTTTTTACAGAAGGAGTGCCTATGGACCAGCTTTCTCTTTTTGATTTCCCAAATGATTCTGTCCCTGCCCAGACGCCGTTAGCAGACCGCCTGCGCCCCCGGGAATTAACAGACTATATCGGTCAGGAACACCTGTTAGGCCAGGGAAAAGTACTTTTCCAGATGCTTGCCCGCGACCAGATTGCCTCCATGATATTCTGGGGACCTCCCGGCGTAGGCAAGACAACCCTTGCCCGGATTATTGCCGGAAAGACAAAATCCCGCTTTATCAACTTCAGCGCCGTCACCAGCGGCATCAAGGAAATAAAAGAGATTATGAAGCAGGCAGAGGATAACCGTCTGTGCGGTATCCGCACACTGGTTTTTGTGGATGAAATACATCGCTTTAACAAGGCCCAGCAGGATGCCTTTCTTCCTTATGTAGAAAAAGGCAGCATCACGTTAATCGGCGCCACCACGGAAAATCCTTCTTTTGAAATCAATGCCGCACTTTTATCCCGTCTGAAGGTCTTTGTCCTAAAGCCTTTAACTGCAAAAGACCTGACAGAGCTGCTCACTCACGCACTGACGGATAAGCGCGGCTTCGGCAACAGTACCATTCACATAAAAGAAGAAATGCTCTCTTCCATAGCTGCCTTTGCAAACGGAGACGCCCGTATCGCCCTGAATACGTTGGAAATGATTATCTTAAACGGAGAGATACAATCCGATGGCTCTATCACTGTTACAAACGATACTCTTGAGCAGTGTTTGGGCAAAAAGGCGCTTCTCTACGATAAAAAGGGCGAGGAACACTACAATCTGATTTCTGCTCTTCATAAATCTATGCGCAACAGCGATCCTGACGCCGCCGTCTACTGGCTTGCCCGTATGCTGGAAGCCGGAGAAGACCCGCTTTTTATAGCAAGAAGGCTGATTCGGTTTGCCAGCGAGGATATCGGTCTGGCTGACAGCAAGGCGCTCCAGATTGCAGTTGCCGCCTATCAGGCCTGCCACTTTAACGGCATGCCGGAATGCAATATAAATCTGGCGCAGGCTGTTATCTATCTTTCTCTTGCCCCTCGTTCCAATGCCGTATATACAGCCTACGAGGACGCCAGAAAGGATGCTCTTACCATGCTTTCGGAACCTGTTCCCCTCGTTATCCGCAATGCACCCACCACGCTTATGAACGACCTGCATTATGGTGAAGGCTATGTCTATGCCCATGATACTAAGGAAAAAATGGCTCATATGACCTGCCTGCCGGAAAGCCTGAAGGAGAAACGGTATTATCTGCCTACCGGGGAAGGAAACGAAGGTATATTTAAAGAACGTCTTCAGAAAAGCAGGGCATTTAGGCTTGACGATTCCCTGTAAGACTCTACCGCCGGGTCTTTCATCTCACGGACCCGGTGCCATTCTCTGGTTCCCTCTACCTTGGCTGCTTCGCTGCGGTGCTTGTAAAGGAATCGGGTCAGCGGATATACATCTATCCATATTTCATTATTCCCTTCTTTCTGGGACTCGTCAAAAATAAGCTGCATCCCCCAGTGCAGATGCGTCACTTCTATATTATTGACATTTTCCTTGGTACTGTATCCCGTATGACCCATATAGCCGATAACATCTCCTGCCGTTACCACACTGCCCTCTGCAAGGCCTTCGGCATAAGGATAGTTCTGACGCATATGGGCGTAATAGTAATAACGTCTTCCGTCAAAGCTGCGGATACCGATACGCCAGCCGCCGTACTGATTCCAGCCTATCGCTTCTATATATCCCGACTCCACCGCAATAATGGGTGTTCCCACCTGTCCCATCATGTCATGTCCCAAATGCTGCCTCTTGTAGCCATAGCTCCTGCTGGAGCCAAAATCAGCATAATGGCTGTACTCAAAGCCCTTGGCAATAGGCGAATAGGCTTTCAGTCCGTATACTCTGGTAAAGCTTTTATTGCCGCTCTCGTCCTCTTCTTCTATTTCATATTCTCCTACCATACCTCCAAGCACCGCCCGGTACGCCTCTTCATAATAGTCGTAATAGGTCATATCCTTTGTCATATCTTCCATGGTACAGCCCTCTTCAATCAGCTGTTCTGCCAGCTTTGTCATATCCTTTGAAAGCTTCTTGCCGTTTCCCGAAAAATTGCCGCCATAACGCGCCCCCAGATAGGCCAGCATTTCCACCCAATCTATATGCACCTCTTTTCCCCAGGTATTCACATCCCACTCATATGCTTTGCAGAGAGCCTCATAACTCACATCAAAGTCTACCCACTTTATGTAGCCTTCACTGACAGCCTCCCTTGCCCACTCATTGCTTTCCGCCATATATTGTTCCACCTGCACGGTGTCTGAGCCTGTACTGCTCCCCGGCTTTTCGCTGCATAGAATACCTGCAAAAGCCGTAAGGCACAAAACCGCTTCCGCAGCAATTGCCATTCTCCATTTCCTGATTTGATTTTCGTGCATTCCACTCCCCTCTGCCCGGCTGCCGCCAACTGCACCGGTCTTGCCAGTCTATACCATTTTCACACAAGGCAATCCTACCGCCTGCCGGATATTTCACATCATCTGCCAATCCAATATATGAACATGCACGGTATTTTATTACAAAGTGCAAGACGCATCCTTATTTCTACCATGCCTCAAACACAGGTGATTTTTTACAGAAAAAAACCCGCTTCTTACGAAGCGGGTCCAAGCTCTGCTGTAATCAGATTCTTCTTACTCTTCCGGCTCAATCAATCCGTAGGTATCTGCCTTTCTCTTATACACTACGTTTACCTGACCGGTTTCTGCATTATGGAATACAAAGAAGCTGTGTCCTAAAAGCTCCATCTGCACACAGGCATCCTCCGGATACATGGGCTTTATGTCAAACTTTTTGGTACGTACAATCTTAATTTCTTCGTCATCCATATAATCATTTTCAGTAAACAGCTTGCTGAAGGAGGTTGCTGCCTGCTGCTTGTCCACTAACTTAGTCTTATATTTTTTAAGCTGTCTTTCTATAATCTCTTCCACTAAGTCAATAGATACATACATATCGTTGCTGACCTGTTCTGAACGGATGATACTGCCTTTCACCGGTATCGTCACTTCTATTTTCTGTCTGTCTTTTTCCACACTTAAGGTAATATGCACTTCTGTATCAGGGGTGAAATATTTTTCGAGTTTTCCGATTTTTTCTTCCACAGCGCCCCTAAGTCCCTGTGTTACTTCAATGTTTCTGCCTACAATAACAAATTTCATGTCACTCATCCCTTCCGGTTATTTATTGTATAAGCATTATATCATACAATTCATCTATTTTGCAATAATTTAGTTGATTTTATGGTTATTTTTGACATTCAAAAAGTCAATACATTTTTCGACATTTTCTCTGTTTTTTCTTTTTTTATTCATTCTTAACAAAACGTTCGTTCGTACAATTGCATAAAATAACAGCTTTTGGATAGTAAAAGCGTTGTGGACAATGTGGATAAGTCAGTGTATAAGTTTCTTTTGTTTTATTTTCGGTCTTTTTTCATGTGGATAACTTTGCCGCTTTTATTTTGCAAATTTCGACTTGTTTGCTATTTTTATACATCCTTTTGTACATCTTGCACAAGCTCCATTTTGTCAAGCAAATTTTATCATTATTTTATTATCTTGCAATAACAGAAAAAAAATCTACAATTACTATACCGTTCCCTATAAATAGAAATCTCCTTTGCAGAACCGATTCCTCTACCGCCTGCAAGGGAGATTTTTATTTGATCGTACGTTTATTAGAAAATACGTCTGATTGCTAAAATTTTCTTGTAATCCGCGTTGGAAACAATGATTCCCTTCTTGGAGTTAGCTGCATGCACAATCTGTCCGTTACCGATATACAGGGCCACATGACCGGAATAACAGATAAGATCTCCGGGCTGTGCATTTTCAAGCCCGTCTACTGCCGAACCCTGACTTCTGTCTGCCTTTGAGCTGTGCGGCAGGCTTACGCCGAAGTTGGCATATACGCTGAGTACAAAACCGGAACAGTCTGCACCATCCGTCAGGCTGGTACCTCCCCATTTATAAGGATTACCCACAAACTGCAATGCATATTCTGCAACTGCTACACCTAACTCACTGCCTTCGCCTACTGCATAATCAGTAACCGTAGTCTGGGTAGTGGCAGCCTGCTGGGTGCTTTGGCTTGCTCTTGCAGCCTCGCGTGCTTTTCTTCTTTCTTCAGCCTCTTTTGCCAGACGGGCCTCTTCCTCTGCCTTGGATTCTGCTTCCACAAACTCCGTACGAATATCTACATAATCCTTGGAAACAAAACCGTCACCCTCTTCACTGGTTATCTTAATCCAGCCGTCAGTTTCTTCCAAAACCAGGTAATCTTCACCTTCCGGTACCATGGCAATAATAGAGGAATCTGTAGTCGGCTCCTTGCGTACATAAAGGGTTGTTGTGGTAACGGTTGCCAGTCTGGTGCCCACCTGTCTTGCAAGCTCCACAGCCGCTTCCCCGGTCACACAGTATTCTGCCTTCACATAACCGGTTACCGTACCGGAGGTAATCTGATACCAGCCGTTTTCTTCTGAAATAAAAGTACCCACGGAATCGTCATAAAGCTTACCGACAATCTCGCCTTCCTCACTGGGCATGCTTCTGATATTTACATAATCATTCACCTGTGCAATAACCAGATTTTTAAACAGCTCCTCTTCCGAGTCCTGCCTGCCTGACGCTGCCGCATCCATAACGGCCTGAATGTCCGCTACCGATACACCTGTTTCTATCTTACTTCCGGTTCCTACCGATGCCGTCTGAATACTTTCTAAGGGGGTATCCTTTACCAATGACAAATTTACGCCGCCTGTTGGCAGTACGGATGATACTCTGTTGGCTGCCATTACATCTATATTCAATCCTGAAAAGGTGATTACCGCTGCCAGCGCTCCGGCAGCCAGCTTTACACCACAATGGTTCATGCAGATTTCCTCCAAAACAATTTTATTTATTACAAATTTATTACATCTGTTAAAAAATATATCACACATGATTTTCTTTGTCAATAAACAATCCACTGGAAAATGCAGGAATAACGCAAAAAGACGGCATTTTTAGCCTTCGCCAAAACACCGTCTTTTTTTTGTAACATTTGTAACATTTAAAAGCTTTGTAATATTTCTGTATATTTCTTTGCCATGACCTATATTGTCACAAAACTGCCTGCTGCCGTAGCTGCATTTGCACCGTCCGCCACCGCTGTAATAATCTGTCGCAGCGGCTTTTTCCGTGCATCCCCTGCCGCGAAAACACCCTCCACCGAAGTTTTGGTATCTTCGCCTGCCAAAATATAGCCTGCGTTATCACAAGCCACCAGGTCTTTGCAAAGCCCCGTATCCGGTTTGATACCCACCGCAATAAACACACCGTTTACAGGCAGGCTGCTTTCCTCTCCCGTCACCGTCTGTTTCAGCAAAAGGCTCTCCACCATATCCGTGCCCTTAATTTCCGTCACCACCGTATTCCAGACAATTTCCACATTAGGCATGGCCATCAGGTTATCCTGCAGCACCTTCGCCGCACGAAGACTGTCCCTTCTGTGAATCAGATATACCTTTTTACAGGTTCTCGCCAAAAAGATGGCGTCCTCCACTGCTACATCACCGCCGCCTACCACCGCAACCGTCCGATTTTTAAAGAAAGCACCGTCACAGGTCGCACAATAGGAAACTCCCATTCCCTGCAGTTCTTCCTCTCCGGGCACATTAAGCTTTGCATGGTGGGCTCCCATAGCCATTATCAACGCTTTTGCCATGAAATCCCCCTCGGAAGTGTGTACCAGCTTCACATCGCCTTTATCCTCAATGCCGGTTACCTCGGCCTCTTTAAATTCTGCGCCCATTTTGTCTGCATGCTCCCTGAACTGCACGCCCATATCAAAGCCGTTTATCCCCGGAAGCCCCAGATAGTTATCCACCTCATAGGTATTAAGCACCTGCCCCCCGCTCATGGGATTTTTTTCTATTACAAGCAGATTTAACCCTGCTCTTCTTCCGTATACCGCCGCCGAAAGACCTGCCGGTCCGGACCCTACAATAATTAAATCATACATTCCTCTTCCTCCGTTTCTTATTTATAAAGTGTACCAGTTATTTTAAAAAAATACAACTTACCGAAAAGGAAACTATAAAAAACTTAACCAATCGGCTCTCCCGTGTTATACTGTAGGCGAAAGCAACAGTAAGCTGGCAAAACGAAATCTGAAAACAACAGGGAGGAATCCATTTTGAAAACAGTACTTATCACCGGCGCATCCCGCGGCATCGGCGCCGCCACAGCTAAAATTTTTGCATCCCACGGATACCATACCGTGATTACCTGTGCAAACAGCGGCAAAGAGCTTTTTGCCCTGAAGGAAGAACTTGAGACTGTATTTGGCGTTCCCTGTACTGCCGAACTCTGCGATGCAGGTGATTTTGCCTCCGTTAAACAGCTCTTTTTAAAGATTCCCGCCCCGGATGTGCTGATTAACAATGCCGGCATTTCTTATTTTGGTCTGCTTTCCGAGATGTCTGCAGAAGACTGGCATCATGTTATCAATACGAATTTAAACGCCTGCTTTTATACCTGCAAACTGGCCATTCCTTCCATGGTCCATAAAAAAGAGGGGCGCATCTTAAATATTTCCTCTGTATGGGGCAGTGCCGGCTCTTCTCTGGAAACGGCGTATTCTGCCTCTAAGGGCGGCATCAATGCCTTTACAAAAGCCTTGGCAAAAGAACTGGCTCCCAGTAATATCCAGGTCAATGCCATAGCGCCGGGACTGATTGATACTGCCATGAACCACAGTCTTGCCCCCGAAGATATCGATGCCTTAAAGGCAGAAATACCTGCCGACAGGCTCGGCACTCCCGAAGAAGCAGCCGCGCTTATCTGGCAGGTAGTAAACGCTCCCTCCTATATGACCGGACAGATTATTTCGATTGACGGCGGCTGGATTTAATTCTTTTCCCTGCCGCAGTCTGCGGCTGCGCCGCCTTCCAGCTTGCTGATATATGCCTTTTCAATCCTTCTGTCCTGTATATCCTCTACGTGGATATGTAAGCCAAAGCCCTCTACATCAAAGCTTACACCGTCCTCCGGAATTGCCTGAAGCAGACTGATGATAAGACCGCCTATCGTATCATAGTCCTCATCCTCCATGTTAAGCTCCATATCCAGTTCTTTTGCCAAATCATCGATGGTGGTATTGCCTGTCACGCACCAGCGGTTTTCTTCCAGTTTTACAATCTCCGGCTCTTCCTCCGGATCAAACTCATCATAAATATTTCCTACGATTTCCTCTACCAGATCCTCCATGGTAACAATACCCTCCATGGCGCCGTACTCATCAATAATAACGGCAATATGGATTTTTTTCTTCTGCATATCTGTAAACAGCGTATCTGCATGAATGCTTTCCGGCACAAAGTAAGCAGGCCGCAGTACATCCTTAATCTGCACCTTATCCCCCTTGCTTGCTGCCAAAAGGAAATCTCTAGCATACAAAATTCCTACGATATCATCCAAATCTTCATCATACACCGGGTAACGGGACAGACCGGATTCCTCTATGGTCTGCAGAATTTCTTCCCTGTCATCCTCTAAAGAAACGGCAACCACATCCGTACGCTGGGTCATAACACGGCGCACGCTCAAATCGTCAAAATCAAAGATATTCTGAATCCATTCCTTTTCATTGACATCGATGTTTCCCTTTTCCTCACCGATATCTACCATCATGCGGATTTCTTCCTCCGTTACATTTTCATCCTCTGCCTCTGTCTTCAGATGCATAATCCGAAGTACCAGATTGGTAGAAAAAGCAAGGAAACGAATCACCGGCTTCATAACAAATGCAATGGCCGATACAATTCCGTATGCTGTCTTAGCCCATTCAAAGGACTTTTGCATGGCAATTCTTTTGGGTACCAGTTCTCCGAATACCAGTGTAAAATATGCCAGTATCAGCGTAATCACAAAAATGGCAATAACAGACATGGCGCTTTCGGAAATCAGGGTAAAGCCCAAGTCACGATACAGCCAGTCTACCAGATAGCCCGAAAAATTCTCCGCTGCCAAAGCACTGCCCAAATAGCCTGCCAGAGTAATACCGATTTGAATAGTGGAAAGGAAATTTGACGGCTCCGCCACCAGCTTCAAAAGCTTTGCCGCATGCTTATTGCCTTCATCCTCCAGCTTATGCAGCCTCGTTGTACTCATGGATACCACAGCCATCTCTGTTCCTGCAAAAAACCCGTTAATTAAAATCAATATAATCTGTAACAAAAGTTGTAATATAATCGTATTCAAAATAAACTCTCCATTTCTAAATAAATACCTGCCGCTCACTGCTTAACAGCCAATAAACTCTTTTCTCAAAAAAACAATTTTAGTAAAAACAGTTTTCATGACCGCAGGTGCCCATGGATTTTTTGGATACACAAAAAGGCATAATCTGTCACACATTTATGCCACAGATTACACCCAAAAGCTTTCCTATTATTTATAAGCGTATTCGCATTAGTTTCCGCGTCGCTGTCAGCGTCGTCCATTACCGTTATTTTCCTTTCTTCATTAAAAATAAATATTTTGATTCAGTATAGCATAGTCCGCCTCTTTATGCAAGATTTTATGCCAAACGAACCATATGATCAATTCCTACGGAGCATACCATTGCGCCTGCCTCTGTTTTCAGACCATGCTTTTTGTTTACCATTTCCATGATAGCCTTCTGTCTGTCCCCGGCTGCCACAATCGCAATAATTTCCTTTTCAGACTGCACGGAAATACCGTAAAACTGACTGGTATCCTCTGCGCCTGCCCATCTTGCCCTGATGACGGTACCGCCACCGGCGCCCGCCTCTCTGGCCGTATCCATTACATCATCCGTATGTCCTTGATTGACTGCAATCAAAATCAGACTGTGATTTGTATTTCCTTCCATTTCGATTCCTCCCGTTTTGCTGCCCGGCTGGCTCAAAAGCACCGTTGCTATCAGACTGTTCAATCCGGTAAGCGGCATGTCAAATACAATGCCGCTGCCGAAATCTTTACTTTCCAGTTCATTGTCCAGCTTATACAGAAGCCTCTCCGCATGCTCCCTTGCCGCATAGCTTATGAGAATATCTTTTTCCGCAGTCCCTAACCCCAGCACATCCAAAAGCTCCGATGAAGCGGTTCCCCTGCCCATACACTGATAGCTGCAGAATACACTCTGCTCCGCATACAGCTTTGCAAGTGCCTTTCCCCTGCCGCGTTCCGCAAAGGTAATTATCAGTTTCACACTGTTCTTATCCGCCATAGCACTTCCTCACTTTTACTCAAAATACATAATGCTGTCTTCTACTTCCTTAAGCTGTAAAATCAGCCTGCGTTTTCTTACTCTCTTGCGGATATTATCCGCAAGGCCAAGCATCTGAATGGTAAAGAGCGGCGTCATGGCAACCATTGCCACAATACCGAAAGCATCCGTCAGCACGTTACCTCCTGCCGCTTCACAGGCTCCCATTGCAAGAGGCAGTAAAAAGGTAGTTGTCATCGGTCCGCTGGCAACACCGCCGGAGTCAAAGGCAATACCGGTAAAAATCTGTGGTACAAAAAAGGTCATTGCCAAAGAAATCAAATATCCCGGCACCAAAAACCACATGATATTTAAGCCGGTCAAAATCCGCAGCATGGCAATTCCCACGGAAAATGCAATACCTATAGAAAGACTGTGTTCAATTGATTTCTGTGTAATGGAGCCGTTTGTCACATCCTCCACCTGTCTGGTAAGCACCTGTACCGCCGGCTCCGCCTTCACGATAAAGTAACCGATTACCATACCAATCGGCACAAGCAGCCAGGAATTGCTGCTGCCTGCAATTGCCGAACCGATATACTGTCCGGCAGGCATAAAGCCTACGTTGACGCCGGTTAAAAACAGCACCAGTCCGATGTAGCTGTATATAAAGCCGGAAACAATCTTAATAAGCTGTCTTTTATGAAATCTGCGGAAAATACACTGGAATATGACAAACAGCACAGCAATGGGTATAAGCGCTACCGCTACTTCCTTGATATAAACCGGCAGCGCACGGGCAAATTCCATAGCCGCATCTTTGGTCGTAGCAAGCTCTGTAATCTTTACAGGCGTATAAACCGAATCCTCGGGATGATAACAGATACCTAAAATCAGTACGGAAAGAATAGGGCCGATACTGCAGATAGCAGTAAGACCAAAGCTGTCGCTGTTGGAATTTTTATCGCTTCGCACAGACGCCATACCGATACCCAGCGCCATAATAAAGGGTACTGTAATCGGTCCCGTTGTCACACCTCCCGAATCAAAGGAAACCGGTATAAAATCAGGGGGAGCAAAAAAAGTGAGCAAAAAAATGACGCCGTAAAAGAAAATTAATATGTAAGAAATCGGAATTTTAAGCAGCATACGAAGCTGCGCAATAACTAAAAAGAAGCCAACGCCCAGCGCAACCGTAAAAATAAGCGTCAAATTGGGAATTGCCGGCACCTGTTCCGCCAACACCTGCAAATCAGGCTCCGCAACAGTAATCAGCACGCCTAAAATAAAGCAGACTAAAAGAGGAATCAAAATTTTTCTTGCCCTGCTTAGCTGCACACCCATACCTTCTCCCATGGGAATCATGGACATATCCACACCCAATGTAAAAAATCCCATGCCGATAATCAAAAGCAGTGCGCCGAAGAAAAACAAAGTCAGAATTCCCGGCGTCAGCGGTGCAACGGTTATGCTTAACAATAGTACAATAATGGTAATAGGCAAAACAGACGCAATAGATTCATATACCTTTTCCCTTAAAAGTTCATTATGCCGCAAGCCGTTTCTCCTTTCTTCCGTTTCTCAAAAAAGGGGGCAGGGGGATGGTGTCTTACCATCTCGCTGCTCCCTCTCTTACTTTATATACTACTATGAAGTGACAGAAATTGTAAATAAAATAAAAATATTTTTTTTGTTAAGATTTCTTAACGTCCGGCTCTGCCATCCTGTTTTACGCTTTTGCCTTACGCTTTTCAGCCATACGCTGTATCAGCTTGGTAAGCTCTACAATCGGAATAATCGTTGCTGCAATCAGTATGGAAACCATATATTCCGCAAAGGAAATATGCTCAAACCCAAACGCATTTGATAAAAACGGAACGTAAATAACTGCGGTGGTACAAATCAGGGAAATAAGCATAGCGCCCCACAGGAATTTGTTCTGTTTTGTTACGGTAAAGATAGATTTCTTTAAAGAACGCATATTGAAGGAATGGAAAATCTCAGCCATGGACAGGGTTAAAAAGGCCATTGTCATACCGTCCGCACTTTCCGTAAACTCCCATACGCCGGCTTCCATATAATGTCCTACCAGATACGCTGCCAGTGTAATAACGGCAACCACAGTACCCTGCAGTACCACATGCACGCCAAGCCCGCCTGCAAAAATACCGTCTTTTGCATCTCTCGGCTTTCTCTTCATGATATCCGCTTCGCCTTCTTCCATACCAAGCGCCAGTGCCGGGAAGCAGTCCGTAATCAGATTAATCCACAGAAGATGAACCGGTTTTAAGATGGTAAAGCCAAGCAGCGTTGCACAGAAGATAGCAAGCACCTCGGACAGGTTGCTGGCAAGTAAAAACTGGATGGATTTTCTGATATTGTCATAAATCCTTCTGCCTTCTCCCACTGCATTGACAATGGTGGCAAAGTTATCGTCCGCAAGCACCATATCCGCTACATTCTTGGTTACGTCCGTACCGGTAATACCCATACCTACACCGATATCGGCATTTTTAATGGAAGGCGCATCATTGACGCCGTCACCGGTCATTGCCGTAATCTTGCCCTTTGCCTTCCATGCATTGACAATACGCACCTTATGCTCCGGCTGTACACGGGCATATACCGCATACTCCTCCACTTTATCCAAAAGCTCCGCATCCGACAGATCATCTAAGGAAGCGCCGGTAACAGCCTGCTCGGGACTGTCAATAATACCTAATTCCATTGCAATGGCAACTGCCGTATCCTTATGGTCGCCGGTAATCATAACCGGTTTGATGCCCGCCTCCCGGCATTCTGCAATCGCCGCCTTTACTTCGGGACGAACCGGATCAATCATGCCGGTAAGACCGATGAAGGTAAGCTCCTTCTCCAGATAAGTATCCTCATAGGACTCCGGTTCCTGCTCCCACTTTCTGTAAGCCGCAGCCAGAACACGCAGTGCCTGGTCTGCCATAGCCTTATTGTCCTTTAATATCTGACTGCGCAGTTCCTCGGTCAGTACTGTTTCTTTACCATCCTGCCAGATATGGGTACAGCGCTTTAATATTTCATCCGGCGCACCCTTTGTATACTGAATGGCGGCACCGTCCTTTCCCCTATGCACGGTAGTCATCATCTTTCTCATGGAATCAAAGGGAGCTTCTCCGATTCTTGCATTCACCTGCTTTAAACCGTCCTTATGCATGCCCAGCTTAAATGCATAATTTACCAGCGCGCATTCCGTAGGCTCACCTACTGCCTCGTTATTTTCATCCAGCTCCGCATCCGAGCAAAGAGCCATTGCTTTTCCAAGCAGCTCTTCGTCTGTACCGGTATGCTTTACAACCGTCATTTTATTCTGCGTAAGCGTACCTGTCTTGTCAGAGCAGATAACCTGTGCGCAGCCTAAGGTTTCTACCGCCGTCAGCTTTCTGATAACCGCATTGCGTTTGGACATATTGGTAACGCCTATGGAAAGCACAATCGTCACCACGGCTGCCAGGCCTTCGGGAATTGCCGCCACTGCCAGACTGACTGCTACCATAAAGGTATCTAACATGGTTTCTCCCGAAACATTCGGGTATGCCCTGAAAATATCTATGGCAAATATAACCACACAGATGCCCAGCACCAGTACGCTCAGAATCTTGCTTAACTGAGTCAGCTTCATCTGCAGGGGCGTCTGATTATCCTCTGCCTTTGACAGCGCGTCAGCAATCTTACCCATCTCCGTGTTCATGCCGCTGCCTGTTATCACTGCCCTGCCGCGTCCGTATACCACGGTACTTCCCATGTATACCATATTTTTACGGTCACCCAAA
This sequence comes from uncultured Lachnospiraceae bacterium, assembly GCA_900551115.1. Taxonomy (GTDB): domain Bacteria; phylum Bacillota; class Clostridia; order Lachnospirales; family Lachnospiraceae; genus Acetatifactor. Next base: position 19,365 of record URUY01000022.1, read on the forward strand.
GGAATATCCTTGCCGTCCCTGCTTACAAGCGCATCACTGGTTTTGGTAACCGGAACCGATTCTCCGGTAAGCGCCGCTTCCTCCACCTTCATGCTGGCACATTCAATCAGTCTCGCGTCTGCCGGTACGGAATCACCTGCTTCCAATACGATAATATCCCCCGGTACCAGCTCCTCGCTCCGTATGGTCATCTGATGTCCGTTACGGATTACCTTGGAGGTAGCCGCCGCAATTTCCTGCAAGGCCGCTATTGCTTTTTCTGCCTTGCTCTCCTGCACCACGCCCAAAACCGCATTAATTAAAACTACAATCAGGATAATAATCACATCTGCAAAGGATTCCCCCGAATAAACCGCAGTGACACCGGATATAGCAGCCGCCACAATCAGAATAATAATCATGGGGTCCGCAAGCTGCTGCATGAATCTCTGAAACAGAGATATTTTCTTACCCTCCACCAGCTTGTTTTTGCCGTACAGGCGCATTCTTTCTTCTACCTGTACATCAGACAATCCGTTTTCTCCTGCCTGCTGTTCTTCTAAAACCGCTTCCACACTGTTTAGATACTCTTTCATTTACCCTTTTCCCTTTCCTTTCATAGCCGGTATGAAACACAAACTTTCCATAAAGCAAAAAAACCCATATACAATGATTCTGCCCACTGTATATGAGTCTCATTCTCTATAGATAAACCAGACGGTCAAATACCGACATGTTTGTTGATTTATCGCACATCTCCGGTAAACTGTTTATGTACCGGAAGCTGTGGAACTACTCCCTCAATATGTAATTGATGTATTCATAATAGGAGCATTACCATGTTTTGTCAACGGATACGGCACATTTTTAATGATTATTTTAGAATTTTATTCTTCTACTCTTCTGCCGCACTCCATACACATGAACTGCCCTTCCGGCACTTCTGCGCCGCAAATACACTGAATGGTGCGTTTGGGCTGCACATTTGGCTGCATGGAAGCCGGTGTTCCCTGACCGGATGCTGCCGTGACGGGTACGCCGCCGTTTGCCAGCATCTGCTGAATATCATTGCCGCAATTATTGCAGAACCTCGCGTCCTTTCTGACCTGATTGCCGCACACGCAGGTAATCATGCCATTGTCCACCGGCGCACCGCAGTTAGGACAGAATTTGTCCTGTGCAGTCAGGCGGGCTCCACAGACACAGGTTGTACCGTTACCATTCTGCAGCTCCGATGCCTGTATTTTTGCCTGCAATTCTTTGATTTCCTCATCCAGTTGGTCTATCTTATCAAAATATCCCTGTAATTCCTGCATTTGCAGTTTTCCGCCTGCGTGTAAATCATACGCTTCCATTCCGATGTATCCGAAAATTTTTGATTTATTCGACACTTTCTCTTCTATATTTTTTTTCAGTTCACGGATTACCCGGTTTTCACTGCCGGTATTTGCTATTCCGCCAGTTATTCCGCTTACTGTTCCTTTTGCCTTATTAAATATATTTCCGACTGCCATATCCGTTCTTCCTTTCCCATATGTATCGTAGTCTTTAAACCATCTGCTTAATTGTCATCCATTTCTGTCTCATAAACGCAAACTCTTCCTGTTCCGAGCGGCTCTGCACGCTTTGCGAAACAGAAGTCTTACCCAGGATTTCCGTAAACATTTCTCCGTACGCAGTTTCCATTTCCACACGCAGACAGTCAAATTTTGACGCTGTCTTACCTGCAAAATCTGTTTCCTGTAAAAAATGCTCCAGTTCCGGTGTCAGGCATGCCGCTGCCGCATCACATAACCACTTTTTGGATTGTTTCATAATAACCGTCACATATACAAGATAAATCAATCCGGCAATAATATAAATGACAGGGCCGGTTACCGTTTTCACAGTGGAGGATACAAATTCATCTAATATTCCCTCTGCTTTCTCTGCTCCGTAATCTATGACCTCCTTACCGGCTTCGACGGCTTCATCGCCTATCCGGTCAATCAGTTCATCCGCAACCCCCTTCGGTGCCGTCTCGCTTTCCACAGCTGTCTTACTGTCCTGACCGCCTTCGCCTATCCTGCCGATAAGAGCCGATGCAAGCATCCATCCCAAAATCACAACAAAGGGAAGAAACATAAACAGCAGCTTTTTCCGTTCCTGTTTTTTTACTACCGCATTCAGCTTCGGAACCTGTGCTGCGGCAAACTCCTGTATGCCTGTACCTTCACTGCCAAGCTGCGCCGCTTCTGCACCGATTCGCTGCTTAATCAGATCATATCTGTTGTCGTACTGCATATAAAAATCACGATATCCTACATGAAAACGCTCATCCTTTATCTTCGTCAGCAGGGCTTTCGTCTTCACCATGGCACCATCACAATTCCTGAACATTGCCTGTACAAATGCCTGCAGCGCCTGTGAGACCCTCCGTCCGAAAGCATCACTTTTTTCTGCAAAAAAAACGGTAAACAGACCCATGTTTTTTATTTCTTTATAATGGGCCTCTGTATGTAAGATATCCCGCAGATTCTGACAAAGCTCCTTCACCGCATAGGTCTGCTCATCTGCATACCTGCTGCACATTTCCTTATTTTCCGTTTTGCAGGCATAAAGAATTTCCTTCACCCTGTTTTCCATATCCTGCAAAAGGATTCCTTCCTCCTGCGCCACCGGAGCCGTTTCTGCCGCCTGTTTTTCTGCCTCATATTTTTTCCCCATATGTTTTAAAAGGCTGTCCATCTGTAAGAATGCCTGCTCCAACTGAAGGGGCGATTCTGCCTTTTGCAGCTCCACCCTGCTCTCTCTAATAGAATCCACTATCCGTAGAGGCAGCCCTTTTTCAGCTGCAAAACGCTCCAGCTCATCATAAAAATCCAATGCCCTGCTCTTTTTTTCACTCTCTGCCATCTGTTTTCTCCCTCTGTACACAAATTTTATACATTAAGCAAAACTACCTCCTTCTGCCGTTCTGCCTTCATCTGTGTAATCTGCTCCATCAGTTCATCCACCGTCTGCATCCGGCACTCTAATACCGGTATATTCCTGCTGTCAATATTGACCGTCATCCTGAAATCAGTAAAGCTTCCGTCTGCATTCTTTAATTCTCTGTCAAAAATGGCAGTAATGGTGTCCATGATTTCTGCAGACATCTCAGCTTTAATCTTTGCTACCTCTTCTTTAAACTCTGCAACGCAGGCCTGATATTCCGCATACATGTTTGCCTGTGCGCTTGCCTTTGCCATTCTTTTTGCCAGCTTGGAAATCAGTACCGCACCAACTAACAATCCTACTACCGGCCAAAGAGCTGCACCTGCTGCCAATTGCCCTATGGTACCGGCCTTTACCAGCAAGGCACCAATACCCACTGCAGCGCTGCCGGCTCCCGCGCCGCCCAGTCCGCCCAAAGCCATACCTCTCTTTTCGGACTGGCGAACTGTCTTATCATATACCTCCCGCGCCTGCCATGCTTTCATAAAAAGCTCATCCGAAGCCTGCGCCAGTTCCTGATAAAACCTGCCTAAATTTACAACCGTATCTTCTACCTGATAGGTAATATCCTTTTTTGTTACGGCAAGGGAACCGTAAAATTCATCCTCCAGTGCAATCAAGGACTGCCGCTTACGGAAAAAGCCGGTTGCCTCTTCAAAAACATTCTGCAAATCAGACAGATACTGTCTGACCGTTTCCTGCGTTCTGCCGGAAATCTGGCGATTCATGATTTCCCTGTAGTTGTCGTTGACCGCAGCCAGATAGCCTTCTACATCAGCAGGACCACCCGGACAGAATTCCTTGATTTTCAACGGGTCCATTTTATCAATCATGGTATTTTGATAGTTTTCAATTTCCCTGTCGATTATTTCCTGTAAATCTGCTTTCAGACGGTTTACCACACTTTCGTTTCGCATTACGAAGGTGTCCATAGCCCGGTTAATATCAGCCAGAATTGCCTTGTCTGCTTCAAACTGCCTTCTCCGCATCTCATAGGAATGTTTAAAAGAGGCAAGCATCCCTGTCAGATACTCCATATTCTGCTGTTGTTTTGTAAGTGTAGGCGTTTCTCCCAAAATTTCCTTCCTCACATACCTTTTCAGTGCGTCTATATTCTCCTCAGGCTTTATCTGCGCCGTATCCCCGAAAGCTGTCATAAAAATCGGAGCCTCTATGTCCGCATCCTGCATGTAGGATTGTAGCTTAACCCTGTTAAATGCCAGAGTTTCCTCATCCGCAAGGTCGCATTTTGTCATGACAAATACAGCCTTTTTACTGCTTGTCTCCTCTAAAAAGTCCCAGACATCAAAGCTTTTAATCTGTCTTGCATCAAATATGGCAAAGAGTACATCGCTCTTTTGTACCATGCCTTTAATCTGCTCTCTGCAAGGTCCCTCCTGCAGAGTATCTATTCCCTGCGTATCCACTATACAGATACCCTCTAATGCCGGTACTGCCCGAAACTGTCTTACATAAAATTCGTTTACGTCAAACTCCGCTTCCTGTACACCGCCCCTTATTTCCCGAATACCTTCCGTGGACTGCGGTGTTTCTCCTGCATAAAGATACCGTCCAAACACTTCACTTAAAAAAGTGCTTTTTCCAACTCCGGTATCTCCTATTGCCACAAAAGTCATGGCGTCCGATACCTTTTGCAAAAACTGCCTGACCAGTTCCTTCTCTTCGGCGGCATCACTGTCCTTAATCAGTTCTCCTACCGTTCCAAGCAGCTGCTGCATTAACTTTTTGTCATCATTCAGAAAAGAGACCTTCGTTGTATCCATTTTTTCTCCTCTTTGGGCAAATATACAAAATTTCATTTGTAATTTTACCCCCCCCCGTTAATTTGTCAATATTTGGGGCAGAAAAAACCCGCAGGTCCGAAATCCTCAAGCTGCGGGTTTTTAAATTCTTATGTACTGCCTGTTTTATTTTATTCACCGTCGTCTTCGCTGCCTTGCGTCATCCGCACCTGGATACCGTTGACCTCCACCTGATCATTTAACTCAATCACAAGGCATTTTCTGCCATCGATGATTTTGGTCTGCACCAGATCTGTCCTGTCGGGGCTTACTTTTACGATAACATCCGGCGTTTTTATCTCAAACTGTCTGGTATTGGCTACGTTTGCCGCTACGAACTGCGTCTTTTCTCCTGCTGCTGCCGCATACCTTTCGTCAAAATCAGCAAGCCTCTCCTCTTCCACGCCGCTGTACTCCAAAAGCCGCTTTACCTGTGCCTTGTCCAAAACAACCGGCTCCGGCTCATCCTTTTTTTCCTCTATCATTTCATTGAGCTTTTCGTGGATATTTTTTACAACCTCGTATTCACATTCTTCCCCCAGCGTTTCCTCTACAATCGTCTGAAAGGTTTCCTTCTGCCCGCCGGCGGACATAGGCACCTCGCAGCCGAGAACCGGCTCCACAAAATCAAAACGCAGCTCCTCAGGCTTTGACGCATAATACAAAAGGCTGTGAATATCCGCGCTTCTGTCATTAAAGGCCGGGAATAAGAATCCGATATCCGGCATATCCACCACCCTGTCCAAAATACGGGTTCTGAAACTGTTGCTTTCCTCATCATAAGCAAGCCCCGGCTTGCTTAAGGATACGGGACAGATGCAGCACAAAATATGCTCATAGACTTCATCTGAAGCGTCAAACATTTCTTCTCCCGAGGTTGCCTTTCCCGGCACGTCATAGACTGCATGAATCAGAAGAATCAGATAGTTTTCTACGGAATAATAGTTTTCGATAACCTTATCATAAAATTCCTCCAAAAGATTGTCGTCCTTCAGGGCCGTTGCCTTAAGCTGCATGAGAAAATCCTGCGTGCCGCCATGCTCCTCCGTTTCTAACGGAAATTCCATGTTCAGCAGATTTTTGCCGACAGTACCCGACAATGCCTTTCTGAAAATATTAAAATATTTAAAAATTTCTTCCTCCGGAAGAGACAGAAAAGCTTCCTTTAATTCGGTTTTCTTATTTTTTTCCCCGTCCACATAGCAGCCGCAGATACGGGTAATGGCACATTTATCCTGTGTGAACTGTTTCTTTATTTCGGCGATTTCTTTCTTATTCATATGTATGCTCCCTTGTATGCTCCCTTTACGCAGGCTCCTTTCTTTAGCTGGAAACCCATTTTTATTTTACCTTATCATATCAGTATCTTTTAAAAAAAACAAGCCGGTTTGCCCCGCACCGCCTTTCATTCAGATTGCATTATTCTTTTTTTCTTCTTTTAAGAATTCTGTAAGATTTCCCCTCTTTTTTTTGTAAGAATATACCTTTATAATAGTTTTTGTCAGGATATGTATGGTATGATAACGTTATGAAATTAACACAAGGACGGTTTTTATGGAAAACGAATGCATACTGGTGGTGGATGATGACAGGGACATTGTTGCCACACTGAAAATTCAACTGGAAAAAGAGGGCTTTCCCGTACTCTGCGCCTATGACGGGAAAGAGGCCCTGGACATTCTTACCCAAAAGAAAGTGCATCTCATCCTCCTGGATATCATGATGCCCAGACTGGACGGCTTTTCCGCTATTATGAAGATACGGGAAAACCGCAATATTCCTATCTTGGTCATGTCAGCCAAATCAGAGGATTCCGATAAGATTTTAGGGCTCTCCATCGGCGCAGACGACTATATCACAAAGCCCTTTAATTGTAAGGAAGTCATTGCCAGAGTAAAAAGCCAGCTGCGGCGCTATGTGAAGCTGGGCGGCATTTATTCTGCAGCAGACGAAATCAAAATCGGGCGTCTGTGCTACAATTTCACGGCGCATACCCTGACCGCCGATGACGAACCGGTAAAGCTGACCTCTATAGAAACCAAAATCATAGAGCTTCTCATGCGTCATCCGGGCCATATCTTTTCCGCAGATGAAATCTATTCCATCGTCTGGGAGGAACCGGTGGCCTACAACGGCGAAAATACCGTTATGGTACATATCAGACGAATACGCGAAAAAATCGAAATCAATCCGAGTGAACCGGAATACTTAAAGGTGGTGTGGGGAATTGGCTACAAATTTGAAAAAAAGTAAAAAAATAAGAGCTTTCTTTTACAGAATGTTTGCTATGGGGTCGTTTTTCATTATGATTGCCTCCGCTGTTTTCGGCAGCCATGGACTGAAGGTGTTGTTTTTAAACGGGCCGGAAACCCTGACCGGGCAGATTTATTATCTCCCTGAGTTTAAGGAATACATGAACAGCCTGTATGCAACAGCTCTGGCAGGATATGCCGGCGTTGTCGACCATGGCGGTTATCCGCTGGAAGCCTCCGAGGCAGCAAATATTACGGACCACTACCGGAATGACTTTCTTAAAGCCACACGGACCTCCTACGGCAATATCATTTACTGTGTCCAGATGCTCTCTGCGGACGGAACGGTTATTACCACCGATTCCAATTCCTCCCAGCCCCTTTTTTCAGGGCAGAGCAGTACCCTGATACTGCCGGAGGATGTGAAGCTGTGCTATTATTGGAACGGTCCGGAGGGTTCCCTGCAAAGCTACCTTCTTGAAGGACCACAGCTGTTTTCCTGCGGTCTGCCGAATATGGAATCGGGACTTGTTTATCTTCCCGACAGCGAAAACATAAAAAATATCCGGCTGGTTATTGCTATCGAAAAGAACGTCGCCTATGCGGGCAGAGACCTTGCTGCCATGGACAATATTGCCACTGACTACCAGATTATTTCCGTTACCTTTTTAACCAGCAGTTTTTTAACGGTTTTATTCTGTCTGCTTTCCCTGTTTTCCAAAAAAGCGGCAAAAGAAGCGGTTGCCTCCTATGCGCGCTTTACGGCAAAAATATGGCTGGAAATAAAGCTTTCTTGTTTAGGAGCCGTTATCTTCCTTTATTTTTATTACAGCTACTATGTGTTTAGGCTGTTTAAATTGCCTTTGGGCCACATGCTGGCAGAAATCCTGCTTATTTTCCTGACCGGCTGTCTTTTCTGGCTGTACCGGGCAGATTTAAAACAAAACGGCGGAAATGTATTCAGAAATTCGCTGTTTGTAAAGCTTGTGCTGTATATAAAAGATTATATCCTTTGCAGATCCTGGTACCGCAAAGCCATGACAATGTGTATCCTCATGCTTTCGGGCAGTGTTTTATGTACGGTCTCCGGTATCAGCCTCTGCTTTCTTAATCTGTCCGTTTTCAAAACGGTTACAGGATGGACAATAAAACGTGCTGACCTTACGATTATACTGCGTCTTGTATGCGTCCTTCTTATTTTTGCCGGAATCCTTTTGCTGCTTGCATTTATCCGGGCACTCCGTTTTACAAAAGAGATGAAGCTTGTTGCCGATAAGCTTTCCGGCTTACAGCTTGGAAATCCGGGTACTCCGCTCTCTCTTCCCAGACGCTCCCTGCTTTACCATATGGCGGCTGATATCAACCAGCTGGAAGACAGCATAGAAAATGCTGTGGAGCAGAAAAACCGTTCCAACAAAATGCGGGTAGAGTTAATTACCAACGTATCCCATGACCTGAAAACACCGCTTACTTCTATCATTAACTATGCCGATTTGCTCTGCGAGGAGCCGCTTTCCGGCGAAGCTGCCGGCTACGCTTCTGCCCTGCGTGCCAAAGCTTACCGCTTGAAAAATATGGTGCAGGATGTTTTTGAACTGTCAAAAGCCACCAGCGGCAATCTGCCTGTGGAAAAACAGTGCATCGACTTGGTTAAGCTGATACGGCAGACATTGGCTGATATGGATGAGCGGATACAGCAAAGCAATCTGACCTTTAAAACCGCAATTGCTACAGAGCCCATTATGATTGAAGCAGACGGGGAAAAGCTTTACCGGGTATTTCAGAATCTTTTCGTCAATGCCCTGCAATATTCCCTGGATTATTCCAGAGTACATGTACAGCTTTTCACAGAAAACGGCCTGGCCTGTGTCAATGTGAAAAACACCTCCAAATGGGAGCTTGACTTTGACACCGGCGAAATCACGGAACGCTTTGTCCGTGCAGACACCTCCCGTACCACAGAGGGCAGCGGGCTGGGACTTTCCATTGTGCAAAGCTTCACAGAGGCCTGCGGCGGCACCTTCACCATTGAAACCGATGCAGATATGTTTACCGCCTGTATCCGGTTCCCTTTAGCAAAAGTAATATCCGTCCCGGATACCGCTCCCGTTTTTGAAGGCGGCAATCCCTTAGGCACTGCCGCCTGTACAGACACTTCACAACAGGAGGCGCCGGAAGAGGTCAGAGCCGCATTTGCAAAAAATACTGATGATACCGTTCATGAACTATAAAAAAAAGCTGCCACCGCCCTTAAAACGGGCGGTTTGCTTTTCCTGTTTTTTGGAGTATTACAGAAGCTTTTCCTGTAAGTACCATAAATTCTAAAGCTGAAAGGATACATAATGAAAAAAACAAGACCCTCCTTAAATCTCTTTTCGGATAAAACACTGGTGGCTTTAATCTCTGTTGTTACGCTGCTCCTGCAGCTTATTTCCTTTGCCACCACCTGGAACGGCTCTAAGGTCTATTTAGAGGGAATTTTTCCCTATGCTTCGCTCCTCTTTGCCCTTGCAATACAGGCTACGGCTTATTTTCTCAGTAATTCCCTGAGAAACCGGGTGAGCTTCTTAAAAACAGCCGCCCTGTTTTGCGCGCTTTGCTGCTCCACCTATTACTCCTATATCGGTATCTACAATTCCGTCAACTCACCGGAAAGCTATCTGCAGAAAAATTATGTGCGCATTTCAAATGAGCTGACGCAGCTTTTTGATAACCGGTTAGAAACCGGTATTTCCGTTGAAAAGGAAGCAGTGGAAAAAGCAGCTTCTCTCATCACCTCCCGCTATGCTGCCCTTATCGGCGAACAGGCGAACATTGCTTCCTGTAAGGAGGCTCTTGAAAACATCTCTGCCTCTTATACAGAAGACCTGCGTGCCCCCAAAATGTCTGCCTATGAAAATTACGAGGACTATGTAGCGGCCTATAACGCCTACATTGCAGGTATTTCCGCCGGCAGCAATACGGAAACGGAAGCCGCAAGGACGCAGGTGCTTTCCGCATATGGCTTTTCATCCATTCAGGAATTAAACGAAGCCGCTCTTACAAATAACGCTGCACTTACTGCCCTCACGGCTGCCCTGCCGGATTTCACCCTGTCCGATTCTGCCACGGCTGATTCTTCCCTGTCCGATTCTGCCCTGCCGGATACCTTTCCTGCTGCCGTAAACGCTGCCCGCGTGCAGCTGATAACTGTCATGGAAGAGGCCTCCGCCGGTATCCTTCCTGACAGCACGGATACTGCCCTGTTAAACAGCTTTTTTCAGGCTTCCGCCCTTTGCGGTTATGACGACCTCACCACAGCAGAAATCATCAATACCATAAACCTGTGTGCCGGTGCCGCTTCGTCCCCCCTTCTTTCCGATTACTCCGCTCTGACCGCACGGCTGCCAGAGGGCCGTGTTACTGCCAAAGATACTTTGGAATTAAAGGCCATGATGGATTCTGAAATTTTATCGGCACTTATCAGGATAAATACGCTGCTTCCCGAAACAGCACCGCTTTCCTTCTCTGATTCCCGTTTTCAGATTACCGACCTGTATCTCGTTCCCATAAAAGCCTTAGGGGATGGTTCTTCCCGGATGACCGCCCTGTTCTGCCTTTTCGTTGCTGCTCTTATCGACAGCCTGTCAGTACTGTTTGCCGTCTCTCTGCGAAGGCGCAAGCCTCTGTGCAGACGACGCACACTTCTTTTTAGTAATTTTGAGGACTTTGAACCTCAAATCTATGCCTCGCTGCCAAAATGCACCGTTCCTTCCGATGCTCTTGCAGGATTTCTTGCAAATTTCCGTTCCAGCCCCCAGACAGAGGCAGACGGCTATATGATGCTTGCAGATATAAACGCCTTAAACGGTTATCACGCTCTGTCCGCCCTGCTCTGTCAAATAAATCTTGCAAAGACCGTACCGGCAGGCTTATACCAAAATGAAGCCGATGTTCTGCTTTTGAAGGCCCGCTTCGTCTTTTGGGCCAATACCGTAATCTATGAAAGCCGCTTGGAAACAGATGGCTCTGATGGCAGCAGAGAAACCGCCTGCGCGAATTTCTCTTTGCCACATGCCGCTCAGAAACGAGGATTAACATGAACAGTATGATTTTTTCTTTTTTAACCTTTCTCTTATTTATATTTCACCTGCTTGCACATTCCTGCAGCCGAAAAGGAAAAATTAAAGAAAGCTTTTGCGCAGTCTGGTGTATGGACGCCGTTTTCAGTATTTTGGGTACGATTATCAGCTATTACCTGTATCAATACAGCTTACGCCCCTTTCTTTCTCTGCGTAATCTTTTGCTTGTATTTGCCTACCTGGCTGTTACGGTGCTGTTTTTCCTTTTAGCCCCCTCCGGCATCTTGCTGCTCTATAAAAAAAGCGCTTCCTCCGAAGAAGAAACGCTCTCTGCCGAATATCGTTTTCATGAAACCGCCGGGCTGGTGCGGAACTTCTTTTTAGTCCTGCTGTTTATACTGCCCCTGCTGTTTACGTTCTTTAAAGAAGGACAACTCCCCTTTCTTCCCGCATCCTGGAGGGAGACGGAAATCTGCGGCGGTTTCTGCTTTGCCGCCTTCCTGCTTCTGCTTCCCCTAAGCTTAAGACAGGCTGTGTTTTGGCTCAAAAATCTGGCAAAACCGGTTTCCGAGGCAGAAGACAAACTGCTGCAGAAATACAGTGCAGACCTGCACTACCGTAAAAAGAACCGCTTTTTATAATACGAGGCCTTTTTCTTCCTCGCACCCCAACATAATATTTAAGCACTGGACAGCCGCGCCGGAAGCGCCCTTTCCCAGATTGTCAAATCGGGAGGATACAAGCAGTCTGCCCTCGCAGCCGGTTACAAAGATTTCCATGCCGTCCCAGCCGCTTTTCACATTAGCCGACAGGAAATTCCTGCTCTCTGCTTCCGCACCAAAAGGATTCACATGAAGGAATTTTTCTCCTGCATAATACTCCGCAAAGAATGCATGCAGTTCCTCGGGGCTCATGGTTTTTGACAGCAGCTCACCGCACAAGGGAAGCGACACCAGCATACCGCTGTAATAGTCGCTGACAACAGGAGAAAATAAGGGCTTGCGCAAAAGCCCCGGTATCGCCTGCATCTCCTTTAAATGCTTGTGCTGCTGGCTGAGGGCATATTCTCTGGGAGCAGCAAGCTCTGCCGCCCGCGCATCAGCTTCATATTCCGCAATCATCTTTTTTCCGCCGCCGCTGTAGCCTGACATGGCAAAGGCCGTAACCGGATAATCCGCAGGCAGTATGCCTTCTTTTACCAAAGGATATACCAATGCAATCAGCCCGGAAGCATAACAGCCGGGAACTGCTACCCTGCTGCCGGTACGAATGGCTTCTCTGAAATCCGGGGAAAGCTCCGGAAAGCCGTATGCCCATCCGCTTTCCGTCCTGTGCGCGGTAGAGGCGTCAATAATCCTTACCTTTTCATTTTCTACAAGGGAAACCGCTTCTCTGGCTGCAGCATCCGGCAGACAAAGAAAGGTAATATCGGAAGCGTTAATCAGCCGCTTTCTTTCTGCCGTGTCTTTTCTAAGCTCCGGTGCTATGGTAAGCAGCTCAATATCTTCCCTTCCCTGAAAGCGCTCATTAATCCGAAGTCCTGTGGTTCCTTCACTTCCGTCTATAAAAATTTTCGTCCTACCGTTCATGTCTATCTGCCTGCCTTCCTCGTATATGTCACGTAGGTATAAGGGATTTCTCCCTCCACCCTTTCTTCTGTCTCTTTTGTAAATTCAGTTTCATCAAATACCGGGAAAAAGGTATCTCCCTCTATCTCGGCGTCAATCTCTGTAATATACAGCTTCTCCACCAAATCCACTGCTTCTTTGTACAGCCCAGCACCGCCGGAAATATAGATATTCTTTCCGGGCTGCAGTTTTTGTGCCTTTTCGATGGCTTCCTTAAGGGAACCTGCCGTAGTGCAGTTTTCCGCTTCAAAGCTTGCTGTATTAGATACCACCACCGTAAAACGGTTGGGCAGGGGATGTCCGATTTCCTCATAGGATCTGCGTCCCATAATCACCACGTTGCCCGTTGTCAGCTCCCTAAAACGTCTCTGCTCTCCCTTGATTTTCCATGGTATCCGTCCTTTGTTGCCGATAACACGGTTTCTTGTATATGCTACGATTAATGCTGTCATTCCACTTCTCCTTTGCTTTCACCTGTTGCTTCCTTTGGGCGCCTGCTTTGCTTTCACCTGTTACTTCCTTTGGATGCCTGCTTTGCTGTCAGCCTCTTCCCATGGCCCGGGTTTTGCAAAATAATAGCCCTGAGAGTAGGAAACGCCCATTTCCTCTATTATATTTTGAATACACTCATTTTCAACAAACTCGGCTATCAATTCTTTTCCCTGCTTGCTGCACCATACCTTGAGCAGTTCTACAAATTCACGGCAGTTTTTATCATACTCAATTTCTTTAATGATTTCACCGTCTATTTTTATAATGTCAGCATCTATTCTGATGATATGCAGCAAATTGGAAAAGCCGCTGCCAAAATCGTCAATGGCTATCTTTGCCCCATGCTCATGGATACTGTCTGCAAACTGCTTGATGAACTGGTAATCCTTAACTTCCTCACTTTCGACCAGCTCAAATATATAATTTTCCGGATGGGACGCTTTTTTCAGATACCAGAAAATGCTCTTTAAAATATCCCTGTCATAAATGTCCTGTACACTCAGGTTAATACTCACCTTTATGTCTTTATCCAAAAACATTTCCATGACTTTTCTAATCATAATGTCTGACATGGCTTCATAAAGATTGTATTCTTTGGCAACCGGAAGAATCTGATTGGGATAATACATATTGCCCTGTTTGTCCCGGATTCGGATTAATGCCTCGTAAATACCGATTTTCTTTCTGTTATTATCATAAATCCCCTGAAAATACGGAACAATGCCATCCTGCACCAATGCCTCCTTGAGAATCTGAAGCATATGCATTTCTTCCTTTACGTTTAAAACCTCAACCGGCAGATCGCCGTAGGTCATGAAAGGAATCTTATTCTTTATTCCGTACTGCAGTACCTCTTCCGCTTTTTGAAGCGCATCCTCTTCATGCATTACTACTGCGCACCCGTAGGAAAGAATAAATTCTCCGTAGCCGGTGCCGTTCAAATGTTCACAGACCGCCTTCATGCCTGAAACAAAAAGCGCATCGTCAATATACGCTTCACCGGCAATAAGCAGTGAGCATTCGCCGTAGCTGTAAAGATGCAGCCCTTTGTCTATCAGATTCTCTCTGACTACCCTGTAGATGTCCTTCAGTTCTTGCAAAAAAGCCTTTTGTCCCATGAACAGCCTGACAATACGCTCATTTTTCAGTGTAAAGACCGCTATTTTGTCCAGTTTTAATCTGTTATAGTCAAACAGGTATTTCTCCTGATTGTCAAGCCCCAGCCCTGTATCATAAAACATTGCTTTTTCCATTTTTTCCCGCTGTTCGCTTAACTCTCTGCTTAACTGATTGTGGCCGGTCTTTAACAGGTAATTAATCATCTGTATATTGTCATGCTGCAGAGCCGAAACATTCTTCAGGCGGTTCCCTTTTAAAAGGAGTCTGGCCTGCGGGTTTTCAGAAAGGCCTGCAATCACAAAGGTGGAATTGGCATATATATTTTCTCCGTGAACATTGCTGATTTCTCCGCCAAGCATAGCACCGCTCATATTGGTAGTGTAAAACTGGCTGATTTCCCATTTCGCACAGTCATGAAGCATCCACATTCTGGACAGACAGTCATAAGCAAATAAAACCTCAACCGGCTCCTTCCGTAAATCCTGATAAACCTGATTGAGCTGGTTTACAATCTTTTGAGGGTCAAAATAACCCAATGCAAATTTCTTACCGGCAGCGATTTCCGTAAACAGACTGATGCGGTTTTTCTTTTCTGACTTCCATGGCTGCGGCAGAATATCATAGGGCTCATAAATCACGTTATATGCAATCTGAGGCGCCTCTTCATCTACCAACGGAAACACGCCTGCCATAACCGGATTCTTGTCCAGTTCTTCCCTGCCAAGCTGCTCCGCATACCAGACGGCACAGTCTTCGCCTTCGATTTCATCCAAACAGTGTCCGCTAACCTTTGTTACCTCATAGCTTCGCCCTACATTTTCCACTCCGCATATAACATTTTCATAAACGGACAGCCCCTGAGAGGAAAGCAGCACTGCCGCCATACTCTCGGCGGACACCTTTGTGCCTGCCAGCACATATGACTTGCTTTCAGCCTCTGAATAAAGCTCCGTATCCATATAGGCTGCGCCGCCAATCATTTTCAGTCCCTCATTTAACCGGTTCATGCTTTGTACAAATCCGGCAGTCCTGTAATAGGACACAGGATAAAAAACAAGGAGCAGTCCCTTTGTTCCTTTCACTAACGCCTCCGATACTTCTTTTCCCAGCGCCTCTCCGTTTTTTTCCTCACCCTCTGCAGTCCTTAAGGGAAACATACCGATACGCACATCACAGTTTTCCAATTCCGTAACGGAAACCAGACAGGCTCCTGATTCTATTTTCCCTTCGCAAATCACCTTTGGCGTACTGCAGCCGATAATAACCGCATTGGGAAGAGACGCCTGAATATCCGCGGTAAGAGGCTGCATAGTCTCTGCCGTATGTATACTGCTGTGGATTCTCACCAGGGCCTTTTTATCCCTGTCCATTCCGGTACTCTCCAGAAAATCTTCAAACTTGTCCAGTGATACAAATAAATGATTATAGGTTTTCATCTCTTCTGCTTCCATCTGCCCTTCGGGCACTTAGACAAATATTACGTTTCTTCCATTATAGTAGCAGTTTACAGGGTAAAATGCAACGCTATACCAGAATTGTTTTCTTATAAATCCTTCTGAAAATTTCAAAAAAATTTCATTGACTATTTCTAAGAGGAATGTTACTATTAGTAATACAAGGAGGAAGAAATATGGATATTATTATTTTAGGTCTTTTGATGATGTCACGATTTACCATTTACGAAATCAGAAAAAATATTGAGGTAAGCTTCAGCTTTATCAGCAGTAACAGCATGGGAAGCATTCAGGCCAGTATTAAAAAGCTGTCGCAAAAAGGCTTTATCACCTGCCATGAATTTGTGGAGAACAGTGTAAACAAGAAGCTCTATGAAATAACAGCACCCGGCAAAGCCTATTTTTTTGAGAACATTTCTACCCCTATGCGATATAAAGAAAAAAATATGGAACTGGGCAAGTTTTTCTTTTTGGGCTTTACCGATACGGCAGCGCAGCTGCAGCTTCTTGACGCTTATATTGAAGAGCTGGAAAAAGAAAGGAAGACACTTCTTACCATTCAGAAGGGCATTGGCAATAAGAGCTTTGATGACAATTATCTTAAGCTGTTACAAAAAAATGGTGCCGCTGATGAAATTCTCCGGCCACACAACGGAAAAACCGCTAATGAAATGCTTTTGGAAATAGCACATTTCCAATACGGCACGCTCGAACTGTCTCTAGCCAAGATTGACTTCGAGATTACGTGGTTTAAAGATTTTAAGGGCAATTTAATGAAAAAGGGGTCTGATTCGTGATTGAAATCAAACATATAACAAAAAAATTTCATAATAAAAATACTTTTGTCACAGCTAACAGCGACATTTCCTTTACCATTGGGGATGGTCAGATTTACGGTATTTTAGGGCAAAACGGTTCCGGCAAGACAACACTGATAAGCCAGATAACCGGTCTGTACAAAATCGAAGAAGGGGATATTCTCATAGACGGAAAATCCGTCAGAAAAAATCCCAAGCTGGGGCGTACCGCGTGTGCCGTTCAGGTGCAGGGCCAGCTCTCCTTCGGTGAGTTGACACCGCGAAAAGTCGTTTCCCTCATGGGGGAATTCCGGGGCGGAAAACCTGAGGTCGTCAGACAGGAGACAGAAAGGCTGTTTCAGGCACTTGCTATCGAGGAATGGGCGGACAAGGCAGGCAGCCTGCTTTCGGGAGGCGTCAAACGTCTGACTGCATTTTGCATGGCTGCCGTCTGTCCCGGCAAATATATTATTTTAGATGAGCCTACCAATGATGTGGACCCTGTCAGAAGAAAATACCTATGGCAGGAAATCCGCAGACTGGCAGGGCAGGGATGCAGCGTAGTTGTAGTCACACACAATATCCTGGAGCTTGAAAATGTCGTGGATACGGTTGCAATCATCAATGACGGCCTGCTGGTATCCGAGGGGGCCATAGAGGAAATCAAACGCCATATAGGAAACGAACTGAAATTCCGGTTATTTCTTACTGAGAATGCCGCCACCCTCCCCTTGCCGGATTGGACAACAACAGCCGTCTGTAAAGAGGAAATACTTACCCTTTCTATCAGTCCGTCCCTTATCACAGAAGCCGTTTCCTGGGCAAAAGCGCTGATAAAGCAGGAATTGGCACTAAACTACTCCCTCACAGAGGCTACTCTTGAGGATGCCTACATTAACCTGATTGAGAAAGGAGCCTGAGGATGACATTTTTCAAGCAAGTTACAAAGGTACTCAGCTTACAAGCCGGCAAGTTAGGCGGCACCTTGATTTTTTATGCAATACAGCAAATTGTAATCTCACTTGGTATTACCATAGGCTTCACCTTTCTGTACGCTGATGTGGATAAAAGTACGCTGCTGTATCTGGCTACCGGGGCTCCCACCATGATTTTTATAATGTGCGGCTTTGCAGCCCTTCCCTTCCAAAACTCTGCCGCAAAGACGGAAGGACATATTACCTTTTTAAAAACCCTGCCCATAAACAGGTTTGCCATCATTTTAGCAGACACTATCATATGGCTCTGCGTAGCAATGCCCGGTATCGTAATATCTACGCTCTGCGCGCACCTTTTATACTCACCGGGCTATTCCTTTTCCTTTACCGTTATTCCTGCCTGTCTGCTTTCGGCAGTCACCTGTATTGCCATCGGTTATGGCTTTTCCTATGTATTGAAGCCTGAAAATACCATGCTTGTATGCATGCTGTGTGTCTTTGGCGGCCTGATGTTCTCGCCTGTCAATTTCCCTTTGGAACGACTTCCCGCATGGCTGCAGGCCGTTCACCGCATCCTCCCGGTTGATGCAATGGCTAAAATTATCCGGGCTTCCTTTGCAAAAAACGCATTTTCAGCAGACCTGCAATCCTATTTGCTGCTTATCTGCTGGTGTATCGCAGGCTACAGTGCCGTGGCTGTCATAATCAACAAACGGTAACCTTTTCACTTTACCCTTCCTGTCTGCATTTACTTATGTACCCTCTGATAAACAATACCAAAAAGGCTCTCTGTTTCGCACACCGTTACGGTATCACCGATTTCTGTTGCCTGATATAAGCCTTCAGATACTTCCATTCGCACACGCTCACCTTCCCCCATAGCAAGGTGCAGGTAATAGTAATCCCGCTTGCCGTTTGAAATATGCTTATCCTCCACGGCAGCCTCAATGTGTACACTGTCATGACTGCTGCCGGCCATTATAAAACACCCGGTTATCCCCGGCGTGGTATAAAGCATCTGAAAACAGATGATCAACAGAAAGGAAAGCTCTCCTCTTCCCGCTTTCCTTTTTTCCTTTTTATCTCCCCGCAGCATACAGACTGCTGCCATTGCACAAAATATCAGGTAGATAACAGTGCCTAACATAACTGCCCTTTCCATATTCAGTATCCTGATATGCGGCGTTACAAGCAGAAGCAGAACCGTATTAATGCAAAAGAAGACAATCGGAAATTTGACATGCCATTCCTTATAGTCTTCCGCCGCATATGCAGGCTTTTCCATAAAGAAGAGCATGGGAAACAGGCAGGGCAGCACCAGATTACAAAGAGGCAGGCACATAAACAGCCCATACATCAGACGCATACTGTCAATACAACGTGCCCCTATAAAAAACATTGCAACGGATAACAGCCCGATGAGCCACACTAAAATCCGCACCCGCTTTGCTGCCTTTTCCGGCTCCATGGAAAAAGCGTTCTTTATCTTCTCCCGTTCTCTGTAGCGCGCCTGCTTTATATATATTTCTTCATTTCCCTCTAAAAGCTTTTGAAAAAAATCCGTCCATTCCCGTGTCTTTTCGTTCGGTTTGCCGGGCACAAAATCATTGCAGACAAAAACAGCACTCCGCTTCTCTCCCCAGCATACCCGGTAGTCCTTCGCATTCGCTTTGTGATTTTTACTGATACAAAGTACTTCTGTCACATCCTCATCCGGGTAAACCTCCTGCTTCTTTCCCCTTATATATACTGCACAGCCTTCCCCGCGGCGCCAGTAATGGGTGCTTTTATGCCAAAGTATAACAGCAATTGCAAAAATACAGAGAACAGCAAATAACAGTCCTACTGCCACCCCATAAGCTCCATCCTTTACATTCAGTAAAATGACGAAATCCACAAAGACAGCTGCAAGCAATAAAATGATGGCTACCGCATAGTTTCTTACTTTTGCTTCTATAAGCCGGCAGCTTTCTTCCTCACTTTTTCTGCCTATAATGATTTTCTTATCCTCAAAGTTTTCCATTCTGTTCTACCCCACACAAAGCTTTTGTACTGCTGCCATTATAACACAAAAACAGCGCCTTTGCACAGATTCACATGTACACCGGCGCTGTCCCGCTTTTCTATTTGTCCGTCTGGGCATCATTTTTTAATTCGGTTTCCTGCAAATATTTAAGATATCTTTCGCTTATCTCTTTATTTTGCTCTATCACCTTATTACATTCTAGAATAAGCTGTTCTGCCGCTTTCATATCCGCCTTTTCTGCGTCTATGGGCAGCGTAAACAGTGCATTCAAGCCTTCATAATCCGGATTTCTCATTAACTTGCCTGTATCCTTATCAAAATAATAAGCATCCCCCTCATAACGCGAACCCTCGTTGACATAAAGGTAAATTTCCTTATCGGCAAAGACTTCTACATTTGCACACTCTGTAATGATATACATAACCCCATCCAGTATTCCGCTGGTTTTACAGCTGCCAAAGGTCCCGATAGAATACAGCCAGGGTTCATACCCTTCCACTGCCGGAGATGCATAGATATGTTCTATCTGCTCTCCCCAGGGCAGCTCGTTACGAATCTCCATGGGTGTGCCGTCCGTATGGGCAACTGCCAGCACATAAAAGGTCCGGTCTGCCTTTTCCTTCACAAATTCTCCATCTATTATCTCTGCATAATCTGAAAGGACTTCCCCCGATGCCATACCTAACAGCGTCACATCATAGCCGCCATAGCTTTGGGTTTCATTGATTAATATGGCATCCTTACTGTTAAAGGCTTCTATAATAGCCGGGTTTTCTGTCATGGCAGCCAGCTGCGCAGGCTTTAAGTATTTCCATGCTGCACAAGCCGTCAAAAATCCGGCAAACAAAAGGATACCTGCTGTTGCTAACATGAACCGCTTCCGTTTCCTTATATATCGTGGGTACCCTGTTTTTTCTGCCAGCATTGTAATCTGCCTGTTTATCCTTCCGTCCGGTTCTTCACATGGTGCAAGATTTTTTACTAACAGCTCATCGATATCTTTCATACCAAATCCTCCAATTCTTTTGCAAGTGCGCATCTGGCCTGATGCAACCGGCTTTTTACCGTTCCCTTCGGAATATGCAAAAGCGCTGCAGTCTGTCCTACGGACAGTTCTTCCATATAGAAAAGTAACACCACGATTTTCTGCTTTCCTGGCAGCTTTCTCACTGCCTGCCATACCCTTTCTCTTTCTTCCGCTGCAAGGACACACTTCTCCGGAATATTGCTGCCGTTGCTTTCCTCTTTCTCCGAAAACGCCTCGTATCCCTGCTCCTGCGGCAGCGCCTGCATCCCTGCTATCCGTTTGCGCCACGCATATTTTCTCTTCCGGTTTTTCCACAGTCTCAGCGCAATAGATAACAGATAGCTCTTTGGATTATTTTGCATATCAATGCCATCAAGGCGCTCCAATGCTTTTACAAATGTATCCTGATAGAGTTCCTCCGCCTCCGTCCTGTCAGCAGTAAGCTGTAAACAGAAGGAAAAAAGAGCCCTGCCGTATGTATTGATGCATGCTTCCAGTTCCGCACTTGTCATTTGTTTCTCCCACTCATCGACGTCTTTTATGGAATATCTGTTTCACCTATACATTGTAATAACTTTGCGGGCGGTTCACCAAAGCTTTCTATTTTTTTCCTTTTATTGCTTTAATCAGCAGCCGGTCTGCTATATGCAGGATAATGGCTGCCGCCATCGATGCTGCAAGCACTGCAAATACATATAAAGTGTTGTTCTTTATCACAACGATCTTCGGGTTTCTGAACAGCCCTATAAAAAGATTATGTATCAGATAAAGCTCCAACGCTATTTTTCCCAGACAGTCTAATAGCCTGTTGCGAAATTGAAGCTTCATCGTTATCAGCAGCACAAGTACCGTAAAAAAGAATGCAAAAGGCAGCTGCACCGACAGGCAGCGAAGTTTATCTGCTGCGCAGATGCGCCCGTCCCTGTATGCATATTCAGAATAATAAGAGTAATGCTCCAGCATATAGACTGTCAGCTTATAGAAGACCATGGTTGCTATTGCCGCAAATATTATAACCGGCAGATAAAAACGCTTAATCCCCCTGCAAATCCGTTCTTCATTTGCTGCAAACACCATCCCTGCCACAAACAACAAACTGGTATTAAACCACCATTCTCCCTGAAACCACCTTTCTCCATGTCCCAAAAACAGACTCCACAATACAAAGCCTGTCACAGATGCGCCCATAATAAGAAGGGCTGCCCATCTGATTTTCACAAATCGAAAAATAACATAGAAAAGGATATAAAACAATGCAATTTCAATCACATACCACATGTGGGTATTGAGCATTTTCCAACCTGTCAGATGTGCCACAAGCTCACCCATCGTATAACGGTCCCCCATTGCTAAACAGAAAAGCAAAAAAACCAGGTTTACAATAAAGTAAGGAACCAGAACAGCACTCAGCCTTCTTCTGAAAAATCCCTTCAGATAATCCGGCTTTATCAACAGACTTTTATATAGTCCATACCCGGAAATAAAAAAGAACAAACCGACAAAGCATACGCCAAGCTCTGCCAGTCCGCCAAGCGCGCCTGCGTTCCTGTCAAGTGCCTGTGCCATATGATGCAGCACAATAAATATTGCACAGATTCCCAATATTCCCTTCGTAACCGACAACGACATGAAATCCTCATGCCAGCTCCCTCTTTTCGCCGGCTTTGCCTGCAATAATAAAATAACTGCCAAAATAACATAAAAAATCCATGTACACATTATATCTACCCCTCCACATATATTTATCTTACTGTTATTATACAACCGTTTATATTTGTTCGTAAATAAATTTTTCTCAAATGCAAATTTCCTATATTTTCATTATACAGAAAGCTTTTTGCATGATACAGAATTTTTTATATTGACATAATAGGTAATATATTATATAGTTTGATTTAGGTAATATGTTACATATTTTTGTTTTAGTATTGTCGGCAGTCACTAAAGTGAAATTTGAAAGGAAATTTACATATGAATTCCAGAGATATGATACAGGAAATGGATGAACGTTACGCTTTATTTGGTTTTCTTTTTGCATTTCACAACCGATTACAGGCTGCGGGGGATACCTTTTATGAAGAAATTACGTGTAAACAGTTTTTTCTGCTGGCATGCATGAATCTTTTTACCGAACATCCCCCAACCGTATACGAGCTTGCACAGGTCATGGGATGCTCTCACCAGAATGCAAAACAAATTATCAACAAGCTTGAGGCAAAGGGCTTTTTAAAAATCACGCCGGATAAGGGGGACAAAAGAAAGCTCCGAATCAGCCTGACAAAAAAAGCCAATGAATTAGCCGTAAATTATCATGAAAAGGAAACGCAGTTCATGCAGCAGCTTTACAAAGGCATTGATAAGAAAGAGGTCGGAAACGTTTTATCTGTTCTGTTGCAAATGGAAGAAAATTTAATTAATTTTGAGGAGACTAGCGTATGAGTGAAGAAAGCAGGAAAACTGCAGTTATCTATTATTCCAAAACAGGATTTACAGAAAAATATGCTAAATGGCTGGCAGAGGAAACAAACGGCGAATGTATTCCCTATGCCCGCGCACAAAAGATGGATTTTTCAGAATATGATGTGATTGTATTCGGAAGCTGGTGTCATGCCGGTTTTATCAAAAACCTGAAATGGTTTAAAAAGAACCTGCCCCGGTGGCAGGAAAAGAAAAAAATTGTATTTGCTGTAGGCGGAAGCCCCGCTGACAATCCTTCCATTCCCCAAAGTTTGAGAAACAATTTTAATGATGCGGAATGGGAACAAATCAAAACCTTTTACTGTCCCGGCGGCTTTTGCTATGAGCGAATGGATACAAAATCAAAGCTGATGATGAAAATGTTCTGCAAGATGCTTTCCGCTAAGAAGAACCCTACCGAAGAGGAAAAAATAATGGCAGAAATGATTAGTCATTCTTATGATATCTCAGATAAGAAATATATTCTGCCTATAACGGAATGGCTGAAGGAATAAGCACCCATGCCAAAAGTCCCCTGAATACCTGTATTCCGGGGGCTTTGTATATATGTAGACATTTATTTAATTATGCGCTGCCTTCATTCTTTGTTTATTTTGATACATTTTTGCATCGGCTGTATCAATTACCTCCTTTAACTCTTTTCCGGCTTCAATTTTTTCATATCCTATTGCAATTTCCGGAAACGCCTCATATAACCGCTTTCTTTCGGCTGTTCTTTTTTCAATTTCCGTTATATATGTTTCTATATCCGAATCTTGCCGTGTCCAAAGCAAAACACTAAATTCATCCCCGCCCAATCGGAATACATGGGCATTTACTTCAAACACCTCCATTAGCATCGCTGCAATTTCTTTCAGGCAAAAATCGCCATATACATGTCCCTTGGTGTCATTTACCGTCTTAAAATTATTGACATCTAACATAATGAGAAAGTGCTGTCTGTTTTTCTGCACTTTACATTTTTCAATCATTTTATTATATGCCGTCCTGTTAAGCAGACCCGTAAGACCATCCAGCATACTTCCCATTTCACAGGCCAGGGCATAATACAAAACCAGATATACGGAAATAATAATCCACGAAACACTGTACATCGGACTCAACACCTGTACAAGCAGACCAAGAAGCATAAATCCGGTGCTTCCTACAATTCTTGCCCGAAAATAACGGGGATAATTCTGAATTGCTTCCATTTTTCGCCACAGCGATACAAAAACAGAAAATGCAAATACTACTAAATATACCGGAAAAAGCTTTCCTCTTCCATATCTGCAATCCTTTGTGACACAAAAAATCCAATTTGTAAAAGGCGATGCTATTACAAGCAAAAGGTTGAAAAACGCAGGTATATAAAACCAGATATGTTTCTTCACATTCCTTAAATAATAGAAGCGCGATTCCACTAAAAAAACAAAAGGCGAAACTCCAAATCCTATTACATTGAACAAAATACTCCACACTCTGTTTTCAGGCACGGTATTATCTGTCAGTTTGCATCCGGTTTCAGCAAAAACTACAATTAATGTAAGTACGATACAGTAAATGGAATACTTTTTTACCTTTTTATCTATCATGATATCCTGATACTGCCACCACAGAAGTATTAAAAGAACCATTATGCTAAAGATGTGTATTATCATTCCCGCAGCCCCCTTCTGGCTTTCCGCTTTTATATATTTATCATATCAGTTTCATAGTGATTGTTCAATTAATTTAAAACGTATTGCCGAAAAAATTATATAAGAAAAACCCCGAAGCAAGGGGTTCGGGGTCTGTTGTTCTTTTTTCTTTTTTTGATATTCTCTTTGATTATCTCTTTGAAAGCTGTGAACGCCGTAAATACACCATTTTTAAGCTGTTTGTCAGTTACGTGTTAGTTACCCCTATACGCATACTGTCTCCAAACCACACATTATACAATCTTTTCCACCTCCATCGGTAATTCATACAGTGTGTCCGGGTCAATATCCAGGCATGTTGTATTATCGCGCTTTTTGCCAATGTCCCATGCAAGAGTATCATTCATTACCGTACTGGTATCCATAAAAATATCAATATCACACAACGGACGAAATGCCTCTTTCTCAATCATTTGGGACATATCATAATGTACAATTTTCCGTCTTTGGATAATTCCCAATTCTGCATCAATTCATCCTTTAACAGTATATCCCTGACAGTATAAGTATACCACATTCACTGCATCAAAAAAAACCATAAACTGAAAGTCTATGGGTTTTCGTACATAAAATATACAGCTGATTATCTCTTTGTGAAATCCCGTACGTTATCTGTGAACGCAAAATTACCTCGAAAATTCTCCGAATTTCCTCTGTCATTCTTGCGTTCCAATGAACAAAGACGCATAACAAAAGCCCCTGGAATGTATGTATTCCGGGGCTTTGTATATACGTCTTTGTTCGCAGATAACTGCTTATCTCTTTGAGAACTGAGGTGCGCGACGAGCTGCCTTGAGACCGTACTTCTTACGTTCTTTCATACGAGGATCACGAGTTAAGAATCCTGCCTTCTTCAGAACGGGTCTGTAATCTGCATCTGCCTGACAGAGCGCTCTTGCAACGCCGTGGCGGATTGCGCCTGCCTGACCGGTGGTACCGCCACCGTGTACATTTACCAAAACATCAAACTTGTCTGCTGTCTCTGTAACTGTCAGAGGCTGGCGAACGATAACCTTTAATGTCTCCAACCCGAAATAGTTGTCAATATCTCTCTTATTTATGGTAACTTTACCGGTTCCCGGTACTAAGTATACTCTTGCGATGGATTTCTTTCTTCTACCTGTTCCGTAGTATCTTGCTGATTTAGCCATTTTAATTTCCTCCTTTCAGTCCCATTAGAATGTTAATACTTCAGGCTTCTGAGCAGCATGCTTATGCTCAGGTCCTGCGTATACATGCAGTTTTGTAAACATCTGTCTGCCTAAAGGTCCTTTGGGAAGCATACCCTTAACAGCAAGTTCGATAACCTGCTCAGGCTTCTTATCTAATTTTTCCTTTAATGTAGTCTCTTTCATACCGCCTACATAGTCAGAGTGGCTGTAATAAATCTTCTGCTCTAACTTCTTGCCTGTTACCTTAATCTTTTCAGCGTTGATTACAATAACATTGTCGCCTGTGTCAACATGAGGGGTAAAAATCGGCTTGTTCTTGCCTCTTAAAACCTTAGCAACCTCAGATGCCAGACGGCCCAAGGTCATGTCTGTAGCGTCTACTACATACCATTTTCTATCGATTGTAGCTGGACTAGCCATAAATGTTTTCATGATGTTTCCTCCATACATAGTCAAATCCCGAAACCCATCGTTCCGTGAATCGTTCTTTCGCTTCTCTGGAATCTTACTTGGCAGATGTCCGGCCACCGCATAAAATCCTTCAAAACAGCTTCGTTCCCACGATTATCTCCTGTGTCACTGGGGCTTTGGTTTCACAATACGATACATCGTCACAGTGATATATTATATTATATGAAACCGCCTCTGTCAACCCATAAACTTCTTGATTTTCCGCATTTTTCAAGTAAATTCAGGAAAATTCATACTTTATCAGCATAAGGCCGCAGGCCGGCGCTGTAGGACCTGCTGCCGTCCTGTCTTTTGCCTCTAATATCTCCTGCATTTTTTCAGCCGGCCATTTTCCTCTGCCGGCCTCCATCAGTGTTCCTGCAATAATCCGCACCATATTATAAAGAAAACCGTTGCCGCAGACACGGATAACGATATCCTCCCCCTGTTCCGTTACCGTCACGGCATAAATAGTCCTTACAGTGCTTTCTACTACGGCTGCTGCCGCACAAAAGCTCTTAAAATCATGCTCCCCTTCTAAACAGGCTGCTGCCTCCTGCATTTTACAGACATCCAACTTATGATAGGTAAAACAGGAATAAAGCCGTTTGGTCGGTATGGGAAATTCACCTCTAGTAATACGGTATTCATAAGTCTTTCTGGTATTGCAGTGTCTGGGATGAAAATCAGGCTCCACCTCTTCGGATTTTCGGATACGGATATCCTCCGGCAGACGCTGGTTCAATGCATATGCTAATTTGGGAGCCGGAATGGTCGTTTCCGAATCAAACACTGCCAGATTGCAAAGCGCATGTACACCTGCGTCGGTACGGCTTGCTCCGATGACGCGAATTTCCTCACCAAGAAGCGCTGTCAGACTTCTGTTCAGTTCCCCCTCTATCGTCCTGCAGCTTTTCTGTACCTGAAAGCCCGAATAGGCTGTTCCGTCATAAGCCACCGTCAGCATAAAACGTTTCATAGCATCGTTTCCTTTTTTAAAATAAAAACCGCCCTACCACAATACTGCCTGCCAAATAGGCAAACAAAAGCACATAGGCGATACAGTCTCTTTTCTTATAAACAAGCGGCTTCATTTTGGTACGTCCCTCGCCGCCCCTGTAACAGCGCGCCTCCATTGCCATTGCCAAATCATTGGCCCGTCTGAAGGCGGAAATGAATAAGGGCACCAGTAAGGGAACCATTGCCTTTGCCCTTTTGAAAATATTGCCGCTCTCAAAATCTGCCCCTCTGGCAATCTGCGCTTTCATAATTTTATCCGTTTCTTCCATTAAAATAGGAATAAAACGGAGTGCAATAGACATCATCATGGCAATCTCATGCACCGGCAGACGGAATATTTTGAAAGGCCGCATGGCCCGCTCCATACCGTCCGTCAGATTATTCGGCGTAGTAGTCAGCGTCATAACAGAAGAACCTATAATCAGCAGCGTCAGTCTGATAGCCATAAACACGGCAGTACGCAGTCCTTCTTTTGTAATTTTCAGTTTCCAGATTGTTACAAGCGTCTCCCCGGGGGTCAAAAACAAATTAAACACCACTGTTATCAACAATAAAAACAAAATGGAACGCATACCCTTTACCATGAATTTAAAGGGTACCTTGGATAAACGGATGACTGCAAATAAAAATAAGGCAGCACATACATATCCCAAAATATTGTCAAAAAAGAAAAGGGATATGATATAAATAACAGTGCCGGCCAGCTTTACACGCGGGTCCAGCCTGTGTATGACGGATTCCGTCTGATAATATTGTCCCAATGTAATATCTCTAAGCATACTACTCCTCGTCTACCTGCCAAGCGCGCGGAGGATTTCCGCTGCGGCCTCCTTAATGGTTGTGGCCTCTGTGTCCACGTCCAGTCCTGCGCCCTTAAGGCTGTGCATGATATAAGTTACCTGCGGCGCCGCAAGTCCCACCTCTTCCAGTTCTTTATAATGCTTAAACACTTCCCGCGGCACATCGTCATACATAACCGCGCCGTGGTTCATCACAAGTATACGATCCACATATTCAGCAACATCCTCCATGCTGTGGGATACCAGAATAATGGTAATACCGCTCTGTTCGCGAAGCTTGACAATCTGACTTAAGATTTCTTCCCTGCCTTTAGGGTCTAAGCCGGCTGTCGGTTCATCCAAAATCAGCACTTCCGGCTTCATGGCAAGCACACCTGCAATCGCCACTCTTCGTTTCTGTCCTCCCGATAAGTCAAAGGGCGACTGATAAAAGCACTCATCCGGCAGTCCTACCAGCTTTAAGGCTTCATAGGCACGCAGCTCCGTTTCTTTTTTGGAAAGACCCAGGTTTTTCGGTCCGAAACACACGTCTGAAAAGACATCCACTTCAAAGAGCTGATGCTCCGGATACTGGAATACCAGTCCTACCTTACTTCTAAGCTCCTTCATATTGTAATCTTCATCATAGATATCCTGACCGTTAAAATAAATATGTCCGCTTGTAGCCTTAAGCAGACCGTTTAAATGCTGTACCAGCGTAGATTTACCGGAACCCGTATGTCCAATCAGCCCGACAAACTGCCCGTCCGGTATCACCAGGCTGATATCGTTAAGGGCCTTTACGGAAAGGGTGGTATCGCCGCCGTATACATGGCTTACATGCTCTAATATAATCGACATAGCCTACCCCCTTCTACCCTGCGCACGGTACTTTAAAATTTCTTCTGTCAGTTCCTTGATACTCAGAATGCCGTCAGGCAGAGCAATGCCCTGCTTTTGCAGTTCATAAGCAAGCTGTGTGACCTGCGGTACATCCAGACGCAATTCCTTAAGCTCTTCCACTCTTGAAAAGATTTCCTTAGGCGTACCCTGCATGGCTATTTTTCCGTCATCCATAACAAAAACCTTATCTGCATGAATAATTTCTTCCATATAATGTGTAATCAGAATCACTGTTACATTCTCCACATCATTCAGTCCCCTGATTGCACGGATAACCTCCCTGCGTCCGTTGGGGTCAAGCATGGCAGTCGGCTCATCCAATACAATGCACTTAGGGTGCATCGCCAGTACGCCCGCAATGGAAACACGCTGCTTTTGACCGCCGGAAAGCTTGTTGGGAGAATACTTGCGAAACTCATACATTCCTACAGCCTTTAGACTTTCCTTTACCCGTTCCCAAATTTCCGCAGTAGGAATGCCCATGTTTTCAGGGCCGAATCCCACATCCTCTTCCACTACCTGCCCAATAATCTGATTGTCCGGATTTTGAAAGACCATGCCTGCTGCCTGTCTGACATTCCAAACCTCTTCCTCCTGTCTGGTATCCCTGCCATCCACCCAAATACAGCCTTCCGTAGGACAAAGTATAGCATTCATGTGCTTGGCAAGCGTAGACTTGCCGGAGCCGTTATGCCCTAAAACAGCAATAAAGTCACCCGGTGCAATATCCAGAGTCACTTCATCCACTGCGCGGGTGATTCCCTCTACATTGCCGTCCTCATCCCGCCTGATATATTCAAACACTAATTTGTCTGTTTTAATAATGCCCATATGGTTTCCTCCGGTCAGGTTTCCATGCCGGAATACCTGCGTGCCTTTTATTTTACTAGATATTTTGTGGAAATACAACTATTTTTACGTCCCTGTATTTTACAAAATCATTGGTTAATGGTACACTGAGACTGTTATAAAAATGAAAAAACATAACAGGAGCAGAAAATGAACAAAAAAAAGACAGTTATAAAATCCGCAGCTTTTCTGATTTTGCTTATAATACTTTTTGCAGGCCTTTCCCGACTCTTTTTATCCGGCAGAGAAACGCTCTCCGAATATGCCGGAAATAATCCCGATTTGGCCTATGGAAACACCTCTGGCGGTGATGCTGCTGACAGCAGTACCGTAAATGATGACACTTCTACCCAAGATACTGCTGACGGCAGTACCGTAAACGATACCGTCAGTCCCCACCGCGTTACCTATAAAACCGGGTTTTACTATGAACCCCTGTCCGATACGCTTAAGGACTATATTACGGGAGTTTCTTACCCGGCAGAGGGTGCTGTCCAAATTGATTATGCAGACTTAAACTATCTGCATGTGATGCATTATAATTTTGAAGGCGAAGCTGTAGAAGGGGAAATTATCTGCAATGCTGCCATTGCTCAGGATTTGACTGAAATTTTTTATGAATTGTATATTGCCGAATATCAGATTGAAAAAATCACTTTAATAGACAACTACAGCGGAGACGATACGGCTTCCATGGAGGACAACAATACCTCCTGCTTTAATTACAGAACGGTAGATGGTACAGACAAGCTCTCCAAGCATGCATTAGGGCTTGCTATTGATATTAACCCTTTCTACAATCCGTATGTGCGGTATACAAAAGACGGCGGCCAGCTTGTCTCGCCCGAAGGCAGTGAGAGCTATGCTGACCGCACGTCATCTTTTCCTTATAAAATTGACACTGAGGATTTATGTTACCGCCTTTTTATAGAACATGGTTTTACCTGGGGCGGTAACTGGAACTCCAGCAAGGACTACCAGCATTTCCAAAAGGTACTTGACTGATTGCCCTATGCCTGTTTACAGCTTAAAGACCGCCATACTCGCATCCATCTTGTCTGCAATGCCCTTTAACTGGCCTGCATGCGAGGAAATATCCGTAACCGCATTGGTAATTTCCGTGATGGATGCAGAGGTTTCTTCTGTGCCGGCTGCATTTTCTTCTGCAATCGCCGTCAGATTCTGCACGGTATCTACTACATTGGTTCTGGCTCCGTCCATCTCCTGAGTCTTTTCTGCGATCCGGTTAATTGCTTCAATAGAATCCTCAATTCCTTTAAGCACTTCGCCAAAACAGGTATCTGTCTTTACTACGTTTTCACTCTGTCTGTCCACAATATCCTTAACCACATCCATCGTCTCTACCGACTTATCGGAATCCGCTATCAGACCGGATATAATATTTTCAATCTGTTTTGCAGACTGATTGGACTGTTCCGCCAGCTTTTGAATCTGAGATGCTACCACTGCAAATCCACGTCCCTGCTCGCCTGCCCTGGCTGCTTCTATGGAAGCGTTTAAGGACAGCAGATTAGTTTCTTCAGCTATAGAAGTAATCAGGTTAGTTGCTTCTTTAATCTTCTGTGCGGACTGGTTAGTTGTATTAGTCTGCTCATAAACAATATTGATGGATTCTCTTGCTTCGTCATTGATTCGCTGCAGCTCATGCAGAATCTCAAAAGCTTCCTGACCAAGTCTCTGCATATTCTGAGCGCCCTTGCTCATATCCTCTGCTTCTCTTGCAGTCTCTTCCACCATATCGCCCATACGGATTACATTATTTGACGCATTCTGTGTTTCTTCTGCCTGACTTGTTGCGCCTTCCGCAATTTCTTCCACTGCCTTTTCTACCTGAGAAATGGAATCTGAGGTTTCTTCTGTCCTGTCCTGCAGATAAGCGGCTGACCTATTCAGTTCTTCACTCTGCGCTTTAATTGTACCTATAATGGACACCAGCGATGTTTTGAGCTGCATAATTGCCCTGGTGATATTACCGATTTCGTCTTTTCTCTTAAGAACAGATGCCTTGATTTCTATATCAAGATTCCCCTGTGCTACCTGCTCCAGCGCATCGGTTCCCCTATGTAATGCCTTTACCAGCCTGCGGACAACAACGCAGAGGAAAACTGCTGAAATCAGTCCCATTACCAATACTATACCAATAATCAAAGATATGATGCTCATAACCTGCAGCTTTGCATCAGCCTGCGGCATGCCGGCAAAAATCATACCTACAGCCTTGCCTTCTGCATCAAACAGCGGCACATAATATCCAAAATATTTTTCTCCGTAAACGTCTACGTCACTTGAAAAATACTCACTTCCACCCTTTAAAACCTTCTCCACTACAATACCGTCAGCTCTGGTACCAATCATAGGATTGCCGCTTGCGCCCAAAACAGAAGTCATAACCCTTATATCACCGTTAAATACCGTAATATCTGTATCGGTAGCTTCTTTAATATGTTCTGCAATCTCCGGACTTTTGGAAATATTAAACTCTCCCTTGCAAAAATTACCTTTCTTGTCAAGATGATACTCTCCCTCGTCTGCGTAAGTCAGGGTATCCCTTACGGAAATAGCTGTATTTCGCAGACCGTCCTCGATAGCGCCTAATACTACATTATTAATTTTCACATTACTCAATAATACTACAAATACTCCAAGTACTAAGAGCGGCCCTAAGGCAAATAACAAAATCTTTGATTGTATCTTCATTGTAACCCTCCTGCATTATACTGATATATCTATTATAGAACATTTTTCCTGTTTTTTCCACTTATTTTTTAAAACTAAAAAATAAATTAAAAACAAACTAAAATAATGCATGAGTAAAAAAATTCCGGCAGCCTTTCGGTTGCCGGAAAATAAAATCTGATATAAACTGCAATGTCTGAAATTATACTAATTCAAGTACAACTTCCATAGCACCGTCACCCTTACGCTGGCCGATTTTGATAATTCTTGTATAGCCACCCTTACGGTTTTCGTACTTAGGTGCGATTTCGTCAAACAGCTTTGCTACCAAATCTACTTCTTTGGTGTTTTTCTTCTTGCCTGCATTAGCGGCAGGAACTTCCTTTACAGGATACAGCACCTTTAACATCTGACGGCGTGCATGCAGTCTGGAAGGCATATCCTTTTTGATTTCCTTCTCTACTTCATCATAAACCGTAACGGTTACACCGTTTTCGATTTTTAAAATCTTACCGTCTTTATCACGATGTGTTTCGGAAAGAACCTTCTTGGTATCCTTATCGATAATCTGCTTTACTCTCTTGCCGTCTTTGTCCTTGCGGGCAACCTTAGCGGTAACCTTTACGGTTTCAAAGTTGTCTTTTTCCTTTACGCTCAGTGCAATCAGGCCTTCTGCAATTTTGCGGATTTCCTTTGCCTTTGCTTCGGTGGTAACGATTTTACCGTTGTGTAACAGTGCTGTTACCTGATTTCTTAATAATGCTTTTCTCTGGCTGCTGGTTCTGCCAAGTTTTCTGTACTTTGCCATTTTTAAAATCCTCTCTCATTTCATGGTACATCCGGCCACGCTCTTTGGACTTACATACCGAATGCTGTTTACATTGCCATTTAAAGGAAAACAGCCTGCGTACTCTTTGGATTTACCCCAGACTGTATTCATTTTGTTTTAATTATTCATCACTGGGATTTAACTGAAGTCCCAGTTCTTTTAACTTAGCAAGTACCTCTTCTAAGGACTTACGGCCCAGGTTACGAACCTTCATCATATCCTCAGAGGTCTTGTTGGTAAGCTCTTCAACAGTATTGATACCTGCTCTCTTCAGGCAGTTGTAGGAACGAACAGACAGCTCTAATTCGTCAATACTCATTTCCAATACTTTCTCTTTTTCATCGTCTTCTTTTTCTACCATAACTTCTGCAGTTTTAGCATTTTCGGATAAATCAATGAAAAGGCTTAAGTGTTCGCTGAGTACCTTTGCAGCCAAGCTTACCGCTTCATCGGGAACCAGGGTTCCATTGGTATATACATCCAGCGTAAGCTTGTCATAATCTGTAATCTGACCTACACGGGTATTTTCTACTGTAACATTTACTCTTTCCACCGGCGTGTAGATAGAATCAATTGCAATTACACCGATAGGCAGATCCTCATGCTTATTCTTATCAGCACTAATATAGCCCCTGCCCTTTGTAATTGTAAGTTCCATATACAATTTGGTATCCTTGCCGCCGCTTAAGGTTGCAATTACCAAGTCCGGATTCAGAATTTCAATGTCCTGATCAGCCTGAATATCGGAAGCCCTGACAACGCCTTCGCCTTCAAACTCGATATATGCAGTTTTCGGCTCATTTGTCTCACTGCTGTTTTTAATAGCAAGACTCTTGATATTCATAATAATTTCGGTTACATCTTCTTTTACACCCGGAATGGAACTGAATTCGTGTAACACACCTTCAATCTTAACCTGGCTTACTGCTGCACCGGGTAAAGAGGACAGCATAATTCTCCGAAGAGAGTTACCGAGTGTAATACCATAACCTCTTTCCAAAGGCTCTACTACGAATTTACCATACTTTTTGTCTTCAGAAATTTCAGCAACCTCAATATTGGGTCTTTCAAAATCAAACACTGCAAATACCCTCCTTTACGAACATTTTTAATTACGGCTTATTTAGAATATAATTCGACGATAAGCATCTCATCTACAGGAACATCAATCTGCTCTCTGGTAGGAAGTGCTTTTACAGTTCCCTTAAGTCCTTCAATATCTACATCCATCCATTCAGGAACAAGTCTTCCGCCTGTTACCTCTACGATGTCTTTGTATCTCTGTAAGGATTTGGATTTCTCTCTGATTTCGATTACATCACCAGCTTTAATTAAATAGGAAGGTATATTAACGCCCTTGCCGTTTACAAGTACATGCTTGTGTCCGACAATCTGTCTTGCTTCTCTTCTGGTTCTTGCAAATCCCATTCTGAAGATTACGCTGTCAAGTCTGCTCTCAAGAAGAATCATCAGGTTTTCACCGGTCATTCCTCTCATTCTGTCAGCTCTTTCATAGTAATTTCTGAAAGGCTTCTCCAACACGCCATAGATGAATTTTGCTTTCTGCTTTTCTCTTAACTGAAGACCATACTCGCTCATCTTCTTGCCTGCTCTTGAAGAGGTTCTGTTAGATTTCTTGTCATATCCAAGATATGCCGGCTCTAAGCCTAAACTTCTACATCTTTTAAGTACGGGTACTCTATTTACTGCCATTGTTATAATTCCTTTCTGTGAGGCTTTGACCTCTGACTATTGTTTACAGCGCATCTGCGCTTTCTTCCAACTTGTTTCTAAAGTAGTTTTTTCTGGCGAAGCCTCCCTTGAGGCAAGCCATGAAAACTGCTGTGCGGAGAATTTCACTTCAGGGAAATTCTCCTGTACGAAACATAGTATTTCTCAACGAAACAGCCATTGCTGTGAGTTATTAGAAATACTTTTCGTACTAGACACGACGTCTCTTAGGAGGACGGCAACCATTGTGAGGAACAGGAGTTACGTCACGGATGCTGGTAACTTCCAGTCCACATGCAGAAAGCGCACGAATTGCTGCTTCACGGCCTGAACCAGGTCCCTTTACAAATACATCTACAGTCTTTAATCCATGGATTAAAGCAGCCTTGGTTGCAGTTTCTGCTGCCATCTGTGCTGCATACGGAGTAGATTTCCTTGAACCTCTAAAACCAAGACCACCGGCACTTGCCCAGCTTAATGCATTGCCTTCAGCATCTGTCAATGTAACAATGGTATTATTGAAAGATGACTGAATATGTGCCTGTCCACGTTCAACGTTTTTCTTTACGCGCTTTTTAGCGACTTTTTTATTAGCTGCTACTTTCTTAGCCATTTTAAACTAACCTACTTTCTCAAAATTGTTTGCAGTTACACCTTTACTTATTTCTTTTTATTTGCTACTGTCCGCTTCGGACCCTTGCGGGTTCTTGCATTTGTCTTTGTCTTCTGACCACGAACCGGAAGACCTTTACGATGACGAACACCGCGGTAGCAGCCGATTTCCTGTAATCTCTTGATATTTAAAGCGATTTCTCTTCTTAAATCACCTTCTACCATGATATCCAGCTTTTCCATTGCTTCGCCGATTTTCTTTACTTCATCATCTGTCAGTTCTCTGACACGGGTATCAGGATTTACACCTGCTTCTGCCAGAATCTTGTTGGCGCTTACTCTACCGATACCGTAGATATAAGTCAGGCCAATCTCCACACGTTTTTCTCTAGGTAAGTCAACACCTGCGATACGAGCCATTTACGTTTCCTCCATTTTCTCTGCGTTTTCCGCTCTGCGGAACTTTTAACGCCGTGTACAATCCGGTCTGTTTGTCTTTTTGGAAATGTACACCTGCACAGTTATTGCTGCTCTGCAATCACCGTACTCAATAGTTACTAAGTTGATTGGGGCTTTCACCCAACCGGACGCTAATCCGACCTTTCCACGCCAAAAAGTTTTCTACGCGCAAAATGCGCTCTGCGCATTTTGTCCGGTAAAACATAGCTTTTTCTTAAGCTTTGTATTTTAAAGCTTTAGAAAAACTTTTTACCGTGGTATCAACAAGTAATCTCCCGTAAGCTCTTCCATTATATATATTAAATTGCATCCTTCCGCCGCTTCAGACCTTACTGCAAATCCGTAAGCTGTCGTCAAACACGACAATAAGGCTGGAAAGATGCACTTTCAGCCGCATACAATAATGGGACAAGAACTCACATACTTGAATCTGTTAATCCAAGCGGTGATTATCCTTGTCTCTGTTTGTGTTTCGGATTCTCACAGATAACTCTGATACGTCCTTTTCTTTTAATGATTTTGCACTTTTCGCAAATCGGTTTTACTGATGATCTAACCTTCACGTTAAACCCTCCTTTCAAAAAAGACCGTTTTACATTATAGCATGTAGTAATTTTATTTACAAGTGTTTTTTGGTTTTTTATTGAATAAAATTATTTATCTCTCCAAATAATACGTCCTTTGGATAAATCGTAGGGAGACAGTTCCAAGGTTACCTTATCTCCGGGAAGAATACGGATAAAATTCTGGCGCAGCTTACCGCTGATATGTGCCAGTACCTTATGACCGTTTTCCAGTTCTACCTGAAACATGGTGTTGGGAAGCTTTTCAATAACTGTTCCTTCAATTTCAATTACATCTGATTTAGACATTTCTACCTCCTTGCGCATAAAAAGCTTTGATTACTCTTTTAATTTCTTCATTGCGTACAGGCTGTTTCTGCAGCAGTTTTTCCCTGACAGTACTATCTACAGCTTTTTTAATCGGCTGAATATGCTTCCTGTTCTTCTTTTTGGGGTGTTCTACGGTCTTTAGCCTGCCATCGCACAGGTAAACATATTCCGCTTCTTCTTCTATTATCATATACACAGTCTGCCTGTCGTGTCCGGCTTTGGAAAATGCCAGCATACCTATCATAAAATTTCCTCCCGGTTCTTTTACGCCGCCTCTGTCATACTCTATTCGCACAGCGTAAGTATCTCCGGCTCGCCGTCCGTGATCAGTATGGTATTCTCATAATGAGCCGACAGGGAACCGTCCAGCGTCACTACCGTCCAATCATCCTCAAGGAAATATACTTCCGGTCTTCCCATGTTAATCATAGGTTCTACTGCCAATGTCATACCGGCGTGAAGCTTTATGCCTCTTCTCTTCTGTGCAAAATTGGGAATCTGGGGGTCTTCATGCAGTTCGCGTCCGATTCCGTGTCCCACCAGGTCTCTGACGATTCCGTAGCCAAACTGAGAAACGTAAGCATCTATGGCATTGGAAATATCATGCAGATGGTTGCCTGCCTTTGCCATTTTTATGCCTTCAAAAAAGCTCTGCTTTGTAACGTCAATCAGCTTTTGTGCTTCATCGCTGATTTCTCCTATACCATAGGTCCTTGCGGCATCTGAATGGTAGCCCTTATAAATAAGCCCTGCATCCAGACTGATAATATCGCCTTCCTGTAAAAAGCGATGCTTTGTGGGAATGCCATGCACCACTTCCTCATTGATGGAAGTACAGATAGATGCCGGATATCCGTTATAGTCTCTGAAATTGGGTATGCATCCCATCTTTCTGATAAGAGTATCCCCTAAAATATCGATATCCATGGTAGACATGCCGGGCTTTAATGCATATTCCAGCTCCTTGTGGACTTTGGACAGCAGTCTGCAGGACTCCCTCATCAATTCAATTTCTTTGGCAGATTTAATTCTTACCATATTACAACCTTCTTTTCCTTATTTGCCTGATACTGATTAATCTGATACTGATTACGCTAAAATTGTTACAATGGCAGCAAATACATCCTGCATATCCACTGTGCCGTCAACAGTTTTAAGCACGCCCTTTTCCGTATAAAAATCGATGAGGGGCTGTGTCTGCTCATGGTAAACCTGCAGTCTGTTCTTTACGGTCTCCGGCTTATCATCGTCACGAAGCACTAACGGCTGGCCGCACTTGTCACAAACACCCTCTGTTTTAGGAGGAATGTGTACAATATGATAGGTGGCGCCGCAGGATAAGCATGCACGTCTTCCTGACATTCTGTTGATAATGTTTTCATCCGGTACATCCACATTGACAGCATAATCAATCTTATCGCCAAGCTCGGTAAGTGCTTTATCAAGCACCTCCGCCTGCGGAATGGTTCTGGGGAAACCGTCTAACACATAACCGCCTGCGCAGTCTTCCTTTGCCACCCTGTCAAGCAGAATCTTTACTGTCAGCTCATCCGGCACCAAAAGACCCTGGTCCATGTATTTTTTTGCTTCCATGCCAAGCTCTGTACCGTTCTTGATATTGGCTCTGAAAATATCACCTGTGGAAATATGGGGAATCTGATATTTCTCTGCTATCATCTTTGCCTGTGTACCTTTACCCGCACCCGGTGCGCCCAACATAATAATCTTCATCTTTTCTCCCATCTGCCTGCCCCCGCAGGCTCTCTTCTCCTGAATCGTGATCAATATAATTTAATGCCTAACATTTATATTTTACCGTTGTTTGCTCCTGTTTGCAATAACAGAATGTAAAATAGATGCAAAATAAAGTAAAAAAAGTATCCGGAGAAACGCTCTCCCCGGATACTTTATCCGCCTCGCGGTAAATTAGTCGTTCAAAAAGCCCTTGTAATTACGCACCAGCATCTGAGATTCAATCTGTTTCATGGTTTCAAGCACAACGCTTACGATAATAATTAAGCTTGTTCCGCCAAAGGAAACGCTTGCCTTGAAAACGCCGTTGAACACATACGGAAGAATACCGATAATGGTAAGGCCAACCGCACCGATGAAAATAACATAATTCAGTACTTTTGT
The DNA here is from genome assembly GCA_900551115.1 of uncultured Lachnospiraceae bacterium. Classification (GTDB taxonomy): domain Bacteria; phylum Bacillota; class Clostridia; order Lachnospirales; family Lachnospiraceae; genus Acetatifactor. The sequence goes on from URUY01000022.1 coordinate 58,600, forward strand.
CAGATAATCACTGGTAGGCTTTCCGGGTCTGATACCCGGTATAAATCCGCCCTGCTTTTTCATATTATCTGCAATCATCAGAGGATTAAAGGTAATGGAGGTGTAGAAATAAGCAAAAAAGATTACCATTACTATATACACTACCAAGCCAATTGAATAAACCATCTGTTTCGGATTGCACCAGTTGCTGGAATCAAGACCCTTTAACACTTCACCCCAAAAGCCTTTTCCTTCATAGCCTAAGAAAGAACAGATAATGAGCGGAAACTGCATAATGGACTGCGCAAAAATAATAGGGATAACGCCTGCGGTATTTACCTTAAGGGGAATACTGGAGGACTGTCCGCCTACCATCTTGCGGCCCTGTACCTTTTGTGCATACTGCACGGGAATCTTACGGGTAGCACCGTTCAAAATAATAACAAGAACTACCATCAGAACAATAATGGCAAAAATAATCACTACTGCAAGTGCAGCAGTTGCAAAAGGCTTACCAAATACAAACTGCTGGAACAATGTATGCAAATCTGCCGGAACACGGGAAATAATGTTGATTACAAGGACGATGGAAATACCGTTTCCTACGCCTTTTTCTGTAATGCGCTCACCAATCCACATAAGGAAGGCACTTCCTGCTGTCATTGCTGCGATTGCAGTAATAACACTCATAACATTAAAATCTACCAAAAGTCCCTGACTGCCGAAGCCTACTGCCATAGCCGTTGCCTGAATCAGTGCCAGTATAATCGTCACATATCTGGTAATGGAGGCAATTTTCTTTCTGCCGTCTTCTCCATCCTTCTGCATTTCTTCCAATTTAGGAATTGCAATGGTTAAAAGCTGCATAATAATGGAAGATGTAATATAGGGATTGATACCCAGTGCCAATATGGACATATTGACAAAGGAACCACCGGTAATTGCATCAAAAAAACTGAATGCGCTGCCGGCCTGCTGAGCAAACCAGCTTGCAAAATAGGTTCTGTCTACGCCCGGCACAGGCAGCTGTGACCCGATACGGATCACAACCAGCATGGCGAACGTAAAAAATAATTTATTTCTGATTTCTCTGATTTTAAATGCATTTTTCAGTGTTGTAAGCATATTACATCACCTCTGCACTTCCACCAAGAGCTTCAATTTTTTCTTTAGCAGATGCACTAAAAGCATCAGCCTTCACTGTAAGCTTCTTAGTTAACTCTCCATTTCCAAGGATCTTAACACCGTCTCTTGGGTTTTTTACAATGCCGGCTTCGATTAATGCATTTACATCTACTACGCTGTCATTTTCAAAACGTTCCAGAGTGCTTATATTGATAGCAACGATTTCCTTTGTGTTTCTGTTGGTGAAACCTCTCTTGGGAATTCGTCTGTATAACGGCATCTGTCCACCTTCAAAACCAACTCTGGGCGCTCCTGAACGAGCTTTCTGACCCTTATGGCCCTTACCAGCAGTCTTGCCGTTGCCTGAACCGTGTCCACGACCTCTTCTAAAATTATCACTATGCTTTGAACCTTCTGCAGGTCTTAAATTTGATAATTCCATTCTGACACCTCCTTATCTGCTTATACTTCTTCTACTTTAATTAAATGACCGATTTTCTGAATCTGTCCTCTTGTAGCTGCGTTGTCCGGAAGGGTAACAGAGCTGTTAAGCTTTCTTAAACCCATAGACTCTACAACTGCCCTGTTCTTGGGAACAGCACCGATAGTTGACTTAACCAAAGTAATCTTTAACATTTTTTCTTTGTTTGCTGCCATTGTCTTTTCTCTCCTTTCAAACCATAAAGGGAAAATTTCCCTTTGTTAAGCAAAAATCTCGTTTACTGCCTTGCCACGGTTTTTAGCTACTTCTTCAGGAGCCTTTAACTGGCTTAAACCTGTAATGGTTGCAAGAACTACATTCTGCTTATTATTGGAGCCTAAAGACTTTGTACGGATATTCTTAATGCCGGCAAGCTCGCAAACAACACGTGCGGGACCACCTGCAATAACACCGGTACCTTCGGGCGCTCTCTTTAAAAGAACATTGGCAGAACCGTATTTGCCGATAAAATCATGTGTAATACTGTTGTTCTCATCTAATGCAACGCTTACTAAATGCTTAATTGCATCTTCTTTACCCTTGCGGATTGCATCGGGAATTTCTGTTGCCTTTCCAAGGCCGGCGCCTACATGACCGTTACCATCGCCAACAACTACCAAAGCTGTGAAACGGAAGTTACGACCACCCTTAACAACCTTAGTTACACGTTTGATTGTAACAACTTTTTCAGTTAATTCCATCTGACTGGCATCAATGATTGCATGTTTCATGGTTTATTTCTTCCTTTCCTAGAATTGTAAGCCAGCTTCTCTGGCTGCTTCAGCTAATGCTGCGATTTTACCCTGGTATATAAAGCCGCCTCTGTCAAAGACTACTTCTGTAATACCTTTTTCCATTGCTCTCTTTGCAATGACGGTTCCTAAATATGCTGCCGCATCAACGTTATTGGTTTTTTCAAGCTCTGCCTTTACCTCTTTTTCAAGAGTGGAAGCAGCAACCAGTGTGTTACCAACTGTATCGTCGATAATTTGAGCATACATATGATTATTGCTTCTGAATACGGCTAAACGAGGTCTTTCAGCAGTGCCGCTGAAACGGTTACGTATTCTCATGTGTTTTTTAACACGTACTTCTTGTCTTGATTCTTTACTAACCATTTTCATACTCTCCTTATCTGTTATTTCTTACCAGTCTTACCAACTTTACGTCTGATAGTTTCATCAGCATACTTAATACCCTTGCCCTTGTAAGGCTCAGGTCTTCTCTTGTCTCTGATTTCAGCTGCATATTGGCCAACTTTTTCTTTATCAATACCTTTTACGATAATGACGTTCTGTCCTTCCATTACGGATTCAACGCCTTCAGGATCAGTCATCTCTACCGGATGGGAATAACCCAGGTTCAGAGTCAGAACCTTGCCGGCCTTAGATGCTCTGTAACCAACACCGTTTACTTCCAGCTTCTTTTCAAAACCTTCTGTAACACCCACAACCATGTTGTGAATCAGTGTTCTGGTCAAACCATGTAAGGATTTCATTTTCTTTAAATCGTTAGGTCTTGTTACTATTACTTCTGCACCCTCAACTTTGATTTCCATCTCGTGAGGAAGAACTCTCTCTAAAGTTCCTTTAGGACCTTTAACGGTCACTTTGTTATTTTCTGCAACTTCCACAGTTACGCCTGCAGGAATCGCGATTGGCATTCTACCTATACGTGACATGCCCGTACCTCCTATTTTATAGATTTACAATAGTTACACTGCCCATCTCAAAAACCGTCTGCTTCGCAGCCGTCGCAGCTACGCTGCTTCCTGTTTTCTCGATGTGTGGCCGCATAAAATCAAATACTGCGCTTCGCTTGTGCTTGATTTTATTGCTATTACCACACAAACGCTAAAACCTCGCCGCCAACCTGCAGCTCTCTTGCCTTCTTATCTGTTATAATTCCCTGATTGGTGGAAATGATGGCGATACCCAGTCCGCCCAAAACCTTGGGAAGCTGTTCTGTACCGGCATAAACACGAAGACCGGGTTTGCTGATTCTCTTGATACCGGAAATGATCTTTTCATTCTTGTCTGCACCATACTTTAATGCAATGCGGATTGTCTTGAATGCACCATCTTCGATAACATCATATTTCTTAATATAACCTTCTTCTAACAGAATCTGAGCAATTGCCAGTTTCATCTTGGAAGAAGGAACATCTACAGTATCATGTTTTGCAGTATTTGCATTACGGATTCTTGTAAGCATATCTGCAATAGGATCACTCATTGTCATGATTTAGTTTCCTCCTTATCTCTTTGACTTGAATCATGAATTAAATTAGCTTGGAAGATTCCATCAAAAAATCATTTGCTTTGCCCGCGCCTGATTTTTCATGCAGCCTACCAACTAGCTTTCTTAACACCGGGAATCTGTCCCTTGTATGCCAGCTCGCGGAAGCAAACTCGGCAAATTCCGTATTTTCTTAAAACAGAATGGGGACGGCCGCAAATCTTACAGCGTGTATAAGCCTGTGTTGAAAACTTCGGTTTACGCTGCTGTTTCAGCTTCATAGATGTCTTAGCCATGAATTTACCTCCTTATTTTGCGAAGGGCATGTTGAATAATGTAAGTAATTCACGTGCCTCTTCGTCTGTTTTTGCAGTTGTTACGAAAATGATATCCATACCTCTTACTTTATCTACCTTATCGTATTCGATTTCAGGGAAGATAATCTGCTCTTTAATACCGAGTGCATAGTTACCTCTTCCGTCAAATGCATTGGGATTTACACCTCTAAAGTCACGTACACGGGGTAATGCCAGGTTTACCAGACGATCCAGAAACTCATACATTTTCTCGCCACGTAAAGTTGTCTTACATCCGATTGCCATACCTTCACGAATCTTGAAGTTGGCAACAGAGCCTTTAGCCTTTGTGAGAACTGCCTTCTGACCACTGATGGTTTCCATATCCTTAACAGCGCTCTCTAAAACCTTTGCATTCTCTTTTGCTTCGCCAACGCCCATGTTGATAACAATCTTATCAAGCTTGGGAACTTCCATGACATTTTTATATCCAAACTTTTTGGTCATTGCTGCAACGATTTCGTCGTTGTATAAACTTTTTAGTCTGCTCACGCTTTATTTCCTCCTTCCCTGAAATTAATCGATTACTTCACCTGTTGATTTTGCGAAACGAACCTTCTTTTCGCCTTCAACCTTGAAGCCGATTCTTGTTGCTTTTCCCTTATGAACGTACATTACGTTGGATAAATCAATCGGAGCTTCTTTCTGAAGGATTCCACCATTGGGATTAGCCTGAGAAGGTTTTGCATGCTTTGTAATCATGTTTACGCCTTCAACTGTTACTTTGCTGTTCTTCTGGTCAACGGCAACAACTTTGCCCTCTTTACCATTATCTTTACCGGCAATTACCTTAACAGTATCACCTTTTTTGATTTTTAATGTAGCCATGTGGTACCTCCTTATAATACTTCGGGAGCGAGGGAAACAATTTTCATGAACTGTTTCTCACGAAGCTCTCTAGCTACCGGTCCAAAGATACGAGTTCCTCTCGGAGTCTTGTCATCTTTGATAATTACAGCAGCATTTTCATCAAACTTGATGTAAGAACCATCTTTACGACGTGCGCCTTTAACGGAACGAACGACAACAGCCTTTACTACATCACCTTTTTTTACAACGCCGCCTGGTGTTGCATCTTTAACAGAAGCAACGATGATATCGCCAATCTGTGCATATCTTCTTGTAGAGCCGCCCATAACTCTGATGCAAAGAAGTTCCTTAGCACCGGTGTTATCAGCAACTTTAAGTCTGCTCTCTTGCTGAACCATGTTAATTCTCCTTCCAATATAGTACCGTTATTATTTTGCTCTTTCAATGATTTCAACCAGTCTCCATCTCTTATCCTTGGACAAAGGTCTTGTTTCCATTACCTTAACGGTATCGCCGATATTGCATTCGTTGTTTTCGTCATGAGCTTTCAGCTTATAGGTATCTTTTACGATTTTCTTGTAAAGAGGATGCTTAACATGCTCTTCAATGGCAACAACGATTGTCTTATCCATTTTATTGCTTACTACTTTACCAGTACGTGTTTTTCTCAAATTTCTTTCCACGATTAAATCTCCTTTCTGAAATTCCACCCTGCATTGGGTAATCTAATGATCGAAACGCTAAAGTCAGGCGTTAGCCTTCTCTGTGATAACAGTCTGGATACGGGCAATGTTTCTTCTTACTTCTTTGATTCTTGCCGTATTATCCAACTGATTGGTTGCGTTCTGGAATCTCAAATTGAAAAGTTCTTTTTTAGCAGCGACTAATTCTTTTGCTAATTCTGCTTCTGATTTATTTTTCAAATCTTCTACATACTTATTAGTTTTCATTTGATACACCGCCTTCCAAATCTGCTTTAGAAACAATCTTACACTTACAAGGGAGTTTGTGCATTGCAAGACGTAATGCTTCTTTTGCAGATTCCTCAGGAACTCCTGCGATTTCAAACATTACACGTCCAGGTTTCACAACTGCTACCCAGTACTCCAGGGAACCTTTACCGGAACCCATACGTGTTTCTGCCGGTTTTGCTGTTACTGGTTTATCCGGGAAAATTTTAATCCAAACTTTACCGGTACGCTTGGTATAACGGGTAAGCGCGATACGGGCTGCTTCAATCTGATTGGACTTAATCCAGCAGGGTTCGGTAGCTACAAGACCGTATTCACCGTAAGTAAGAGTGTTGCCTCTTAAAGCCTTACCAGCCATACTGCCGCGGAACTGTTTACGACGTTTAACTCTCTTAGGCATTAACATAACTATTTCTCGCTCCCTTCCTGATTTTTAGTGGGAAGTACTTCGCCTTTGTAAATCCATACTTTAACGCCAACCTTACCATAGGTAGTGTCAGCCTCTGCGAAGCCATAATCAATATCTGCTCTTAAAGTCTGAAGAGGAATGGTTCCCTCGCTGTAGAACTCTGTACGAGCCATATCAGCACCGCCCAGACGTCCGGAGCAGGAAGCTTTGATACCCATTGCGCCGGCCTTCATGGTTCTGCCCATGCAGGACTTCATGGCACGTCTGAAGGATACACGGTTTTCAAGCTGTCCGGCAATGTTCTCTGCAACAAGCTGTGCATCCCTGTCAGGTCTCTTGATTTCTTTGATATCAACTAAAACCTTCTTGTCAGTGAGCTTACTAAGCTCAGCCTTGGTTACTTCGATTTCTGCACCGCCCTTACCGATAACAACGCCCGGTTTAGCTGTGTAGATAATTACTTTTACTCTGTCGGATGCTCTTTCGATTTCAATCTTGGAAATACCGGCAGCATATAACTTCTTCTTCAGGTACTTTCTGATGTTGTAGTCTTCAACTAAATAGTCAGAGAATTCTGCATCAGCGTACCATTTAGAATCCCAATCTTTAATAACGCCGACTCTAAGGCCGTGAGGATTAACTTTCTGTCCCATAAATTAAACTTAGCTCCCTTCCTATTTCTTCTCATCCAGAACGATGGTGATGTGGCTCATCTGCTTTTCAATTCTGTAAGCTCTGCCCTGCGCTCTGGGTCTTACTCTTTTCATAGTAGGTCCCTTGTTTGCACAGCACTCAGCAACATAAAGGTTAGCAGCATTGCAGCCATTGTTGTTTTCAGCGTTTGCGATTGCTGATTCTAACAGCTTCTTAATAACACTGGATGCATATCTGGGATTGTAGGACAGAATTGCCAGTGCAGTCTGTACATCCTTGCCTCTGATAGCATCTAATACGAAACATGCTTTCTGAACAGAAACCCTTGCGTAAGATAACTTAGCTGAAGGTC